>JANPIV010000065.1:0-47449 GCA_031425155.1 Saprospirales bacterium | reverse complement strand
CCAAACGGGCGAAGTATCCAAGCGACATGAGCAAGAACGGCTGGTCGAAGTTGAAGGAAGTGCTGCCGGGCAGCAAATCGGGTACGGAAAAGGGCGGGCGACCACCAGCGAATTTGCAAGAGGTGATCAATGCCATTTTTTACGTTCTCAAAAATGGCTGCACTTGGCGCAGTCTGCCGCACGATTTTCCACATTGGAGCACGGTATATGGCTATTTCAGCAAGTGGGGCAAGGATGGTACGTGGGAGTTTATCAATGCCTGGTTTGTGCAAAAGACGCGTCGGCAAATGGGGCGGAAGAAACGTCCAAGCGCGGGAGTAATTGATTCTCAATCGGTTAAGACCACAAGTATTGGCGGGCAGGAGCGCGGTTACGATGCTGGTAAGCAGGTGAAGGGTCGCAAACGCTTTATTTTGACGGATACCCAAGGCTTGTTGCTGGTAGCGTATGTGTGTGCAGCCAGCATCAGTGAAAAAGCGGGGGCTATGAAATTGCTGGCCTATGCCAGGCGAAAAATCCGGCTTCGCAGGCTCTGCAAACGCATCAAGTTGGTTTGGGTGGATGGCGGTTATCGGGGCGAGGCCTTGGAAAATTGGGTACAAGACCTCTGGGGGTGGATTTGGCAGGTGGTGCTGCGCAGCGATGATGCCAAAGGGTTTGTCCTGCTGCCAAGGCGATGGGTAGTAGAAAGAACATTTGGATGGTTCAATCATGCTAGAAGATTAAGTAAAGATTACGAATTCTGCCCCAGAAATAGCCAAAGCATGATTTACATAGCATCCATCAGAATAATGCTAAATCGTCAAAAATAGGTTTTAAAACAGCCTCTCAAAACCGAACTTTGCCCAAAGCCAATAATATGCTGTACCGTATCTATTGGCTCAATAGTATCAATCGGGTCTGGTGTTTTTATAATCATCTGCTCCTTTTTGCAATTGGGCAAAAAAGCCGCAACAAAAAGCGCAACAAAAAGTAAGTGTTTCATGGTGCTTAGTTTTTGGAGAGGAGGAATGTGAGATTGCGAGGAGTAGCGTAGTCCATAAAAAATTAGTTTTAGTGAATTTAAATAACAGATATTAGGCAGGGAATACGTTTGCAAAACCTTTGGAGATTTTGCAAACGCCACACAATCAATGCGTTTGCAAAAGATTCATAAACATTGTAAGAAGTAAAGATATAGGACCTGCCAGCTACATGAACATGTAGTTTTTTAAATTATTTTTTCAACGGATTATTGGTACTGGCGGGTTCGGCGAACTATAAACATGACTTCGGCGGCTGAACCCGCCGCTACGGTTACTAAAACCCAAACAACGCCTTCATTTTCAGATAAATATCGGTGTTGTCGAGTACGCCGTTGAACTGTTCGCTGCCCGGCCCGTAGGCAAACACTGGCACCATCGTCGCGGTATGGTAGTTGGTGGTGAATCCGATATTCAGCGTATCCATTTCCGAGCCCTCCTTGATGGCCATCCCACCCGTCTCGTGGTCGGCGGTGACGATCACCAGGGTTTCGCCATCGGCTTCCGCAAATTGCAGGATTTCTCCAATGGCCGCATCAAAATCCAGCATTTCACTGATGGCATCCCCGGCATTATTATTGTGACCAGCCCAATCAATCTGCGAGCCTTCCAGCATCATAAAGAAGCCTTTGTCGCTCCGTTTTTTCAAGAAAACGGGGGCTAGTCGAGCGGCCAGCGGCAGGTAGTCACGGCCTTTGGCCACACTTTCCGGTTCCTCACGCGCCGAAAACCAGCCGAACGGATGGGCAGGATCGGGCGTCAGGTCAGACAATTTTTTTTCTGAAAAATTGGACAGTGCATAGCCTTTGGCCGCCAACTCCTGATACAGATTGCGTTGGTCGGCTTTGCGTTCGTTGAAATATTTCAGTCCGCCGCCAATAAAGAGATCGGGCGGGGTGTCCACAAAGAAAGTAGCGATTTGCTCCATATCCGCCCGGCCCGGCACGTGGGCAATAAAGGCAGCGGGCGTAGCATGGGTCACGCTGCAACTGGCCACCAGCCCTACCGCCAGGCCGTTTTGTTTGGCCTGTTCGAGGATAGTGGGGCAGGGTACTTTGTTATTATCCACGCCTATCGCGCCATTGTAAGTCTTGCAGCCACAGGAAAAAGCCGTGGCACCCGCTGCCGAATCCGTGATGAGATCGCGGGCCGAGTGGGTCTTCATAATGCCGGTCACCGGGAAACGCTCGAGGTTCAGGTGGTTGCCGTTGGAATACAGCCCGGCACTCACCTGGGTGAGGCCCATGCCGTCGCCGATGAGCAGGATGATGTTTTTCGGACGCTGGACGGGCAGCGTAGTGGGGGTGACGGGCGGGAACAGTTGCGGCAGATCAACCGCCAGCCAACTCAATCCGGCCACCAGAAACAAAATTTTCATGGGGCAAAAGTACGGTGGCGAAGACTTTTCTGCCTGCCGAAGCGCGGCGGCGTGAAAATTTATCGCACCGCCGCGTTTGGCTTCTTAAAAAGGACTGGCATATTTTTCGTCGGTGGCCAGGCCGGTGTCGGTCAGGGTTTTCAGGAAAGCCACCAAAGCAGCCTTTTCGGCGGCGGTCAAATTCAGGACATGGGGCGTTCCGTTCGGGTTGCGCAGCGGTGGAGAGAGGTTCGGATGCGCTTTTAAGCCACTATTATAGTGTTCTACTACCTGTTCCAGCGTCGTGAAACGCCCGTCGTGCATGTAGGGAGCCGATTGCTCGATGCCGCGCAGGGAAGGCGATTTGAACTGCCCGTTTTGGGCTGGATTGCCGGTGATCGCGCCCACGCCGTTATCGGCATACACGAGATCGAGGCCGTTATTGCGTGCGCCTGGCGAGGTAAAAGTCTCCGTACCGTGGCACTGGGCGCACTGGCCTTTGCCAAAAAAGATCTGTTTACCCTGGTTTTCTGCGGGCGTAAAGTTGGTAAAAGCAACCGCGCCGGGGTTCTGGTTGGGCGGAAAAGCGGCGCGGCCGGTATCGTATTTGGTGCGGTAGGAAACGGTGGAACGCACAAATTGCGCCAGTGCCCGCACGATTCGGGCGGAATCAATGGTCGTCGTGCCGAAAGCATTTTGGAACAGTGCCGGGTAATAACTAACGCCTTTTAATTTGGCCACTAGCGTCGGCATGGTCAGCCCCATTTCCACGGGATTCACGATGGGGCGGGAGGCCTGGGCTTCGGCGGAGGCGGCGCGTTCGTCCCAGAAATAACGGCCATTCGGGTAGTAAGCGGCGTTCAGCAGCGACATGGAGTTGCGGGCGGTTTTTCCACCATCGAAGCCCTGACTAAACTGGTCGGGATCGGAAAAAGCAAAGGCCTGCTGGTGGCAGGAGGCGCAGGCTTTGGTGTTATTGGCACTCAGATTCACGTCGTAAAACAGCACCCGGCCCAGCGTAGCACCATTGTCAGTGACCGGATTATCGGCCGGGGCGGTATTCTGGCCATTGATGGGCGGCGTGGTGAGGTAAGCGGGCAGCCCCAGATTGGCATAATGAAAGGGCGTAGTGGGCAGATTGAGAGCGGTTTTATCCGTTGGCAGATAGATAATGGCCGCCGGTTCATCCTTTTGGCAACTGAACAGGATGATGGAACACAGGTAAGCAGCAAGGGAAATGCGGAGCACGATGGGCAGTCCTGGCATAGGTGGAATACGCTTTTGATGGATTTGAAAAAGGTGATATTCCCTTTGGACGGCGTTTGGGGGAAAAACCTGCGGTGGGTTTTAGAAAATCTTTTATTTTAGAAATTAGAATTTGTAGCGGGCCGGACAGGTAGAAACTAAATATAATATCATTCTCGGTACCAGCCAGAACTTGATTTTTACCCGAAATACTGTATTTTTGCCTGCAAATCACTGCGTTATGTCACAAGCCGCTCTTCAACAACCTTTTTCTAATTTGCAACTGGAATTACTCAGTTTATACACCCGTAATATTTCGGAAGAGGAATTATTGCAAATTCGGGATATGTTAGCCCAATTTTTTGCGGATCGGGCTACCCGCCGGGCAAATGAAGTATGGGAGCAAAAAAACCTGGACGCTACTGAAATTTTGCAACAGCATCGCCGTACTCCTTATCATAAATCAAAAACATGAAAGTAGTACTGGATAGTAATGTTGTATTTGTATCTATTTCTGAGCGATCACCTTATTATCCAATCTATAAGGCTTTAAAAAACCGGGAATACCAAATCGTTGTGACAACCGATATTTTACTGGAATATCAGGAAGTTGTTGGTGAAGCAATGGGTCAGGACGTAGCAGATGACTTGCTTGCGTTTTTAAACCATGCTTCCAACGTTTCTCAGATTGAAAAATACTATTATTGGAACCTAATCACCGCAGATCCGGATGACGATAAATTCGTGGATGCTGCAGTGGCTGGAAACGTAGATTATATTGTCACTGATGATAAACATTTCCGGGTCTTGAGAAATATTGCTTTCCCAAAAGTCAATACGATCACCGCAGATAAATTTCTGGAAATGTTAACCAACCGATGAATAAAAAATCAAATAGCCTCTTCCAATTAGCCGTCATCGTCAGTGCGCTGGGTTTTTTCGTGGATGTGTACGACCTGCTGCTATTTTCCATTATCCGTAAATCCAGTCTCGCCGCGCTGGGCTTTTCGCCCGCCGAAGTCCTCTCGGAAGGCGAACTATTGATCAGTACGCAGATGATCGGCCTGCTGCTGGGTGGCATTCTGTTTGGTATTCTCGGCGATAAAAAAGGGCGGCTGCAAGTGCTCTTTGGTTCCATCCTTTTGTATTCCATTGCCAATATTCTGAATGGTATGGTGACTAATTTGCCCCAATACCTCGTGCTGCGCTTTCTGGCGGGCATCGGTTTGGCAGGCGAACTGGGGGCCGGGCTGACTTTGGTGAGTGAATTATTGCCGAAAGAAAAACGCAGCGTGGCCGCCGGTTTGATCGCTGGTTTCGGGATTTTCGGGGCCGTTTTTGCCTTTTTTGTGCATGAATATTTCGATTGGCGGGTGTGTTACTACATCGGCGGCGGTATGGGGCTGCTGCTGCTACTGCTCCGGGTACAGGTGCTGGAGAGCGGTTTATTCATGCAAACCCAGGCGTCGGGCGTACAGCGGGGCAACTTTTTGATGTTTTTTACCAATCGGGTACGGTTCATCAAGTACCTGCAAGTCGTGCTGATTGGTCTGCCGGTCTGGTACATTATCGGTATTCTGGTGACTTTTTCCGATCAATTTGGTCAGGCTTTTGGCATCGCGGATGTAGAGCCGGCCAAGGCGATTATGTATTTGTACCTGGCTATCGGAATGGGCGATTTTGCGGTGGGCTGGCTCAGTGAACGTTTGCAAAGTCGCAAGAAAACGCTGTTTATTTTTCTGGGCATCACCATGCTTTTTACGCTGCTGTACTTTTTGCAACGCGGAGGCAGTGCCACTACTTTTTACCTGCTTTGTCTGGGTATGGGTTTTGGCGCGGGGTTCAATGTGGTCTATCTGACGATGGGCGTCGAGCAATTTGGCACCAACCTGCGGGCCTCGGCGGCGATCAGTATTCCCAATATGGTGCGTGGGTCACTGCCACTATTACTTTTATTATTTAAATTTACCAGAAATCTATTTCAGGATTATTTAACGGGCGCCTGGGTCACCGGCATTATTTTATTTATAATAGCCATTATTGCCGCTTGGTCGCTACCAGAAACCTATGGTAAGGATTTAGATTTTTTAGAAGAATAAAATAACTCATAACTCATAACTCATAACTCATAACTTTTTATTAAACCGCTCTATACCGCTTCCCCGGTAAAGTCCGGATCGCGCCTTTAAATTCCAGTTCCAATAGCAAAGCGGCCAGTTCGCCGGATGGCAGTTTGGCTGCCGGGGAAAGCAGGTCAATTGGAACATCGGGGGTTTGACGAATCAATTCGAGCAGTTGGCTTTCAGCCAGCGATAGATCAAGAAAGAGTTTGGTTTGCACCGCTTGGGTTTTGCCCGGTTCCGGCCATTGCATGGCGGCGGCCAGGTCAGCGGCAGATTCGACGAGTTTGGCACGCATGGATTTGATGAGCAGATTGCAACCGGCACTTTTGGGGTCTTTGGCGCGTCCCGGCAGGGCAAATACCTCACGCTCGTTGCCACTGGCCATTTCTGCGGAGATCATGGAGCCGCCGGAAATAGCGGATTCGACCACCACCAACGCATCACACAGACCGGCGATGATGCGATTGCGCATCGGAAAATGCTCGCGGTCGGGTCCCGTAGCAGCGATGTATTCGGTGAGCAGGCCGCCATTTTCCAGCATCTTTTCGGCGGTGCTGCGGTGTTGCGCCGGGTAAATACTGGCCAGCCCCTGACCCAATACGCCGATGTTGGAAACATTCAAGGCCGTGGCCTTCCGGTGGGCGGTAATATCCACGCCATAGGCCAAACCACTGACAATAAGCACATTATAGGGTTTTAGCCCTTCCACAATTTCTTCACAGAGTGCTTTCCCGTAGTCCGTTGGCTGGCGCGTACCCACGACGGCGACCACGCGTTCGGCATTCAGTAAATCCACCGAAGAGCCTTTGAAAAAAAGCATAGCCGGGCTGTCGTGGCATTGACGCAGCCGCACCGGATAGCGTTCGTGGGTGTAAAAAAGGGCCGTCACATCGTTTTTTTTCAGAAAAACCAGTTCGCGTTCGGCTTGCCGGAGCGGCTCCGGGAGTTTCAGGCAATCGGCCAGGGCTGGCCCGATACCCGGTATTTTCAGTAGCTCATATCGTTTGGCTTGGAACACGGCTTCGGCACTACCGCAATAACTGACGAGGGTTTTGGCCGTCACCGCACCCACCTGCGGCACCAGGGTCAGGGCAATTTGATGCAGCAAACTATCGGACATACTTTCAAGGTCGGGATAAATAGGGGAGAAGGAGCTTTCGCCGTACTTTTGGCGCGGCGAAGATAGGTGGCCCAACTGAATAATGGGTGCTGCTTGTTGAGCCGGTTTTTGTCTTTAACCTCGGCGGCTGAACCCGCTGGTACTCTCACTTCTGCGATGAAACTCCCAAAAGTAGAAACACTCATTATTTTTGTCTTTCTAGCTTGCGTGGCCTTGTGGGCCATTTCCAGATGCGGCAACCAGCGTTCCACTTTGGTGCGCAGCGTACCTGGCCAGGACGACGAACGCGAAGAGCGTCCCCTGCGCCGCGATACGGTGGCCCGCCCCGTGCCTGTACCCACGCCTACCACAACCGTGGCGGCTCCGGTGAATACCCAGCGGCCTACGCCACAACCCGTTGCCACCACTACTCCAGCACCTGTCACTACGGCACCCGTGTCCACGCTCAGACCGGCGCGTACTCCCGCCGCTACCACGACGACTGCCACACCTACTACGGCGGCGGCGCCGAAATACTCGACGCTCTATGTCACTATTGATGGCCTGAAAATGCGTAAAACACCGGGCCTGAAAGGGGAATTAGTGGCCAAACTGGAACTGTACGAGCCAGTATTTTTTCTGAATCAAAAAAGCGAAAAAACGGAGGAAATCAGCTTGGGTTACGAAAAAGTAACCGACCACTGGGTGAAAGTGCGCACCAAAGCAGGCAAGGAAGGCTGGGTATTCGGGGCCGGGGTGCATTATTACAAAATGAAAAGGAAAGGCGTAATGGATTGAATTAAAAAATGCAAAAGGCAAGAAAAAGCAAAGGGCAATAAGCAAAAAGGCGAGGGGCAACATAAAAGCAAAAAGCAAAATTGCGGGCTCGTTTTGCTTTCGTGCTGCCCTCGCTTTTTTGCTTATTGTTTAGATTGCCTTTTGCCCTTTTGCTTTTTGCTATTTTCTTAAGGAAACGCCACCGCCACCCTTCCTTCGCCGGTAAAAAGCGTGCGCTCCCCATTTTGATGGTATAAATAGCAGGAAAAAACCACCTTCATCTGCCAGGTATTTTGTCCTAATTCATTGAGTTCATAAAACTGGCTTTCCAGCACTCGAAACTGCGAATTGGCTTCCTGTATTCCCCGGTCAGAACGCCAGGTATTCCCCTGTGCATCAGTCCATTGCAGGGCGACCGAGCCAAGTTGCAGCGTGTCTGCGGGCAGGGTGACGAGGCTGGTCGTCTGTGTAAAATTGACGGTATGCAGTGGTTTGCCTGGGTCGGGCGAAAGGCCATGCAGGCGGGCGGAAGCAGCATGGTCGGTTTCGGATAGACCAGTGAGCAGGTAGTTAGAATGTAAGGTATCCTGCTCAAAAACCGACTGTGAAGTGCCATTATGCCAGTTCCAGGCCACAACGGGGGCCTCCGAACTAATGGCTTGCAGACGGTAACTGTTGGACTGTGGAGAAATCAATATATCCACTTTGGGAAATACTGCCGAGGTAGTGCTGAGCGACACGGTACGCTGCACCCAGGAGGTCGGGCCAGTGTTGCTACTGGCTTCCAATTCCACGCTTGCCGAATCGCTAACCGTGCTAAAATCAAAAGTGGTTGCCGCGCCCTGGGCGGTAGATTGACCATTAAAAAGCCAGTTAAAATTGGTATAATTTATCGCCTGCGAATCCACCTGAAAGAACGTACGATACACCGTCTGCCCAACGGGTACCTCCGTGGTTTTGAAAGGATGTTCGCCGAGGCGAAATACCGAATCTGCCAACACTACCTGGCCGCGTTGCAAGTTGCGAAACTCGAAACGGAGGCGACCGGGGCAGGTATCCGACAAACAATATACCTCGCTAAAAGTACCGGTACAAGTGACTACATCGTCGCTCCCGGTGGCATAACTGGTGAACAGGTAAACACTATCCAAACCAGCCGTTACGGTCTTGTCCGACAAAGTATCCACCGTCTGCGTATAATGAATCAGGAAATACGGCGGATTGTTGATTGGATCAATCTGATCTGAATCCAGTTTGCAGGCCGACCAGAAAACCGTCATTCCTATGCCGAATAATAATAGTAATGAGTATTTCATTGAAGTTACTTTAAGGTAAATTTTTGCGTGAGTCATTGGTTTTCATTGCCAACTTGCCTCTTGCAATTTTGCCTTTTATCTTGTTTATCATCGCTTTATGCGGATTCTATCCACGCTGAATAGTTGCCAACGCAGTCCCACGTCTAATCGCCAGGCAGCAGAACGATCGGTAGATTCTGCGGTATTTTTTAATAAAGCCGTGGGGCGGTAACTGGCGCGTACATCCAGTTGCAAAAACCGCAAAGGCTGCCAACCCAGCCCCGCAAACGGCGCAACGTAGTGCCGGGTGTACTCCTGCATATCGCCCCGTGCACGCCGTTTGTCGGTAATATCCGGCAAGGGTGCCAGCGACGACCGGCTGCTTTGGATGAGGGTGGCGCGGGCGTTGATGAGTTGACCCCAGGCCGCACCGGCTTCTATCTGCCAGGCGTGGCGGTGCCAGCGGATGCTCAAAGGCACTTCCATAAAATGCAGACGCTGATTCACTTGTACAAACGTCTCTTCTTCATACCCAAAGCGGTAACGCAGCTGGCGGGCCACGTCCAGCGTATCCGTGGTGTGCTTGCCCGTCGGCTGACTGCGCCACAGCAATCCGGTCTCGATGGACCAGGCCGGACGCAACCAGTAGGCGGCATAGAAGTCCACGGTGCTGCCCAACCGCTCCCTGACGGACGCCGGATGGTAAGCCGAAGCGGCGGCCATTAAACCAAACGCGAAACGTGGTTCGCGGACCGGCCCGATACGTGGAAAATCGTAGGGCACCCGCGCTATTCCGGCTCCGCCAACTCCTTTGGTCAAGGGCAAAAAGGCAGTGGGTAGGGTGGTCATCGTGCGGCGGGCCGTGAAATTAGCCAGCAACATCGAATCAACCGCCGGGGTGGTTGGGACAGTATTGGCCAAATCGTTGGCGCGTACATCCTGGCCGGTGGCGGGCGACAAAACCCCGGACAGCAAAGACGATTGCCCCCGATTTTCTACCGACGCAGTGGAAGCCTTTTCCGTGTTTCCGCTGCCTTTTACGGGTGTACTAATGGATTTGATGGTAGCCGCTGCCTGCATAGATTTCAGCGGTATATTGGCAGTAATATTTCTTTTTATTTTTTCTTTAATATTTTGATTGTCAATGCCTTTGCCTGATTTTTTCTTTGAAATATCCAATACCTGAGATTTGTCAATTGCTTTTGAATCAGTCGGTGAATGCTCTATGACAACCACGGGCACAGTCGGTACATCGCTGCCCGTAGAGGTTTCTCGCGGAGCATTAGTCGCCGGGTACCGGGCACCAGCGGGCCGATGCGCTACCTGCCAGCCCCACCAACCGCCGCCCACGAGCAGCAGCCCTGTCAGCCACCACCACAGCAACCCACGCCGCCGCCGCTTGCGCTCCGCCGCTTCGATCAGCGTCAGGGCCTGCGCCCAGTGCTCTTCCCGAAAAGCAAAACGTTCGTCACTGGCTGCGTGATCGAATTGCTCGCGGATGAAATCATCTATTTTTGCCATTAATTAGTTGATTGGTTAATTAGTTGATTGGTTACTGGGACTCTGTGATCTGAAGTTGTTGAGGATTCGAGTATTTGAGTATTCGACCAAAGCACTTGATTATCAGGTAATTGATCAAATACTCGAATCATCGAATCATCAAATACTCGAATCCTCCTCCCTCACACCTTATCATACTCCGCAATCCAGACCTGCAATTGGCGGCGCGCCTGATTGACATGCCATTTGGAAGTGCCTTCACTGATGCCCAGCAGGTCCGATATTTCGCGGTGACTGAATCCATCCACGGCAAAGAGATTGAATACTTTCTGACTCATAGGAGGCAAGCGGCGCAGCAGGCTTTCGAGGTGCTGCACATTCAGACGTTGCTCCGCTTCGTTCCAGTCCACGGTACCGTTGGATGCTTCGCGTTCCATATCCTCTGGAAAAGTCGTTTGTGCCCGCCATTTCTTGTCCCGCCGGAATTCGTCAATCAGCGTATTAATCATGATCCGCCGGATCCAGGCGACAAACGGTGCTTCGGCATCATAACGGTCGAGGTGTTGGATAATTTTCAGAAACCCGTTATTCACCGCTGCGGCTGCTTCCTGGTCGTCGCGCCGGTGGCGTACACAGACGGACATGAGCACCGGGAAGCAATCCCGATACAGTGCGTACTGCGCCTTGCGGTCGCCCCGATGCGCAGCCTGCAGGAGTAACGGGTCAACGATCATGTTTTTCGTGGAGAATATAGTAGTTTCGAGTTTCTCTCCTTTTCCTGGCCAATCGGCTGGTTTTAAAACCGCCGAAAGCCAAAGGTCGGCTTCCGGCGGGCAAAACGGGTGTTATTGTTTGTAATTTTTCCATCGCAAAACCGGCGCGGGGTGCCTGCCGGGGTTTCTTGCAGCCCTTTCTGTTCTCTTTACGCAGGCGTAAAGCAGAAGGTTGGGTGCGTTGGAAAATTTAATTGAAAATTCTGGCGAGAGGCCAAACTGCCTGAACAATCAGGGGGTACATTATTATCTGATGTTACGTACCGTCTTCATAACGACGTTTACAAAACTCTTGCAAACGTATTGACGGTGTGGCGTTTGCGAAACCTCCAAAGGTTTCGTAAATGTATTCTATGCATAACATCAGTTACTATCTGAAAAATGTCTAAAGTCTATATGATTTAGGAACGTGTAAAGAATAAGTTATTAATGGTGTCTTCGTGTTGAGTTGTCATGTCGTAGAGAAACGGAGACATCCACACAAGCCAGGTTATCAGACAAGCCTTCATTAGGAAATTCCGGATGACCTGGTTTGTGTGGATGTCTGCACTCCGTTACGACATGAAAACTAAGAAACTTCACAAATTATTTTTTACACGTTCCTTAAGATTGCAGATTACATGATTTAAGATTGTTGATGTAAAAATGCAGCCTTCCAAACTATCGTTTTGGACAATATTTGTACGCTCACCACTCCATCAAAAATCAACAATCATGTAATCTGCATTCATCAATCAAAATATTTTTTTAATCAAACAGCTGGCTATAATCATTCGTTTGCCGCAGTGCTTCCTTGGGCGGCGTATTCAGATCCAGCGTTGGTTCGGCGGCTTTGGTCTCTTTATGCGGAGACAATAAGGGGCTTTCGCGTTCCCATTTTTCCAGCAATTGCAGTCCTTCTTCCTCAAAAACGCCGTTTTGCAGGTCAATGGAAGCCATCAGATTGCGGCTGGTATCCATAAAACGCTCCATTTCGCCGACTTTGGTGCTCACCTCGTTGGCCAGCGATTCGAGGGCCATATCGAAGCGGGCGCGCTGGTCGGGATCGCCGCTGATGATGCTCATGGCCGAACGAATAGCACTGTGGCTGGCACTGATGGCGCGGTATTCCTGCTCTTTCAGCAGCACCTGATCCTTGGTGTCTTCCAGCACAATTTCCGAGTTCTCATACATCTTGGTGAGGATGCGGTACATCACCTCCATGCGCTGGTAGAGGGCCTCGTATTTGGTGTTGGCCTCCTGCAAACGTCCGGCTTTGCGGGTGGACAGCGTGACATTTTTATCGTCGCTTTTCTTCCGCGCTTGGTCGGCCAGGATCATGTTTTTGCGAATATCGGCGTTGTTGCTATCCATCGTGCCCCGCAGCTGGCGCATCTGGCCGCGCAAGGCACCGATCTGTTTGCTGAGGTTGCGCAGACTGCCTTCCAAATCCTCGATGAAGGATTTCAGGATGGAAATAGGGTCTATTTTGACAAAAACACCCGTAATGGAGCGCATAATGGACTGGTACATGTACCAGATGAGATTGCGCGCTTTGGCATCAAGCACAAAAAAAATGAGCCCCCCCAGGGCCAGCAACAGGCCGACCAGGCCCACTGTCGTGCTCGCCAGGGCCATAATGGTGGCCAGCAGGCCATTGAATATCAAGATCGCGCCGATCACCAGGCCTACCAAAACTACACCGCCGGTGACCCCTTCGGGACGTTGCCAAAAAGATTTTTTCTGTTCCATGCCTGTATGATGAGGATTTGAATATTTGAGGATGCGAGGATTTGATCAAATACTCGCATCCTCCAATCCTCAAATCCTCCCTTTATTTAAAGATACTTGTGGATATTCTCAATGTCGCGGTCAATTTGCGTGACCACGGACAAATGGGTTTTTTCAAATGCCGATTTGGTGCGTTCGAGGCGTTCGCCTTCGGTTTTGACCGCTGTTTCGTCTTGCTCGATCTGGTTGAGATAGCCGCCGATCTCATCCTGTAACCGGCTGATCTCCGCTTTGTTGCGTTCGATCTGATCGCGCAGGCGTTTTACGTCTTCCTGACGGGCAGTGATCTTATTAGCCGTCTGCGTGGTCAGGGCCTGATCGAACTGAGACTTTTCCTTGCTCACCACCTCGCGGTAATAGCCCGCTGTTTCAATGAGTTTATCTTTCGTGACGCCCACCGTGGAAGCCGTCGCGAAAGCCCCTTTATAGGCGGTCGCTTCGTCCAGTTGCATCTCGCGCAGACTGGCTACGGCGCGTTTGAATTCGTAGTAATCAAAACCCGGCAGGTTGTTTTTTTCAATGGCAGCCGCCAGAAATTCGAGGCTGCGTTCGTCCAGCCCATCGGCGGTAAAGAGTGATTTTATCGTAACCATCAAAAAGAGTTATGAGTTATAAGGTATGAGTTATGAGCCGCGAAGGAGCAGGTATTTTTGTGCGTGGCCGCAAAAAAGCGACGAACGGGCAAATTTAGCCGAAAAAGAGAGTATGCTGCCAATAAAACATTGGTCAATGGGTAGCAGTTGTGCTTTTTAGGTCAACTTAGACAAATTCCATTTTTTCCGCTTTACTTTGTCGTGCTTATCAGAGGTCAGCAATGAAAATCAACGTGTACATATCTTATGCGTCGCAGGACAAGGTTCAGTTGGGCAAACTGCTCAAGTGGCTCTATCCTATGCGCGATGAGGTCAATCTCTGGTATAACGACCCGCCCGGTGGCCCGGAACCATTGCCGCTGCCCTGGCGTATTCTGCTTTTCTGGTACCGCCAACCCGACCCACGTAAGTACTACTACCGCAATTTGCAACGCCAGTATGAGCGGGCGCATATTTATCTTTTCCTGACCAGTTACCACACGATTCAGAACAACTGGATCGAAGAAGAGATCACCGCAGCGGTATCGCGTTACACGGAATTTGGCGAGCGTTACATCCGTATTTATCCGGTGCTGGTATCGCCGTCGCACTGGAAAAAACATTCGCGGCTGGCGCACTTCAAAACGCTGGGGCCGCGCCGTACGCTGGTAGAGACCGTGCCCGAAGAGGAAGGGTATTTGGAGATCACCGAGCAACTGGCCAAAGTGGTGAAAGACCTGCAACGCAATCTGGAAGAAGAAAAATTTGCCCAAAGCCGCGCCATCCCCGTGACCGACATCGCGCCCATCCGCCAGACCAGCGTACGACCCAACGTGGAAGAAGACCCGGCGCAGTTTTTTGAATTGCCGCCTGCTTTCTCGGCTCCGGAGTGGCTCGGCTGGTCGGTGCTGTTTTTGCTGATCATCGTCACCCTCTATGGCATACAGCCCGAGCGAATCGGCACGCCTTCGCGACGCTACAACAATGTGGAGCCGGCCAATCGCAAACCCATCGAGTACCTGCGCGACTATCCACCCATGCCGCCGCCGCCCAATGCCCCGCTGCCGAGACTGGGGGAACCGGATTCGGCGCACGCCAGATAGATTAAAGGCCTTTCTCGGTTGTCATGTCGCAACGGAGTGCAGACATCCACACAAGCCCGGCAATTCGGAATTTCTTGATCAAGGGCTTTCGAATAACCTGGCTGGTGTGGATGTCTCCATTTCTCTGCGATATGACAAATCAATGCGAAAACACAGATACTAATGTGTCTTTTACCCGTTCCTTAATATTAAAAAAACGAAATGGCATCGTTTTTTAGATTAATATTGTACCAACTTGTTCAACATGAAAAAACTGCATTTTTACTGGATAGTTGCTATATTAGGTAGCCTGCTCGCTTGCACTCAAACTAATCCACCCACTAATACTGCTGATAAAATGAAAGAAATAAAAAGTGGAGGCGTAAATATTAACTATAACATGTCGGGTAAAGGGCCAACGACCTTAGTGTTTATACATGGCTCTTATATTGACCAAACTTATTGGGATGCACAAGTAGCGCATTTCAGTCCTAATTATCGCGTAGTCACTCTGGATTTACCCGGACATGGGCAATCGGGCCGTAATCGCAATGACTGGAGCGTCAAGCAGTTTGGTCAGGATGTAATAGCACTATTAGATCAACTGGATTTGCACAATGTCATCCTCATTGGTCACTCAATGGGCGGCGACGTGGCCTTGGAAGTGGCCGTGGCTCGCCCGGAACGCATTATTGGCTTTGTGGCCGTTGATTTCTTTAAAAATGCAGCCACTCCCATGCCTAATCACGAAGAGGAAGTCAAAAAAATCGTCGCCCAGTTGCGTGCGGATTTTGTCAACACCAACGAGCAGTATGCGCGGACCTACCTGCTCACTCCGCAAACGGATAGTGCCACCACGCAACGCGTCGTGGCAGATTATCGAAATGCCTACCAACCAATGGGCATGACCGTCATGGAAGATGTATTTAATTATTACCAACGCGAACAGGAATTACTGCCCAAACTCCAGCGTAAATTGTATTTAATTAATATAGATTATTTCCCCACGAATGAAGCACCACTAAAAAAATTCACGGGTGCTTCTTATAAACTGGTCACTATGCACGGCACGAGCCATTATCCCATGATTGAAAATCCGGCGGAGTTCAATCGTTTGCTGGAAGGGGTTATTGGGGAGGTAGTGAGGAAAAATATGTGAAAAACTACACAAACATGTAGCTGCATCCGCCTATACCTTTATTTCCTCTATTATCCGCTTTCGTTACGTTCATTGCCCATGCCCAGATACATGCATTGAAATCGTATAGTTTTCAATTCAGAAAAGTGCTTTATATATTATTGTCGTGCAACGTATTCACCCAATCCAATCACATTCTTAAACCGGCTATTTCCCCATGCAATTACCTTGCCTTTTGGTGCGCCCTGCACCAGCAGTTTCTTTGACGAAACCACCACCGCTTATTTCGAGATCAACCATTTTTGCCTTCCTTCTGTTGGCGTGGTGCTGTGCCGCGTGTAAAAAGGATGACCCGCCGCCAGAATTCCCCAAGACGTTTACACTCAATAAGTGGGATGCTGAAAGTATTAGGGCGTACTGGAAGAATCCGCAAGGGATTGGGGTGCCGCTAACCCGGAATCAATCAGGCACTTTCCTCACTTTTCTGGACACCATAGGCTCCTATGATCTCAGCCGTAGTATGCCGCTGCCTTTTACAGGCATTGAGTTGCTGAATTACCACCAGTTACGTATTTTTAACGACGGAGCTATGGGTACTCCCCTGCTTGATACAGTAGTAAATTATAGCAGTACGGCATCTGGTAAAATGACGATCAGTTGGACACCATTAGGTTCCTCATTCATGCTTGAGATGGGTGAGTATGCGGGTTCTGAATCCATAAAGTTTTTTTCCTGTTGGTTTTTTTATTCTTATCACCCGACTGGGTCACCGGATTTGCTGCAATATACGTCCCCGCAGCACTATTACACGGAAGATGAATTTGGGGGAGAGAAAATTGCTGCCGCTGATAATCTTGGCTACGGGCTGGGTGATACGTTGGCTGTTTATCTCCGCCTCATTCGATTTAAACATTAATATTCTTTTTCCTCACTTTTTTAAACCACTATTTACTATGCGACATCTACATTTTGCGTGGCCGGAGATGGCCATGCCCGGTTCTTTTATGCTTGTGCTTTTGTTGGGGATGCTTGGCGGGTGTCAGGGGCAGGATACGACCTCAACTCCCCCCAAAAGCACCATACAAATCCCTAATAACACTACATCAAATTCTGAAAATACTACATCAAGCCCTGAAAACAAGCATTATCTGAATGCCACTCTTTTGGAGGAGAAGGATTTACCCAAAGGGGTTATTTCGGAGACCACAACGGATCGGTACCCGTCTAAAACCTTTCATTTTCACAACGAGGACGGCGAAGAGGTGAAGACGATTCGGGAAGACCAATTCCCGAATAACAACCCGATTTTCAAATTGCCTTTTCCTAAAAATACCAACCTGCAAGAGGCTGGGCTTTACTACCTACCACTCAGCACTTTTGATGAAAAGACGGGCAAGGAACATCCCCAAGTGAGTGTTGCCGAAAAAATAAGGGCCTTCAATACCTTACGAAAGTACAATCTGAAAGTAAAATCACCGGAAACCGCAACGATTATCATGGGATCACCCAATGAGAGCATGGAAGTCATCACGCCTCCGCTCAGTCAATATTTGGTACGTTGCGAAACGGCCAGTATTTACTACGGGTATGCAGAACCAAGTTATGGAGCCGATGACAAACCAGTAAGCAACAGCCTATTGGATTGCTCTTATATCACCGTTTACAACCATCTTGGAGAGGTGGTGCGGAAAGTATTGGTTCCGGATAAACTCATTAGTGTCGGCTGGATTTCCGATGATGGAAAGTATTTATTTGGTGGCTACACCTTTGGTTTTGTGGGGGGTGAGGGCATAAGTGGTACCTCTGGAGGCTTTATGATGATTGATCTGCAGACCGAAACCATTAACCCAATAAACATCCCGAATTTTGAAGGATGTTCATGGGACGTATCAGGGTTCTTTGCAGATGGATATTTTCAAATGCAATGCGAGAGTACAAAGTTTCTGTATGTAAATCCTTACAACCGTACTTATTATACAGTGCTGTATGACCAGGAACAAATAAAAGACAAGCAAAGAAACCGATATACTTCCTTTACCCCCTTCGAAGGGTTGAAAGTTGACTTATCGGAGCACCAGAAATACACGTATTGATGACTAATTATAGCCAAGGTGAGGTGGTTTGGAACGGTTTGACTACCTGATAATCAGTTAGGTAAATTTCGCCTTCGTTCGAAACCACTTTACGCTGATTATACTAATCCAGCATCCTTCTACACCTTTCCATCTCCTTTTCCACATCTTCCTTGGGATCCCCCTCCAGATGCAGCCGGTCGCGTAAGCGTCCCCGGTCTATCGCACGGTCGGGCAGCAGCGCGTGCATGGCTTCCAGGCTGCGCAGGGCCTGATTCCAGGCGCGGGCTTCGACAAAGGTCTCCACATCGCGCTGGCGTATGTCAAACTGGATCACCAGGGTGCGCAGCGCACTTTCGGCGCGTTGGGCGAGGGCGATGGCCTGGTCGCCAATACGAACGGGATTGACCCGCCATTCCAGTTCGCCATATCGTCCGCCCTGGAAATAATAATTGATAGACCGGTAATATTCCAGCGAATCCTGGGCCAGCCGGTAGTAATGCAGCGCCCCGGCGTAGTCTTCATTTTTTTGAAAAAACAGCGAATCGCCCTTGACCATCAGGTCCTGAATAATGAGGTTGTATAAATGCTGAAAACGCTCCGCATCGGCCTGTCCTGCCGCAACGTCTTTGTACGGCGGTGTATGCAGTAGCATCCATTTCTTAATACGTTGACCCGCGAGATTTTCATAGCTGCTCAGCGCGGCGGAGTACTGTTCATTATACATATTTTCTTCGGCCTGGCCCAGTTCGTTGCGCACCGCATTGGCATAATTGCGGGCTACGATGATGCCAAAAATGATCGCTATAAGCAGGGCCACAAACGAGGTGATCGCCACTTGCCGGGCCAGTTTGCGGGTCGTACGGGCCGTTTGCAATTCACTTTCAATGCGCTCGCGGCGCAGGGCTTCCTCGGCCAGTTCGGCTTGCAATCTGATTTTTTCGTCGTCGGCCTGCTGACGCAAGCGACGGGCATCCCGCGACTCGATGATGGCAGGCAGCAGCGTATCGTGGCTGATCTCATAGTAAAAATCATCCAGCCGTAACTCCTTGCGCAACAGGCGGCTATCCACCAGGGTATCCAGAAAATCGTGGCTGACCTGCCATTTATTGGTCAGAAAATCATCCACCATACTGCACCGGCGGCCAATGGGCGTCACCAGGTCCTCTTCGATCAGGCACTGCGCTTTACCCACAAAATCCACCGCATCGGCCACCAGAAGGCCGGTTTTCCTGCTGTATATATCCGGGAGTTGATGCAGTTGTTTTTGGTAAAAATCGCGAATCTCCGCCTCCAGACCTTCGTGGCCGCCGTAGAAATCGGGGACTACCTCGAACCCTGCGGGCTGCCGCTCTTCAATGATCCGCCCCTCTACGCTCTGGCAAAGAATCTGTAAATTGAACGACTCGATCTCGTCCTGTTTTTTCAGCAACGACAGGCCATTCACCTCCTGCCCGATATTCGCGCTGGTGCGCCCGGCCAGGAAATCAATGATCCCGTGAATGGCATCGGGGCGATAGCCAAACGGCTGGCTGGCGTACGCGCCGGGGGCCTGGGCGGGTGCTTCGATGGCCAGTTGGGCCTGTTTACGATTGAGCGGCTGGAGTTGGTAGCGATTGCGCAGAATGCCCGGAATGAGGGGGCTAATCTCATCCAGCAGATGCAAAAAGTCGGAACGAATGGAGATGACCACCCGCAACTCCGGCTGGCGTTCCCACCAGTGCATCAGGTCGGCACTGAGGCTGGTAGTGGCCTGCAAACCGGCCAGCAAATCGGCTCGCACGGCTTCCGGCACGGCTTCATTGGCCAGGTCGGCCAGTTCCAGCAGGAACTGACGGCGGCTGGCTTCGCTATGGCCCAGCGTAAATACTTCCTCAAATTGATCGAAGACCAGCACCGGCGTGGCGGGCAGACCATCGAGGTCGAATTCGAGGCGTTTCATCTGTTCCCACAACGTCTGGCGCAGGCCGGGCCGCTCGCCGGTAGTATCGTGGTGACCGACTTGCGGACTTTTAGTGAGGATTTCCCCCAGCGAATCGGCCAGCGGCGCGTCGGTCTTATCCACCCGCAGAAAAATGGGCAGAAAATCCTGCTCTTCCAGTTGCGGGGCCACGCCCGCCTGCAGCATCGAAGTCTTACCGATGCCGGATTTGGCAAACAGCACCACCAGCCGCTCGCGCACGATCAGGTTGGTGAGGCGTTGCGCGTCTTCCCGGCGTCCGTGGAACACGGCACTCTGGTTGCGGTCGAAGGGCTTGAGACCCGGATAACGACGCGGAAGGTTGGCAGCGGCGGGCGTGATCATCCTGGAGTTTCGATATATTTTTTCAAAGTCTCGGCGATGTCGGCGAGCATTTTTTCTTCTTGTCCGTTGCCAAATACGGGCTGGCCTTTCAGCGGACGGGTGGTGCGCAGCGGGCCAATCGGGGTACCATCGAGGCCAATAAAATGCAGCAAAATGGGCATCACCAGGAAGCGGTTGCGCGGATTGTTGCGCTGCACTATTTCTTCCAGCAGGGGCAGCGCGGGATTGGAAGCGTCAAAAAAATCGGCACTGATGAGCGGCAGCACGATCTGGCATTCGTCCAGTTTTTGGCGCAGCCAGGTCGTCATGTCGCCTTGCCCTGTGGCATCGGATAGCGTCCAGGGGCGCACTTTGAGGGGTTTCAGGTAGCGGAGCAGGGCCTGGCTGCCTTCCTCGTCTTTCGCGCCATGGTGCAGGATGAGCACGTCGGCCAGGCTCGCCGAAGCACCGGGCTGGGAGGCAGTCTCGCCGTCGAGGTGTTTTTTTAGATTGGCGACAAAAGTTTCCAGGTCCACGTCGGGAAATTCCATACTGAATTCGCCCTGGAAAAAAATGCGGTCCAGCGAATTGGTCGGTGCCGCGCCGCGCAGGGGATAGGCGAAGGGTTTGATGTTGCTACGGGCGTTTTTAAACAGTTCGTCGAGCAGGATTTTCAGCGTCCAGTCTTCATAGTCGAAACCCAGGAACAGGTAGAAACGCGGCACATTAAAGGCGGCCAGCAGGCTTTCCGGGAGCCGCTCGTGTTGTGCGCCAGTGATCTTGTTGACGTAGGTCAATTGGTCTTTATTGGTCAAAACCAGCGACGAGGGGTCTTTTTTATAAAAGCCAAAAAGGTTGTAGATCAGCGGCGGCGGGTCGTCTTTGAAGTCGAAAAGCGGGTCGCGTTCGGGCTGGCGAAAATGGTAAAACTCGAAACGGTAGGGTGCCAGCGCGTTGGCGTAGTAGCGCACGAAAAAATCGTCGGGCGTGGTGTTGATGACGATTTTGAAAGGCAGATCGGCCAATTGTTCCAGGGCCGTAGGCAGTTGGGCCGTGCGGGCGGCATCCTCGTAGAACTTCTGCACTTTGCCCATAATCATCGTATCGGCCAGGTTGTCGCGGTTGCGATTGCGCAGCATACTGGTGACGTGGACCAGCGAATTGGCCTCGGCGGGCGGCAATTCCAGTCCATATTCCTTGACTAATTGATTGGCACACAGTTCGGTCAGCGGTCGCCAGCGGTCGCCCTCGCGGGCACTGACCGCGCCGGGGCCCAGGAACAGCACGCACAGGCCGTCCCGGATTTGTTGGGCGATGCTTTTATAGACGAAATCGGGCAAATCGCCCTGGGTCGCTCCCGCTGGACTGGTGTTGGTCGGCATAGGTGGCAATGCGAAATGTCGGGGGACAATCGGATGGCCAAAGGTAGGAAAGTGGTTGGGTTTGTTTTGGGAAAATAATGAGGATTATCAGACCACAACGGTCGCTGCCGGAGAGAGCAGTTGTCAGATCAATACCACCGATCTGGCCAACAGGGTTTACTTTATTCAAGTGAATAGCGAAAATGAGCGACAGATGATGAAATTCGTGAAGATCGGGCAATAAGCAATAGAGATTGCCGAAATAAAAGGTATTGATAATGAGATTATTAGGCTTCTTTCCAACTGCCGGCAGCGATGCTGGAGGGCTTGGGAAGGGGCCTTTTTTATGGACTGTTCTCAGCCTCACCAGAAATAAAATTTTTTTAAAATTTTATTTTTTTAAACAATAATTTTACGAATTAGTATACTTCATAACAAAATATTTTTGAAACATAACAAATTACTTACCTTTGGAAAGCGAATAATTACGGAAACCACGATCTGGTGGATAATCAGATGGGCGTATAAGAGGATTGGACGGTATTTCTGGTAACCAAATGACTCCGCATTTATGACTGCGCATTTCAAGTTTTCATTCTTCACCTATCATTCTAAAATTAACAACATTATGCGTCCAAACATCTACCTGCACCATTCAAAACCCCACTATCTGCCGTTTTTGCTGACGGTATTAGCCTTCGCTTCGGCCTCTTTTCCTGCTAATGCACAAGCCTTTTCCGAAGGTTTTGAGACGTTGCCGGCCTGGGCCCAGCAAAACCTCAGCAGTCCGTTAGGCGTGAGTACCTGGGTCACGGGCTCTACCTCTTTGTCCCCGGCCCAAAATGGCACGGCCGATTCTTACATCGTCTGTAATTTTAACAGTGCTACGGGTGCGGGTACCATCAGCAACTGGTTGTTTACCCCGGTGACCACCTTGTCGAACGGCGATGTGTTTTCGTTCTGGACCCGCACCGTTAACCCGGCCACTTTTCCAGACCGGATGCAAGTCAGAATGAGTATCAATGGCGCGAGTGTCAATGTAGGTACTACTGAAACCTCGGTGGGTGATTTCACTACGCTGCTGTTTGACATCAATCCTGCTTTGACTGCTACTGGTTATCCGAGCACCTGGACCCAATTTACCGCTACTATTTCCGGCTTGGGGGCACCCGCATCCGGCCGCTTTGCGTTCCGGTATTTCGTGACCAATGGCGGCCCATCCGGGAGCAATTCTGATATTATTGGGGTGGACAATGTGGTCTATACGCCCGTCGTATTGCCGGTTACCCTGACTAATTTTAGTGGTCATAATGACGGTAATCGCAACCAACTAACCTGGACCACCAGCAGCGAACGCGACAACAGCGGTTTTGAAATACAGCGTTCTACGGATGGTGTGAATTATACCACACTTGATTTTGTAAAGTCACTGGCTACTGGCGGCAATATTACGACCCGACTGAATTACACTTTTACGGATAATAGTGTAGTTAATAGCAACCAGTATTACCGTCTGCGCCAGGTGGATTTTAACGGGGAAAGCAAGATCAGCAATGTGGTACTGATAAAAAGTGAAAAAACACGCACTTTAACGCTGGATGGTTTGTACCCAAATCCGGCCACCACGGTCGTGAATGCGCTGATCTCCGCGCCAAATGAGGACAAAGTAACTATTGTCGTCACGGATATTACTGGCAAAGCAATCTTCCAGCAAATAGCAAATGTAGAAATTGGCAGTACCACCCTGCCAATTGATGTCAGCAGCCTTGCTGCGGGGACTTATTGGATGAAACTGGTGTGCAACAGTAATTGTGAAAGTGCGATGAGTCGGTTTGTGAAGCAATAATAAACAGAAAATGGCCCCGCTGTGCAAAACACGACGGGGCCATTTCCTAACCTAAAAGCCAATAGACCTTTAATAAATATGATTATCCTCGCTCAATAACTACTTTTCTAGTAATTGTCGCTGACTTGCTATCGCTAAATTGGATAAAATAGAGCCCCAGAGGATAGTTTGCCAATGGTAAAGAGAGTACGCCCGAAGTAACGCTTTTTTCTAAAATCGTTCTGCCCTGTGTATCGAAAACACGGATTTGCCCAGCAGAGGGGCAGTTTAGTTTCAATTCAGTGCTGGCGGGGCTTGGATACACCTGAAAGTCAATTTCTTGCGACTTGGCAATTTCTTTGGTGGGAACGATACTCGCGTCCAGAATGACCAAATCATCACAGTTGCTATCATAACAACCATTTTCATCGAGCGTCAATAACCAGTTAAAACGCAAGGGAAAAAGGAGCGTATAATTGTTGTTGCCGCTCCCACTGAGAAGAATCTTGTCATTCGAAGCAAAATCAAGGTTACTGAAAACAGCCACTCCTTGCGGATATGCGCCCAACCGGTAACTTTTTTTCCATAATAACGCTCCGGAGGACGACCATTTGGCTACATGGCCAATCGGGAGAGAGTCGCCCTCCAACACCGTGCTGCCAACCGTGAAAACATTGCCCTGTTGATCCACCCTCATATCGGATTCATAATCGGAGGTGGCAGCATTTAGGTCGTCTGAACAAGCAGTACCAATCAGGTTGTTGATGCTTCCCACATAAGTATGCAGACAATAATAGTAGTGGGTACCGATGCGCTTCGATTCGGTGACGTAGAAGGTATCACTATTCGGGCGACTTGCTATTAGTGGTTGGCCTGCGGCAGGCAGCACTTTTGATTCGATCAGGTTGCCAGTGGTATCTAATATAGTAAGTAGATGGTGGGTGTTAGAACCAGATAAAGTGTACTCACATAAGGCAATGATTTTATCTTGTGTTTTCGTGCCCGTCATCACCTGGAAATATTCCCTTTGCTGATCTATAGGTAGTGGAACATATTTTGTCCAAACAACCTGGCCATTTTTATTGATCAGTCTTAAGGCGAGGTCATCCTGATCGGTAATTTGTGATGTGCGTATATAGGCATAAAATGCATGGTTTTCCCCTCCGGGTAACAATATGCCACTGGTAGATATACTGTTATTTGAGGCAAACTCAGAGGTCCAGGCATTACTAATATCCGCATTAAATCCAAATAAAACAGCGTGTTGATCTTCGGTCAATGTAATCCTATCCGTAGAAACCAATAACTGGTCGTTCAGCCAAAGCATTGGTTGTAAATTTACCACCTGATAAAGTTGCGGCAAGACCGGGTCAACGCGGGTATGACCTGATTGCAGGCCATCAAAATTATATTCTTCTACATAAACGATAGAGTTGGCACCCGAAAAGCCATTCTCAAAAGTCGCATTCAAGACGTAAATGTGATCGCCATGAATGCGTGGCGTAAAGCTTTGCGTGTACACCGTATCGGCAACAGGGTATAAATATGAAATAAAGGCCTGGGCAGAGATGGTGTTCAAGAATAAAAAATACAAGAAAAAAGTAATGAAGGTTTTGAAGATTGTCATTTTACAGAGTATTTTTAGGTTAAATCTTATAAAATAGTAGGATGCTCGATTGAATAAAATCGTTGCTTGGCAATTGTAATCGTACAGTGTTTTAGCCAAACAAAAAATAGCCCCGCCGTGCAAAACACGACGGGGCCATTTCTTAACCGAAGAATCACTAACCGTTAATTCTGATTAGAATTCTTCAAGTACTTCTCCAACGCCACCGCAATAGACGGGGCTTCAGGCGTACCCGCCTGAATCTGTACGGTCATGCCCCGCTCGATCACTGCCTTTTGGGCCGAGGTGCCGAACACGCAGATGCGCCGGTCTTCCTGTTTGAAATCCGGGAACTGATCGAACATGGACTTGATCTCCAGCGCCGAGAAAAAAGCGATGATGTCGTACTTGATGTCCTTCAAATCCAGGATGTCGTTGTTCACCGTGCGGTACATCACGGCTTCCTGAATGGGTACTTTCAAGTCCTTGAAAAAGCGCGTCACTTCCGGGTTGCCCTGGTCGCTGCAGGGCAGGAAGAATTTCTCCTCCTTGTTGCGCGTGACGTACGATTTTAGTTCGAGGATAGACTTTGTGCCATTGAAGACCTTGCGCTTGCGGAACATGATAAATTTCTGCAAATAATTGGCAATGGCCTCGGTGGCGCAGAAGTACTTGGTATCCTCCGACATTTTGATCCGCAACTCGCCACACAGCCGGAAAAAGTGATCCACAGCGTTTTTGCTGGGAAACACAATGGCCGTGTAGTCGTTGGGATACACGCGATTTTTGCGGTACTCTTTCTCGGTGAGACCTTCTACAGTCACGAAAGGAACAAAATCAATGTGGACGCCAAATTTTTTTTCCAGATCGTCGTACGCAGCGCGTTGGACGGGCGTGGGTTGTGAAATAAGGATGTTGTGGACTTTTTTGTGGGCTGTGCTCTCCTGAACAGGTGCAGCGGTTGCAGACATTCGGGACTGTGTTTATGTGAAATTTGTCAGGCATGCAGGTAATCCGGCAGGGGCATTGTGCGGGTCGGGTATTTATTTCCAGGCCCGTTTTTTCCAACCGGTTTTTTGTCCTAATTCGTTTGGTTCAAGGCTAATTTTATTAGCAATAAGACCGGCGCGACTTCGACGGTGCAAAGGTACAATAAAAAGTGAAATTGGTTATTCGCCAAAATTTTCAGGCCAATACTGGAAGAACGTAAAGCGCGATAGACATAAAAAATAGCCACCAGCCCCAGCGTCCAGAACACCAGAAGTCCTTTGTAATCGCCACTGGCGAAGGCCAGCATCAGGTTGAAAGGCACCAGGAACAGTCCCAGTACGCAGTTGAAAATAATGATCAGAAAATTGTACCGGCGCACCTCATTTTGTACCGGAAAGAGCCAGCCCGTCATGCGGAGCATAAAATGCTTGAACAAAAAAATGAAGGCAGCCCCGATCAGGCAGAGGGCCAAAAAAGGCACATTATTGTAGTTGCCTCTCCCGAAATACTGGATAACCAGAAAAATGAACATCCC
Organism: Saprospirales bacterium; assembly: GCA_031425155.1. Classification (GTDB taxonomy): domain Bacteria; phylum Bacteroidota; class Bacteroidia; order Chitinophagales; family Saprospiraceae; genus M3007. The sequence continues at coordinate 21,023 of JANPIV010000065.1, read as the reverse complement.
GGCATTCAGCAAAAAACTGACATAAAGCAGATAATATGGCGTGCTACCCACCAGCCCGGACGCCTCGCGCTGAGCAAAAGTGAGGGCATTATCGTTCAAAAATCCCCGCCAGGCTTTACTAACCACGCCGCGCTTGAAAGCAATGGCGAAAGTGAGAAAACTGAACATCCCCACCAGCGTCCAGAATAGAAAACGGTTGGACATGCCACCGCCGCGCGGCAAAATAGAGAAGGGCTGGAAAGGAGTAGTCGCGTTCTCCCCCAATCCTTTGGCCACGCCCGGTGCGCGGTGGGGCAGCACATCGAAAGGATTGACGGTGACGGCGGTGATGCTGCCGTCAGCCGCTTCTTTTGGCAGCCGGTAGCGCAGTTCAAACGGGTTGGCCGCATTCTGGCCGCTCGCCGACGCTGCCAGAAGGAACCAGAAAATACCCAGAAATGCCAGCCGAATCATGCGGCAAAGGTACGGTAAACGGTGGAGGATGTAGAAAAAAAGGGTGGAGAATGTTGAGGTTGTTGAGCAAGGTTGAAAGGGAAAAACAGGTGGAGAGCGTGGAGTCTGTTTGGAAAGAGTTGAGAAAGGGTGGTAGCGTTGGCTTGTCTGATATGCTTCTTTTCCTACTTTTGCCCGCTTTTTAAATTATCTGTAAAATTCGCCTCAACGACCTGCACCATTTTTTCTCAACTATCTCAACCCCTCAACACCCTCAACAACTTTTTTTATGAAAATAGACGTCATCCTCGGCCTGCAATGGGGCGACGAGGGGAAAGGAAAAATCGTGGATTATTTAGCCAATGACTACGATATCGTGGCCCGCTTTCAGGGCGGCCCCAACGCCGGCCACACGCTGCAGTTTGGCGGTAACAAATACGTGTTGCACACGGTACCCTCCGGCATTTTTCGCGAGGGGCTGCTCAATCTGGTCGGCAACGGGGTCGTGCTCGATCCCGTGCTGTTTGAGCAGGAGTTGCACGATCTGTCGCGCAGCCAGGTGCATTTTCACGACCGCCTGTTCATCTCCCGCAAGGCGCACCTTATCCTGCCGACGCACCGCTGGCTGGATGCGGCCAGCGAGGCGCACAAGGGTAAGGCGAAAATTGGCTCTACGCTGAAAGGTATCGGCCCGACCTACATGGACAAGACCGGGCGCAACGGACTGCGGGTGGGCGACACGGCTTTGCCGCAATTCCGCGAACAGTATGAAGTGCTGAAAGCCAAACACCTGGAACTGCTGAAAATCTACCCCGAAGTGCCGTTCGATCTGCCGACGGAGGAAGAAAAGTGGTTTGCCAGCCTGGAAACGCTGCGCAAACTCACTTTTGTGGACTGCGATTACTATATCCACGAGGCCCTCAACGCGGGCAAACGCGTGCTGGCCGAAGGCGCGCAGGGGGCTATGCTGGACATTGATTTTGGCACTTATCCTTACGTAACTTCTTCCAATACCATCACCGCCGGGGTCTGTACGGGCTTGGGCGTGGCTCCGCAGCGCATTGGCCGGGTGATCGGCATCACGAAGGCGTATTGTACCCGCGTGGGCGGCGGTCCGTTCCCGACCGAACAGGACAACGAGACTGGAGAAGAACTGCGACGGGAGGGCCATGAATTTGGGGCCACGACGGGTCGGGCGCGGCGCTGCGGCTGGATTGATCTGCCGCAATTGCGCTACACGATCCTGCTCACCGGCACTACCGAAATTTGTATGACCAAAATAGACGTGCTCAATTCGTTTGCCGAAATACAGGCCGCCACGCACTATTTCTACGACGGCCAGGAGCAACAAAATCTGCCCTATGATCTCTGCCAAATAGACGTAGCGCCCGTGTTCAAAACCTATTTTGGCTGGGGCGAAAGCCTGGATGGCATACTCACTTTCGAGGATTTGCCCGAAGCCGCCCGGATGTATCTGGAAGACCTGGAGGGCTATCTCGGCGTACCGATTCGGATGATTTCCACCGGCCCGGAGCGGGAGAAATTGATCGTGCGCTAAAAAAATATTTGCCCGTTTCGTTAAATTTCAGAATTTAGCGGCGGCCAATCCGGGTCACATCCATACCGGAAGGCGATTAACCAATCTTTTTTCGCAATCCTTTCTATTAGTATGAGGCGCCGACTGCTTGATTGCAGTCGGCGCTTTTTTTACAGAGGAGAAAATTTTATTCTTTGCAAGGAACCATCCCGGCGGCTGTACAGTTGTTTATTTGGTCAATTCAACGTTTATCCGCCTAACGTCACCACAAATGCTGCGCAAAATCTTCCACCATTGGCGAAACTCCTACGCCGGTATTCCCCGCGAAATCTGGTTCCTGTCCACCGTCAGCCTGGTCAATCGCTGCGGCTCCATGGTGATCGCTTTTATCACGCTCTACCTCACCCAAACCCTGCATTTCAGCATTGAAGATGCCGGTTATGTGATGGTCTGTTTCGGAGCCGGGGCCTTGCTGGGGGCTTACCTCGGTGGACGACTGTCGGACAAACTGGGTTACTATCCCGTGCAATTCTGGAGTCTGCTGCTCAATGGCGTGGCGTTGATCCTGATGCTGCTGTTCCATAGTTTTTGGGGCATGTGCGGCATCGTCTTCGTGCTCAGCCTCATCTCGGAAGCCTTTCGCCCGGCCAACTCGGTGGCCGTGGCGCGGCACAGCGACCCCACTACGCGTACCCGCTCCATTTCGCTCTACCGCATGGCCGTGAATCTGGGCTGGACCATTGCGCCGGTTTTTGGCGGTCTGCTGATTACGGCTTTTGGCTGGCCTTCGCTGTTCTGGGTGGATGGTCTGACCTGCATTCTGGCGGCACTGCTCCTGCGCTGGCTGATGCCGCATAGCGTGGATGCCCTGCCCGAAGAGCACAGTGACCCGACCGTGCAGGCACCCATCATTCAGTCGCCTTTCCGTGACCGCCGCTACGTGTGGTTTTTACTGCTGACCATTCTCAATGGCGTGGTTTTTATGCAACTTTTATGGACGGTGCCAGTTTTTTTCAAAGAAACCTACCACTGGACGGAGGCGCAGATCGGACTGGCTACGGCACTCAATGGGCTGGTCGTTTTTCTGGTAGAAATGCCGCTGATCTTCCGGCTGGAAGGCCGTCGCCCGGCATTGAGTTGGGTGCGTACGGGGCTGGTATTGTACGCTATCGCCTACCTGATGTTTGTGCTGCCCATCGCTGGATTGGTAGCGGGACTCCTGTTTATGGTCATCATCTCTTTTGGAGAAATCTTTGTGATGCCGTTCAGCAGCAACTTCGTGTACGGCCGGGTGAGGGGCCAGCGACAAGGGCAGTACATGGCCTTATATACGATGGCTTACTCTCTTGCCAATATTATTGCGCCTCTCTTTGGTACGCAGATGATTGCGCGGTTCGGGTACGCTGCCCTATGGATGTCAGTGTCGGTATTGGCCGCCGTGGCCTGGGTCGGTATCTGGCGCATGGAGCAGTCGGCGGCGGAAGTAGTATTAGCGGTCAATTCTGATCAGCAGCCTGTAAGCGTTCCTGAATGAGGAGGACTTGTTCAGGAGCGACTTCCAGTGTCTCGCAAATCGGTAATGTGGCAAATTTTCTGCGTAGCAACTTTTCAATAGCCAATTCGAGGATATCTCCACTTGATTTTTTGTAAAGTTCCTCCCCTGCCTCTTCGCGAACTTCTGCAAGGATATCCTCACGGAACTCAGCGCGTAGTTCTCTTTCCAGTTTTCGATTCTGGGCAGATAAGGCTTTTCGTAGTGATTTATACGTGCTCATATATTTTCCAATTTTGAGTGCATCGGAAGTGGGTTCGCAATAAAGTGACAATTCATCCTACTCCAGTCTGTCATCCCGACGTAGGAGGGAACTGCATTGGCTTGAAATGAGTGTACTCACGCTCTACCGGGCCGGATTCCTCCTCCGTCGGAATGACAACTCAGGTTGGGAAGATTAGTGTAATTTATTTGGGCACCGTTCATCATCAATTTTGTGGTATTAAGGTATAAGTGATATTTTCGTGCAAAGCATCATAATATCACTTACTACTTGTCATAAATGCTCAGATTAATTGGCTACATCTCCTCCGGCCCTTCGCCCACCCAATCAAACTGCACATATCCCTCATCGCAATATTCTTCCAGATCACGTTCAATAAAAGCCCGGACATCGTGCACAATGTCGCCCGGATAAAGCAAGTGTACATTCGGGCCGGCATCCAGCGTGAAGTAAACGGGATGGCCCGTAGCGGCGCGGTATTCCCGCACTTTCTCAATGATCGCCAACGAGTTAGGGTGCAATAATAAATAAGATGGATTGCTGGCCATCATCATGGCGTGGAGGGTAAGGGCTTCGTCTTCGGCTATTTTTCCAAAAGTGGCAATATCGCCCGTGCGCATGGCTTCGAGCAGTTGTGCCAGGCGCGTACGGGCTTGCGCATAACGCACTTCCGCGTACGGATTGCCATCCATCAGGGCATGACCGGCGCGGCTCGAAACGGTTTTCTCCGACTGACTGACGATCAGAATATCATCATGAAAATCTTTGAAAGCATCGTGGATCTGGTCGCCCACAGCCACAGCATATTCGTTGGACGAGCCGGGCACCAGCGGCGTTTCACCCCATACGGCGGCATGTGGAAAAATACTGCGGCAGGCACTTCCGCTGCCCAAACGGGCCAGATAGGAAGCCTTGCGGTCGTATTCCGCTGGGTCTTGCAGGGTGGCAAACAACTGGTCTTCCAGCGAACAAAGACAGAGTGCCAAAGCCGACATGCCGCTCGCGGAAGAAGCTATGCCCGCCGAATGCGGAAACGAATTGCCGGTGTGAATGGTGAGATGCAGTTGGCCCAGAAAAGGAAAAACCGGCAGCAGACTGGTCAGGTAGTCCTGCACTTTTGTGGCAAAAGCCTCGTTTTCTTCCCCTTGAAAGGAAAATTCCAAGCTGATGCCCCTGGCCTCGTCTTCTTCTTTCATGGCGTATTCCAGGCGTGTATCGGTGCAGGAAGCCGCCAAAGTGAGGCTGAGCGAAGGATTGCGCGGCAATTGCTGGCCATATTTGCCCCAATATTTGATAATGGCGATGTTGCTGGGACTGCGCCAGGTAATGGCTCCGGGTTCCAGTGGATCGGAAGTGTCGAGGATCAGGCGAGGATTTTCGTACATTATTTAAAATGTTGTGGTGGTTATAGTAGAAGTTGAGAGGTTGAGAATGTTGAAGGGTTGAGAAAATTCTGATTCTCAGTCCATTACATCCTCATTTTATTCAAAAACATTCCGTGTTGCTGTTAGTGGAGCAGAGCAAGCCGGGTTCCTATTTTTATTCAAAAAAAGATACAACAGCGGCTCTAATCCGCAAAGAAAGAGAATGCTTTGGAAAACCAACGCACTGGTTTCGCCGGGGAATTCTACTTTTGCAGGGTTAGAACCAACTGACACACCTATATAACCATGCAGCAAACCTTTCTCCAACGCCTGTGGCAACGAATCCGGCGTTTCGGTTTCGAGCTCTACGCTTTTTTCACGGCTCCTTTTGTGGCCAAAAACCTGCTGGGCATGATCGGGCTGGTCACCGGTCTGTTTCTGCTCACTTTTTGGTGGCTGAAATGCTATACCAACCACGGCGAGAGTTTGCAGGTACCCAGCTATGTCGGCATGAGCTACCGCGAGGCGGCGCGTAAGGCCGGTGCGCGCGATTTCGCGGTCGCCGTCAGCGATTCGCTGTATGTGCCGGGCAAACCGCCGGGCGAAGTGCTCAGCCAGAATCCCCGCGCGGAAAGCCGCGTCAAGGAAGGCCGCACGATTTATTTCACAGTGGCCAAAAACAATCCCGACCTGATCCGGCTGCCCGACCTGAGCAGCGGCGACGACTACGATATTTATAGCCGCAAACTCAGCCGCCTGGGTCTGAAACCCCGCATTCTGGCCCGTGTGCCCGATCCGAAACTCACCAATACCATCATGGCCGTGCTCTATCGGGGCGATACAATCACCCGCAAAATACCCCGGGGCTTCACGGTGGAAATGGGCGGCACCGTGGATTTCATTGTGAGTGAAGAAGTTACGCTGACGGTCAGTATTCCCGACTGCCGCTGCCAAACGCTGGCTGCCGCCAAATTCCTGATCCAGACCAGCAACCTGAGCGTCGGCTCTATCATCGCGGACGGTACAATTACCGACGAGCAAAATGCCTATGTGTATCGCCAGAAACCGGCTTTTGATCCCAATGGCACGATGCGCGTGGGGGAGCAAATTGACCTGTACATTACGCAGCAAAGGCCGAAGGATTGCGAAGGAATAGAATAAAGAATGCGGAGCGTTTGGAATGCGGAGTGCAGAATACGGAATGCGGAATTTTTCGGCTGTACATGGGATAGTCGTTGAGCCAAAAGGATTGATTTGGTACACGTCGCTTTTGTCATCCTGTCGGGAACCGTCCACGTCTCGGATACGCTTCATTATCTAGCGTTTTCAATAGACTGATAACCAATAACTTAATAACTAATAGCCATCATGGACATCACCGTACAGGAACTCCGCCAAAAACTCGAATCCGGGGAGCAATTCGTCTTTATTGACGTGCGCGAACCCTGGGAAAACGAGGAATTCAACCTCGGTGCCCGGCTCATCCCGCTGGGTACCCTCATCAACTCCATGTACGAGCTCGATGAGCACAAAAACGACGAGATCGTGGTGCATTGCCGTTCGGGTGCCCGTTCCGGTCAGGCGCAAGCCATGATGCAGGCCAACGGCTTCACCAATGTGCGCAACCTGACTGGCGGCATCATGGCCTGGGAAGCGGCTTATGGTAAAACCAAGGTGTGATTTTTTTGAGGATTTGAGGATTCGACGTAATGCTAAAAACTTGATGATGCGTATTTCACTCAAATCCTCGAATCCTCGAATCCTCGCATACTCCCTGTTGGTTGGGTTGCTCCTGCTTTGGGCGGGCTGCGTCCCTTTGCGCACGTCGCCGTATTTTCCTGAAAAAACCGCCCCGCCGCCGAAGACCAAACTGGCCGCCCTTGCGCCGCGCTGTGCTGATTGGAAAGGTTATGTGCCCGATACTTTGCACCCGGAATACTTGCCGATGCGCTACTTGCGGGTCAATTTTCATGTGCTCGATAGCCGCGACAGCAGTCATAATTTTCAACCCGCCGAAGGCCGGGCGTTCCTTACCCGCCTGCTGAATGCGGCCAATACCGCGCTGGATACCAACATCCGCAACTGGCGTTCCCCCGATGGGACGGCAGTGCTGCCCAAGGGCTATCGCTACCTGCTTACGCCGCAACCGGGCGACGATGGTTTCTATTTTCACTACGATGATTCGTTGTATTGGTTTGTTTCTTCCGGCCAGTATCAGAACAATTACAGTCGTGATGTGATCAAAAAATACAGCATAGGGAAAGACACAATCTTCAACGTTTTTTTGCTTGTGCATCCCGATGATAGCATTCGTTCCAAAACCTATCGTGCTAATGGTCAAGGTATTGCACTCGGAACAGCCCTGAAAATGGCGGGCGTGTACGAGAGTAAAGGCGACCCGGAAAGTTTCGTGGGCCTGTTCAATCACGAGATCGGGCATCTGCTCGGACTGAACCACGCCTGGACCGAAGATGGCTGTCCCGACACCCAAAATCACCCCAACCGCTGCTGGACCTGGACGGAAACCGGCCCTTGCCGCGACCTGGCGACCAATAATATGATGGACTACAACGCCTATCAGATTGCGCTCACGCCCGCGCAAATCGGGTATGTCCACGCGACTTTCGGCATGGACAAAAGCCCGGCAAGACGGTGTTTGTTACCCACCTGGTGCAGTCGCCGTCCCGAGCGGGACCTGGTTATTCGCGATTCCGTTAGCTGGACGGGCGCACGTGATCTGGAAGGCAACCTGACTATTGCCCCCGGTGCTGCGCTACGCCTGTCGTGCCGCTTGTCGGTGCCCGGCGGCGGACGTATTACGGTGCAGCCCGGCGGCCATCTTTGGCTGGACGGGGCCAAAATGCACAATGCCTGCGGCCAGCGCTGGGAAGGTATTTTTGTAGAAAAAAAAGGGAAAATCAGTGGGGCGGTTTATACCTTAAAGCCGCCTATGCTGGAAAATTGCCCGCAAGCGTTGGAGAAAAAATGAGGATTTGAAGATTTGACCAGGCACATGATTATCAAGCAATTGATCAAATCTTCAAAACCTATGGTATGCACACAAATCGCAGGGAAGCCAGTTGGATGAGAAACCCTGCAAGGGTTGAATATGAATAGCCCCGCCAAAAGGCTAGCGATTTGTGTGCATACCATAGATATTCAAATCCTCGAAAAATTTAATTTTACCATGTTCTCAAATCCCCGCTATTCTCAAATTTCTACTCTGTTAAGTTCAGAGCGGGTTTGGCTACTGGTGTTTCTGGTGGTGGCGCTAGCCGTTTTTTGGCCTGCCCGCCACGCCGGGTTTGTCACGGACTGGCTCGGCGGACAGGAGCGTTACGAGACGGGGACTTTCGGGCAGGCGTTGCATAGTTTTGGCTGGGTGGCCATTCTGCCAGTGCTGTTTACGCTCAATTTTACTTTATTTAAAATATTCGGCACCGCCTGGCTGCCCTGGTTTTTGATTTTTACCAGCCTCCATGCGCTCAATGGCTGGCAGTTATTTCGGCTGGTCGCGCGGCTGTTGCGCGATAGCGGCGAAGCAAATGCGCGTTGGGTGGCTTTGGCGACGGGCGGGCTGTTTTTGCTGTCGCCTTATGCCGTGGAACCGATCGTTTGGAAAGGCTGTATTCAGTACCCGCTGTCGCTGCTGTTCCTGCTGATTTCGCTGCAAAAGACCCTTGATTTTATTGAAAAACCGCGTTGGAAGACGGCGTTGCTGATACACGTCTTGTTTTTGACCGGCATTTATCTGACAGAGTGGAATATTATTGTACCCGCTATTTTAGCCGGAACAATTTTTATAAAAACCTGGGAAACAACGACTTGGCCTACATTGCGCACTCGATTGACTAATTTGGTGCTGCCGCAAATAGTGCTGCTGGCCGGTTGGTTTGCTTTGAATAAAATCTATTTGGGGCATTGGGTGGGGCATTACGGTTCGGCGACGCACCTGCAAGTGCGGCCTGCGGCGATGTTTGGTACAGCCCTGAAATATTTGGCTAAATACGTTGGTTTCACGCGTTATTTCGATCATGGCCTTAAAGAGCGGGTGTTCGGATGGTTCGACCAGCCGCTGGTTCTGGGTGCGTGTTTTGGGCTGCTGATCCTGCTTTGCGCGGCGTACACATTTTATTTTGCTAAATTAAATACCCGTTGGCGGTGGGCAGGGTGGGGCTTAGCCGCTTTTTTTGTAGCCCTCGTGCCCGTCTCCAATCTGTATTTCTACCTGTTGCAGTGGTCAGAAAATGACCGCTATGGTTATTACGCTTCGGGTTTTTTCTGGATGACGGTGCTGTTACTATTGGCCGGATTACCGCGCCGGATTTTTCGGCCCATCGTGGTGGTACTGCTCCTGATCTCGTTGTTTTTACAAATAAAAATGACGGTCTTGTGGGGCCAATCGGAAGAAATTTACGCCAGTCTGGTGCGCGATTTTCGTTGGTACGACCGCGAGGAGGTCATTGTTCTGGCTTCGCCGGACAATCTGAAGGGTATTTCCATCATGCGGATTATTGGTCAGCAAAGCGGTTTCGATGAAGCCCTGGCCCTGCGGCGGCGGCAGCCCTACACCGGAAAAATGTGGGAAGTGGCGCAGTTTAACATGGAAAAACCGACCGATGGCGTAAAAGTGGAGCGCGATTCCAGTGGTTTGGTGCTGAAAGCCAGTTTTCGGCAAGACGGCAACTGGTGGTGGCGCAATGGCATCGGCGCGAGCGATTATGCCAGTGACCGCTATACGTTTCAGGTAAAAGAATGGCACGTGGAAACCAGATTACTGGAAAAACGTCCCAACACAGCGATCATATTTCCGGTCGCCGGACGTTGGTTAGAAGTACAACAATGACAATTAAGTAAAAGGGCAAAATTGCAAAAGGCAAATTGGCAATGAAAACCAATGACTTATGCAAATTTACCTGAAAGCAATTTCAATGAACTCTTACATCAAAACATGAAATATCTCCGTTTTTTGCCCCTGCTCCTGTTTGTTTGCTCTATCACCCTGGCGGCACCGGCTTGCAGCCGGAAAAGTGGCTGCCCGGCCAATGAAAGCCTGCAAGCCAAAACCAATAAAAAAGGCGACTTGAAGAAAAGCCGTGGCGGTTCGTCGGGCTTGTTTCCTAAAAAAATGGCGAAACGGATGAAGTAGAGGACTGGCGGCGGCTGAACCCGCCGGTACTTAAAACCCGTATTTCCATTTTTGTGCAATCGCCAGCGCGGTTTCCACCATGTAAGGTTCCCAACGTTCGATTTGCCAGTCCGAATGAGCCAGATCGGATGCCTGGAGCAGCGTTTGAGCAGCCTCAAAATTGGGGGCATTTTCCAGAATGTGGGACAGTTGCGACTGCTGGGTATGGAGTGCCTCATTCTCCAAAGGTTTGGTAGCCAACGCATTAGTAGTATTTGGCAGAAAAGAATACTCCACGGTATGCGTGCGATTTCGATTGTTGCTCTGCACGATTTGGTCCATTTTTAAAAAATCCTGCTGAAACAAACGGCGGCTTTCCTCCGTATCGAGGCCGGTCCCAAGTTGCTCCAAAACGACGTATTTCAGTTGCGGACATTGCTCCACAGCGCGTTCCAGCAAATCAAACACCTCTTTCGGCACCGCATCATCGTGCGTATCCCGCCGGATTTTTTTCCCGGCAGCCAGCATCGAATCCTGCCAGCTGCCGCCGGAAATATGGATTTCCCGTACCCGATGCAAGGGATATAATTTTATAATTTCGGCAAAATCAAGATTGAAATTGTGGATTTGGCAATAGAGATTGTGGATATCCAAAATGATAAAGCCATTGACGCTGGCCACTAATTGATCCAGAAATTCGCCGTGTTTTTTTACTTCCTCCAGCGAATAAGAGAAAGCCAGATTTTCCAGTCCGACCGGACAGCCGCAGGCATCCTGGATTCTTTTCAGCCGGTCCTGACCCAAAGCCAGCGTGACGGGTGTGAAGGGAATACTGATCGGTGCGCCTTTGTGAAAATCCTCGCCGGTCATAAATCCGAAGTGCTCGGTGACGTGATCGAACCGAAACTGCTGTGATAAGGCGGTCAGACGCGCCAGCCAATCCTGTTGCGCCGCCGACCAGCGGCCAGAAAAAAGCGAGAAAAAAACGCCATGCCCGATCAGCCGGTTTTGCTCGCTGAATGCGCTGACCAGTTCCAGAAACCAGTCGGGGACCTCTGCGTGCTGGAAAAGCGTATCAAAGGACCACTCTATCGCCTCGACTTTTTCAGCTTCCAACAGCGGAAGGGCCGCCCGCAGGATATTAGCGTCCAAGTTGCAGGCCAGGGAGGAGAGTATTTTGGGCATACGGGGAGGCTATTTTAACACACAATATGTTCTGATTTTCAACACAAAAGGCACAAAAGAGCACATCACTATTTTGTGTCCTTTTGTGCCTTTTGTGTTAAAAAATCCCTTTATCCCATGCCGCAGGCCGGGCAAGGATCAGCATTTTCTATTTTTTTCTTATGCGGATCGTCCGCTGGTTTGGTCGTATCCTTGGTGCAGGCAGTGACGGTGGTACTGATGGCCACAGCCACGGCAATAGATTGTAGCAACGACTTGGAGATTTTCATAGTTCGGCAAATTTTAAGATGAGTAGTTTGGCAGAGCACCTTGGCCTGTGTTTCTTTAAGACGAATCTGCCAACGGGCTTAGTTGGGTAAATGCCAGATTTTCTATAAAAATAAACTACTCTTTCACCAAAGACTTAGTCACAAACCGTTGTCCGGGCGCACTGGCATCCCGCAATTGCAACCAGTAATTACCGGCGGGCCAGTTGGCGATAGACAGCACTGCTTGTTGGTTTACGGCTTGCCACGGCATCATCATCCGGCCCAGTGCATCGAAGGCGGCTACTTCCGCGTGTTGCAGCGTGGCGGGGAGCGCCAGTCGCACGGATTCGGTGGCTGGATTGGGGGCTACCGACCAGTTTTGGGCATCCGCTTTTTCCTGCGTGGCCGTCGTCGCGCAGGTCAGGGATTCGAGCAAGGTGCTGGCGACCACCCAGAACGAATCTACCTGTGGTTTATAAATCGCGCTTTCGTACAAGTTGGTGTGGCCTGCGCCGGGCACGGTTTGCAGGTAATTCCATAGTCCAATGGACTCGGCGCGGGCATGCAACAGACTACTGCCTTCCAGGTAAGCGATATTGGCCGCCAGCCCATAGGTATAGAATACGGTTGCATCGGCGGTACCATGAATACTGACTAAGGGCGACTCATTGGCATCAATCCACTCGCTGCGGTACAGCCCGCCGGACAGGGAAACAACGGCGTCGGAATGCGAGGAATAAGTCTTGTTACTGGCCGAGCCGCTGATACCTTCTAGGCCACCATTGGCTGCCAGCAGGGTTTGTAAAAACGCCGGAATATTATCGTCGGCATCCAGATAAGCGGCGTGCAGCGCGGTCACTGCCCCGGCGGAATAACCACCGATAAAAATATGGGCCGGATCGGCGCGGAACTGATTGGCCGTCGCGGCATCTTCGCGGAAGTAGCGCACAGCGGCCTTCATATCGCCCACGGCTTTGATGGCCGTATCAAAAATGCCGGTGGAATCTGGGAAGCCCAGGGTGAAAATCGGGTACAGGCGATACTGGATGGAAGCAGCGATGTAGCCTTTTTTCGCCAATAATTCACACGTTTGCTGCATCTGGGTCTTGTCGCCAAACATGAAACTGCCCCCATGCGCCACCACGACCACCGGGCGTTGGCTCAGAATGTCGCCTGCGGGCTGATACACATCCATCGAAAGCGTAACCGCCACGCCGGATTGATTCACGCTGGGCGCGTAAGGCACGGTGGTTTTGGTCACGCTCGTGAACACATCGTCTATGTAGCGCGAGCCATTGCAGCCGGGGTTTTGGGCGTGGAGGGAAGTGAGGAAGGGGAAGAGGCAAAAGAGGAGGGTAGAGAATTTCATGATGTGTAAAGTTATGGGTTAAAGTTTCCTTTCGTTGTGCTTAGTTTTCTGCATAATTTACTTATTATCAATTATGTTTTGCACTTCTTGCTCAGATAATTCAACTGAACTTGCAATTATACTCAATGGTATATTGTTTTTGTGCATTTGAACGATAACTCGCTCTACTCGTTTTTGCTCAGCCATTTCAATCCTGCCTCGGTCATCTTGCTCTCTAATACCAGAATAGATATAAGCGTCATAGGCCTCCTTAGACCAATTGTGCTGTGCGGCTTCTTCGTATGCCTCTTTCAGTCCTTCGTCATCAACATCAGAAGGAATAACTTCTAATTCATCAGCGTTTTTGATAAAAAAAGTCCATTTGTCAATGATACTTTTAAGTTCGTGGCCTTTTTTATTGAATTTTTTTAATTCAATAAACCTGAATTTCATATCCTTGAACGTACATTCTCCCGTTTCTTCATCAACTATCAAATGAGAAGATAAGTAATTCTTCCCCGAAAAGTAATTGAAATCCAGTACCCCAATGAAGAATACAGGGCGCAATAGCGGATAATCTTCTCCGCTGTTGATTTGTCCAGCATAATCTTTACTTGTATAATACAGCACTCTTTTATCAAACCCTGCCGGTTCGGCAACCTGCATCTCTACGATGAAGGTTAAACCTTTTTCATCTGTTGCCCTGACATCAATAATGGAAGATTTTTCGCCCGCAATGCGAGGAAGTTGGAAAGGATTAAGCAAGGTGACTTCCTTCACTCTATTTTGGCCTTCTAATCCTAAAACGGCATTAAGAAACGAAATCAAAATGACTTTTTTGTTTTCATTTCCAAATATCTTGCGGAAAGCAACATCGTTTTTTACATCTACGAATTTCATTACAATAATTTTAATGCAAAGATACTAAATTGGACACTAGTCTTGTGAATTTACCAGTCAAAACAGGTTTAAGACTTTGCTTTATCAATATATTTCTGGAAATCAGCCTTTTCTAAATGCGTATTTATTCCAGGCAGAACTACAAAGAGACCCAGACATTGAATCCCTCAAGTCCGACCAAAGGTAACGCCCCCCCACCAAACTCCCCATCCCCCCACTTTTTTTCCGCCCCCCTCCCCAAACCCCCAAAAAACCTTCCCACTTTCGTGACCAATATATGACCTTTGAATCCTTAAAATTTTAACACTTCGTGCAACCCATCCTCCTATCTCCTGTCTTTTTCATCAAATAACGCAATGGACGCAACACAAACGCACCGCGACCTGATCGAACGCTGCCGGGAAGGGCGACGCGATGCACAGTTCGAGTTGTACCGCCTCTATTCAAGGGCTATGTACAACACCGCACTGCGCATGGTACAGCATCCCCACGACGCCGAAGACCTGTTGCAAAGCATTTTTATTGAGGTATATACCAAACTGGAATCCTTCCGCTACGAAAGCAGCATCGGCGCGTGGATGAAGCGTATTACCATCAATAAGTGCATCAATTTCCTGAAAAGCCGCCGCCTGGCCTGGACGGAACTGAACGCAGGCACCGACCGGGCAGAAGAGCCCGAACCGGAACCCGTATCGCCCTACACCGTAGAGCGTATTCAGCAGGCAATCAATCAATTGCCCGACGGCTACCGGGTCGTGTTCAGTCTTTACGCCGTGGAAGGGTACGACCATGAGGAGATTGCGCACATACTCGGCGTGACGGAAGCGACGTCCAAATCGCAGTACAGCCGGGCCAAGGCGAAACTGCGGGAAATGCTGACCAATAGTTAATGATTAATGAGTAATTATTAATAGGTCTCGTTTGTGATAACCAATAAACTAATCAACCAATAAACCAGTCAACTAACAACAGCAGCAATGAACGATTCAATCAAAATATTCATCCAGGAAAATCGGGCGGCCTTCGATACGGCGCTGCCCGGGGCGCAGGGCTGGTCGGAAATGCAAAGGCTCCTTGACCGGCTGCCGCAGACCGATGGGCTGGAACGGGCGATATTAAGCAACCGCCTACTGCTCGATACGGCATGGCCCGCCGAACACGTGTGGGCCAATATCACCGCAGATATGGATGCCCGCCGCCCTGCCGATCCGCTGGAAAACTTCATTCGGGTGAACCGGGCCGATTTTGATATGGCCGTGCCGGATTTGAAAATTTGGGGTTCCCTCGAATCCAGTCTGCCCGCCGCCCGCCAAACCGCGAAGAAAGTAATAGTTCATTGGCAGAGAACCCTGTTGCGGGCTGCTGCTGCCATTGCCCTGCTGATTACCGGCGTGGGAGCGGGCATCTGGTACGCCAATAGTGCCGCCGCCCGCCAGGCGGGTATGGCGATGGGCGACGTATCCACCGAATATCACGAACTCGAACAATACTATCAGCGCGGCATTGCTTCGCAACAGCAGGAGTTGGCCACTTTTACCGGCAATGAATCCGGCGACGTCTATGCAGATTTGGAACAAATGGACCTCGCTATGAATGAACTCCGCGCCGAACTGGCCAACGTGCCAGCCGGCAATCGCGAACAGGTCGTACGGGCCATGATTGAGAATTACAAAGCCAAAATGGCGATCCTTCAACGGGTTTTGGAAAGACTGGAACAGACCAAAACCGATCAAAATGACACTAAACATCATGAGCGTAAAAGCATTTAACCGTTTGCCCCTGCTGGCATTTTTTGGCTGGCTGTTGGTACAGAGCGTACCGGTCTGGGCCGAAGGGCCATGCCAGGAATTTACCAAAACCATCAATCGCGAGTTCAGTACCAACGCCAACGGCATGACCGCCCTTTATGATAAATATGGGACGGTCAACGTGAAAACCTGGAACAACAACTCCGTGAAAATTGACATTAATATCATCGTCAACGCTAATAATCAGCGCGACGCCGACCGGATGTTCGACCGCATTCAGGTTAATTTTACCAACACTTTCGGCTACGTAAAGGCCGAAACTATGATCAGCGAAGACAATGGCTGGTGGGATAAAGGAATGGGGAACAAAGGCCAGGATTTCAAGATAAACTACGATGTCTGGATGCCTGTCGGTAATCAACTCGACCTGAAAAACCGCTATGGCAACTCCCATGTGGCCGACCTGAATGGAAAACTGACCGCCGAAATCAAGTACGGCGATCTGCGTACGGAGGCTGTCAACAACGACGCCGACCTGAACATCGGCTACGGCAAAGCCTATATGACGAGAGTGGGCAACCTGACCGGACAAGTGAGTTATGGCGGCATCAATGTGGCCGAAGCCCGCGAGGTGCAACTGGAAAGCAAATACTCGGAAGTGCAGGTCGAAAAGGCGACTACGCTGCGCATTACTTCCAAATACGACGATTTTAATTTTGGTACGGTGGATGATCTTCGCCTCCAAACCAAGTACGCCAACGTGCGCCTCCAAAGTGCGCGCATGACCTACGTGACGGCCCAGTACACCGATGTGAAAATCGCTACCTTAGGCGAACTGGCCGATGCCGATCTTACCTACGGTAGTTTTCAGATTGGCAATGTGGGTAAAAACTTCACGAGCTTAAATGTATTAGGTAAATACACCGATGTGCAGGTCAACCTGGAAAAAGGCGTGGCTACCCGCTTTGATGTCCAAACGGACTATGCCGCCATCAAACTGCCCGTGGGCACCGTCACCCGTAATCACGTGAAATCGGGCAACCATGAAGCACTGGAAGCCTATCTCGGCGATGCCAATGCCCGTGGTTTGGTCAAAGTCCGGTTGAGTTACGGGGAGCTGCGGGTTAAGTAGAGACGTTGCATGCAACGTCTAACGTTTAATGCGGGCAAGAAGCAAGGAGCCGTTGCATGCAACGGCTCTACCGCGTCAGCACAATATAATCGCGCAACAGGGTTTTCAGAAATTCCATCCGATTGAGCGGACGTTGCTCAATATTCAGGATTGGCATCAGGTGCGTGACCAAATCTTCGACTACCTCGTGGTGAGCATTATTTGGATATTGATGGTAACGCGCAATGGTATTTTTAATAAAAATCATGTCGCGTTCGGCCAGGCTACGCACCTGCGGGAATACCGGCTGGTAATTGTCCAAAGAAGAAATACTGAGAATGTCGGCCAGACTGAACTGGAAACGGGCATTGCCGATCTTGATGACCGTCGTATTGGCCGCCATATCGCCGAGGCGTTGGCTCTTCGGCGTGGTCTTGATGAGCAATGCCCCGATCACACCGGAAGAGAACACGGAATCCACCAGTTGCAGCAGCACCCGCAGGATCACATCGCCCCATTCCGGGTCTTTGCCATCCAGCCGCACTACTTTGATGGCCATCGCTTTTTTGCCGAGGCTCTGCCCGCCGTTCATGATTTCAAACAGCGCATGATATAGAAACAATAGTAGAAACGGCAGAAAAATGACTACGCGCACCCAGCCGCCATCATCCAGCCAGCCGCCGCCAAAAATACTGGTCAGGAACGTGAATAACATGAAGTAGGCCACCACCAGCAGGAAAGAATCCAGTAGCCAGGCCAGCGCCCGTTCGCGCAGCCCGGCGAGCTCATACTCGATGGTGACGTTTTGGGTGGTTCTGATTTCTATTGTTTTGTGCATGGGATACAAAAGTACGGCGGAAGGGGATAAGCAGAGGTAAAAAAACGCCTACTACCAACTATCCACCGTTTTATACGCCTCTATCACCGCCACTTCCCCCGCTTTATCCGGCCTGGAATTTCCATGTTCCATCCCTAAAATGCCCGTGTACCCTTTGCCATGAATATGTTTGAATATATTCCGGTAATTGATCTCGCCCGTGGTCGGCTCTTTGCGTCCGGGATTGTCACCAATTTGGAAATAAGCCGTTTCGTCCCAGGCGGCATCTATATTGGGAATAAGGTTGCCAATCTGGATTTGCGCGTGATACAGGTCGTAAAGAATCTTGCAGGCAGGACTATCCACGGCTTTACAGATCAAATAGGCTTGTGGCACATCGGCCAGGAATTGTCCAGGATGGTCGCGAAAATTAAGCGGCTCCAGCACCATGACCAGACCGCTCGGTTCCAGTATGTCGGCGGCGCGTTTCAGGGATTCTACCACATGGGCGGTTTGGTAGTCTTTAGGTTGCTTGAGGTCAACATGACCCGGCACCACGGTCATCCATTTGGCATTGCAACGTTTGGCGACTTCCACGGCGTTGCGGATGTCTTGTAAAAATTCCTCGCGTTTGTCGGCTTTTCCACTCGCCAGGTTGGGTTCCGACCAGTAGATTTTATGGGCCACAAAGACGCCCATTGTTATGCCAAGTTCGGCCATTAGTTTGCCCATTTTTTCCTGTAAAGCCGGTTCGCGGCCGCTCATGCCATTGTCTTCAAACGCCGTAAAACCCTGGTCGGCCATAAAACGCAATTGATCCAGCACATTTTCCCCTGCGGATTGGCGAAACATGCCATCGTGCGGGGCGTAGCGGAGGTTGAATTTATACGGGCCGGTGGTTTTGTTTTCAATGACGGATGTAGAAAAAACAGCGGTTGGGGCGGCAGCCAGGGCGGCACTGGCGAACAGGCTTTTTTGAATAAAATTTCTGCGTTGCATAGTCGGAAAATTAGGTGTGATTCAAATTGGTGGCGCAATGTACGATGGGCAGCATATTTTCCAAACCAACCAAGTGTCGAAACCCAACGTCTGTCAACATACACACGTATGTGCCATCAGTAATTACACTTCTAAACGAAAAATGCACATGAACAGCAAGCAACATTTCCTCCTCGTCTGCTGTCTGCCGGTTTTTTTGCAATTAGCCGCCCAGGCCCACAGTGATTGTGCCTCCGCTTTGCCGATTTGTAGCAAGCAAACTATCCATGTGGACAGCGTACATGGATCGGGTGCCGACAATACCGAATTGAACGAGGCGACTTGTTTTTTGAATGGCGTACCGACCAACGTGGAAGGGAATAGTTATTGGCTCCGCTTTACGGTGGCGCAGTCGGGTACGCTGTTTTTTACGGCTACTCCCGATACACCCGATGATGATCTTGATTTTGTATTGTTCCAACTGGAAGATAGTAGTAATTGCCAGTCAAAACAGATGTTACGCTGTATGGCTGCGGGCGATATTCCGGGTATCAATAGTCCTTGTAACGGGCCAACGGGCTTGCTGCCCGGCGAAACCGATACGAGCGAAGATGCAGGTTGCTCTGACGTGGACGATAATAGCTTCCTGGCACCTGTTGATCTACTAGTAGGCGAGACCTACGTATTATGCGTACAGAACTTTACCATTTATAATGGTTTTCGTATCCAATTCTGTGGAACAGCCCTGTTGGGTTGCGAGACGGATACCTGCGCCGCTTTATCTTTAACCAGTATCCAGACCCCGGTGCAACCTGCTTATCGCCTCCACGGGCTTTATCCGAATCCAGCATCCATTTCCACGATCACGCTGGATTTGGAGATGGAAGAAGCAGTCGTAATGCAGTTTACACTAGTTAATGCATTGGGACAGTCCGTACGCAAAATGCAACAACTGCTACCTGATGGCCGCCACTCGCAGGAGGTACCGGTAGAGAATTTGCCGACCGGTGCCTATTGGCTACAAATGACCGATGGAAAAGCGTTGATTACGCGTTTGATTTTTATAAAGAATACTATTGATTAATTACTGCAAATAGTACAGCGTATCTAAAATGGTACATTTCAAACTTTCTCACCCATCTAAACCTGTAAGGTTTTTTTTAACCTTACAGGTTTGGCGAAAACGAAGATTTGAAATGCCCCATATCTAAAAAGCCCAGCGGAACTTTGCAGAAGTAATGTCGGTTAGACACCCATTTGTATTTTTTCAACCGATGCTTTACCTATGCGAAAATTAGCCTCTATTCAGAAAATCCTTTCCCTTGCTCCCATCGAAGGCGCCGACGCCATTGAAATAGCCACGGTGCTGGGCTGGCAATTAGTCGTGAAAAAAGGCGAGTTCCAGGTCGGCGACTATTGCGTCTATTGCGAAATTGATAGTATTCTGCCAGATAAGCCGGAATTTGAATTTCTTCGGCCACGCGGCATGCGCATCAAAACCATCCGTCTGCGCGGTCAAATCTCGCAGGGCATTTGCTTTCCACTCAACGTATTACCAGTCGGCACGCCCATCGTGGAAGATGCGGATGTGACTGATCTACTGGGCGTTATCAAATGGGAAATGCCTATTCCGGCTTCGCTGGCGGGTAAAGTAAAGGGCGGTTTCCCGGCTTTTATGCCTAAAACCGACGAAACGCGGGTACAGGTCTTGCAGCCGCTGCTGGATGCGCTGGTGGGAGAGTCCTGCTACATTGCCGAAAAAGTAGATGGTTCTTCGGTTACTTATTATTTCCGCAATGGCGAATTTGGCGTATGCAGTCGCAACCTGGAGCTGCTGGAAGATGACGACAACACCCTGTGGAAAGCCGCACGACACATGGACTTGGCCGAAAAAATGCGTACCCTCGGCGGGAACTTTGCCCTGCAAGGCGAGATCATTGGTGAGGGCGTAAATGGTAACAAACTGCGGCAGCGCGGCCATACCGTGCGCTTTTTCAATCTTTTCGATATTGACCACTACGCTTATTTGGATTTTAATGCTCTGCGCCTCACCCTGGAACGACTTGAACTGCCGATGGTGCCGCTATTGGACGAACATTTCAGTCTGACCAACGATATTCCGGCCCTGGTCACGCTGGCCACCCGACGTTCTGTTATCAATCCCGATATTTGGGCAGAAGGGATTGTAATCCGGCCTTTAAAAGAACAGCGCCTGGCGGGGGAGCGCGTTTCTTTTAAAGTGATAAACCCAGAGTTTTTGTTGAAATTCGGGGAGTGATTTGCTGGCAACATCAGACCTATAAGGTTTTTTAAACCTATGGTATGTACACAAGTTGCCAGTCTGTGGATAGGCTGCGGCTGAATGGTATTTATCATTGATAATCAACACAATGTGACCCCAAAGGGGTCGAATATGAATAGCCCCCAGTGAAACTGGGGGAGAAAGGTGGAA
>JANPIV010000064.1:0-35190 GCA_031425155.1 Saprospirales bacterium | reverse complement strand
AGAGGCTGTTTTAAAACCTTGAACGGAGCGAAAAGGCCTGAATTTTGGCGATAGATGAAGATTTATTTTTAGTGCATAGCCGAGTCTATTCGCTAAAAATAAAGCAAAATATAGCGGCGAAAGGCAGGACTTTGCATCCGGTGAGGGGTTTTAAAACAGCCTCTTAGATTGAAAATCCTTTATTTTGCTCCAAAAATCAGTTCTCCAATTGCGCCTCGTCGCTACGCTATGCAAAAGATAGATATGCACACCCACCTGCTGCCCGAACGGATGCCCCGTTTCACGGAGAAGTTTGGCTATGGGGATTTTATTCATTTGGAGCATCACCGGCGCGGGGCTGCCAACATGATGAAAGGCGGGGTGTTTTTCCGGGAAATTGAACAAAACTGCTGGGATCCGGCCCTGCGCATCACCGAGTACGCCCGCTACCGTACGCCGGTGCAGGTGGTGTGTACTGTGCCGGTCATGTTTTCGTACTGGGCCAAACCCGCCGACGGACTGGAACTGTCGCGTTTTCTGAACGACCATCTGGCGGGCGTAGTGGATGATTTTGCCGAGCACTATCTGGCATTGGGTACCATTCCCATGCAGGATACTGATCTGGCGATCAAGGAATTGGAACGGTTGAAGACGCTGGGTTTTCCCGGCATTCAGATTGGCTCGAATGTGAATCAACTGAACCTGCACGAGCCGCAGTTTTTCCCGATTTTTGAAGCCTGTGCGGCCCTCGATCTGGCCATATTGGTCCATCCCTGGGAAATGCTGGGCGAAGCCGAGATCAAAAAATACTGGTTGCCCTGGCTGGTGGGAATGCCCGCTGAGACGAGCCGCGCCATTTGTTCGCTGATATTCGGCGGCGTGATGGAGCGGCTGCCGCAGCTGCGATTTTGTTTTGCCCACGCGGGTGGCTCGTTCATTCCCACTATCGGACGTATTCAGCATGGCTTCGATTGTCGGCCCGATCTGGTGGCGGTAGATAATCCCGTACCGCCGCGTGATTACTTGGGCCGCTTTTGGGTGGACTCGGCCACGCACGATCCGGCACTGCTGCGCTATATTCTGGATGTGATTGGGGAGGAGAAAATTTGCCTTGGGACGGATTATCCGTTTCCGCTGGGTGATTTGGAGATTGGACGTTTTATTGAGAAAATGCAATTGCCAGAAGCGACGCTGGCGAAGATTTTTTATAAGAATACGTTGACTTGGCTTTATGGAAAATAAGAACGCAAAGAGCAACTTGCAAATTTGCAAGTTGCTCTTTGCCAACTATTTCTAAAACTTCCGCACTACGCCTAGCAACACGTTTCCACTAAAACCTGCGCCAAGAGCAACCACTGCATCATCTATGTCGCCACCCGCAAGAAAATTAACACCGATGCTGGGAATTGTTTCCAAATGAATCGCCCAGAGATCGCTGAAACTATGCTGTAAGCCAATTACATAGCCAAATCCGGCTCCAACACTCACTTGTCCATCCTGATCGGTGCCAGTTTGCAAGCCTAGACTAAAACTGAATTCTGGACCCTGGTAAAATTCCAGTTTGCGATCCAGCATTTTGCGTTTTTCTCGCCCAATAGCCACGCCAGCACTGAAATTAAAGTCATTATCATCGCCACTACTTATAAAGGTAATATTTCCGAAGGAAGCGCGGATTCGCCGGTACACATTACCGCTTTTCTGTTTACGGTATAAGCCAGCAAAAGAGGTAAAACCATCAAAATTAATACCACTAAACTGGATACCAACTTCACGTTTTTTGCCCTCCGTTTGAGCATGAAGATTGGAAAAGGAAGCCGCAAGCAGTGCGACAGCAATAGATAGTAGGAGTTTGGTACGCATAGATAGAAGAGTTTAAGTTTGCCGAAAGAACGGATTAACCTCCCACTTACGCTGCGATCTTAGGGAAATAATAACTGGAAAGTTAAGAAGGGCCTAACAAAGTTCGTTCAAGCCCCCTTCTTCTTAAATAAAATTCCAACTGTTTAATAGTTAAAACGTTCAATGTCAAAACCCGTAGTGATTTTAGCATCCCTTTTAATCAATATTTAAAAAAGTCTCTATGTTTTCTAATGTTCGTTCTTCGTTGCCGCTCTCTCTGGATTGGGCCGCTTTATTGTTGCGCCTGACGTATGGCGGATTGTTCGCCGTCTTACATGGCTGGCCCAAATTTCAAGCTTATAGCGAGAAGGCCGCCAATTGGGGCGACCCGATTGGATTAGGCGGCCCAACCTCTTTGGCCCTGGCCATTTTTGGCGAATTGGTCTGCGGAATATTGATCGTACTGGGATTATTCACCCGTTTGGCCACTATTCCGGCCATTATTACGATGCTGGTCGCGTTGTTCTTCGTACACTGGAGCGATCCGCTGGCGGACAAAGAGTCGGTACTGCTGTATTTACTGGCTTTTGCGGCTATCTTTTTTCTGGGCGGCGGACGATATTCGCTGGATGCGCTATTGGCGAAAAGGCGTGATGTTACCGCAGCATAAAAATCATTGATTCCCAGCCTTTTATGTTTCTAACTATTAGAGTTGCTCCGTAAAAATTTGCCCTTCCTCATTTTCAAACCGGACAAAAAGCGGATTTTGCGTAGCCGGAATTTCGGTCATCAGCCAATGGCGGCTGGTGGGAACGACGATGAAAAGCCCCTGGTCGGAACCGAGGGCCGAAAAACCGGGCGAAGCGGGCTGCTTGTCAAAATCGCCGATCCCATAATGCTGGAGCGTCTGAGCCCGCCATTGAAATACATCCGGCCTCACAATGCCGATTTCGCTGATGGCCAGCAACGAATCCGGTCCAAAAGGCCGGTCGTTTTCGTTGTGCAAATCACGCCGGGCAATGAACTCCACGACATTGCCCGCCGGATCGAAAAAGTACACGGACTGGGCATGCCAATCGGGAAATTGCACGATTTCCTCTCCATCTGGCGTAGGCAGGATACGAATAGAACGTTGATGGAGAAATTGTTGCGCCTCCGCTATTTGGTTGGCGGGAATGTTGAAGGCAAAATGATAGATGCCTTTGGCGGCGGTATTTTCGGAAAAATGTAATTGCGAAAGCCCGATGTTGATTGTAGAGACGTTGCGTACAACGTCTCTACCCGAACCCAAACCGGGCTGAATATCAAGATCAAGCAAGCCGTGATAAAAATCCTGGACGAGGGCCAGGGACGGTGTTTGTAGTTGAATTTCGTGAATTTTCATGCTATATAAACGTAGAGACGTTGCATGCAACATCTCTACATGCAACGTCTCTCCATGTATGCAACGTCTCTATACTCATATTATTTGCGAAAGCGAATAGGCTCCTGAGCACCAGCCACCACGGAATAACGGCCTGCGGGCAGGGTTTGCAGATCAAGCGACCAGTCGGCGGTTTTAGAGGAAAATTTTTGCTCCATCACCACTTTTCCTTGCAGATCAAACACTTGCACGGTCAGATTTTTCACGGGCATCTCATCGGCCACGATCCAGATGCGGCGTGGGCTGACGATCACTTTCACTTCCGGGTCATTGGAAGGCGTAGCGGCGGAGGCAGCATTCATTTGCAAAAACAAGGCACAAAACAGGGCGATCAAAAAGGACTTCTTCATATATTGGAAAAAATAAAAACGGTCAAGTGAATGTGTGTTGCAGGATAGACGGGGGAGAAGGGCAAGAGGTTGCAGATTTTTTCAGACTTTTGGGAAAAATTTTTATTTCCACGTATGAAACCGACCTGCCTCCTGCTTTTGCTGGCCTTTTGTGCCCGCCTTTTTGCCCAGAATCCCGTCGCTGATTCGGCTTTCCTCCGCGATAATTATACCAAACGTGAAGTGATGATCCCAATGCGCGACGGTTTGCGGCTGTTTACGAGCATTTATACGCCTAAAATGGCGGGCAAAAACTACCCAATCCTGATGA
Source organism: Saprospirales bacterium (assembly GCA_031425155.1). Taxonomy (GTDB): domain Bacteria; phylum Bacteroidota; class Bacteroidia; order Chitinophagales; family Saprospiraceae; genus M3007. The sequence continues at coordinate 31,289 of JANPIV010000064.1, read as the reverse complement.
AGCGTACGCCCTATTCCTGTGCGCCCTACGGCGAAAATGCCTTTCCCATGGCCTTCCAAAACCGCTATCTGGCGCAGTCAGGCTACATTTGGGTGTTTCAGGACGTGCGCGGCAAGTATATGAGCGAGGGCGACTTCGTGGATGTGCGGCCTTTCCGGTCGGATAAAAAAATGCCAGTGCCAGTCGCCGCGAAAAAAAATAAAAAAGAAAAGGCGGCAGCTCCCGTAAAAACGGAAATTGCCGTGGATGAAGCCAGCGACACCTACGATACGGTGGATTGGTTGCTGAAAAATGTGGCGGCCAATAATGGCCGCGTCGGCGTGTACGGCATTTCGTATCCCGGTTTTTATGCCACGATGGCCGCGCTGGCTGGTCATCCAGCCATCAAAGCCGTATCGCCGCAGGCTCCGGTGACGGATTGGTTCATCGGCGACGACTTTCACCACAATGGCGCGTTCATGCTGATGGACGGTTTCGGATTCTATTCCGGCTTCGGGAAACCACGTCCTAAACCGACTACCGAAGGCTCTCCTGGATTCAGTAATTGGAACACGCCCGACAACTACCAGTTCTATCTGCAAGCCGGGGCTTTGAGCAACTTCGCCAAACGCTACGGCATGGGCGAAATTCCGTTTTGGAACGATCTGATGGCCCATCCCGACTATGATGCCTGGTGGCAGGCCCGCAATCCGCGTCCGCACCTGAAAAATGTGCAACCCGCCATGCTCACCGTGGGCGGCCTGTTCGATGCCGAGGATTGCTTTGGAGCCTGGCGTACGTATGAAGCCATCGAAAAACAAAATCCGGCCACGCATTCCAATCGCATTGTGATGGGGCCGTGGGTGCATGGCGGCTGGGCACGGGGTAGCGGCGAGCGACTGGGTAATGTCAAATTCGGGCAACCAACCAGCGACTACTATCAGAAAGAAGTGGAAATGCGCTTTTTTGAATATTATTTAAAAGATAATGGCGCGATGGATTTGCCAGAGGCACTAGTCTTTGAGACGGGCAGCAATAAATGGACGCGCTACGATGCCTGGCCGCCGAAAGATGTCACGTCTACTACTTTTTATTTCCAGGCGGGCGGCGGACTGGCCACTACCCCACCCCCAGGACAGCGGAGCGACTTGCGCGCCGAACAGCGACCCGATCAGTATATCAGCGATCCGAACAAGCCGGTGCCTTATACGGAGAATGTACATTTGAGACGCACCCGCGAGTATATGACTGACGATCAACGGTTTGCGGCGCGACGGCCCGATGTGCTGGTCTATCAGACGCCGACTTTGACGGCTCCAGTGACAGTGACTGGCACCGTGACGGCTAATCTCTGGGTGAGCCTTAGCACCACGGACGCCGATTTTGTGGTGAAATTGATTGACGTTTTTCCCGATACGCTGTCGGGCCAGGAGAATGGCGTGCCGCTGGGTGGCTACCAGATGTTGGTGCGCGGCGAGATCATGCGCGGCCGCTATCGCAACAGTTTTGAAAAACCGGAGGCTTTTGTGCCAAACACCGTGACCAATGTACGCTTCAACCTGCCCGATGTCGCCCACACTTTTTTGCCGGGCCATAAATTAATGGTGCAGGTGCAGAGCAGTTGGTTTCCATTGGCCGACCGGAATCCACAGCAGTTTATCAATATTTACGAGGCGCAGGACAGCGATTTTATTAAGTCCACGATCAATGTCCATTTTACGGAGACGGCTCCGTCGGGGATTATTTTGCCGGTAAGGAAGTAAGTTATTAGTTGATTGGTTAATTAGTTGACTTGTTGCGGCATTGACAATCAATAGATTGAATATTTTTTGACCAATCGTTTTTATAGAAAAAAATTCGATTGATGATATAAGATTGATGAACTTTGATTTTTGATGTAAAAGAACACGTCGTGGGCCCATCAAATATCAACATTCATCAATCTGCATTCATCAATCAAAAAATGTTGTACTTTTTCTATAAGTGAAAATCAACAAGTTGCAATACTATATTCCATTTGCCCATTTCCCTTCTTTCCTCATTTGAAAACGCTTCGCCATGCAAAAACTCATCTTCGGTCTAGCCGCCCTTGCGCTGGTTTCAGCGGTTTATTTTACCTGCAAAGTACCAGGCTACAGTCGCCCGGTAAAATATGTCGCCTATTTGGGTTTTAACTACCTGAATGTGGCCAAAGACAGCGCAAATTCTTATTCGGATTCGCTGCGAATTGTGGCTTTGCAATCCTATTTAAAACGCATTAATGACTGCGAAGAACCGGAGCCGTACGGAGTGGAATATCGCCTGAAAACCTTCTAATGTGACTATCGCGAAGATACCATCTGGCAACTCTACCGGCGCATGGCGGCGGATACCAATATTGCGCTGGTGGTGGATAATACCTGGGGGCGTTATATCCGTCATGCCGATACGATGATCCGTACTGGACTGCCGGTCATCGCGCTGAGTGCCGACCAAAACCAACTCGATTTTGGTGATTACGCGCTTTTTCTGGGGCCGAGCGATCCGCAGCCGAATTTTCTTATTCAGTTCATTGACACGGTGTTAACGACCAAACACGTGGGTTTTGTGACCGAATGCGACTACTTGTTACACCAGCGTTTTGTGGAAAGTATGCAGCGCAATGGCCTGACGTACGACTCGGTCTGCCTGTGGCAAAGAAGTTATATTCGTAACCGGGAAGTGCCCAGCGATTCGGTGGTGACCATGCGCCGAAGTCTGCGCAAACTGCTGAACCGCCCTGAGATGGACGTTATTTTGCTGAATACCCATACGGGTTATGGCGATTCGATCATGCGTTTTCTGGAAGAGGAACCGCTGCCGCCCCGGACTTTTGTGGGTGTGCAAACTACGCTGACCGATCAGGAACTTGAGCAAATTTCGCGCAAGCGGCACCACATTTTTATTCGCTACGTGACGGGCGATGAAGCACTACCGGAAGAGGTTTATTTTGATAAAAAAACTATTAAAACGCAGTATCCCAATCCTTTTATTCGTCAGGAAACGGCCAATACCAGTAAAGCCCAACGGGAATATGAGAAAAAGCGGGAAAAGCAGGCCGATAATACGGTGCGCCGCTGCTTCGATGCGATGAATATATTTGAGTCGGCTTTACGGGCCGGGGCCAGGAATCGCGCACAATTGGCCAGTTATTTCAAGAATAGTTTGAAAGACCGTAAAGTGACGTTGTTCAACGAGTTATACGCCTTTGACAAACAGCTTATTCTGAAACAGGACCCGAATTTCGAGGAGGTGCGGGAAGGCACTACGCGTAGTTGCCCAATCCAAATTAATTCAGAAGGCGGCCCCATTCCCGATCTGCGCGTCGGCATTGATGTAGTGGATATTAATGACATTAATGTGCGGGAAAATACCTTCGATTGTAATCTGCTCTATTGGGTTATTGTGGATTCTAATTATATAGAGAAAGAAGGTTATATTGATTTTGCCAATATTAGTTCGGAAGAAGTAAATCGCTACTTGATTGCCGAGGAACACGAGGGTAATTACACCGTCCGTATCCATCGGATTAGTGGTAAGTTTCTGGGTAATTTTAAATCCTTCGATTTTCCTTTTGATCGCCACGAATTAATTATTCCTATTTCGGCCCTGACTTCGAGCAATAAGATCAAGATCAGTTTTGATTATAGCCGGTTACAAGTCAGGGATAAGATCAAGGAATTTGAAATGAATGACTGGAACACCGAGGAATATTACGTCACGCTGGATAATCAGATTACGAATGCGCTGGGTTCGCCGAATAAAGTCACATTCGATCCCAATGACGAGGCCAAGTACCTGGAAAAATACAAAACGCTCAATGTCCATCTGCGGGTCAGCCGTCAGCCCTGGGGGGCTATTATCCTGATTGTATTGCCTTTCCTGATGTTCAGTGCGCTACCGATTTTTATGTTGTTTTTCCATAAGGCCAGTTACGAGGAAGTCGGCGAACTGATTATTACCTCCTTCCTGGCAACGGTGGCCTACTCTATCAACCTGGTCCAGATATCGCCCGCTACGGACTCGATGAATCTGGCCTACATCTTCCTGATGATGACTTTGGGCATCAACTTCTTCTGCTTCATTTATGTTACCTATATTGATCGCCAACGGAACAGCGGGAAGCCAATACCGGTGGAAAGCAAACCTAAAACCGGTTTATTTCGTTTTGGCGGCAAAATATGGATGCCGTATCTGCTGCTTACTTTTTTGATTATGCTGTTTTATTTAATTTTCAGGCATTAGGGGAGGGAAAATCCGGGAATGTGCAGGCGCGATCAGAGAACATGTGGAAAATTAGTTAGTACCTGCGTTTTCGCGTTGAGTTGTCATGTCGTAGAGAAACGGAGACATCCACACAAGCCAGGTAATTAGAAATGCCTTCATTAGAAAATTCCGAATTACCTGGCTTGTGTGCATGTCTGCACTCCGTTGCGACATGACAACCAAGACGGCAGGAAACCTCACAAAGACTTTTCTCCATGCCCCATCAATTATTTAAATCAAATCATGGGTTTCCATTGTTAATCCCGACAAAAACCCGGCATGTCGCCGTGCTTCATTTGCTTATTTCCCGTATCTTTGGTGAAGGTTAGCCCTGCCCGGAAACCTGACTTTTACCAAAACTTGTTCAAATAAAGGTGGGCAGAAACCTGACTTTTGACCATCGTTCATCAAAACTCAACTACTATGAAAAATACGCTTCGTTCCTGCTTTGGCGCGTTGTTGCTATTCGCCCTGCCGGGCCTGGCCCACGCCCTCGATGCCGGCATTTCCTACGCTGTGTACGCCACTCCCGATCAGTCCTATGTAGAGGTCAATCTGGAAGTAGCTGCCAGCACCATCAATTTTATCACAGTGGACAGTAACCATCTTAAGGGCGGGGTCGAAGTAATGATGCTTATCAAAAAAGGAGATATGGTGGCTGCTTATGAAAAATACCTGCTGAATAGCCCATTGGTGAAATTTCCGCAATCGCTGCTCGATGTGAAGCGGATGCAGGTACCCGCCGGTGAATACGTGCTGGAAGTGCGTGTACAAGACCTGAATGATTCGCTTAATAATAAGATCATTCAACAACCGCTGGTCGTCGCTGCTCCAAAGAGTATTTATTTGTCGGAAGTACAGTTTTTGCGTGGTTTCAAAGCCGACGAGTCAAACAACCCGTTTACTAAAAACGGTTATTTTATGAAACCGCTACCTTTTGCTTTTTATGATAAAAGTTTAAAAAAACTGGCTTTTTATGCAGAAGTATATCATGCCGACAAATCTATCCGCGATGGAGAATATCTGGTGCGCTACTTTATTCAGGAGGAAAAAGGCAATGGTATTAAAACGTTGATTTCCAGCGGCAGCCAGCAAAAAAAGCCCAGCGCAATAGATGCATTATTGGTGCAAATGGACATTAGTAAACTCGAAAGCGGCAACTACTCCCTGACGGTGGAACTCCGCGACAAAACCAACCAATTGCTGGCTACGCGTACCATGGCCTTCCAGCGCAGCAACCCGCTTTTCAAGATAGATGAAAGCCTGATCACCGATGAAATGGTGGCACAACAGTTTGTAGAAAATCTGGATGAAAAGGCCCTGCGTTACGCCCTCCGTGCGCTAGGCACCATGGTCACTGGTACCGAATCGGAAACATTGAAAAACGCCCTGGCCAGCGACGACCTCAAGCAAATGCGGTTCTATCTGTACCGCCACTTTGTGCGTCAGGATGCCAACAAACCCGAGGAAGCCTACCAGAGTTTTATCCAGGTCGCCAATGCGGCGGATAAGAAATTCAAGAGCGGTTTCCGTTATGGCTTTGAAAGTGATCGCGGACGCGCGTATATGCGCTTTGGTCTCCCGAATGATGTGATCCACGTGGAGGATGATCCCGCTGCCCCACCCTACGAAATATGGGTGTATGAGAATTTTCCATCCACCAACCAGAAAAACGTAAAATTCCTCTTTTACAATCCTTCTTTGGCGGGCGAAGACTACATTACGCTGCACTCTACGGCGCGGGGCGAGATTAATAACCCACGCTGGGAACGTGTGCTGTACGCCCGCAATGCCGGAGAACAATACGACGGCGATAACACGCAGGATGCCACCACGATGCAACGCAACGTGAACCGCAACGCACGGGTCTATTTTGAAAGTTACTAAAATAATGATGAATAGGTTAATGATGAATGATGAATAACACATCATGCAAGCAGTTGCTTAGCATGCCGATGGGGAATAATTTATCATTCATCATTATTTAGTCCCGATCATCCTTGGCATCCTGCCGACGCTGTACGTAGTCGTACCAGATGGGCCGGTAATCGTAGGTCATATAAATTTCCGTATCAAATGCGCCCCAGGCTCCGTTTTCGAGGGCCAGATTGAGGCGACGGACTACACCGAGCGGCACCTGCAAAATAATGACGTGGCCGAGGCCCATAGCAATCGTCCAGGACACCACGCGTGCTTCTGGTGGCGGAAACATATCCCAAAAGCCCTGGGCCTCCAGAACGCGGCGGATTTCCGGCAGACTTTTATCCTGTTGGTGTTTGAGAATGATCGTTACCAGCACACTATCGTTGGAGACCGGTGGGGGCGGCACCGTGGAAGGGCCGGTAGCAGGCGCGGGTGGCGTAGTGGTGGTCGGGTTCTGTGCGAGGGCCAACTGGACCATCAGGCACATAGAAATCAGGAAAAAGAGTTGTTTCGACATTTATAGAAGAGAATCTTGCTGCAAAATTTTCGATCTTGGGGCGACAAAGATAGCGGCTGTCCGATAGTTCTTTTTGATTTAGTCAAAAAGTTGCAAACCGGAAGTTTGAAATTATTTTTGCCCGTCCTTCCAAAATCGTTCTTATGCGCAAGCACCCTGCTGGTTTACCTTTTCTTTTCCTCACCGAAATGTGGGAACGCTTCGGCTACTACCTCATGATCGGCATTTTCATGCTGTACCTCACCGATGCCGAAAAGGGCGGTCTGGCGATGGATCGTTCGGTCGCCACCGACATTTTCGGGACGTTTATCGCGCTGGTCTATCTCACGCCATTCATCGGTGGCCTGCTGGCCGACCGACTCCTGGGTTTTCGCAAAAGCATCATTATCGGCGGTATTCTGATGGGTGTGGGCTATATGCTGCTGGCCATTCCCCATAATATGACCACCTTCTACCTGGCACTGGGGACCATGATTTTGGGCAATGGTTTTTTCAAACCCAACATTTCTACCCTGCTCGGCAACCTCTATAATGAGGACAAATACCGGGCGCACAAGGACGATGGTTACAGCATTTTCTACATGGGCATCAATGTGGGTGCGCTGATCTGCAACTTTGTGGCGGCTTACCTGCGCAACACGTACGGCTGGGGCTACGCGTTCATGGCGGCGGGTGTGGGCATGTTCATTGGTGTGGTGGTGTTCATCATTGGTATGCGGCACTACGCCCATGCCGATGTGCTGAAAGCACCCACGCCCGGCGAGACCGGCGTGGGGACGCTGCTCTCCTCTGTCTTACTGCCCGCCATCGTGGTCGGCATAGCGGCCTGGCAAATTCCCGGTAACATCTTCGGTTCGGATTCTACCGATGCTTTCCTGTTCGGTTCGCTGCCGGTCATCAGTTTTTATGGCTGGATCTGGTGGAAAGCCTCGGCGCAGGATAAGCCGCGCATTTCTGTTTTGCTGGCTATTTACGGGGTGGTCATCATTTTTTGGGCTGTTTTCAAGCAAAACGGCACCGCACTGACCACCTGGGCGGAATTTTACACCGACCGCACCTACCCGGCCTGGATGGAAACTCCCGCCAAATTCATGGGCATGACCCAAAAAGTGGAGGTCACGCCCGATACTTTCGTGGCCTACGATAGCCAGTTCCGTACCACCCGCGATCCGGCGACCCGGAAATTGGTAGAAACCATCTCGCTGCCGCCTTATTTTCAAAATATCCCGGAAGCCGAACGTCCGGCTCCCGGCACCACCGTCCGGCTGGTCTCCACGGAAATATTCCAGTCGGTCAACCCCTTCTTTGTGGTGACGCTTACGCCCTTGCTCATCATGTTCTTTACCTGGCTGCGTCGCCGGGGCAAGGAACCGACCACGCCCGGCAAGATCGGCTGGGGGCTGGTCATTACGGCCCTGTCCACGCTGGTGACCATTGCTGCCGTGGCCGCCTGCCACAATGGGGCCGAAAAAGCCTCGGTCGGCTGGATATTCGGGACGTATGGCATCATCACCGTGGGCGAACTTTGCCTGAGTCCGATGGGGCTTTCGATGGTCTCCAAAATGGCACCGCGCCACCTGGCCGGTCTGATGATGGGCGGCTGGCAGCTGGCGACTTCACTGGGCAATAAATTGAGTGGCGTACTGGCTTCGATGTGGGACCGCTACGACGATAAGGCGAATTTCTTTTGGGTCAATTTTCTGCTGCTTTCCGCGGCCGCGCTGGTGCTGTTCGCGATGCTGCGCTGGCTCAACCGGGTGTTCCGGGAGCAGGGGTTGAATTGAGGACTGGTTGATTGGTTAATCGGTAATTAGTTTATTGATTATTGGTGCTTTGGTTGCGAACGAACTGCTATCTTGGCGGGGAAAGAGACTCCTGAATTCGCCTAAACATAGTGTCTTGATTATCAACGTTTTTCACACATTTTATCCATCTTTAATCTTCTCAACAAGATGTCAACCAAACACAAAGTAAACAAGCAGGAACAAGTCCGCCGGGACCGCGAGGACAATCGCAAATTCATCACCATTGTCGCCATATCTACCTTGCTGCTGATGGTGTTGTTGTATTACGTATTTGTGCGTTAATAGTGCGAATTATGGGTTTAAAAAACGGATACTGACTTTTATTTGGTTAGTAATGAGCCCTTTCAAGTTTTTGAAACCTATGATATGTACACAAACCGCCGGAAACCAATTGATGTGCAACCCGGCAAGGGTTGAATATGAATAGCCCCGCATGCAATGCGGGGAAAAGGGCGAAATAATGGAAAACAACCCGGGAAGGGTTGAACCACGCTGCTAAAAGCGACCCGTATTCAACCCTTCCCGGGTTGTTACGCCTTCTGCCTTTTCCCCCAGTTTCACTGGGGGCTATTCATATTCGACCCCTTCGGGGTCATATCACGTTGATTATCAATGATAAATTCTTTATCTATTGTTTTAGCAAAGACAAATCCGGTTTGTCTTGCAGGCCCGTGCCCGGCTCGTTCATAGCAGTCAGGCACAGTTTTTTATGGTTCTATCCAACTAAAGCAGCCAGGCTGTGTTTTGTTTTTATTACAATCTGACATAATTTTCCGGCAGCTTCCATTCCGCCTGCCGACACGAAACAACCATCATAATGCAATTCAATATTCCCGATACCGGACAAAAACGCGTAGTGATCGTGGGCGCTGGCTTCGGCGGCCTGACTTTGGCGCGTCAACTTTCCAAAACGGATTTCCAGATCGTCCTGATTGATAAAAATAACTACCACCAGTTTCCACCGCTTTTCTACCAGGTGGCTATGGCGGGGCTGGAGCCGTCGAGCATTACTTTCCCGCTGCGCAAGGTGTTTCAGAATTGTAAAAACGTGTTCGTGCGGGTGACCAAAGTGCTCTCCGTGCAGCCAGAGCAAAACACCCTGACGACAGAGATCGGCTCGTTGCGCTACGACTATCTAGTGCTGGGTATTGGCGCGGACACCAACTGGTATGGCAATGAGCAGATCAAATCCAACGCTATTCCGATGAAAGCCGTGAGCGAGGCCTTGTTCCTGCGCAACAACATGTTCGAGGATTACGAGCGCGCGACCATCGCTGACAACTATGAGCAGCGGCAGCCTTATCTCGATATTGTGGTCGTCGGCGGCGGCCCCACCGGAGTGGAATTGGCCGGTAGCCTCGCCGAAATGCGGAAACATATTATTGCCAAAGACTATAACGACCTGAACCGCGATGAAATAGACATTCACCTGGTACACGGTGATCCGCGTCTGTTGAACACCATGTCGCCGCAGGCCTCAGCGAAAGCGGAACTTTACCTGCGGGAATTGGGCGTACAACTGTGGATGGATAAAGTGGTCACAGGCTACGATGGTCAGACGGTGACGATAGACGATGGTTCGACCATCCGCACCGATAAGGTGATCTGGGCAGCTGGGATCACGGCCAACAAACTGGAAGGCATCCCTGCTACCGCTGTAACGCGCGGCAACCGCCTGAAAGTCAATGGATTCAATCGCCTGGAAGGCAGCGAAAATATTTTTGTGGTGGGCGATATGGCCATGCAGATTGAGGAAAAATGGCCCAACGGCCATCCGCAGGTAGCGCAGGTCGCATTACAACAGGCCAAAAATCTCGGTAAAAATCTGCGCCGCATGGTGAAAGGCGAAGCCCCCAAAGATTTTCATTACCGCGATCTCGGTTCGATGGCTACCGTGGGGCGGAACAAGGCCGTGGCCGACCTGCCATTTGTGCGTTTTCAAGGTGCTTTTGCGTGGTTTGTGTGGTTATTTGTCCACCTTTTCGCTATTTTGGGGGCCAAAAACAAGTTTTTTGTCTTTATCAACTGGGTCTGGAACTACGTTTCTTACGATCAGAGTTTGCGGCTCGTCATCAAACCCTGGAAAAAACCAGTCGCTGCGCCAGCGCCGCCCGCGCCAGTGCAGGAAGTGAAAGAAGAGGCGGTTTTGAAAAATTAAAAAAAATTGCAAGAGGCAAATTGGCAAGGGGCAAAAATGCAATAAGCAAATGGAACGCAGTGACATTCCAGTTTTCATCGGGAAAGCAATACGCAATTTCAAACTTACATTGCTTGTTGTTTTTTGCTTATTGCCCTTTGCAATTTTTGCCCTTTTACGGCTACTCTTCCGGCAACAGGCTCATATTGGGCAGTACCTCCCGAAAAGCACTCGGATGGTAGAAGCGGAGCCAGAAATCGAGATTGCCTTCCACGTCCAGATCGCCGAGGGGGAAGCGCAGGTTGCGGGCCGAGTATTTTTCGAGCACATAGCGCGCCTGCGCAGGCGTACACTCCTTGAAAAAAGTATAGAATAGGGCGTCCGATTCCGGTTTGGTGAGTGCAGGTTTTTCCAGGTGTTTACAAATTTCGGCCAGGGCCGGGGAGATAATCACCCCTTCGCCCGGTTCGTAGAATACGGCCATGCCCTGATGCGCACCAAAAGTTTCGGTCAGGTTTTTTTCCTTGGCTATTTCTGCTAAAATTGCCCCGTAATGCGCCATACGTGCTTCCAATTCCGGCGTGGATGTTTCGGCTTTGCGATCATTATGGTAGTTTTGATACGCGGTCAGGGCGGTTTGCATGGCCTTTTTGTTGGCAAAAAACACCAGACGAGTGCCAAAGAACTCCAAAAACTCCGCTTCCTGTTCATCGGCCAATTCGCGTATGCTGGCCTGCTGATCTTCCGTCCAACTATAGAAATTCACACCTTCCGGGTTGATCCGTATTTTATCCAGCTCTGCTTTGGACGGTATGCCCACGGCAACCTGCGCACCGCTGAGCCACCAGTCATCCCGCCATTTGACCAGATTGAAGATACTCATTTCACCGGGCTGCATCTTACTCAATGGCAAATCTATGGCCTTGCGATGCACCGGAAATAGGCGGTTGGAACGGATATAGCGATAATAATAGTGACCTTCGTCCGCACTTTCGTATTGAAAATTACCCGTTACTTTTTGAACCAATCCTTTGATAGCCGCCGCCACGGGCTGGGAACAATGGGCGACTTCGGCCAGCCATTCCGGCGTAGTACGGGCCAGCCAGGTCGAACTTCTTTTGTACAAAAAGTCGTCCTGCAACATGTACAATAGTTTGCCGGGATCCACTCTTTCCGTTATATCTGGATTTTGCTCTACTATTTCCAACATGGCCTGCTTCACCGCCCTATTAATCTCCGGGCCAAGCAGATAATTCCCAAAAGCCATCCATTGCAACCGCTGCTTAACCTCAAAAAAAGGTGTCTGCTCACCTATCGTCAACCACTGCCGGTAATAGTCGCTCTTGTCGGGTGCGGATTCAATTTGTGCTTCAAACAAGTCGTAACAGTATTGCGCCGCCAGCAGCACCGGGGGTGCCGTGGGCAAAATAGATTTATGTGCGGCTTTGCTCAAAAAATGCCAGATAAAATAGGCAAAATCCTGGGGATTGAGATACTCGGGGTCATAGCCTTCCAGGTCATAGAAGGGCAACGGACGATTATATAAATCCTGATTACCGCGCACAAAAGCCTTCCAAAGGCCAATATCGTTGATAAAATCCTCAAAATGGCAGGTCAATACAATGGCCAGCTCTTTCAAATCGTCGCGTTGAAATGTGGAACGGAGCGAAGTTTCTGCCCCATTCACATGCTCGAACAAACGATTGGCTAACTTTAAGTAAAAACTATCGTACACCTCAAAACGACGATTCGGATGGTAATTCATCCAATCTTGTGGAACGAGGGCAGCAATGGAAAGGCGGCTCTTCATAGAAAGTAGTTACTGGTTATTAGTTAATTGGTTATCAGTTCAGTAATCAGCACTTTGGTTAAACTAAATGGGACGAAGTACTTATGGTTTGGCGGGCGAAGGTATAGTAAAAGTGGAAAGGCTGGAAATTATAGACAGGCAGAACCTTGCAACAAATTAAATACGTTATTTTTGCACTGGCTTAACCACTAATGCTATGCACGAAATATGTTTACGAAACCTTTGGAGGTTTCGTAAACGCCACACCATCAACTCGTTTGCGAAACTTTCAAGAGTTTCGTAAACGTCGTTATGAAGACTGTGCATACTGTTAGTTAACCATTGCAAATCGCCCGTATTGCGCAAACATTACCCACCATGATGCAAAGAAATATCCTGCTAGTTGTTGTGCTCCTGCTGAGCCTGACTCTTCGTGCTCAATCCTATCTAATTGGTCATGCGACCATTACATTTATTGATTCTTCCCGCAATAACCGGAACGTGACCACAGAGATTTATTACCCTGCGGATGTAGCCGGGAATAATGTCGCGCTCAGCAATATAAATACCGATAAATTCCCGGTACTGAGTTTTGGACATGGATTTGTGATGACCTGGGACGCGTATAAAAACATCTGGGAGGCTGTAGTGCCCGCAGGATTTATTATGGCGTTTCCAAAAACCGAAGGCACGATCTCTCCCTCGCATAGCGAATTTGGTAAAGACCTGGCTTTTGTCATCACGCAATTGACCGCGCTGGGCCAGAATAATGCGTCCTTATTTTATCAGCGGGTTGACTCGATGAATGCCGTGACGGGACATAGCATGGGCGGCGGTGCGGCTTTTCTGGCGGCACAGTTTAGTCCGGCGATAAAAGCACTGGCCACGCTGGCCCCTGCTGAAACCAATCCTTCCGCTATACAGGCAGCCGCGAGTTTGTCCATTCCTGCGCTGATATTAGCCGGAGGAAATGACTGTATTACGCCGCCGCTGACGAATCAAATACCGATGTACGATGTCCTGCAAAGCAGTTGTAAAACCTATCTCCATATTACCGGCGGCAGTCATTGCCAAATGGCGGACAATAATTTACTGTGCAGTTTTGGCGAGGCCACTTGTACGCCTGCACCGGGTATTACCCGCGCCGAACAGCATGCTACTATTGATAAATACCTGATTTCCTGGTTAAAATACACCTTAAAAGGCGACTGTGTGGCTGGTGCGCAATTTGATTCCGCTATGGCGATAGATCAATCTATTACTTTTCAGAAGAACTGTTCGTTTTGTAATACAATTGCCATTCAGGAACGCCCAATAAATACGCATATAGCCGTATTCCCCAATCCATTTAATCAGAGCATTTTGGTGCAGTGCGGCCCCTCAGAAAGCAGCGTGGTCACTATTAATTTATATTCCATAGACGGCCAAAAACTACTGTCCAACACTTTTTCAGCGGTGCAGGCTAATGATACAATACAACTGGATGTGAAAGAAAATTTTTCTCCCGGTATTTATTTATTGGAAATAATGATGGATGGAACACGAAGCGTAAAGAAAATCATTAAATAAAACCATTTAGCGTACTACCGTCAGCCTTCTGACTAATACCTCCTGACCGGCCCGAATACGCAACTGATAAGTTCCGCTCTGCAAGTTCTTGATGTCCAACGGAATATTCTGTTCGGTGACATTGTCCACCGTCCAGGAGCGTAGCACCCGGCCAGATACATCCGTCATGGAGAGCAGCAGCTGTTGCGGTCTGGAAAATGACACGGCCAGGGTCGCTTTATCTTTCGCCGGATTCGGGAATATTTCAGCAAAAATCTGATCGTTCGGGCCATTGGTTCCTACGGTTTCCGTCAGCACATAATCGAAAATTGCCGTACAGCCATTGGCATCCGTTATTTTTAATTGGTAGGTGCCCGTCGGTGCATTCGTCAAATCCTCGGAAGCCGTGAAAAATGCACCATTCAGGCTCCAACTATACGTATATTGACCATTACCATCCAGATAGATAGTCCCATTGGCCTGACCATTAGTGGGCGGAGTGGTGGTGCTAACCGGCGCTTCTATACCCGGCGGATTGTTCAATGTCTGGCTGATAATAGCTTCGCAGCCCAACGCATCCGTCACCGTCACCGCATACGTACCGGCAGGAATATTATTCAAAACCGGTGCCGTACTATTATCCGACCATTTATACTGATAAGGTGCCGTGCCACCGAGCGTATTGACGGTGAGCGAACCATTGGCCGCACCGTTACAAGCAGGATTGGTCGGCGTGAGCGTGGCATTCAGTACGCAATTGCCTGCATCACAGGCATCTACGAGGCCCAGCAGTGATTGGGTGCAACCAATGGCATCGGTCACTACGACCAAGTAAACATCGCCGCTGTTCAATACCTGACCATCCGGGCTGCCCTGAAAAGTGAGGGGAGCCACGCCGCCATTGGTCGTGACTAAAAGTTGCGCCGTGCCTACGCCCGTACAGTTTTCCTGCACTTGCAGGCTGAGCGGCAGAATATCCGGAGGCGTATTAAAATCGAGTATTTTCAGGCATACCTGGCCAGTCGCCAGACCGCCGCCCGTGGTGCGGGAAGAAGCAATCTGTACATAGTAAGTCTGGCCAGCCGTCAGGCCGCCGACCAGCAGATAACCAGCGCAGTACAAGGGATTTTCGGCACAGAGCAGGGACGTCATATTAGTGCAATTGCCCTGCCAGACGGCCAGCACGTGCTCAAAATCCGCTCCCGAATTGACGCGCACCGCCCCCGAAGCGGGCGCAACAAATTTGAACCAAATATCCTGATCTGCCGACACGACACAGGGCGGTTTCAGCCCCGAAAACGTAGCGTTCAGGTTACTGCCCGCCGTGCATTGCCCACCCACCGGCACATTGATAGCCGATATACAATTATCATTGAGTGGTGCATTGATGGTTGTTTTCAAGATTTGCGGGCACAGCTGGCCTTCCACTGTGGCGAAATTGCCCGCGATTTGTACAAAATAAGTTTGTCCTGCGGTGAGCGTGGTCAGTGCCAGACGATTGCCGCGCTCGTCGCCTGCCACTTCGTTCAGCACGGCACAACCACCGCGATACACCGTAATAATATTGGAAAAATTGGCATTGCTTTCTATTTGCAGCTCCTCGTTGGCCGCCAGCGCGGGGGCGACGAATTTATACCACACGTCCGCACGGGCCAGTTCATTGAGCGAAGGCAAAGTGGCTGACATGGTACCATTGATATTATTTCCATTCACGCAGGGCCCGTTTACCATCAAATTGAGGGCATTGGCGCAGTCGTCATTAGCAGGTTTGACCGGAAAAGCGGAGGTCTGATTCACCGCAATACACAGGTCGCCGCGTGGGATGCCGAAACCCGCATCGCGCCCGCTCACCCGCAGAAAATACTCGGTATTGGCTTGTACATTAAAGTAGGAATGCTCGCCGATAAAACCATGTTCGTCGCGATCATCGCACAGCAATAATTGCGGCGTAGTGCAGCCGCCGGTGAATACATTGACCACATCATTGAAAGTGGCCTGCGTTTTCACCTCCGCAATGCCGGTAAAGCCGGGCGTCCATTTGTACCATAGTCCGCCGACGCCTTTATCGGTGCAAGCGGTGACGGGGCCATCAAACAACGCCGTACGGTTGTCGCCCGGCTGGCAATTGTCGCCCGTCAACAGGGTTTTAGCCTTGGTACACAGGTCATTGGCCTGGCCTTCGCCGGTGATTTTTACATTGTCCAGGCCGACCCACCAGCCCCAATCCTGGCCGTCGTCGTATTCAAATATCACCCGCATTTGCTGCGACCTATAAGGCGAAAGATCAAGCGTAATGTGTTGATAATCCGGGAAATAAGGCCCGCCTATATCTTCCGCAGCTTCCGCAACCAAATACTCCTGACCATCGCCCTGCTGGACATATACTGCTATTTTTTCCCGGTAATAACGCAAGATGAGGTCAAAATTCAGCGTGAACTGACCAAAATCAGTACCCGCAAACCAGGGCGTGGCCAGCCGCACATTGGAAAAAGGCGCATCCTGGCCCACGGCATCATCATCGAAATAAGCGAAACAGGTACCATCCATCGAAGTGCCATTGCTATAGGCTTTGGATGCGATATCAATCAGGCCAAAGCGCCAGCCATCGTCGCCGGTCACGATTTCGGATTCCCAATTGGCGGGCAGTTGGCAGGCGTTGAAAGTCTCCGCCACCACATTGGTGCCCTGGCCCGTGCCGACCACCTGAATATTATCCACGCCCGCCCACCAGTTGTAACCTCCGGCATCATCGTAGCGAAATATCAGGCGGGCAGCCGGGTCATGCGTCACTAAGGAAAGATCGTATTTCAGCGTAATATATTCACCGACGCTGTCGCCGGTTTGCCTTCCCTTTTCAAAGCGGCTTATTTCGGTCTCGGTAGTGCCATCGGTGACCAGAACGGTAAAAAACTCGTTGCCCTCGGCCCAATCCCGGTAGTGAATATCCACATTCAGTTGCACCGTGGCGTGTTGCGACGCATCGAAGGGCGGGCTGACAAAATCAATGCTGTAAGCAGGCGTATTATCGCCCGTCGCATCGTCGTCAATAAACAGGAAACACGAGCCATTCATACTCTGGCCGTTGTTGTCGTCATTCAGCACTGCATCGCCGACATACCACACCGGATTTTGATTGCCAATTTTGACAACATCCCAGCCCGTCGGCAGGGTGCAGTCATCGAAATCTTCGGCAAAAAGTACGGTTTGAGCAGAAAGATGTGCCGCGTAAAAAACAAAATAACAAAGGGCGGTCAGCAAAGTATAAAGGCGCATAAGCAGGAAGATTTTGTGTACGGTATTTCGCGGGAAAGGTAGAGCAAATGTGGAAATGTTGAACAGGTGGAAAAGGTAGAAAAAATTGCGCTGACTACAATTGTTTTTCCTTATCCTTGCCACGAAAAAAGAATTCGTATGCCCGAACTGGTCACGCTTACGGCAACCCGCTCTCCATTTCCGGCCATGCCGCCGGGCAGTCCCCTCGATCCCTATGTGCCTTCTGCCGCCAAGCCCTGGAATGCGCGGCGGGTGGCCCATCTGTACCGGCGGCTGGGTTTTGGTGCTTCCCTGGCCCAAATACAGCAGGGGCTGCAAATGTCGCCTTCCGATCTGGTGGATCAATTGCTCGATGGTGCCGCCAATCTCGACCTGCCAGCCCCACCCTACTGGTCGGGCTGGACCGCCGCGCAGTACGAGGCCGATCCCGACCCGGACATTCGGTTTGCCCACCGCGACGAGCTGCGCCGCAGTTGGTTCAATAGTATGCTGGAAGAGGGCGTACGCGCCAAGTTTGCTTTGTTTTGGCACAATCACTTTGTAACTGAACTGGATACGTATGAGTGTAACGCCTATTTGTGGCAGTATTTTACCATGCTCCATGAGTACACGTTCGGCAATTTTCGCACTTTCGTGCGGGAAATGGGCAAGAACCCGGCGATGCTGGTCTATCTGAATGGCAACCTGAATGTAGCCGGCGAACCCAACGAAAACTACGCCCGCGAACTCATGGAACTCTTTACCATGGGCGAAAGCAATGGCTACACCCAGGCGGACATCGTAGAAATGGCCCGCGCCCTGACCGGCTGGCAGGCAGCCATGTACGAATGCACCCCGCCCTACTACGACGCCGCGCTGCACGATAATGGCAATAAAACCATCTTTGGACAAACGGCTAATTACAATTTTACCTCTGCCCACAACCTGATCTTTACGCTCCGGGCCGAGCAGGTTTCGCGTTTTATTCCCGGAAAGATTTATAAAAATTTTGTCTATCAAATCCCTGACAATCAGGTCATTGAAGGCCTGGCCGCTACTTTCAAAGACGGGAACTGGGAACTGATGCCAATGTTGAAACAACTCTTTAAAAGTGAACATTTTTTTGAAGAGAACACGATGAATGCCCACCTGAAAAACCCGCTGGAAAGTATGCTGCCGCTTTTCAAAATGGCCGGTGCTACTGCTGCGGAAATCAATAATGACTGGTGGGATGCCATTGGTTTCTGGTCCTATCAACTGGGCCAGGAAGTATTCAACCCGCCGAATGTAGCCGGTTGGCCGGGGCACCACAAATGGATCAACGAAAGCACCCTCACCACGCGCTGGGGCTATAGCGCGGGCATTGCTTATTTTTTAACTGAAAATGAGACGCTGCGCGAAAATCTGCGCTCGCTGGCCCAAACGCTGACCAATGACAGTCAGGACCCGACCGTGATCACCCAGACGTTGATAGAGTTTTTCCTTGGGCAGGATTTGGAGCCCATCCATCGGCAAGCAGCTGTTATCTATTTTAAAGCCGGTATTCCGGAGAATTATTATCAGGATGGTTCGTGGAGCCTTTATTGGGACGAAGCCCCTTATCAAATCGTGAATCTGTTATATTATCTGGTCAGATTACCGGAATTTCAATTGACATAAGTTAAACTAACAATAAGACATCATGACAAAAAGAAAAACTTTCCAACCCAGTGCCCCCGGCACCAATCTTTGGTTTGCGGCCTTAATCATCGGCGGACTAGGCATCCTGGCCCATTTCGTCCCGATGGGCGAGTTATCCAGATACAATTACTGGCTACTATTGATCGGCTTTTTCTTGTTAGTAGCTGGTACATCTTATAGAAGGGTGTAGTAATACCCCCGTAAATTTCGCTCTCATCCATGTGTGAAAAACATACTTCTCCCCGCCACGGGGCAGCCCTGGAACACGGCGAAGCCCATACCCGCGATCATCAACTCTGGTCGCGCCGCGACTTCCTCACCGCTTCCGGCCTGCTGAGTGCGGGCGGACTGATACTGGCCAACCTGCCGCTGCGGGCTTTTCAACCTACGCCCCTGATGGCCGCACTGGCCAATGGTCAGAACGATCATATCCTGGTGCTCATCCGGCTAAACGGCGGTAATGATGGCCTGAACACGGTCATCGAACGCCAGAATGCCTACTACTATGGCCTGCGCCCGACGATTGCCATTCCTGAAAATAATATGTGGAGCCTGAGCAGTCAGTACGGGATGCCGCTGACTACCAGCACTTTACAACCGATGTGGCAAGATGGTATGATGAAAGTCATCTTCAATGTCGGGTATCCAGAGCCCAACTACAGCCACTTTCGCTCCTATGATATCATCGCCTCCGCCAGCGATTCGGAGACGGTGGTCAACACGGGCTGGATGGGGCGTTTTCTGGATAATGAGTACGCCGCGTTTCTCGAAGCACCGCCTACCGTGCCCCCTGCCTTGCAGATCGGCGTACAGACCGATCTGATTTTCAAGGCCGATCAGGCGAATATGGCCCTCGCGGTGAGCAGTCCGCAAGAGTTCTATCAGCTGGCGCAAACCGGCCAACTCTACGACACTTCCACCCTGGGGACTACCCCGCGCGAACTGGAACTGGCGTATGTGCGCCAGACCGCCAATTCGGCTTTTCGCTATGCCGAGACGATCAAAATCTCCTACGGACGGGGCAAAAATCAGGTGGAGTACCCGACCGACAACGATCTGGCCGAGCAACTGGCCATCGTCGCCCGACTGATTAAGGGCAACCTCGGTACGCGGGTGTTCATGGTCGAAATTGGCGGTTTTGATACCCATGCCGATCAGGCTGCCGACCATCCCAGACTGATGACGGAGCTGTCCACGGCGGTCAGGGCTTTCTACGACGATCTTGCTTTTGGGGCCAGTGGCCTGGAAAAAAAGGTGCTCGGTATGACCTTTTCGGAATTTGGCCGCACGATCTATGAAAACGGCTCTTTCGGCACCGACCACGGTTGGGGCACCCATGCCTTGCTTTTTGGGGGCGATATTGGCAATGGTTTCGTTGGTCAATATCCTGATTTGAGTAACCCCGATCCCTACACCGACCCGGATTTCAGTGTGGATTTTCGCTCGGTGTACGCTACGGTGTTGCAGGATTGGATGGGTACTTCGCCGGAACTAGTCAACTTCGTGATGGGGCAGCCACAGCAGACGATCAATGGATTAGTCCCTGCTATCCCACCCTTGCTGGGCGACAATGGCCAATGCGCTTTGCTGGGCCACAATCCATCGCCGCTGCCAGGCATCATTGAGATCAAATACGCGATGTTGCAAAATGGGCCGGTACGCCTGCAATTGCTGGATAAAGCCGGACATGCTATCCGTACTTTGGTCAATGAATATAAAAGCCGGGGCAGCTACACTTTTTACTTCAAACCTTCCGATTGGTTTGTGGCTGGTGGCCTTTATCAGTACCGGTTGCAGGCGGGCGGACAGGTATTTCAAAGGGAGATGAAGGTGGGGTGACGACAAGGTCTTGATTAAAATGATAAATGCCGTGTTTTATACCCGCGATCAAAGTCGTGGGTTAATAATCTTTCTCCACCATTCTTAATCGGCTGCATGAATCGCACACTCATTCTGTTTTTTTTAATAGTAGCACTATTTGGCTGCAAAAAACAAGACAAACTATTCCAGTTACTGGATAGTAAAAAAACCGGCATTGAATTTAATAATACCATTACCGAATACGATTCACTGAATATTCTTAATACCGAGTTTATTTATAATGGCGGCGGCGTTGGGATTGGCGATCTGAATGGCGACGGATTGGAAGATATTTATTTCACCGGAAATCAAGTCGAAAACAAACTTTATCTGAATCGGGGCAACCTGAAATTTGAAGATATTACCGACAAGGCTAATGCGCAGAAAAAACCGGGGCAATGGTCGGCGGGCATCAATGTGGTGGACCTCAACCGCGACGGAAAATCCGACCTCTATATTTGTAACACCTTCGATCCGAATCCCGAAAAAAGAAAAAACCTCCTATTTATCAATCAGGGCAATGACGCGCAAGGTATCCCGCATTTCGCTGAAATGGCCCAGGAATATGGCCTGGCCGATACCACACATTCCCCCAACGCCCAGTTTTTCGACTACGATCAGGACGGCGATCTGGATGTATTTATTAGTACCAATTTCATGGATCGCCGCGACCCCAACCGCTATGTGCCCAAAGTACAAGACGGTACTGCCGTCAATCGCGACCGGCTTTATCGTAATGATGCTAATACTACGCTGGGCCACCCGGTTTTTACAGAAATAACGGCGCAAGCCGGACTAGTCTGGGAAGGTTACAGCCACAGCGCACTCATTACCGACTTTAATGTAGATGGCTGGCCAGACATCTACGTAGCGAATGACTACGTCAGTAATGACTTGATTTATATTAATAACCACGACGGCACTTTTACCAATCAAATTACCCAGATTTTCAAACATCAGGCGGCTTCAGCGATGGGCAGCGATGTGGCCGATATTAATAACGATGGTAAACTGGACCTCTTTACTACGGAAATGCTGCCGTATTATAACAAGCGCAAAAAGGTGTTTCTAGGTGGAAATAATTATTCCACATATGCCAATAATGAAGCGTTTGGCTACGAATACCAGTATTCCCGCAATACACTGCAACTCAATCGCGGCCTGAATCCGGCGACCGGGCTGCCCGTGTACAGCGACGTGGCTTTTTTTGCTGGTGTGCAGGAAACCGAATGGAGCTGGACACCGCTTTTGGCCGATTTTGACAATGATGGTTACCGCGATCTGTTTATTACCAACGGTTTCCCACGCGACGTCACCGACCACGATTTTGGTGCTTATCATAGTTCGGTCAGTTATCTGGTGGCACCGATGGAACTACAAGACCTCATTCCGAAAATTAAAGTGCCTAAATTTCTTTTCAGGAATAATGGCGACCTGCATTTCACCGACTATTCCGACCAATGGGGCGTTAATATTCCGGCCTTTTCCAACGGTGCCGCTTATGGTGATCTGGACAACGACGGCGACCTGGATTTAGTCGTTAATAATATAAATGATCAGGCTTTTGTCTTTCAAAATACCCTGAATAGTGCCGAGCAAAAATCGAATTATCTGCGGATTAAATTAGCAGGAAATACGAATAATCCCGATGCTTATGGGGCACAAGTCACCGTTTGCTGGGCGGGCCAAAAGCAGGCTGCAGAAGCACTTTCGGCGCGCGGTTATAGTTCTACTTCTGAAAATATCCTACATTTTGGATTGGGCGCGGCCACGCAGGTGGATTCCATCGTGGTGCGCTGGAATGATAAACAAACGTCTAAACTGACCAATGTTACTGCTAATCAAACCATTGTAGTGCGCTATGGAGAAAATGTGGGCCAGCCATTTGGCGTGAAATACGCCGGTGTGGTCACGCCCCAAAATCCTGCGCAGTGGGGACTAGACTATATCAACGACGAAAAAGATTTCATTGATTTCGATATTCAGCGGACGCTGCCGCATAAGTTTTCGCAGTATGGGCCGGGTATGTCCGTCGGCGATGCCAATGGCGATGGGCTGGACGATATATATTTCAGCGGCAGCGATAAACGCGATGGTACTTGGCTGATCCAGAACAAGGACGGGAAATTTACTAAAAAATCCGTTTCTTATAAATTGGACCCGGACAAAAAAGGCGAGGAATTGGGCACCCTTTTGTTCGACGCCGATGGCGATGGCGACAACGATCTGTATCTCGTGCATGGCAGTTATGAATACAATGCCGGGTCGCCCTCTTACCAGGATGTTTTATGCGTCAATGACGGCCAAGGCAATTTTACGCCGCTGCCCGCCGCTTTGCCCGCCGAAGTAGCCAGCGGCCAGTGCGTCAAAGCCGTGGATTTCGATGGCGATGGCGACTTGGATTTGTTCGTGGGTGGGCGGGTGCTGCCGCTGGCTTTTCCCAAAGCCGACCGTAGTCTGCTACTGCGCAACGACTCCAAAACCAAAGACCAGCCGGTTTTCACCAACGTGACGCAGCAAGTCTGCCCGGAACTGGAGTACGCGGGCATGATCACCGATGCGCTGTGGACGGATTTTAACAATGATAACCAGCCCGATCTGATGCTGGCCGGAGAATGGATGCCGCTGACCTTCTTTCAAAATGAAGGCGGGAAACTGCGCAACGTGACCGCGCAAACCGGCATCGGCGACAAAACCAACTGGTGGACCAGCCTCGCCGGTGCCGATTTTGACAACGACGGCGATGTGGATTACCTGGCGGGCAGTTTCGGGCAAAACCTGTATTTTCAATGTACCGGCCAGGAACCGCTGACGCTCTATGCCAAGGATTTTGATAATAATAACTCGATGGACCCCTTTATTTCGTGTTACTGGCAGGATTCGCTGGGCAAAAAGCGGGAATATTTCTACCATACCCGCGATGATATGGTCAAACAACTGGTGCTCATCCGTCGCCGGTTCCTGACGTATGCGGCCTTCGGCGAGGCCACGGTGCAGGACGTTTTCAAGCCGGAAGAGCTGAAAGACGCCATGATTATGAAGACCAACTGGATGGCCAGCAGTTATATTGAAAATCTGGGCCAGGGAAAATTCAAAATCACTGCGCTGCCCATGCAAGCGCAACTGGCCCCCATTTACGGGATGCTGCCCTACGATGTGAATCAGGATGGTTCATTAGATGTATTAATGGTTGGCAATGACTACGGTATGGAACTGCTGCAAGGCCGCGCCGATGCTTTCGATGGGTTGGTGCTGCAAAATACCGGCAACGGCCAGTTTCGCCCGCTGGAACTGGGCGAAAGTCACTTTTATGTGCCGCACGATGCCCGCGCCTTGACCCGTGTGGGTGTGGCCAATGGCCAGGAACTGCTGCTGGCTACACAAAATCAGAATGCCCTGTTTGTCTTTTCGCCAATGGCCCAACCCACGGCTACTATTGCGTTGACTAACAATGAAGTAAAGGCTGAAATCACGCTGCAAAACGGCCAGAAACGGATGCAGGAATTCTATTGGGGCAGCGGCTATTTATCGCAGGAACCACGCCGTATTTCGGTGGGGCCGCAGGTGAAGGAAGTCGTTTTTTATGACCGGAAAGGGCAGGTGACGCGGAATAAAAACTA
Organism: Saprospirales bacterium; assembly: GCA_031425155.1. Classification (GTDB taxonomy): domain Bacteria; phylum Bacteroidota; class Bacteroidia; order Chitinophagales; family Saprospiraceae; genus M3007. The sequence goes on along the minus strand of JANPIV010000064.1, from coordinate 6,895 downwards.
TTGATTTTTGTGGTAAATAGTTGCGACCCTCTATGCACTCCCGCTACCTGCTGATCCTTTTACCCACCATCCTCGCCTGCACCTCCGGCAATCGCCCCAATCCCGCCACACCGCCCCAACCCTCCTCGCTTTCCGGTCAGGAACTCGCCACCATTCATTGCAGCAGTTGCCACCTGTTCCCGGCCCCGGATATGCTCGATCAGAAGACCTGGAAAAATGGCGTACTACCCGAAATGGCTTACCGGCTGGGTATGCGGCCCCTGACCGAGAAAATGGGCGATATAGGACGAAGACGATCTGCGCACCGCTTTGCAGCCGGGTGCCTATCCCGACAAGCCAGTGCTGGCCGCCGAAGATTGGCAGAAAATAATTGATTATTATGTGGCTAATGCGCCCGCGCTACCCCTGCCGCAAGCCGCGAAAACCGCCATAAAAATCGGATTGCCCTGGTTTGAAGTGAAATCCCTGGCGGCAAGCAGCGACCAGCGATGGTCAGTATGGTGAAAATAGATGCCCAAAACGGACGGCTGTTGGTCTCCCGGCGCGAAAACAATCGACTGGAAATGTATAATTCCTCGCTGCGCAAAGTGGATTCGCTGCCTATTGCGAGCCCGCTTTCTGATCTGGTCTGGCTGGATGCTCAAAACTATTTGACTTTGGAAATGGGCATCATGGACCCCAGCGACAGCCGCAAGGGAAATTTGAAATAAATCACGGATTTAAAACAAACTGCCCTACTCATTGATTCGCTGCGGCGGCCCGTGCAGCTCACTGTCCACGATCTCCATCAGGACAGTGTGTCGGATTATTTGATCTGCAACTATGTCCACGAGCAGGGCCAACTGGCCGGGTACGATGGAAAAACCGGCCGGGAAAACGTCCTAAAAATGCTGCCCGGTGCGCGGATGACCCGCATCGTGGACCTGAACCACGACGGATTGCCCGATATAGTCGCGCCGATGTGCCAGGCCTGGGAACGGATTTCCGTTTTTTATAATCGCGGTGGCGGGCAGTTTGCCGAACAAATGCTGCTGGAATTTCCACCCGTGTATGGCTCGAGCAGTCTGGAAGTGGCCGATATGAACGCTGACGGTCATCCTGATCTCGTTTATACCAATGGCGACAATGCCGACTACTCGTATTCGCAGAAACGATACCACAGACTGCGCATTTTTCTGAACGACGGCCAGAATCATTTTGCCGAGCAATATTTCTACCCGATTCATGGTGCTGGCCAGGTCCGTGCCGCCGATTTTGACGCGGACGGTGATCTGGATTTGGCGGTCACGGCTTCTTTTACCGATCCGCAGCAGCGGCCCAATGAAGGTTTTTTATTCTTCCAAAATCAGGGAAACCTGCAGTTCAGCGTTTCTACTTTTGCCAATGCCGACCAGGGCAAGTGGCTGGTGATGGACGTGGGCGATCTGGATCGCGATGGTCGGCCAGACATCGTGCTGGGCAGTTTTATGAAAACCGGCTTGGGTCAAAATTCAACGTCCTCGGCTAAACGCCCGCTTTCTGTGGTGTGGCTGCGCAATATTACAGGGCGTAAATGAGTCAGAGGGTTAATGATAAAACGCACAAATGATCAATTTAGACAGTGTTAATGGTTAATGCTTTGAAAACAAAACCGAAATTCCGAACTGATGAAAACCAAGGCCAGCCATTGTTCGTAAATTGTTGCAGAGATGGCGTTGCAGAGCATATTTGTTGGCATTAAGCAGCAGTACCATTCTTACCTGCCCTATTTTTTAATTAATCATCGGAGTCTATTTCCTGCTAGAAGGCGTCTCGTACACAGGCACGGGAGTCAAATTATCCACAAACGTTTGTGGACTACAAAAAAACAGCCACTTTTGTGCAGTCATTCGGTGCGCCCGCCGACCAGCTGTCACTCTACCCATGCAGGATCAACTCATTTCTCGTTTACAACAACAAGACCGTCTGGTCATCGGCGATCTATATACGGCTTACGGAGACGCGCTCTTCGGGGTGGTGCTGCGCATTGTGCAGTCCCGCGAACTGGCCGAACAAGTGTTGCAGGATACTTTTTTGAAAGTTTGGCGTAACGGAGCCAGCTATGATGCGTCTAAAGGCCGCCTCTTCACCTGGCTGCTGAATATTGCCCGCAATACGGCCATAGATGCGACCCGGACGGCCTATTTTCAACATTACCGAAAAACTGACCCGCTGGATAATCTGGCCTACTCGGCTGGCGGTGATGCGCTCAATCCCGATCACATCGGAGTGCAGGAAGTGGTGAACCGACTGGAAGAGAAATACCGGGTGTTGATCAATCTGATTTATTTCAAAGGTTACACCCAAGAAGAAGTGGCGGAGGAAGTGGGCATTCCTTTGGGGACGGTGAAAACCCGGTTGCGGTACGCGATGGTCGAACTGCGCAAAATATTCGGCGAAAACTCCACTGCCTTACTGGTGCTGTCGGCGATGTTGGGCGATTTGTCCTGATAAAAGAATGAGATTATTTCAATTACCGATTTACATTTTCGGCTTAGACCGAATTATTTCAAACAATCCCGGCTAATCGTCGGCAAAAATAAAAAATGGATCTTCAATCGTTCATCCAATCCGGTTTACTGGAATCCTACGTGCTGGGGCAGGCGACTGCCGAAGAGCGCAGTTTGGTGGAGCGTATGCTTATTCAACATCCTGAAGCGCGTACGGAACAGGCTGCCATCGAGCAGGCTATGGAAGGCTATGCCAAAGCAATAGGCACTCCACCGCCCGCGTGGATGAAAGACCGCATCCTCGATCAGATTGCGCAGCTACCCGAGCCTGTTGCGCCGCCCGTTCCAAAATCTGCTATACCGCTGCGTGCTTTCCAGCTGATTGCCGTAGCACTTTTGTTATTGATTGCTTTTTTGTGGAATCGAAATAGCGGATTGCTCGATGAAAGTACCAGGCAAAAAGTGGCGTTAGACAATTGCATGCGCAGTTCGCAGAGTAAGGAGAAATTGTTTGCTATGTTCCAGGATACGGATACGCAAATTGTCAGAGTAAAAGGCGTGAAAGGAGTGCAGGGCAATGCGATGGTTTATTCCAACCCCAAATTGCAGCAAGTGGTACTCAACATCAACAGTGTGCCGCCAGCAAGCCGCCAGGGCGTGTATTACCAATGCTGGGCGATTGTCGGAGGCGTACCCACCGACATGGGGATGATTCACTTAGAGACGACCGATGGCTGGCAAACCCTGCCCTACATTAAGGGTGCTACCAATTATGCCATCTCCGCAGAAAACAAACCCGAAGGCAACCCTGCCCCGACCACGGTGCTAATGATGTCGGACGAAATTAAAATTAAAAAAGATGGATAATCGTTCCGACTGAAAAATATTGATCTGGCGAACCGGGCGGCATGTTTTGCCGTCCGGTTCGCTTTTTTATCCAACATTGGCGGCCTTTGGTCGTTAATTGTGGGGTCATATACCAATTGGCACGCTCTTTTGCAGATGTATTGCTGATATGCTTCCATGTCGGCACAAATGAATTTCTGCATGACTGAAGTTGACAGAGTGACCATTCAGATTTTTTCCAGGCTCGATATTTACCACCGTTCCACTTTGACTATGAAAACCTTACGCTCGCTGTACGATGTTATACAGCAGGAAAAATACCTAACCAAAATCATGAATCAAGAAGAAAGACAAATCAAAGTCAACGAAATCATCGAAAGCCACGTCGGTTTCTCGTTAGGCGCGGCCCTTATTCCGTTCCCTGGCGTGGATCTGCTCGCCGTGAGTGGCGTACAACTCAATATGTTGCGGGCTATTTCCAAAATCTATGGCGTCGGTTTCATGGATGCCCTGGGTAAAAACATCATTTCAGCCGTGGTCAGCGGCGGTGCCGCGCGTCTCGGTGCCAGCCTCATCAAGATCATTCCGGGCGTCGGCACGGTCATCGGTGAATTGAGTATGCCCGTACTATCCGGGGCCTCCACTTACGCCCTGGGCCGGGTGGTCAGCAGCCACTTCCAGCGCGGCGGCACCCTCGACGATCTCGACCTGAAAGCCGCCCGCAACGGATACAAAACCGAGATGGAAAGCGGCAAAAAAATGGCCGAAACCCTGAAAACCACCACCGATACCGATGGGCCACTGGATAAACTGCGCAAAATGTCCGAACTGCACCAGGCCGGTATTATCAGCGATGAAGAATTCCAGCGCCTGAAAGATCGGCTGCTGACGCAGGTGTAAGAGCGCGTAGTAGTCCCACTTACATTGGGACTACTACTTTTCCTTTCCTTAGGAATGAGTGAGCAAAGATCCCATTTTCCTACCTCTGGATGTCATTTCGACGGCAGGAGAAATCCGGCTACGGAGCATTGATAATCAACACTTTAGCGGATTCTTCCTAACGTCGGAATGACAACTCAGGTAAGGTTGTTTCTGCCATTTTATTTTTTGCACATTCCTTATTTCCCTTTGAAAATATCTACCACCCGCGCTCTACAAGCCTTTCAGGTCATGCGGTTTGGCTCGGTGCTGCTCACCAGCATTCTGCTGGCCAAAAGCGGCCTCTCCACCGCTGACATCGGCAGTTATGAGCTACTCCTGTATTTGGGCAGTATCGTGGCTTTCTTTTGGGTGAACGGATTGTTGCAGGGCATGACCCCGCTCTTTACCCGGCTGGATACGCAGGCGCGCAAACACTTCATTTTCAATGTCTTTCTCATTTTTTGCAGCATTTCCGCCGCGCTGTTCGCCCTGCTTTTTTTCGGCGAAAAATGGGTGAGCCCACTTCTGACAGGTCAGACAGGCGTACCCTGTTACCGGCTGTTTTGCCTGTATTTACTGTTCCAGTTACCCACTTTCCCGGTCGAATATATTTACCTGCTCCACGAACGGCCCCGCCACATCGTGGGCTGGGGCATCGTGTCGTTCGGGCTGTACATCGTAGCCTTGTTCGTGCCCGTGCAGTTGGGTTACGGGCTCTGCGGCGGCTTCACGGCCTTGGCCACCCTAAGTTTCCTAAAATGGCTGTGGACGGCGGCGGTGGCCCTGCGCTACGGCTCGCCGGGCCTGCGCTTCGATCTCTGGCGACAGTATTTCCAATTCTCCTGGCCATTGATCCTCAATGTGTTAGTCGGCAATTTCGTGCTGCTCTTCGATAACTGGCTGGTGAGTTGGTACTACCAGAACGAGGCCGTATTTGCCATCTTTCGTTATGGCTCGCGGGAGCTTCCGCTGGCCACCGCACTGGCTACCGCCCTCGGCATGGCCATGATTCCCCGCCTCACCTCCGCTCCGGCAGCAGGCCTCGCCGAAATGAAACACAAATCGCTCCGGCTGATGCACCTGCTGTTTCCGGTCACTATCGGGCTGCTGTTCGTCTCCCGGCCCCTTTTCCCCCTCCTTTTCAACCCCGATTTTGCCGCCAGTGCCGCGCTGTTCAATATTTATCTGCTGCTCACCGCCAGCCGGGTACTGCTGCCCAATGCCATCGTACTGGCTAAAGGGCAGCCGGGCGTTATATTTCGGGTCGGACTGGCCGAATTGGCCGTAAAAATCGGGCTGGGCTTTTGGCTGATTGCCTGGTTTGGACTGCCCGGCGTGGCCTGGTCGGTGGTGCTGGCTTTTTGGGTAGAAAAACTGGGCCTGATCTGGTTTTTAGAGAAAAAATGCGGCGTGCGTACCTCGGATTGGCTGGATTTAAGGTGGTACGGGGCATATGTGCTGGCGTTGATGGTGGCTTGGGGGATTAGTTGGGGGATGGGGTAATGTTTTGTTGCGAAAATAAAAAAACATTTTGTTTTATAATTATTGAGGCCTATGTTTGTGCTTCCATCTGAAAAAGATAATTTATGGTATTTATCAATTTTACTTTTGCCACGTCCAATCTTGAAATTCAGCGTGATAATATTCACACAAGTAGTCTTCCCGTAGGGCTAATGGGCAACGTCATGTTTTGGCAAGGTGAGTCACTATGGATACTGGAAGATGTGCCAGTGGCGGGCTTATTTTTTGAAATGCTGGAAAAAATTGAAAGATTGGAAAAAGAAGGGAAAGATTTTATCTTAGTCTCTGATGATATTACCTATAATTTTTATCTGCGAAAAAGATTGGATAACTTAATAATTGAGCCTGATTGGGGCTATCATTCGGAAGAAATATCGGTTCCCCTTTCGGAGATTAGTAGCCTGAAAAACGAGATTGAAAAGGCAGCAAAAGAGGCGTTTTTAATAAACTGCATAATGGTACCCGAAATGAAAGATGTAATATTAAGTGATAAAGAGAAGAAAATAGTGGGCTTATTGGGGTGAAAACAGGTTAGTAGTGCCATTCCTACCTTCCTCGCCAACAACGGCAAAAAATTGCAATCCCTCCTGGATATGGTGTTAGGGAAATTAACATCATTAATTAAAAATAGCATGACATGAAAATGGAAGAGAGTTTACTATACAAAAACCTTATTTTTCTCGAAAAATATCGCCCCCCTTATAATGTAAAAGAAGTTTTCCAATTTATGTTGGGTTATCAACTTGCTGTAGGTGAAGACTGGATTTCTGAATTCAACAAATTTCTTGAAAGGAAATTACTGAATTTATATACAGATAATGAGTTTGATAAATTGGCAAGAAATTGTAGTGAGGTTATTTACGAGAACCAAAAATCTGACCAGGAAGGCTTGAACCTATTTTTTTACACTCTTCAAGAGTATAAGGATTTTGTAAATGAAACCGAAACAATGATTGGAAGTAGGCAAGATAATAAATAACCGTTATCTCGCTCGCGCAGAGGCTGTGCCCTTATCCTGTCCCATAATTTTGAGCGATTAAAAACCCGGTTCTAATGGCATTTATTTGCTGTATTGCTTGCCAGAGTAGTTTTTCGCCTGGATAGGGTTGCTTGGTTGAGGGGACGAAGCCTACCAGTTT
>JANPIV010000063.1:0-66496 GCA_031425155.1 Saprospirales bacterium | reverse complement strand
TCCGGGTTGTTCCCATTATTTCGTCCATTTTTCCCCGCATTTCATACGGGGCTATTCATATTCAACCCTTACGGGTTGCACGACACTTGGCTTTTCAGAAACTTGTGTACATACCATAGGTTTTTGAAACCTGATAGGTCTAAGTGCCTGGCATTCAGTTGCTTGCTTAATCGAATTCATAATTCGCATTACCAATGAATCATGCAAGCTACCTAATCGCATTGACCACATTATTTCAAATTGACCACATTCAAACCCATTGACCACATTTACTTTTTAATTTATTTCACTCAGCAACTGCTTGAATTCCGGTTCCAGCCGGGCATAAGCGGCGGCATCCAGCGGTTGGTTGCCGTACCAAATTTCTTCGTAGCGCAAGGTAGCCAACCGAAACGGTTCTGCCAGGCGGTGCTGCCGCAATTCGCGCTGATAGTCACGGTTGGTCTTTTCCCGCGCCCAGCGAATCGTATTTTTGGCCGATAACTCTTTGATAACCTGCAAGTAATACAGCCGGATGGCCAAGGCGAAATTACCCTGCGCCAGGGCTTCCCGCAGAAAACGCTCCAGGTCCGTTTCGTGAATATATTGGTCAACATTATCCACCGTGATCTCCACCCCATCGTGGGCAATCGTACGGTTGCGCGGTGCCTGCATCATGCGATAAATAGCGTAGCCGATCAGGGCCGTCGCCAGGATGATGGCCAGCACCTGCAACACACTGCCGAGCCCCTGCGTGGCGGCGGTCCAATCGAGAAAATTTGGGTTGAAACTACGATCGCGCGGCTTTTTCTCCTTGGGCGGTTTGGGCAGGTCTTTGCTGTAATCCAGGTCTTTGGAGGCATCCGCCCAGCGCTCGGCAGGGATAGTCCGCATCGCTGCGGGCTGGCGACGCGGCTGGTCGGTCTGTTCATTATTTACTTCCTCTACTGGCGGCTGGAATAGCTGCACTGGCTCATCGTCAGGGGCACCTTCGACCTGGGCAGAAGCCAGCCACGGCAGCAACAGAAACAGTACAAAGAAGTAACGCATGGAGAAAATCAGGTTCTAAAGAGCCTTTTCAGGCTGGAAATGAAGCCACAAAATAAGACAAAAACTGCCTATTCTGTCTTTTGCAGCCCCATATTCATCGAAGTATAAGCCATTATCGCCTATTTTGTTGTGTCCCGATAGCGGCAAAATACCGATCTTTCGCCACTTTTTATGCAGAATCTGCTTACACTTTTCACCAAACTCGATTTACATGAAACAATTTTTCGCGTTGGCTTTGTTTCTGGCAATTGCCTGCCCAGCCTTCAACCAAACCACTAAACACCTGCCGCCCGCCAGCGGAAATACGTATTCCCCGGAGCAACTTCGTCTGCAATGGCCCGGCAAAGATGCGGTGCCGATGGCCGAAAACCCATTTGGCCTGTCCGCCACCGCCCGTCATCCGCTGCCCGCCTTGCAGCCGGTAGTCGCTGGTGCGCCGTCGGTTCGTATTACCCGCGACAAGAATGGAATGCCCATTTTTTTTCAGGGAAAAACCGCCGCTTCCGGTAGTCTGGCCGATACCAAACCGCTGACCGTGCGGGCCGTCGAATATTGCGCCAGCCTGCAAATACCCCGCATTGCGCAGGCCGCTGCGGAGTTCGTGCCCGGCACAACGATTACCGACGAGCAGGGCAATGCCCACGTACGGCTCCAGCAGGTTTTCCAGGGTGTGCCGGTCTATGGTGGCGAGGTGATTGCCCACACTCAAAACGGCAGTTTTGCTTTGCTGAATGGTCGCTATTATCCAACCCCGCAACTGGCCTCCGTAACACCGACGCTGAATGCCAACGCTGCTATTCAGCAGGTAAAAAATCTGATCGGCCCCGACAAAATCAAAACCAACTGGACAGCTGCGGAACTGAAACTTATTGATGGTCAACCGTTTGAAGCACAATTAATGGTGTATCATCCCAAACGCGACTTGAACGCCGAACGCCTGGCCTGGGTGGTCACGGCGCACCCCAACATCCTGACCCGCACCGTGTATTTTCTGGATGCCAACACGGGGGAATTGATCCATCATTTCGACCATGTTTGCAGACTGGACGGTGGCCTGTTGCACTCCACCAAGCATAAGCACCAGGCAGTAAATCTGGAAGAAACGGCAGAAATGGCACCCACTGCTGATGCCCCCTGGGTACTGGATGGGCCGGTAACGGGTAGCGGCCAGGATTTATTTGGCATCAATCATTCCTTTGGTGCTTACCAGATTGGCGGCCAGTTTTTGTTGCAAGATGCCAGCAAATCCATGTTCAATGCGGCCCAATCGAATATGCCCAACGACCCGGTGGGCGCCATCGTGACGCTCAATGCCAAGAATACTTCACCGGAAGTTCAATCTACTTTTGACTACGACTTTGTTACTTCCAATTCCACGACATTTACCGACAAAAACGCCATCAGCGTACACTGGAATGGCAATGTGAGCTTTGACTATTTCAAAAATACATTTAGCCGCAACTCCATTGACGGCAATGGCGGGGGCATCCTGGCTTTTTACAACGTGACGGACGAAAACGACAATTCGATGGAAAATGCCTACTGGAACGGCGCCGCTATGTGGTACGGCAATGGTGGCAGCATCTTTAAACAGCTGGCCCGCGGCCTCGACGTAGGTGGCCACGAGATGACGCACGGGGTGGTGGAAAAGACGGCCAATCTGGAGTACCAGGATGAAAGCGGTGCCCTGAACGAGTCCTTTGCCGATGTATTTGGGGTGATGATTGACCGCGATGACTGGCTGATCGGCGAAGACGTGATGCAATCTGGCCAAAGTCCGACTGGTGCCTTGCGCAGTTTGCAGGACCCGCATAATGGGAGTACTTCGAACGATAATTTCTGGCAGCCCCGCGTCGTAAGCGAGCAATACCAAGGCAACGAAGACAATGGCGGCGTTCACATTAATAGTGGTATTGCCAACTGGGCTTTTTACAAGTTCGCCACCAATGCTGCGGTGGGTAAAGACAAGGCCGAAAAAGTGTATTACAAGGCCCTGAATGAGTATTTGGTCAAATCCAGCCAATTTGTGGATGCGCGTATTGCCGTCATTCAGGCGGCTACGGACCTCTATGGCAATGCTGTGGCTACCGCAGCTGCCGACGCGTTTACGGCGGTGGGTATTCTCGGCAGTCAACCCAGCGGCAACTACCTGGGCCAGCTCCAGGTCAATCCAGGCGACGATCTGATTGTCTGCGCCGACAACAGCCTGACCAATCTTGATCTGGCCCTGGGCAATGGCACGGTACTGGGTACTTTTTACAACGAAGGCGTTTCGAGTCGCCCCAGCGTGACGGACGACGGCACCAGTATGGTTTTTGTCAACGATAACAGTCAAATCATCGGCGTTACTTTCGATTATAGCGTCAATCCGATTCAATTTACGACCAACATTCTTAGCACGGACGCGGTATGGCGCAATGCGGCGATTTCCAAAGATGGTCGTTATGTGGCTGGCCTGACTACGCTCAGCACGACGCTACCGAACAATGATGTGTATATTTTCGACCTCAGCAACGGTACTTCCAAACGGTTTTTCCTGAGCAACCCGACTTACTCAGAAGGCCAGTCCACCGGCGATGTACAGAATGCCGACGTGATGGAATTTGATTATTCTGGTGATTTCCTGATGTACGATGCCTTCAATAAATTGGAAGATCAGGGTGGCCAATCTATTGAATATTGGGACATTGGTTTCCTGCAATTCCGTGAGAATGGGCAGTTCGCTGACGGTCTTAATCCGTTCATTTCCAAGTTGTTCAGCGGTTTGCCGGAGAATACCAGCATTGGCAATCCGGCTTTCGCCAAAAACTCGCCTTACATTATTGCTTTCGACTATATTGATGAATTTAATCAGCAAAACGACATCTACGGCGCGAACGTGGAAACCGGTGACTACAACGTGTTGGTCTCTAATAATGGCACTTTGGGCTGGCCCAACTACAATCGCCTGGACAATGCGGTGATCTACCAGGGCAATTCGTCCACCAGCACCAATATTTATACGCAGGGCATCAAGACCAACAAAATAGAAGGTCAGGGTAACGAAACTGGATTGATCTCCAACCACGAATGGGGTATCTGGTACGCTACGGGCAATCGCAGTCTGATGGTCCACACCAACGAGCAAGCCGCCGCTGCGCTGCAACTCCAGGTCAGCCCAAATCCGGCGACCGATGGTGTGCGGGTGACGTTTACCACGGCTGCCGCTGCTCCGGTACAATTGAGCCTGGTCAATCTGCTGGGCCAAACCCTCCAAAACCGGACGGTAGAATCATTGGCGGGTGAGAACAGTTTCGACCTGAACCTGCAAGGTTTGCCGACCGGCACTTACCTCGTGCGTATCCAGACGGGTGCGACGGGGGCGTTGGTGAAAGTGGTGAAACGGTAAGGGAGGTATGAACTATGAGTAGCGTAATGACTTATGGTTTTATAGTGCCTTGTAAACCATATTTTTTGAGTATTTAAAAGAGGTGAGTATTCGGTCAAAAGACTTGACAATCAGGTAATTGATCGAATACTCACATCCTCAAGCACTCACATTACACCAAAATAATCATAATTCACAGTTCGTACTTCTGACCCGTCCTGAAATAAGTTGACAGTTTTGGTAAAAAGAGGGGCTTAAAAATCAAGGAACAAAAAATTGTTTGTTGATATTTTGGATGCTGGTATCAAAGACGGTTTGCGGGTTATTGTAGTTCAAATTCAGATGTGGTCTGAGGCAGTTGTAGTCATGTATAGCCTTTGGAGTTACTTGGATGGCCATGGATTTGGAAGGGAAACCCGATGCCATTTCAAACGCCATTTTCAAGATGCCGTCGACGCGTTCGGCCAAAGCGTTTTGATAACAATTGCCTGTTTCGGCCATGCTGATTTGGATGTGATTTTGGATTAAAAACTCGGTGTACAGATTGGAACAGTACTGCGAACCCCGGTCGGAATGGTACACCAACAGCCCATTTTCGCCTAAAATTTGAAAAAAACGGTCCCTGCCGCAGGCAATGTCCATTTTTTCAAGTTGATAGTTCATGCTTCTTTTATAGTTCATACTTCATAGTTCATACTTAAAACTTCCCCCTTCGTCTTTTTTTGCCAACCCTTCCGCTTTTCTCCCGTTTAGCGCAGCGGCGAACCATCCATCGCCCAATACCCATGAATTTTATCCTGAAAATGGCCTGGCGCGATAGTCGCCGCAATCGTGCCCGACTTTTCCTGTTCATTTCCGCCATCACGGCTGGCATTGCTGCCCTGACGGCGGTGCGCTCGTTCAGTACCAACCTGACCGCCGATATTGATCGCGAGGCTAAGACGCTGCTCGGCGCCGATCTGCTGATTGACGCCCGCGCACCCGCCGCTGATTCGTTGCTCGCGCTGTTCGAGTTGCCCGGTTCCGAAAAAGCGGAGATCACCAATTTCGTGAGCATGGTGCGTTTCCCCAGCAATGGCGGTACCCGGCTTTCGCAAATCCGCGCGTTGGAAGGCAATTATCCTTTTTTTGGTCAATGGAAAAGCGAACCCGCCAATGCGTGGCAGACCTTTCGCAGCGGCAAAAAAGCCCTGATTGACCACGCTTTGTCACTGCAATTTGGTATCAAAGCCGGTGATAGCGTCCAGATTGGCAATGTCACTTTTGTGGTGGAAGGCGAATTGCTCTCTTCGCCGGGCCGGGCCGGGGTAGCTTCGGCCATTGCGCCCACGGTGTTTATTCCGTCGGTCTGGCTGGATTCAACGGGTTTGGTGCAGCGCGGCAGCCGGGTGGACTACCAGTATTTTTATAAAATGCCCGCCAATACCAACGTAGATGAACTGCTAAAACCTTACGAAAAACGGCTGGAAAAGGCCAATCTCGATTGGGATACCGTCGAAAGTCGCAAGAAAAATATTGGCACGGCCTTCGGCAATTTTGGCACTTTTCTGAATCTGGTTGGTTTTATTGCGCTGTTGTTGGGCTGTATTGGTGTGGCCGGAGCGGTGCACATTTACATCAAAGACAAACTACCGACGGTGGCCATTCTGCGTTGCCTCGGCGCGAGCGGGCGGAAGGCTTTTTATGTATATCTGGTGCAAGTAGCGGGCATTGGTCTGCTAGGAGCGCTGGCGGGAGCGATATTGGGTTCTTTGATTCAAAAATTATTGCCCTGGCTCGTAAAAGATTTGTTGCCCATTGCCGATGTGAGCACCAATTTTTCCTGGACGGCCATTGCGCAGGGCGTTTTGCTGGGCCTTTCGGTGGCGGTGTTGTTCGCGTTGTTGCCTCTTTCGGGCATTTTGACCACCTCGCCGCTGCGTACCCTGCGCGCTTCTTTCAATGCCGAAGAACCTTCCGGACGCGGCCTGCGCTGGTCGGTGTATGCACTGATTACGGCATCCATCGTGCTATTTACCCGCTGGCTGATCGGTACCTGGCAGGAAACAGCCTTTTTCATTGGCGGTATTGCGGTGGCTTTTTTCGTTTTGTTTGCCATCGCTCAATTATTGACTTGGCTGCTGCGCCGGTTTTTTCCGAAAAAATGGAGTTACGTATGGCGGCAGGGCATCGCCAATTTGTTTCGCCCGGAGAATCAAACTGTGCTGCTGGTCGTGACTATTGGCCTGGGTACGATGCTGCTTTCTACGCTGTTTTTGGTGCAGAATTTAATTCTGAAACAGGTCGAATTTTCCGGGAGTGGCAATCAGCCTAATATGATTCTTTTTGATATTCAATCGGCTGATAAAGATAGCGTTGCGACCCTGGCACAAGGTAAAGGCTTGACTATTTTACAACAAGTGCCGGTCATCACTACGCGGATCGAAACTATTGACGGCCAGACCAAACCCCTGGACGAGAGTGAACCGCAAGACCAAGAGCAAAACAGGCGCGAAGGGCCGCCCGATGATGCCGACACCAGTAAAGCCATGCCCAACTGGGTCTGGGATCGCGAGTACCGCGTGACTTTCCGCGATACGCTGATTGAGTCCGAAAAAATCCTCGAGGGAACCTGGGAAGGGAATTATACCACGCCCGGTCAGCCGGTCAAAGTTTCTATTTCGGATGGCCTGCAAAAGGCCATGAAGGCCAAAATCGGTACCAAAATCGTCTTCAATGTGCAGGGAGCCGCGCTGGAATGCGAAGTTGGCAGTGTCCGGCAAGTGGACTTTGGACGGTTACAGACCAACTTTTTGGTGCTGTTTCCGCGTGGCGTGTTGGAGCAGGCACCGCAGTTTCACGTCATCGTGGCGCGGGTGGGCAGTGCGGAACAGTCGGCCTCTTTTCAGTCGGAACTGGTGCGCCGCTATCCGGGCGTGTCGGCCATTGACCTGACGCAAATCCTCAAATCGGTGGATGAAGTGCTGCGCAAAGTGTCTTTTGTGATCCGCTTTATGGCCATGTTCAGCATCCTTACCGGCCTGCTGGTACTCATTAGTTCGATTTATCAGGGCAAATTTGCCCGCATTCGCGAAAGCGTACTGCTGCGCACATTGGGCGCGAGCCGTCGCCAAATCCTCTGGATCAATGCCATCGAATATTTTTTCCTGGGTGCGTTGTCCTGCCTGGCGGGGGTCGGTCTTTCAGTGATCGGCGCCTGGGCCCTGGCTCGGTTTGCCTTTCATATTCCATTTTCTACGCAATGGTGGCCGCTGGTCTGGACCTTCGTGATTATCACGAGTATTACCGTGCTGATCGGACTGTTGAATAGTCGGGATGTGGTGCGTAAGCCGCCGCTGGAAGTGTTGCGGGCAGAGGTGTAAGTAAAATAGCAAGAGGCAACAAGCAAATGGAGCAAGGCGACATCCCGGTTTTATCGGGATTGGCAATGAAAGCCAATGACTTACGCAAAATTTCTCTTAGCGTAATTTCAATGAACTACTAAGTATTTTTGCCTTTACTTTGTGGCGGTCTCACAAGTAGGATTAAATATACCCACAGAATTATATTGGAGTTTTCGGCAATCCTATAAGGTTTTCAAAACCTTATAGGATTTAATTACCTAAATACAGTATATAATTCTTGGTAAGAAACGGCGAAGTAACTTATGCTTCCTACCCCTCGACATCAAAGATCATGCTGGGTCTTCGCGCTCGGCACACTGCTGGTTTTTCAGGCAGTGGGCTGGTATATTGTATGGTGTGGCGCGATGGTAGAGGCCAAATCTTCGGCGGAAAAAACTTTCTCTGCTGCGCAAGCACCACTGCAACATTTGACTATTTCGGCGGCTGACTTGGCTAAACTGTGGGTAGGCAAGCAGGAAATACGGCTGGCCGGCCAGATGTATGATGTACTTGGTCAAGTGCCACAGGGTGATTCTGTTTGCCTCGAACTCTACCATGATCGGCCTGAAGAAGCCTTGTTGCAAACGCTGTCCAGTTTACTTTCCACTGAACGTTCGACCGCACTGCCGCTGCGCACCTGGTTGCTGCAATGGATAGGCGGCGTTTATTTGCTGCCGGAGTCGCCTGTTTTGCCGCAACTGTTTGATATACCAACAGTTGTCTGCTTTCATTATCGGCTGATGGATGCGCAATACCAGCCATCGCAGTTGATCCCACCGCCGAAAGGCTGATTCTTTTCGACCATTTCCTTAGATGTTTAGCACAGGGGCAGCGCCCCTAAATACTTGTAGCAGATAGAAGAGCCCTGCTTGAAGGTGCAGCGCACCGAAACGCGCTCCGGTGCGCTGCACCTCTAAGGCCTGATGAGGAATAGCCTACAAATATTTCGCCGCGCTGCGGCTACCTAAACAGTTACCATTTTTCCCGCTTTTTTAGACCTCGTAAGTTTCAAAACTTACAGGGGCTGATGGCTGCGTCAGGCTTCCAGAATGGTTGCTTTACGTGGCTGGTCCTGTCATTTCACCAAGCAACATTTCAATGAAAAAATTATATATATCACTCATTGTCACTGTCTTTTTCAATTTTTCAGCCCTTGCACAAGCCCCACTGGATACCACACTGAAAGCCGTGCCGCTGCGCGAAACCGTCATTTCGGCCAATCGCGTCAGTCAGGCCCGCAGCGCGGTGGCACAGCAGGTGGTTGTCCTGCCAAAAGCCGAAATAGAACAGGCCAATGCCCAGACCAACGCCGATTTGCTGCAAAATACCGGTACCGTGTTCGTGCAGAAAAGCCAGCAAGGTGGAGGCAGCCCTGCCATTCGGGGCTTTGAGGCCAGCCGCGTGCTGCTGGTCGTGGATGGTGTGCGCATGAACAATGCCATCTATCGCGCGGGCCATCTGCAAAATATTATGACGATGGATAATGCCGTATTGGAGCGCGTGGAAGTACTGTATGGCCCGGCTTCTACCGTGTATGGCACGGATGCCCTGGGCGGAGCCATTTGTTTTTACACCAAAAATCCCACCTTCGCGGAGGCAGGCGCAGGGTTGAAAACTACCGGCAATGGCTTTTTTCGTTATGGTACGGTCAATGAAGAAAAGACCGGACATGCCGATATAAGTGTCGCCGGAGAAAAATGGGGATCACTTACTTCGTTCACATTCAGCGACTTCGGCGATTTGCGCATGGGCGAGCAAAATGGTTTCGGCTCTTTTTTTGGCAAAAGAAACTTTTACGCAGAGCGCATCAACGGCCAGGATTCTTTGGTGAAAAATGCCGACCCGTACGTGCAAAAATTCAGCGGATACCGCCAAAGTGACCTGTTGGAAAAAATCGTGTATCGCCCGAACGCCAACAGCAGCCATACCCTGAACGTGCAATGGAGCAACTCAACGGACATTCCGCGGTATGACCGCCTTACGGACCCCGGTAGTGGCGGACGCGGCCTGAATTCTGCCGAATGGTACTATGGCCCGCAAAAGCGTTTACTGGCAGCTTACACTTTTGGTCTGGCGCAGGCGGGCTGGTTCAACGGTGGTTTGCAGGCGACGGCCAGTTACCAGGACATCGAGGAGAGTCGCCACTCGCGCAGTTTTGGTAAGGATAGCCTGACCAGCCGCACCGAGCAAGTCGCGGTGGCCGGATTGACCATTAATGGGCAGCGGAATTGGGGCCTGCAATCGCTGAGCCTCGGCGTGGATGGCCAGCACAATGACGTGACTTCGATGGCTATTAGCACCAATGTAAAAACTGGCGAAGTAGGGGCCGCCAGCACCCGTTACTCGGATGGGGGCAGCCAAATGACGAACGCTGCCGCGTATGCCACGCACCACTGGCAAGGCCGGGCTAATAGCGAGTGGACTTTCAGCGAAGGGTTGCGGGTCGGCATTTCCAATTTGAGTGCCAATTTTGAGGACACTACTTTTTTCAAATTCCCTTTCTCGAGCATTGAACAGCGCAACCCCGTGGTATCGGGTAATATTGGTGCGGTGTGGAATGGCAGCGCAGGCTGGCGGGTCGCTTTCAATGGTTCTACCGGATTTCGGACGCCGAATGTGGACGACCTGGCCAAAGTATTCGACAGTCAATCCGACATATTGCTGCTGGTGCCCAATCCTGATTTGAAACCGGAAAAGACCTACAATTTCGACGTAAATATCACCCGCCAATTGACTAATAAGTTGCGCTGGGAAAATGTGCTTTGGGTGACTGCTTTCCGCGATGCTATTGTGACGGATTTGTTTCAGTTCAATGGAGAGGATTTCGTGGAATATGATGGCAAACTGACCCGCGTGGCAGCCGCACAAAACAAACGTACAGCCAATCTGTGGGGCTTTCAAAGCAGCATCAATGCCGATGTATATACCGATTTGGCTTTGTACGCTTCGGTCGCTTATACGCATGGCCGTATTCAGGGCGAAGAGGGTGAGGCGGATACGCCGCTGGATCACATTCCACCCGTGTATGGCCGGGTGGGCTTCCGCTGGCATACGACCAAAGCGACGGTAGAGGGTTTCATGCTATTTAACGGGCAGAAGAAACTCTCAGATTATAACTTGGAAGGCGAAGACAATCTGCAATACGCTCCTGCCGACGGGATACCGGGCTGGCTGACGCTGAATCTGCGGGGTGGCTATCGCTTCAATCGTTTTCTGAACGTGCAGGCAGGTTTGGAAAATATTCTCGATACGCAATATCGCACTTTCGGGTCGGGCATTAATGCGCCGGGGCGGAATCTGTTCGTGACGCTGCGTGTGGGTTTTTAACCCCGGTTTGGGGAGAACTGTACCGGCGGGTTCAGGTTGGGGCAAAAAAAAAGCGCGGTGCTCGTTTGCACCGCGCCGGTTTCCCGTATATAATCTCATGAAAAGTTCAGAATTGGGTAGCAACAATCTTCGTCTGTTTCACTGTGCTGTTGTTGCTTGTTACATATAACATAAAAAAGTGGGCCATGACGTTTCAATGCTGTACCATCGGGTTCAGCCGCCGCTTCTTAACCTAGAGCCAAAGGCTTTTTAGACAGGATTGCCAAGATAAAACAGGGTAAGATTTATGCTAAAAATCTTGCGGTCCGGTTGATCCTGTCAAAACAATTCAATCGGCGGCTGAACCCGCTGGTACAGTTTTGGGCAAAAAAAAAGCGCGGTGCTCGTTTGCACCGCGCCGGTTTCCCGTATATAATCTCATGAAAAGTTTCAGAATTGAGTATCAATAATCTCCGTCTGTCTCGCTGCGCCGTCGTTGTTCGTTATTGATGATACAAAAGTGCAGCACCTCGTCTCCCCTGCAAAGAACAAAAAAACGAATTTGTTGAAAAACTTATTTTATGATAAATCGTCATAAAATGATGACTTTTCATATTTATTCGCTTGTTCAGACCTTTTTCGCCTGATTTTGTACTTAAAAATACCCTCATAGAACGCGTTTTGTTGAAAAAAAATTCTTTTTCACGCCTCTTTTTTTTTCAAAACATTGAATTTTCGTAAAACTTAGTCAGGGATAACGGCGATGTTTTGTGGTGAAAAATATCAATGAGATTTTGCCAAACATTCATTGCATGTATTCTGAGGGTAGAGACACAGGACTGGATATGGGATATTATTAGGGCACCGGTGAAAGTTCTGAACGAGGTAGCGACTTTCTGTTCGGTTTTGAGGCATCGGATGTTCCGCTCGGCCTGGTTGTTGGTGAAGGGCACATGTTGGTGGAAGGCAAAAGCGAGTACAGCGTTTTGGTACTTGACCAGACATTCCAATAGATTTCGCCCGTTTGTCTTTTTGGGCTTTCCCCTTTTACGGGTGGTGGTTCCTGGGCATCGGCCTGTTGGCAGATGTGCTGGTACTCCCTACGCCAGGTATCCTAATCAGCCACGATTTGGGTAAAATGAAACTGGTACCCACATAGCATTGCGAGAAATTCAAGCCTTGATTTTAGGCCAAATGAATGAAGAGACAAAGGCCCTGAACTCTAAAGATAGTGATTTTTTGACCGGTCTCTACCCCTTTGCCCAAGAAAATGTTTACAGACTAATTATGCGAATAATGGGTTTAATAGCCCGGCTAAAAAATAAATTTGCATGCAAATAAAAACGACTTATGCAGCGCAAGGCTACATAAGTCGTTGAAAATCAAGGTGGGCCTGGCAGGAATTGAACCCGCGACCATCTGATTATGAGTCAGCCGCTCTAACCACCTGAGCTACAAGCCCTCTCGCCCGCCAAAACGCGTAGCGCATAGGAGGGTGAACGGCGCAAAGATAAAATTAATTCCCAAAAACAAACGAATTTCCCAGCAAAACCCATTGGCCACATTTATTCACATTGTCCACATTCATCCCATTGACCACATTCATCATTATTCATTCATCATTCTATTCCTGCCAATACACCCGTTTCACTCGCTCCGAAATATTGGTAAACACCTCATAGACAATGGTTTGCAGGCATTTAGCCAATACCTGTACCGGCTGCTGCTCCCCAAAGACCTCCACCTCGTCGCCTTCCTGCACTGCCGGAATATCGGTCACATCCACCATCGTCATATCCATGCAGACATTGCCAATGGTCGGCGCATTTTTCCCCCGAATCCCTACGGCATATTGCCCGCTGCCCGCCAGCCGCAGGAGCCCGTCCGCGTAGCCAATACTGATCGTCGCAATGCGTGTAGGACGCAGCACCGGGCCGTTGCGGTTATAGCCCACCGTGTCGCCCACTTCCACCGTTTTGATCTGACTGACCGTGGCTTTCAGCGTATTGACCACCCGCAATTGTGCCTGCAAACCGCTCGAATCAATGCCATACAATCCAATACCCAGCCGCACCATATCAAAATGCAGGTCGGGCCAACGATGAATACCGCCCGTATTCACCAAATGCCGCAGCGGGGCGTAACCCAATGCCGTTTGAATATCGGCATACATCGTGGAAAAAGCCGTGGCCTGTTGCCGGGTGAAAGCATCATGGGCCGCTGCATCGCTGGCCGCCAAATGGGAAAAAACCGACTGTACCCGCAACTGCGGATGCGCCTGCAACCGCTCGACCAGCAGCGGCACATCTTTGGGCTCGAAGCCCAGCCGGTGCATTCCGGTGTCCAGTTTAAGGTGAATGGCCAGCGATTTGCCCGCTCCCGCAAAACGAATCAGTTCGTCTAATTGGGCTAGGCTATATACTTCCGGCTCGAGCCGGTGACGATACAGCGCGTCAAAAGTGGCTGGCTCTGGATTGAGCACCAAAATGGGCAGTTTCACCCCCGCCTGGCGCAGTTCAATGCCCTCATCCGCATACGCCACCCCGAGATAGTCCACTTGATGGAATTCCAGGAGTTTCGCCACCTCTGCCGCGCCGCTGCCATAACCGGCGGCTTTCACCATCACCATCATTTTTACGCCGGGGCGCAGCAGGCGATTATACACATTCAGGTTATGCACCATCGCCGTCAGGTTCACTTCCAATCGCGTCTGGTGGGCCTTATGTTCCAGTCGCCGGGCAATGCGCTCGAAAGCAAAAGGGCGCGCTCCTTTCAGCAAAATCAGTTCATCCTGAAAAATATGGGCGGTAATATTCTCTAAAAACGAAGTGGTCGTCGGGTAAAAACTACTGTCAAAATCGCGTGGCAACTGTTCGCGCAGTCGCAGGATGTCGGTGCCAATGCCAATCAATCGCCCCACGTGCTGTTCCACTATCAGGGCCGCCACTTCCCGATAGAGTTTTTCGGTATTTCGTCCGCCTTGCAAAATGTCCGATAAAATCAGGGTCAGGCGGCGGCCACGGGCTTGCTGCGCGGCAAAAGTCAGGGCGATGCGCAGGGAAGCCAGGTCATTATTATAGGCATCATTGATAAGGGTACTCTGCCGAATGGCGCTTTTCATTTCGAGCCGCATTTCCACGGGTTCCAGGAGTTCCATACGGGCGGCAATCTGCTCCACCGGCGTACCAAGCAAATGAGCGACCACCCAGCAATGGATGGCATTTTCGATGGAAGCAGCGTCTTGGAAGGGAATGCGAAAAGAATGATGAATGATGAATGATGAATGACTGGGATTGGGGGCAAGATTGATACTGATTTGGGTGAAACCGTCGGGTTGGATTTCGATATTAGTTACTTGAAAATCAGCGGGTTGGCCGTTTTTCGACCATGAAAGAGTACGTCTTGGTTTTTGTCCATCCGGCGCGGTGGTGGCAGCCCATTTTTGCGCGGCGGCGGCTATTTCGGTTTCGTCGGCGCAATACACCAGCACTTCAGCAGTGTCGAAAAGGTGCATTTTTTCGGCCAGTTTTTCCAGTTTGGAAGAAAAACCCTCGCGGTGCGCCGGGCCAATGGTGGTAAAAATGCCAATCGTGGGCTGAATAATTTTGGCCAGCCGCGCCATTTCTCCCGGTTGGGAAATGCCCGCCTCGAACAGCGCCAATGTATGCGCCGCTTGCAATTGCCACACCGAAAGCGGCACCCCTACCTGCGAATTGTAACTTTTCGGACTGCGTACAATATTGAAATCTGGGGCCAGAATCTGGTACAGCCACTCTTTTACGATGGTCTTGCCGTTGCTGCCGCCAATGCCTATCACTGGAATCTGAAACCGTGCCCGGTGCGCAGCAGCCAAGGCTTGCAGGGTGACCAGCGTGTCGGGTACTTGTAACACATTGGCCTGCGGAAGGGCCTGTAATTCAATGGATTGCGACACCACGAACTGGCGCACGCCACTGCGGTAAGCATCATGGAGGTAACGATGTCCATCGTGGCGCTGGCCCGGCAAGGCAAAAAACAGGGCGGCTCCGGCGGCGGTTACCTGGCGGCTATCGAGTAATAATTGCTCCACCGGAGCGTCCGGCCAGGTCTTTTGCAGCCATTGCGCCCCGATGATGCGCTGAATATCGGTGATCGAGTAGGTCACTTAGTAAGCGTTGATAAAAGTTGATAAAGTTTATGAAAAGGTTGATAATCAACATTTTGGGTCCGCCTTCTCCTTTGAATCAGGCTATCAACCTGAAAAATTGCACGAAATACGGGTTTTCAATCCAAATCCGATTGTCAAAAACCGTGGTAACTTTGCGAAAGGTTTTAAAGCAGTATGAACGATGAATTATGCACTATGAACAACCTGATGATCGGTTCGGTGGCGGAATGGCCAACCAAAGGGCTGCCGTGGTTGATGGAGGCTTTGGCTGGTCGGCGCAAAATCGCCCTTTATGGCGACATGGGCGCGGGTAAAACCACTTTGGTCAAGGCTTTTTGTCAATATCTGGGCGTCACGGGAAATACCGCCAGCCCGACTTTTTCGCTGATCAACCAATATTCGTATCCCCTGGAAAACGGCGAACTGGCCTTGTTTCACCACTTGGATCTTTATCGGCTGCAGTCGGTCCAGGAGGCATTGGATATTGGCATCGAAGATTTGCTGTACGACCCCTGGTGGTGCTGCATTGAATGGCCGCAATTGATAGAAAACCTGCTGCCAGCGGATGCGGTAAAAATTCAACTGGAAGTCGTGGGGCCGGATGCGCGCCGATTGATCGTTTTGTAATTTTTCCCCTCGCCCGCCATAGCCTAAGTAGGATTTTCTCAACTCCTCAACCTTTTTCTCAACTTCTCAATCCCACCTAAACCTTCTAAATCAACTACTTATGATGGAGACTCTGTCTTTGCCAACTACCCAAACCGAAATGCTGGAAGTTCCCGTCCGGCATCAGCGGCTGTTTATTGGCATTCCCAAGGAGACTACTTTGCAGGAAAATCGGGTGGCTTTGGTGCCGCATTCGGTCGCTACCCTGGCCGCGCATGGTCACCAGATCGTGGTGGAAAGTGGTGCCGGCGACAACTCAAAATTCAGCGACCTGAACTATTCGGAGGCGGGGGCCACCATCGCTTACAGTCGCGACGAGGTGTTTCGCGCTGATTTATTGCTGAAAGCGGCTCCCCTCACATTGGAAGAAATTGACCTGATGCGACCCAATCAGGTCGTTATTTCCCCGATCCATCTGCCGCTGCTGGGGCCGGAATACATCACCAAATTGCAGAAAAAACGGGTGATCGCGCTGGCTATGGAGTACATCCGCGACGACGAAACGGGTTCTTTCCCCATCGTGCATGTGATGAGCGAAATTGCGGGCATCAGTGCTATCCTGATTGCCGCAGATTTGCTGGCCACCAACCGGGGCGGACAAGGCGTGTTGCTCGGTGGTATTGCCGGAGTGCCACCCGCCAAGGTCATCATTTTGGGGGCGGGCATCGCGGCGGAATTTGCCACCCGGACTGCCTTAGGCCTGGGTGCGGAAGTGCGCATTTTTGATAATAACGTTTACAAACTCATGCAGTTACAGACGCGCGTGGGACGGCCCCTCCACACTTCGGTGGTGAATCCGATTCACCTGCGCGAAGAACTGCTCACCGCCGACGTGGCTATCGGGGCCATTCATTCGGCGCACGCCAACTCCCCAATGATGGTCTCAGAAGACATCGTACAGCGCATGAAACCCGGCTCGGTCATCGTGGACGTGAGCATTGACCAGGGCGGCTGTTTTGAAACTTCCAAAGCCACGACCCACGATGCGCCTACCTTCGTGAAGCACGGTGTGACGCATTATTGTGTGCCCAATATCCCTTCCCGCGTGGCCCGCACCGCTTCGGATGCCATCAGTAACATCCTTACTTCGCTGTTGCTCAAAGCAGAAAGCGGCGGCATTTTATCACTCATCATAGCCCATGAAGGGCTGCGCAATGGCGTCTATACTTACAAGGGCTGCCTGACGAATGCCCATATCGGTCAGCGGTTCAATCTGAAAAGCACAGATCTGGATTTGTTGATTACGTCGGATTTTTGAGAAAAGACCCTCTCTTTAAAATTTAAACCCCGGCATCTGCACCCCCTGCACCAGCCATTCTTTGTCCTCATAACCCATCTGGATCACGCCCAGGCCCTCGTGGCGTTCGGGTTGGCCACCGTCGGCGGGTTGTCCTTCCCAGCAGACCCCAAACATCAGGTGCGTACCATGCTCCGTGTTGAGAACTTCCTCGGGTGCAAAACCAATCGGTTTGATCTCCCGATAGCGGTCGCGGAATAACTGAATGGTCTGCAAGGCCTGGTCTTTGGTGATGGTATCAACGTCGTCGCGCAGGTTTTCGCTGAGCCAAAGACCCGCGTAAGGCCTGCCGAGATTGAGCAGGTCGAGCAGGAATTCGCTGGCATTGACGCGAATGACTTCGGGGTGATTCGGATGAAATTCTTCGTAATCAATCACCGTTACCATCTCTGGTAGGTGCATATCCGGGACTTCATGGGCGAAAAGTTCAGTGACCATAAACTGGTAAAACTTCTCATCGTCCGCATACTCAGGTTGCAAAACCATCAGCCCATGGTCTGCGAGTATCTTATTCAGGCGTTCGATTTCGCCAGGCAGAGTAGTGGCTTCCAGCAAATCCGGTGTAGCAAAAGGCGGTCGCCCAATGCGGTCGTACACCGTGATCTTGGGAACATCCTGGTGCTGGGCTTCGAAGGCCGCCACGTTTTTGAGCCATTCACTGATGAGTTCAGGCGGCGCATCGTCGCTGATGTGGGTCCTCGCGCCGTAAGTGAGCTCGAGGCTAAGGGCTTTGATCTCATTGTCGGCACGGAGTTGTTCTTCAGGAGTCAGTTCGGGCGTGGGATTTTCTTGCATACGGGGATAGCGGGTAGAAGGCGAGAATTTTGCCCAAAAATAGGGCGTTTTCCAAAGTCTGTTCAAAATCCTTTTGTGTTTCTTCTGTGCCTTTTGTGTTATCAAACCCCTTATATGTTTTAAGACACTTTTTAAAATTATTTATGTTGTTTTTTTATAAACATTTTATTTAAAACCTGTATATTCCAGCCGAACCATCTACTTTTGCCGGTAATAGAATTTTTAAAAAGCAATTTGCAGCAAATAGTGAAGCATTTTTGAGGCAGGGTGCTGGGTTTAGCACTATTTGTCCCGCATCTTTGATCGGGATTGACACATTAGCAAATTAGCACATTCATCTACATGAACTATCTCGACGAACTCAATCCGGTGCAACGCGCTGCCGTCACCACCACCGAGGGGCCGGTATTGGTCATCGCCGGGCCGGGCTCCGGCAAGACGCGGGTGCTGACTTATCGCATCGCTTATCTGCTGCAAAACAACGTCCCGCCGTGGGAAATTCTCACGCTGACCTTCACCAATAAGTCGGCCAAAGAGATGAAGGAACGCATCGTCAAAGTAGTCGGCGAACGGGCCCAATCGGTGTGGGCGGGTACTTTTCACTCCATTTTTGCGCGCATTTTACGCGCCGAAGCCACCAAAATTGGCTTTCCTGCTTCCTTTTCCATTTATGATACCGATGATACGATGAGCCTGCTGCGGTCCATCATCAAAGAGATGAATCTGGATCCCAATGCCTACAATGCCTCCGCGATCCGGTCGCGTATTTCATTGGCTAAGAGCAACTTAATGTCGCCGAAAGGTTATCGCGACAATGCCGATATGATGCAACAGGATCGGGTGGCGCGTCGCCCGTATCTGGTGGATATTTATGAAAAATACATTGCCCGCTGCCAACGCTCCGGCGCGATGGACTTCGACGATCTGCTTTTCCAACTCTATCGCCTTTTCCGCGACAACCCGGAGAATGTAGTGGAAAAATACCAGCGCAAATTCCGCTACATCCACGTAGATGAGTTTCAGGATACCAATTTTTTGCAATATGCCATTTTGCGCAAACTGCTGAAATATAAGGATAGCCCGGAGAACGTCTTCGTAGTGGGCGACGATGCGCAAAGTATCTACGCTTTTCGGGGCGCAACCATTGATAATATCCTCGATTTTGAGAAAGATTATCCGGCCCTCAAGACTTTTAAACTCGAACAAAACTACCGTTCCACCCACCACATCGTGTCGGCGGCCAATGAAGTGATTTCTTTTAATCGCCGCCAATTGAACAAGACCATTTGGACGGACAAAGAGGATCGGCACAAGATCAAACTGCTCAAATGCGTCACCGATGATGAGGAAAGTCGTCGCGTGGCCGACCTGATTCTGGAACAAAAACACCGCTACCATATTCCGAATACGGAAATTGCGGTGCTGTATCGCACGAACTCGCAGAGCCGGAAATTTGAGGAACACCTGCGTCGGCTGAATCTGCCCTATCGCGTGTTTGGCGGCGTATCGTTTTACCAGCGCAAAGAAGTCAAGGATTTCGTGGCTTATCTGCGCCTGGCGGTGAACCCCAACGACGAGGAAGCCCTGCGCCGGGTCATCAATTTTCCCACGCGCGGTATCAGCGACACAACGGTGGACAAGATCAGTCAGGCGGCCGGAGCCACCAACCTGCCCATGTGGCAGGCTATGTTGCATCCACAATTGGACATCACCGACCGGGCCAAAAAATCGCTGGCGGGCTTTCGCAATCTCGTGGATGACTGGCAAAAACGCGCCGCCACCGACAACGCGCTGCTGCTCGCTTCGGATATTCTGCGCAAGTCGGGCCTGCTGGATTTGCTCAAAAGCGACACCAGTCCCGAAGGTATTGGCCGCCTCGAAAACGTAAATGCCGTGCTGGATGCCGTGAGCGAATTCACGGATAATCAGATAGATATACCCAGTCCCGACCCCGACGTGCCGGATACTACGGTAGATCGTTCGCTGGCGGCTTACCTGCAAACCATCACCCTGCTCACCGATGCCGACGAGAAAAAAGATGACCGCGACCACATTACGCTGATGAGCGTCCACGCCGCCAAGGGCCTGGAGTTTCGCAGCGTGTTTGTGACGGGTTTGGAAGAGAATCTTTTTCCCTCATTCATGGCCCTGGAAGACCCCAACGGACTGGACGAGGAACGCCGTTTGTTCTACGTGGCCATCACGCGGGCCAAGGAATTTCTGACCATTTCCTACGCCCAGAATCGTTATCGTTTTGGACAGATCCGCACCAGCGAACCATCCAGGTTTATGGATGAAATTGGGGGCGAGCACTATGAATTCCAAGGCGGCATCGGCAACGCCCGCGCCAACGCTACGCCGCAGCCAGTCGGTCAACCCAGAGCCAGCATTTCCGGCAATTTTGCCAATCCACGCCTGCGCCCGATGTCCAAATCATCGGCTCCGGTAGCGGAACCAGCCGGTTTCAAGCCTTCTTCCGTCGAGGAAATTATCCCCGGCGCGACAGTGCTGCACCTCAAATTCGGGCAGGGAAAAATCGTCAGTGTGGAAGGGCCAAAGGACAACAAAGTGGCCACCATTCATTTTAAAGATGATGACATGGCGGAGAGAAGGATTGTACTGAAGTTTGCGCGGTTGCAGGTGTTGTGAGCGAAAATCTTTTCTTTCAAAATATATTTTTAAAAGTGCCAATATATTAAAAGCAATAGAGCGACAGCTGGATACCAGTGTCGCTCTATTGCTTTTAAATATGCTTGCGATCTTAATTTGCCTGAAATTCAGGACATCTCATGGGAATTACTGGCCTGTCTTCACCCACTTCACTACCCACGTCTTCCCCGCGCCATCTACTATTTTCAAGTAATAAACTCCATTCGGCAAATATTCCACGGAGAGAAAATCAGACAGCCCGGCTGGATTCATCGTCTGCACCAAACGCCCTTGGGGGTTCCATATTTCGGCTGAGAATGCCGTTAAATCGTTTGTTTTCACCCAAATACCCGTTTGTGCCGGATTCGGCCACACCCGGATGGAAGTCTGGGCAAGCGGATTGGCCGTACCCACTACATTGTCAATAAAGACCGGAGCCAGTGCCCCGCAACCATTGGCATCGGTAATAACCAGCCGGTAATGGCCGGTTTGCAGGCCCGTCAGGTCTTCCTCATTGGAGAAGAACACGCTGTCTTTTTGCCAACTAAAATTATATGGTCCAGTGCCGCCGACAGCAGTGACATGGATACTGCCGCTGCTGCTATTCCCCAGATCGTTTTGCACACTGTCCACCAGAATATTCGGGATGGAGAATACAGTGATGGTAAAAGAGCAAGTGGCGGTGTTGCCTGCCGCATCAGCTGCTGAAAATACCTGGGTAGTCACGCCATAATTAAAAGCGGTGCCGCTGGCCTGGCCACTGACCAGGATTGGTACCGATCCATTCAAGTCACAATTGTCCGAAATGGCTGGCGTTGAGTAGTTTACCAAGTCTGCGCCACATAAAAAGATACTGCCGGGGCAGGCCAAAACCGGGGCAAGCGTATCCAGCGCAAGGATGGTAGCCGTAGCGGTAATAGAGCAGCCCGCCGCATCGGTGACGCTCACGGTATAGGTGCCAACGGCGAGGCCGTTGGCGGTGACCAAACTATCGCCGCTGCTCCAGATATAAGTGTAGGGAGCAGTTCCGCCGCCGACTAATATAGTGGCCGATCCATCCGTGCTTTCCGGGCAAGTGGCGTTGGTCGTGCTCACGCTCGTGACCAGTGCACAGTTAAAGGCATTGACCGTCACCGTTCGTATTACCGTGCAACTATTCGCATCCGTCACCGTGACGATGTAATTGCCTGGCAGTAAGTTATTTATAGCATTCGTACTGCTGCCAGTGCTCCATGTATATGTGTAAGGCGAGGTGCCTCCGGTGGGTTGCGCTATAGCCTGACCATCATTGGTATTCACACCGCTGACCGCCGTAGCCGTAGCGTTGGCCTGTAAGATGGCCGGTTCCGTAATACTGACACTGCCGACTGCCGGGCAGCCATTTACATCCGTAATACTGACCGTGTAGTTGCCCGGCATCAGCCCGGTGACGGAAGCGGTGATCGCGCCATTGCTCCAGAGATAGGTAGCAGGTAAAGCGGCACCCGTCAAAGTAACCGTGGCACTGCCGTTCGCTGCGCCATGGCAGGTGACTGGAACGGCGGTTACTGCCGCCGTAAGATTGCAATTCACGCTGTTGACCGTCACCGTTTGGGCAACCGTGCAGCCGTGGACATCGGTGACCGTTACGGTGTAATTGCCTGGAGACAGGGCGGTGATTTGGTTCGTGGTCGCTCCATTACTCCACAAAAAAGTATAACCGGATGTGCCGCCCGATGGAGCGGCGGTGGCCGTGCCATCGTTTACGCCATTCATGGTTTGTGCAGTGGCCGTGGCGTTGGCGACCAGTGCGGCGGGCTGGCTGATCGTAACTGTGGCGGTGGCGGTGCAGGTGTTAGCACTGGTGATGGTCACGATGTAGGTGCCTACGGGTAGATTGGCCGCCGTGGCCGCCGTGGTGCCATTGCTCCACAGGTAAGTATAACCGCCCGTGCCACCCGTAGCCTGGGCAGTGGCGGAGCCGTTGCTGCCGCCATTGCAGGTCACCGGAAGGGTTCCGGCGATGGACGCCACTACGCTTGGCGACTGATTTACGATAACGGTTCCACTGGCAGTACAGCCATTTTGTGTATTGGTTACCAACAAATTATACATCCCGGCGGTGTTTACCGTAGGGGTTAAAGTAGTGGCGCCGCTTACAATGTTGCCATTGGCAGTTGTCCATTGGTAGGTAAAATTATTGCCTTGTGAAGAGGCCAAAGCATTGAGTTGGACGGCCGCATTGTTGCAGTTCAAACTTATCGGCGCAGCAATACTGGCGGTTGGCACTGTGGTATTTTGGACAACTGTCGCCACAGCAGTAGCCGTGCAGCCGGTAGCCGTGGAAGTGATTGTAACGGTGTAATTTCCAGCGGTTTGCGCATTAATGTTTTGTGTAGCCGCCGTAAACCCACTGGGCCCGGTCCAACTAAAAGTCGCATTCGTCGCATTGGTCGTGGACGTGACGGGCACCGAAGTGGTCGTACAGGTAAGCGACCCGCCCGGCGTGGCCGTGGCGGTAGGTGGAGTCGCGTTGGAGATGACGGTTGCCGTAGCCGTACTCGAGCAGCCATTGGCGGGGTTGGTCACGGTGACTGTAAAAGTACCGGCGCAATTCACCACCGGATTTTGCTGGTTTTGATTGGCTGCGGTGATACAGGGGCCACTCCACAGGAAAACGGGCGATGTGGCATTGGAACTGGCCGTCAACTGCACGGAGGGATTGTCGCAACTGAGGGTGCCGCCCGTAACGGTAATGGTGGGTGGGGTCGTATTTGGGGTCACCATTGCGGTGGCGGTGCTGGTGCAGCCATTGGTCGGATTAGTGACGGTAACGATGTAAGTGCCAGGTACGGTGACTGCTGCCATCTGTTGAGTGGAAGTAAACCCATTGGGGCCAGTCCACTGAAAGGTGGTACCGGACGTGGACGAACTGGCATTGATGGTAGTTGTTGGTTGTGAGCAGGTTAGCATACCGCCGGTAGCAGCGGCATTGGGCAGGGCAATATTATTCTGAATAGTAAAGGAAGTTACTTTTGTACAGTTATTCGCATCGGTCACAGTTACGCTTTGCAGCCCCCCGACGGTATAAGTAGCCTGACTGTTAGTAGTACCATTGGACCAGGCATAACTATAGGAACCAGTGCCGCCATTGGCGAGTGCCGTTACGCTGGCTGAATTTTGGGTACAACTGATTGCGCCGGAAATGTTCACAGCCACATCTATAGCCGCTGGTTGAAAGATGAAAACCGTGGCTGTAGCCGCACCGCTGCCGCCGCTGCCGGTCACAGTAACCGTATAGTTTCCTACCGACAGGTTATCTGCTGTTTGGCTGGTCTGACCATTGCTCCATACATAGGTATAGGGTGGATTGCCACCGCTGGCCGTCACTGTGGCCGTACCATCTGTCCCCCCATTACAGCTGACCGGCGTGCTTGTATTGATAATAGCCGAGACGGGCGGTGGTCCGGAAAAAGTATAGGTTTCTAAAAATTCAAGCGGACGATCTCCGTCCATGCTTCCACTTCCGTCGGTGAAATTACCGACAAAATAAAATTTGATGGTGTTGCCGGAAGCACCGGCCGGTGAAGTCCAGGTGAAATCCCAGGTGATCGGATTCCCGCCAAACGTCTTGGCTCCCCGATGCTCAATATATTCACGTCCGCCGCTCATCTCTGTCCCGGTCTGCACATTTACTGCCGCTAAATTACCGGCATTCGCATTGCTGCCATCCACGGCCACCAATTGAAAACCGCCTCTGCTGGGGTTGCCGGTCGTAGCATCCAGAGTGATCTGCAGCGGATACACCGTATTTGGTGTGACAGTGCCCGGCATTCCCGTGATAAAAACGTCGCCATTGAAGCTGCCACCGCTATGACAATCGGCACAGCTACCATCAAAAGGGGCTCCCGTACGTCCGGTGGGCGGATTGCTGCTATTGGCCAGCCAAAGTAGAGCCACCATCAGCAGGCCGGCACAGTGGATCAGGCGGGAAGAGTGAAGTTGTTTCATAAAGACGGAATAGTATTTTAAAATGACGATTGAAAAACGGCAAAGGTAGAGACCAGCCCGCCATAACAGGAGACTCGCCGCGTGGAGGAAGGCTACTCATTGCTCTTTCGCCAGAATCGGCCAAAAATTTTACTGCTATAAAAAAGTGAAATTGCAAATAGCCGCACCAGTGGATAAAAATCTTTCGTCTCCGTACTACCTTCGCGCAGCGAAAATCCGCTCGGCGATTTTTCTTGTTGATAATAGTGGGCTAAGCTCCAAAAAAGAATCATCACTGCCCTGCTTTACCAGCAACTAATAACTGATAACCAATTACTATTTAACCAGTAACCAATTTTCCAATGCTCAACAAGCGCATCCGTAAAGTTGCCGTCCTCGGCTCCGGCCTCATGGGTACCGGCATTGCCGCCCACCTGGCTGGCTGTGGCCTCGAAGTCCTGTTGCTCGATATAGTGCCGCCACCACCACCGGCCGCAGCAGGCAGTCCCACTCCGCCGGTGCCGCTCATGGGCGAGTTGGGCGGTGGTGCCCGCAATGTGGTCGCCAATACCGCGCTGCAAACCGCACTCAAGGCCAAACCTGCGCCTTTTTTTGATAACAAATTTGCCTCGCGTATCACCGTCGGAAACTTCGACGACGATATGCCCAAAATAAAAGACTGCGACTGGATCATCGAAGTGGTGGTCGAGCGGCTGGACATCAAAAAACAGGTGTTTGAGCGGGTAGAAAAACACCGGGCAGCAGGCAGTCTGGTCACTTCCAATACCTCCGGCATCCCTATTCACCTGATGGCCGAGGGCCGCAGCGACGATTTCAGAAAGCACTTTTGC
Organism: Saprospirales bacterium; assembly: GCA_031425155.1. Taxonomy (GTDB): domain Bacteria; phylum Bacteroidota; class Bacteroidia; order Chitinophagales; family Saprospiraceae; genus M3007. Next base: position 41,037 of record JANPIV010000063.1, on the reverse strand, counting down.
GGGACGCACTTCTTCAATCCGGTACGCTACATGCGGCTGCTGGAAGTGATCCCCACCCCGGATACCGACCCGGCGGTCACGGAGTTTTTCATGCACTATGGCGATGTGCAGTTGGGCAAACAAACCGTGCTTTGCAAAGACACCCCGGCCTTTATCGCCAATCGCGTGGGCGTGTATGCGATGGCCAAAATATATCAACTGACCCAGGAATTTGGCCTGTCCATTGATACCGTGGATGCGCTGACCGGCCCCGCCATCGGTCGCCCCAAAACGGGCACTTTCCGACTCGGCGATTTGGTCGGCATGGACACGGCTGTACACGTGCTGAATGGGATCAAACAAAATTGCCCCGACGACGAGCAGGCCAGCACTTTCGTGATTCCCGCTTATCTGCAATTTTTGATTGATAATAAATTTTTGGGCAACAAAACCGGGCAGGGTTTCTACAAAAAAACGGCTGAAAAGGATGCCAAGGGCCGTCCGGTCATCCTGGCTTTGGACCTCTCCACACTGGAATATGGTGCTCCGCAAAAGGAAAAATTGCCCATTCTGGATACGCTGAAACAAATTGACGACCTGCCACGACGCATCAAAGCGGTGTTCAAAGGCGAGGATAAGGGCGCGAAATTGTTGCAAAAAGCCCACCTCGGTTTGTTCGCTTACGTCAGCAACCGGGTACCGGAAATCAGTAATACGTTGCACGCCATTGACGATGCGATCCGCGCGGGTTTTGCCTGGGAAAAAGGGCCGTTTGAACTGTGGGATATGGTTGGTGTGGAAGAAGGCGTACGCCTTGCCGAAGCGCAGGGTGAAAAGATCGCCGATTGGGTGAAAGAAATGGTCGCCGCCGGTCACACCAGTTTTTATAAATCCGAAAACGGGCTGCGCAACTATTATGACCTTCGCAGTAAAAGTTATCTGCCGCTGCCGGGCGCGACGGAATTTATCATTCTCGACAACTTCCGCTCGGCCAAACCAGTATATCAAAACGCCGAATGCACCCTGCACGACATAGGCGATGGTATTCTGTGTCTGGAATTTCAGTCCAAAATGAACGCCATCGGCGAAGGCATTTTGCGGGGTATCAATGACAGCATTCAGATCGCTGAGGAGCAGGGCTGGAAAGGACTGGTGATCGGTAATAATGCCACCAATTTTACCGTAGGTGCTAACCTGATGATGATTGCTATGCTCGCGTATCAGCAGGAGTGGGACGAACTGAATATGGCCGTCAATCTTTTCCAACAGACTTCCATGCGCATTCGCTATTCGGCTATTCCGGTGGTGCTGGCCACGCAGGGTTATGTGTTTGGCGGCGGTTGCGAATTTTCCATGCACGCCGATGCGGTGGTCGCGGCTGCCGAAAGTTATATCGGCCTGGTCGAAGTCGGGGTAGGCATTATTCCCGGCGGCGGCGGTACCAAGGAATTTGCGGTACGGCTTTCCAACGAGATCAGTCGCGAGGGCGATGTACAGATTCCGAGTCTGATCAACAAATTCAAGACGATTGCCACGGCACAAGTGGCGACTTCGGCCTACGAAGCCTTTAATTATGGCTATTTATTGCCGGAAAAAGACCATGTGGTGCCCAACGCAGCGCGTAACATTAGCGAAGCAAAAAAAATAGCCCTGACACTGGCCGAGGACTACGTACAACCCATCCAGCGCAAGGATGTGTGGGTGTTGGGTCGTACAGGTTTGGGTGCGCTCTATGTGGCGGCTCATTCGCTGCTGCTGGGCCATTACGCCAGTGAACACGACATCAAAATCGCTAAAAAAGTGGCCGATGTGCTCTGCGGCGGTGATCTGACTTCGGCGCAATATGTAACCGAACAATATCTGCTGGATCTGGAGCGCGAGTCCTTTATGAGCCTGTGTGGAGAGCCAAAAACGCTGGAACGGATTCAGTTTATGCTGGAAAACGGGAAGCCGTTGCGGAATTGAATCTCGCAGTTTTTCCTTATGTTTGTTGTAAAAATGAATCACTTATGCAGCAAGTCGTTCTAAATATTGACGAAAGTCGCTTAGCGGTTTTCCTGCAATTTCTGCAAACCTTGAATTATGTGCAGGTAGTACAACCGCCGCGCCGGGTTCCTGATGATGCTACGCAATCACTGGTACCAACTGAATCCAAACCCCATTTTTTGGCAGATTTGGCTGGTTCACTGACTGGCCCCGATGGTGATGATTTGGCTGAAATTGTTGGTCGTGAATTTCAGAAAATAGAAGGCGAATGGTAGCTGTTTTTGATTCGAATATTGTGGTTGATTACCTCAGAAATCAAGGGGATACGGTTAAAAAAGTTGAACAATACAGCGAAATTTATCTTCCTGTCATTGTTTGTGGGGAGATTGTATTCGGGGCGACCATTTCTGGTAATCCAGTGAAAAACAAAGAAAAGGTTGCAGAATTTATTGCGCGTAGCCAAATTCTGATTGCTGACATAGAAGTAGCACGACAATACGCCGAGGTTCGAAAGCATTTACAGCAAAAAGGTAAACCGATTCCTGAAAACGACATTTGGATAGCGGCAACTGCCTATGCCCATGGATTGAAATTGATAACTCGTGATCAACATTTTTCCCACATTGACTTTTTAGAAGTTGAATTTTGGAAACCCTAACGATGCTCTATCCACTTTTCCAGGCTACCCGTTCCGCAGATGAGTTTGAAGAACTGCTGCGTCTCACTTTCACGGAGCATGAGCGTGACCTGATGCAGGAACGCTGGCGTATTTTTGATGCCTGCGACCGGGGCTTGTCGCAGCGCGAAGTAGCCAAGGAAGTACCGTGCAGCATTGTTACTGCTACGCGTGGGGCAAAGGTTTATCGAGAAAATCAACAGGCGATTCAGAAATACCTGGCCATTTGGCGTAAGGATTAATCTAACAAAATATTGACCAATACAAATAGAAGACTTTACAGCGGCCTGTCCTTTTCCTGCGGGAATTGGCAGGCCGCTTTCTTTGGCCATAGACGAAAGTGCCCACCCATCAAGCCCCGGAATGGCATAGATTTTTTGGCATTTCGCCTACCATATCTTCACTGTCAAAGATTTTTACCGTGCGCTATTTCTTACCTATCCTGCTTTCCGGCGGGTTGCTAACTGCATTTTCTGCCCGGGCTACCACGATTGTTCCATTTGCTAATTTGGCTGACCTCTATGCTGCCAGCGATGCAGTAGTATTCGTTCAGGCAGGTGCTCCTTATGAAACCCCGGAATCTGCCTGTACCCACAATGATTGTGATTTTACGGTCTCTATTGCTTTAAAAGGGCCGATGGTCGCGAACGACGTTTTTTCGCTACGGCGATATTCGCACTATAATGAGTTTGGCCACTTGGATATTGCCGGAGATTTTATCCCGCACGAAGGCCGGACGTATCTCGTCTTTTTAAAACAAAATGGGGATAAATGGGGCCTGATGATGCTTTCTTACTATGTGTTTGAACAAACAAATGAATTCTTGGTGCCTGTACAAGAAAGCCTTGGTATGGGTACTGCTCCCCGACCAGACGGCATTATAGCGGAACCGCTGACTACTTATCATAAAAACGCACTTTTAGAGTTGCTGCGTCAGCAAGGAAAAGGGAAATACATACCTTGGGATGGGCGTAGTGCGCAAGCAGCTTTACCAAATCTTGATCAGGTAAGTGACCGGGTTTTACCCACTGGCTGCGATTTTGCCATCGGGCCTAACCTGATCCGCTGGCAAAACACGAATATCAATGTATATTATGACGCCACTGATGCGCCTGCTGACGCTGCGGCCCGCATTGCCAACACTCTTGCGACCCTGAATGCCGCCTATCCGGGCTTACAACTGAATGCTGCCGGTGTGACCGATTTCACCCCGAATTGTCTGGGTGGTTCTGTATCAGGAGGTAATTTCCCCCCCTTTGCCAGCAGTCTGAACGGGACTCAAACCACAATAATCATGTTTGATGACCCTTGCAACGAAATATTCCCGCTTATTGCCTGTGCCGGCACGCTCGGTATGGGTGGCAGTTACGGGTTTTCGGGGAATGGCCAGACCCATACTTATAAAGGTGATACCTGGCTGAATGGAGGCTGGGGCTATGTAATAATTAATGATGGTGTCCGGGCTTGCCAGACGGAAGGGGATTTTGAGAGGTTGCTCAGCCATGAATTAACGCATACCCTCGGAATGGACCATCTGGATGCTGTGCTCTATCTTGGCAACAACATGAATTCCGGATGTTGCAATCCGATTAATACCAAGGATCAGGAATGTATGAATTATGCGTATGATCTGTCCTTGCCGGTAGAATTGCTTTCTTTTGATGCAAAGGCCATTGGTGAGGAAGTGCTGCTGACCTGGACTACTGCCCGGGAAATAAACAATGATTACTTCCTGATCGAACGCTCTGGCGATGGCCGTAAATTTGAACGGCTGGCTACTATAGAAGCCACTAATGTTGCACACACCAGCATCTATACCCTGACCGATGAGCAACCAGCCGCTGGCATTAATTACTACCGCCTGAGTCAGGCCGACCGGGATGGGACCATCAAAGAACTGGCCATGCGGGCCGTCAGTTATCGGGGCGAAGTCAGTGGTTACACGCTGGTTCCTAATCCGGTGTCGGGCGCATCCATCGTGCTGGCTTCCAGGTTGCAAGAGCCGCAGACAGCCTCGTTGCAAATATTCAGTGCCACCGGGACAATGGTATATGAGCTCACCGACAGCCAAAAATTGGCCAGCAACCGCCTGGAAGTACCCGTCAGCGACTTGCCATCTGGCATTTATTGGTTGAAAATCAATGAGAGTGGCCGCTCAGAGACGTTGAAATTTGTGCGACAGTAAACCAATTGGCAAAATTGCAAAAGGCAAATTGGCAATGAAAACCAATGACTTACGCAATATTTAGTTAAACTAATTTCTTGAAACACAAAGGCACAAAAGAGCACGAAGTCATTGACTTTTATGTATTCTTTTGTGCCTTTTGTGTTGAAAATATTTTTTGTTAAAGCCTTTTTGTGTTTAATATCTTACGACCAGTTTTTCACCTGGTGCGGATAACGGATCACGTACGCCTCTTTGATCAGACGGGTCAGTCGCTCGCGCAGTTCGTCTATGCCTTCTTTGGTCAGCGCAGAGATGAATACGTTTTCGCCGTAGGCGTGTAACAAGCGTTCGCGCAATTCATTTTCCAGGTCGGAGCGGGTTGCGGCATCCACCAAATCGTCGAAATAGCGTTCCCGATAAAGGTCAATCTTGTTGAGCACCATGAGGGTAGGTTTGTCGCCGGCGCCCAGTTCTTCCAGTGTTTTTTGCACTGTACGGATTTGATCTTCAAACTGCGGATGCGCTACATCCACCACGTGCAGCAACATATCGCTTTCGCGCACTTCATCGAGCGTACTTTTGAAACTTTCGACCAGATGATGCGGCAGTTTGCGGATAAAACCGACCGTATCGGACAGTAGAAAAGGTATTTGTCCAAAAACGACCTTACGCACCGTGGTATCGAGCGTAGCAAATAACTTGTTCTCCGCCAGCACCTCGGCTTTACTCAACAGATTGAGCATAGTACTCTTACCCACGTTGGTATAACCAACCAGCGCCACCCGGATGAGTTCACCGCGCGTTTTACGTTGGGTTTGCGATTGGCGGTCAATGTCCTTCAGACGATCTTCCAGTATTTTCACCCGATATTGTACAATACGGCGGTCCGTTTCGATCTGGGTTTCCCCCGGTCCGCGCATCCCGATGCCGCCGCCCTGCCGCTCCAAGTGCGTCCATAAACCGCGCAGGCGAGGCAGCAAATATTTCATTTGAGCCAAATCCACCTGCGTTCTGGCTTGCGCCGTCTGGGCCCGATCCGCAAAAATATCCAGGATCAGCGTCGAGCGATCCACGATTTTTACTTTCAGGGCTTCTTCCAAAGTATTGGTCTGCCGACCCGTGAGATCGTCGTCAAAAATGACCATATTTATTTCCTCGTGCCGATCCAGATACTGTTTTATTTCGAGCACCTTGCCGCTACCGACAAAAGTCCGGTGTTCCGGGTGGGGCAGCCGTTGGGTGAAACGTTTCACCGTAGTTGCGCCAGCCGTCAGGGCCAGGAACTCCAGTTCGTCCATATATTCATGGGCTTGCGTCTCCGTTACGTCCGGGGTGATGAGGCTGACCAGCACCGCAAACTCCGGTTCTTTATTTAGCGACGAGCTTTTCTCGCCGAGCGTCCATTCTTGTGCCATGAATTCTTTTTTAATTAATAAATGTAAAGGTACACAGTCTGTTCCTTCGCGTCACAAAAGGATATGAGGGACAAAAAAGTTCATGCCGCGCCGGATAGATTTACGCCTTTTTGCGCCGCAGGCTACGAACAAACAGCGTTACCCTATCTTTGACGCTGGTTAACGCTAAATTTTCAGTTGACCAAAAGGAGTCATCCCGAATTTTTCAACCCACAATTTTAATCGTGGGAATGCGCCAAAACAAGATATGTGTAACCGTTTTAACGGTTTATATAGGTCTGGCCAAGCACACAGAAACGGTTGAAACCGTTCCTAACGCTACCTGGCCTCCTCTCCCACGATTAAAATCGTGGGTTGAAACGGCATCTCTTTGCTTTTTGCAAAAATTCGGGATGATTCATGTTTTTGAGAAATGCGATGTGGCCAACCAAAAGTTGGCCCTACTCGACGCTGTAAAACCATGACACGATATTATCTGCCCGTTATAACCTGTTTGGCGGTCCTCGCTTTTTTTTCCTGTGCCCGGCAAGGTGCGCCCACCGGCGGCCCCAAAGATACTACGCCCCCGAAAGTGGATTCGGTGGCCAGCTCGCCCAATTTCACCACCCGCTTTCAGGAATCGCGCATTCGGCTCACTTTTGATGAATGGGTGGTGTTGAAAGATGCGCCGGTTCAGGTCTTAATCTCGCCGCCACTGGCCAAGCGCCCTGACATCACGCTGAAAGGCAAAACGGTGACCATAAAATTTGCCGAAGGCGAAGTACTGCGCCCAAACACGACCTACACTATCAATTTTGGTAATGCCGTGCAAGACTTGCATGAAGGCAATGCGGCCAAAGACCTGCGATTTGTGTTCTCTACCGGCGATTTTCTGGATAGCCTGACGGTGGCGGGCCGGGTGGCCGATAGCTTCACCGGCGACCCGGTGGAGAATGTGTCGGTCATGTTGTATGATAATTTCAACGACAGTGTCCCGCGCCTCGAAAAGCCTTTCTATCTGGCCAGAACAGAGAAAAACGGGCAATTTTTGCTGCAAAACGTTCGCCCTGGCCGATTCAAGATGGTGGCTATCGAGGATAAAGACCAAAACCTGAAATGGAACAGCGATAACGAAAGTGTAGCTTTCGCCGATACTTTTCTGACCGTTTCCTCGGCTTCGGCGCGACGGGTGACCGCACTGCGGCTGTTTAAAGACCAGGCCCGTTTCCGATTGTTTGAGCGCAATGCTAACCGATACGGTGTGGTCAAACTGACTTATACCGGCTCGCTCGATTCCATTCCCTTGCGGGTAGAGCCGGAAGTGCCTGACCTGCGATTATTGGCGGAAAAAGACTTGGACACGCTGCTGGTCTGGTATGATCTTTCTACGCCCACCGCCTGGCAGCTGCTGGCCAGAGCCGATACGATGACGGTGCGTGACCTTTCACGGGAGGATTTTTTCAAAACTTACCGGCTTGGTTTTTTGCCAGATGGCAGTGCAGGGGCTACTGGCGGTGGGGCCTTCAGCAATCGCCGGACCCAGCCCGTGACCGCCACTGCCACCAAACAGGCGCAGCCTCCCCGAAACGTGAATCAAAATCCGACGCAGCGGGGCTTTTTGAAATTTTCTGCCCCGATCACGACCATAGATACCACCCGCTGGATTTTTACCGTGGACAGTGGCCGTGTGGCCAATTATGAGATCCGTACGGACTCGGTTGTGCTGCGGCAGTTGAATATTGTTTTGCCCTGGAAATCGGGTAAAGCGTACAATTTGACTCTGTTGCCGGGAGCCGTTACCGACTTTTATGGTATGCGGAATACGGATACGCTACGGCAGATTTTCACCGTGCTTTCTGAAAAACAACTGGGCGGATTGAACCTCACCGTCAATAGTCTGGTGCCCAATACCCGATATGTTTTGCAACTGATGAATGGCAAGGAACTGGTGGAAGAACGCCGTTTTACGACTGAACTCGCGCAGAAAAGGCTGGTTTTCACGAACTTATTTACGGCTACTTACACGGTGCAGTTGGTGGAAGACCGGAATGGTAATGGCCGCTGGGATACCGGCGACTACTATGCGCATCGCCAGCCAGAGCGGATTTTTACCAAAAAACTGGAGCCGCTACGCGCCAATTGGGAAGTGGAAGCCACAATGGAGGCGGTGGTAGATACGGGTGCCCGAAACCGGGAAAAGCCCAAAACAAATTAGTTTTTGGCCGATTGCAAAGCCATAATCTGGGCAAATAACTCTTCCTCATCGCCGGTCATATAGCGGCGGTGCTGCCACACCAGTTGGCCGTTTTTATCAAATAAAAAGACCTGGGGCAGTCCATTGAGTTCGCCGGGCAGGAGGCTTTTAAAATTCTGTTCCCTATCCCAGTAGGCAGGAAAAGCCCAATTGGCAGTGCGGGCCATATTAGACATTTGGGGAAATCGTTCGGGGAAATCAATCGAAATGGCCACTATCTGAAAATCAGCCTGTCGCTGCCACTCGGCATATTTGGCCGTATAGGCGGCCAGTTCCAGGCGGCAGGGATAACAAGTGCTCAGCCAAAATGCCAGAACGGTCGGCTTGCCTTTGGTTAATACCGCATCGCTTTGCACAGCCACGCTATCTGGCGTAAACAGCCTGACCTGAAAAGGAAAAGCCGCCGCTGGCTGCGGCTGGGCTTGTGCCAGGAGGAAAGAACAGGATAAAAAAACAACGGCCAGACCAAGCAAATAACGCATATACATAGTTTTGGCAAAGAAACGGAAATGCAAAAAAATAACGCCGCAGAAGTGTGACGGAGTGAATTACTTAACGTCCTATTAACGGTTTTAAGAAATTCGTGAATGTCGCTGTGTCTTGTCATGGCTTTTCCGTGTCTTTGCAGGATATACACGTCTCTTGTCTTTTTTAAAACTACTGGAAGTGCCGGCTACAGCCTCCAAAAAGTTGAGTGATTTTACTGATCTTGAACTGATCACGCACTACGTGCGGGAACAGGATTCAACCTATTTTACCGTATTGTACCGGCGTTATGCAGCCAAAGTGTTTGCAAAATGTATTTCCATGTTGGCGGATGAGGGATTAGCACGCGATGCCACACAGGACATTTTTATCAAAGTACTGTTGAATTTGTCAAAATTTACGGAACTGTCTTCTTTCTCCACCTGGGTCTATTCTATTACTTACAACTATTGCATAGACCTGATTCGGAAAAAGAAAAAAATGCCTTTGATTTTTTCAGAAGACGTAGGTAAGGTGAGTCAGGGAGTAGAAGAGATGGACGAACTTCCTGATAGTGTATTACTGGAAATGGAACAAACCCGTTTGGAAAAAGTGTTTGAGCATTTACCGCCAGGCGACAAGGCCATTTTGATGATGAAATATATTGATGATTTATCTATTAAGGAGATTGGAACGGTGCTGAACAAGACGGAAAGTGCTATAAAAATGCAGATTCTGCGGGCTAAGCAGAAATCGCAATCTATTTATGATGAATTATTTGGAAAAGAAGCAGCCTGATAATCTGCTTGTTTTCCAGAAAACCTGCTCTATTGACTGTCCCAAGTCCACCGATTAACAACCGGGCCATTCAGGCCTTTTAAAACTAATCTATTATGGAAAAAGAGAATTCTTTTCAACGCATGATGAACGTCCACGCGCAGGGATTGCCGGAAGAAATAGAGCGCAACATTGTCCACCATGTGGACACCTTTTCCACCTTCGGGCGGGTCATGGAGTTGTTCGGCCCCAATGCACTGGATGTCGCCTCAAGTTACATTTGCGGTCACATTGGCTGCGATCCAAAAGGGCCGAAAGGTAATCTGGATGGAGAAGTGCCTTTTTGGCGGGTAAAACCATAAAGTATTCATGCTTGCCAACCGGGCTGAGAGAATGCGCAATTGGGATATTATGATCAATGTAATTGATAATCAGAACATTGATCGAACCCGCGCATCTTCAAAAGCAACTTAATTGGCAGTGTCTTTCGGTTTTGCCCAACCTGTTTTCTGTATGGAGATGCGGCCCTCTGGTAGCATCTCCATACATACTTGTATGTACCGACTTGTTGATTTTCAAACCTTTGTACAATCTTCTTTATCCTGCTTATGCAATTTTGGGACGATCTGAAAAATGGAGTTTTAACGCAGCTGCTGGCAAAATTTTCCGAAGCCATTCCGAAGGTTGCGATGGCACTGATTGTGCTTTTGATCGGGCGCTTCATCGCTGATATGGTTCGCAAGCTTGTCCGCCGGGCACTAATCCTCCTAAAAGCCGACCGTTTGACCGATCAACTGAACGATATTGATCTGGTGCAACGTACTGGCAGTCGCATCGAACTCTCGGGCGTACTTTCCAGCATGTTGTACTATGTGCTCATGCTGGGCTTTATTATTTTCGCCACCGATCTGTTGGGTATCCCGGCGATCACCGCGATGGTACGCGATCTCATCAGCTACCTGCCCGCACTGTTTTCCGCGCTTATTCTTTTCCTGATGGGGCTTTATCTGGCCGACATTCTGCGTAAAATAGTACTGACTACCCTCCTCTCGCTGGGCATCGCTTCGGCCAAAATCATCGCTTCCGGCGTGTTCTATTTTTTGCTCGTGACCGTTGGCGTCAGTGCTCTGGCTCAGGCCAAAATACATACCGACTTTATTGCCAGCAGCCTGACGGTTATCGTCGCGGCGGGTGGCCTGGCCTTTGCTTTTGGTTATGGACTGGCTTCGCGCGATCTGGTGGCCAATTATCTGGCCGGCTTTTACAATCGCAATAAGGTGCGGGTCGGCGATGATGTGCGCATCATCGGTGTGCGCGGCAAAGTAGTACTGATGGACGCTACGTCCCTGATTTTACAGACCCCCGAACGCGCCATCGTTATCCCATTGAGTAAATTGACTACCGAAAAGGTAGAAATTTTTTACCCGGACGGTCAGGATGATGATCTGTTGCCGACCGGCGTCTAGTGTTTTCTTTTCAATCGCTTTTTTTACTAAACCAACTTTATTTTATGAAATGGAAAATTACCCTTGTCGCAGCGCTCTGCTGCTGGCTGGGCCTAAGCTTGCAGGCCCAGGACAAACCCGAAGAAGTCAAACTGGGCTGGACCAAAGGTGGTAGCCTGGGCCTCGATCTTTCCGGCATTGGCATCATTAATCCCCGTATCGGCAGTGGTGCCAACCGTTTTGGGTTGGGCGGCATTGGTGGATTATTTGCCAATAAAAAGGAAGAGAAGTCCTACTGGGAAAATGCCCTGACGCTGCAACTTTCGCTACAGCGGCTCGGCAAAACCAAATCAACTGATGCGACTGGCTTCCAGAAAAATCTGGACCTGGCCCGCTTCACCTCGCGGGCGGGCTGGAAACTCCGTAGCGATAAATTGTTTGTGGCCGTAGAAGGCATCGCCCAGAGCCTACTCCTGAAAACCTACGCCAGCAACTACCTGCAAGCCCAGGACAACAACGACAAAGTGATCGCTAAATTCCTGTCACCCATTGAGTTACGCCTGTCGCCCGGTTTGGATTATCGTCCCAATGCCCACTATTCTATTTTTTACTCTCCTTTGAGTGCCCGCGTGATATACGTTGCCGACGACAGCATTGCTGCCCTCAATATTCACGGCAACGATAAGGGAAAAAATAGCTCCTTCCAGTTAGGTTCCAATCTGGTCATCAAATACACCAACAAGTATTTCAAAGATCGGGTGGCGGCGAACAGTTCGCTTAGTTTTTACAGCAATTATTTGAAAAACCCGCAAAATGTGGACGTATTGTGGACCAACAATATCAGTATCAGCATCGGCAAAGGCTTCTCGCTGGATCTACTGGGTGAGTTGAACTACGACGACGATGTGGCCATTATCCGGGATCGCAACGACGACGGCTATTATAATCTCGATACGGATGGCACCAGCAAAGGCCCGCAAATCACCGGGGCTTTTCTGTTCAAATACAGCAAGATTTTCTAAGAGCATTGATCTGCCGATCCTTGTCCGTTGCCTGCACTTCCCGGGTAAGCAGCTTTTTTTGAATATAGCTGCTCCACCGACATTTGCACATTTTTCACATTGACCACATTCAAAAATATGCGCATCCTCATGGTTTGTCTCGGCAACATCTGCCGCAGCCCGCTGGCCGAGGGCATTTTGCGCCATAAAGCCGCGCAACGAAATCTTGATTGGCAGATTGATAGCGCTGGTACGGGCGAATGGCACATCGGTCATTCGCCCGACCCGCGCTCTATTGCTACGGCGCTGCGCCACGGTATTGACATCAGCGATCAACGCGGACGGCTGTTTCAAAAGGCTGATTTTGAACGTTTTGACAAAATACTTGTTATGGATAGCCGGAATTTGCGGGACGTACTGCGCCTGGCAAAAACCGACGAACACCGCGAAAAAGTCGAGCGTATTCTCCAGTATAGTCATCCCGGCCAAGACCGCAGCGTACCCGATCCTTACCTCGATGATGATGGATTTGAAGATGTTTTTATGATGCTCGATCTGGCTTGTGAGCGTTTCTTGGATCAAACAATGTCCTGAGCATGATTAGTTGAGGATTCGAATATTCGATCAATTACCTGATTATCATGTACTTTGGTCAAATACTCGCATCCTCAAAAAATTACAGCATCCTGAGTTTCTGTTCATCTGTTCGCCCATGCGCTATTTCCTCACTTTGGCTTATCGCGGAACGCGCTATTGCGGCTGGCAGACACAGCCCAATGGCCCGAGCGTACAGTCCACCTTAGAGGAAGCGTTGAGTACGATCCTCGGCCAATCCATCGCGGTGACTGGCTGCGGACGGACCGATGCCGGGGTACATGCCCGCTACTACGTTGCCCATTTTGATGTGGAATCCACGCTGCCGCCCACCCTTTTGCACCGGCTGAATGGTGTGCTCCCCGATGATATTGCGGTGTATGATATTCAGCCCGTAGCTGCCGAAGCGCACGCACGTTTTGATGCGTTTGAGCGCAGTTATGAATACCACCTCGCACTACGCAAAGACCCGTTTGGCAGAGAGAACTCCTGGTTTTTTTCGTCGCCGGATCGCCTGGATTTTGAAAAAATGCAGGCCGTAGCAGCTTTATTCCCCAACTACTCGTCTTTTTTTCCGTTTTGCAAAACCCATAGTGGAGTGGACTCTTATGACTGCACGCTCTACCGCGCGAGCTGGGTGCAGGATGATGAACAACAGCGGCTCATATTTCACGTTACTGCCAATCGTTTTTTGCGCGGTATGGTTCGGCTGATGGTCGGCGCGTGTCTGCGGGCAGCCGTTGGAAAACTGACCGTGGCGGACGTAAAAGAGGCCCTGGATACACAACAACCTTTGCATAAAAGCCTGAGTGTGCCCCCGCAGGGCTTATTTTTGGTGGATGTAAAATATCCCTTTTCTATTTGAAAAACTAGTTATTGGTTAATTGGTTATTGGCCTGGTAATCAGCATTTTGCCTCAATTTAGATTAAACTAATTGAGCCGAAATACTTACCTTCGCAATAGTTGACCATTAACCAATTCCAATAACCAACAAGCCAGTAACTAACTCATGACCTTTTCTTCCAAACTAATTGAAAAAGCCGTCGAAGCCTTTGCTTCCCTGCCGGGAATTGGGCGCAAAACGGCTTTTCGTCTGGTTTTACACCTGTTAAAGCAGGATAAAAGCGTAACCACGCAGTTCACCGAGGCTTTGGTGCGCATGCGCGAAGGCATCCGCGAATGTCGTATTTGCCATAATCTGGCGGATGACGAAGTGTGTCAGATCTGCGCTGACGCCCGGCGCGACCGCTCGCTGGTCTGCGTGGTGGAAAACGTCCGCGACCTGATGGCGATTGAAGAAACCAGCCAGTATCGCGGCCTGTACCACGTGCTGGGCGGCATTATTTCTCCCATCGAAGGCGTGGGTCCGGCGGACTTACAGATCGAATCTTTGGTGCGACGGGTGGGCGAACACGAGGTCAAAGAAATAATTATGGCGATCAGCCCAACCATTGAGGGCGAAACCACCATCTATTATCTTTCTAAGAAACTCCAGCCGTTAGGGGTTCAGGTAAGTGCCATTGCCCGGGGCGTTTCCTTTGGTGGCGACCTGGAATATGCCGACGAATTGACCCTGGGCCGTTCCATTGTTGCCCGTGTACCCTACGAGACCAGAGGCTAACCATTTACCCATGCACAGATTTCGGCCCGCGCTCCGTACCTTAGCGCCGAACATATATCCGGATTTATGAAGCAGTCCACTATCGAAAAATCAGTTTCTCTGAGTGGGGTTGGCCTGCACACCGGGAAAACGGTAACGCTGACGTTCAAACCAGCGGTAGCCAATCACGGGTTCCGCTTTCAGCGAATAGACCTGGCTGACCAGCCGATCATTCCAGCCGACGTCAAATTGGTGGTATCTACCAATCGCGGGACCACCCTGCGCAGTGGCGAAGCACAGGTTTCTACCATCGAACACGTACTTTCTGCCCTGACCGGCTTGCATCTCGACAATGTGCTGATGGAAATAGACGGTCCGGAAATACCGATCATGGACGGTACTTCCATGCCTTTCGTCACGGCTTTGCAGGCCGCAGGCCGCGCCCACCTGGATGCGGAACGCGAGTTTTTTGTAGTCACTGAGCCAATTGCTTACAAGGACGAAGTGACTGGCACCGAACTATTGGCGTTGCCGGCAGATGAATTTGAGGCGACCGTCATGATAGATTTTAATTCCTCCGTGTTAGGCCAGCAATTCGCCGCGCTCCACCACCTTAGCGATTATGTGGAGGAAATAGCACCCTGCCGTACCTTTGTTTTTGTGCATGAGCTGGAAAAATTGCTCGAAATGGGCCTCATCAAAGGCGGTGATCTGGACAATGCCATTGTGATCGCCGACCGGCGTATGGAGCAGGAAGAACTGGATTTGCTGGCCAAAAAAATGGACAAGCCCAGCATTAAAGTGGACGCCGAAGGGGTGTTGAATACGGTCAAATTGCGTTTTCAGAATGAACCCGCCCGGCATAAATTACTTGACGTGATTGGCGACCTGTCTTTGATTGGTAAACCCATTCAGGGGAAGATCGTGGCTACCAAACCCGGGCATACTGCCAATGTGGAATTTGCCAAAATCCTGAAAAAACATCACGCGGAAAAACGTCGCCTGATTGGCATTCCGCGTTACGACCCGGACAAAGAACCTGTTTACGACACTATGCAGATTACGCGTTTGCTGCCGCATCGTTTTCCTTTTTTGCTGGTGGATAAAGTGATCGAACTGAGTGCCAACCACGTTGTTGGTATCAAAAACGTGACCTTCAACGAGCCGTTTTTTCAGGGCCATTTCCCCGACAATCCGGTTTTCCCTGGCGTTTTACAAATGGAGGCGTTGGCCCAGACCGGCGGCATTCTGGCTTTGCACAACGTGGCCGAAGGCGAAGTCTGGGATACCTATTTTTTGAAAATTGACCATGCTAAGTTCAAAGCCAAGGTACTCCCTGGCGATACTTTAATCCTGAAAATGGAATTAATCGAACCCATTCGGCGCGGAATCGTACACATGCAGGGTACGGCCTATGTGGGCAGCAGAATCGTCTCGGAAGGCGAACTGACCGCCCAAATAGTACGCAGGGCACCGAAAAGCAGTGCCGAGGGCGGGTGATGATGACAACCAAAACGGTGCATGGGCCTCTCCCTTGCGCCCTAACTGTACTATCGTGATGAGTTACTCAAATGGCTTGCGGGATATTCACCCCAATGCAAAGATCGGTCAGAACGTCACTATCGGCCCGTTTACGGTGATCGAGGCGGATGTCGTCATCGGCGACAATTGTTGGATTGGTTCCAATGTGAACATCCTGAACGGCGCGCGCATTGGCGAAGGTTGTCGCATTTTTCCCGGCGCGGTAGTGAGCGCTATTCCACAGGATTTGAAATTTCGTGGAGAGAATACTACGCTGATCATTGGCAATAACGTGACGGTCCGCGAATGTTGTACCCTGAATCGGGGCACCAGTGCAGCGAATACGACCATTATTGGCGATGATTGCCTGCTGATGGCTTATGTACATGTGGCCCACGATTGCGTCATTGCTGACCGTTGTGTGTTAGCCAATAACGTGACCCTGGCCGGACATATTGATATTGGCTATCAGGCGACCCTGGGGGGCATGGTGGCGGTCCACCAGTTTGTGCGAATCGGCGAACACGCGATGGTCGGCGGTGGCTCTCTGGTCCGCAAGGACGTGCCGCCGTTCGTGACGGCTGCCCGCGAACCGCTTTCCTACGCGGGTATTAATTCCATCGGGCTGCGTCGGCGGGGCTTTTCCAAAGAAGAAATGCACCACATCGAAGACATTTATCGGGTGCTGTTCGTCCGTGGCCTGAGCGTACGGAAAGCATTAGGCATTATTGAAGATGAAATAATGCCTTCCGTGCATCGGGAGCGGATTCTCGATTTTGTGCGCACCGCCAAGCGCGGCGTGATGAAAGGCTTTCGCACGATGAATGGCGCAAGTAAAATGGCCGAGCCGGTGCTGGACTAATGAGGATAGGACTGCAAAATGCGGGCAAGCGTTACCGGCTGGAATGGATTTTCCGCAATCTCGACTACCAGTTCCAAAGCGGGCAACGCTATGCCATTCTCGGACCCAATGGTTCGGGCAAATCCACCTTGTTAAAGGTGCTTTCCGGCCACCTCTCGCCCTCCAAGGGCCAGGTATTTTTTGCGGAAAAGGAGCAGTCCATAGATGCAGAAGATGTCTATCACTACATCAGTTATGCTGCGCCGTATATTGAACTGATTGAGGAATTTACGCTGGAAGAAGCCCTGCATTTTCATAGCCGATTGAAACCCATGCAGGCGGACATTACGGTCAATCGTCTGGGTGAATTACTGGCCTTGCCTCGTGCCCGCACCAAGGAAATCCGCTTTTTCTCTTCCGGCATGAAACAGCGGCTTAAACTTATTCTGGCTATTTGCTCGGCTACGCCGGTTTTGTTGCTGGACGAACCTGCTACTAATCTGGACGAACAAGGGGTAGCCTGGTACAAAAATCTTATCGGCGAATATGCTGCCGACCGGCTGGTCATCATTGCTTCCAATGATCCGCATGATGCGGAATTTTGTCCGTTGCATTTGAATATATTGGATTATAAAACCCAAGCCCCCTCCTACTCCCCCATTAAGGAGGAGGGTACATCGAGATGAGGCAAAATTTGTTCTTTCTTTTTGGCAAATTTCAATTTTTCTCCTGAAACATCTCCACAGCCGCCAGAAAAGCCCCGGCTTTCAGTTTCGTTTCTTTCAATTCGCTTTCCGGCACCGATTCATAGAGCAGCGTAGCCCCCGCACAAAACTGCAAAAGTCCATCGCGCAAATGGGCGGTGCGGATGGTAATCGCCGTATTCACATCGCCATTCAGTAGCAGCCAACCGATGCTGCCGCCATAATAACCGCGTGTATGTTGTTCTATTTGTTCAATATATTCCATGGCCGCTACTTTGGGTGCGCCGGTAAGGGTACCCGCATTCAGGCTGGCAATCAGTGCATCAAAGCCCGAGTAACGCGGCTGTAATATTCCGCTCACCTGTGCCACCGTGTGGGTAACGTGCGAGTATTTTTCGACAATCCGGTAATGGTCAATCTCAATACCCGGCTGACAAATCCGTGCTAAGTCATTGCGCCCCAGGTCAATCAGCATATCCAGTTCGGAATTTTCCTTCGGCGAATTCAGCAGTTCCATCATCAGGTGATGGTCTTCCACGGGATTAGCCGAACGGCGCACCGACCCGCTGATTGGGCGCAAAGTAGCGCGTCCGTTTTCGTAGCGCAGCATCAGTTCGGGGCTTGCACCCAGCAGTATTTCGTCGCCGAAATCGAAGAAAAAGAGGTAGGGCGATGGATTAATGGCTTTGTACCGTTCGTATAAGGCCAGCGAATCGCCAGAATAAGTGGTGGTCATTTTGCGGCTCAACACGATTTCCAGCAACTCACCTTCATGACAAAGCTGCACCCCGCGCGCCACCTGTTTTTTAAAAGTTTCATCGTCTGGCGTGATGGCTATCTGACCAACGTGCAGCGGCTCTGGCGAGATGCTTTGGTCAAGCAGTACCGATTGCGTAGCCAGACATTTTTCCAACATTCTTTCCAGATCACTTTCCGCTTCCGGTTTAGTTTGGCGGGTGACGTACAGGCTCAAATCCTGGGTCAGGTGATTGAAAATCAGAATGTTATCGAATAGAAATAAATGAAAATCGGGTTCGACGCCGACTTTTTGATGTTGTAAATCCTCGAACTGATACACAAACTGGTAAGAGAGTGCGCCATAGAATCCCATGAAATTCTTGTCTGTAGAATGAAATTCCGCGAGCACCCGGCGTAAGGGTTGTACGATATTTTGCCGGTCCAGCCGGTCTTCCTCTGCACCGTAAAATGGCAGTTTGGGAATGTGCAAACGCAGCGTGTCAGAGCCTTCGCTTTCTACAAAAGACTGAAATTCCGTTTTGATAAAATCATAAAAAATGCTCCCGTGCGGGTGTAACAAGCGTAGGGTGAGATAATCGTCTTTGCCGATCAGTTCCAGCGTTGGTTCCAAGCCAATAACCGACAGTCGGCTCGATTTATCTACTGCCGAAGCAGATTCAAATAAGCAGGAGGCCACACCGTTTTTTAGATGGCGGTACATGGGCAGGGCATCCGAATAAGGCAGGCGGGCGGTGAGGGTGTGCATGGGAAGTATGAACTATAAACGATGAAGTATGAACGATGAGATTTGTATTATCGTATCAGTACAGTGATGCAAAGGTGGGGAGAATTTTTGATTGTCTGATAAAAATGAGGGAGAATTTTTAGAACGGGATGGTGGTGCCTATTTTGTGGCGATAAGCAACTGAAACTCTTCATCAAGCCTCTAACCTAAATATCCGTGCAGGATTACTTTTGCGCACAGTTGAATAAGTTCTTCGAGAAGGCAATATGCATAAAACCGGCAAAGCCAAACAACCCAAAAATGATACATAACTATATTTGGTGGACCAATCTCAGGCTCGTAATCGCCATTTTTTGCTTTCCCATCCTGACTCATCTAACCGCCCAAAGCCCCGATACCCTCGCCCTGCTGCAAACTCTGTCCGTTTCCGCCAATTTTGCCACCACCGACAATCTAGGGAACGTATATGTGCTCGGCACCGACAATGCGCTGCAAAAGTTCAATTCGGAAGGTACCCGACTGGCTCGCTATTCCAACAACCGGCTCGGCCCGGCCACTTCGCTGGATGCGACCAATCCGTTGAAAGTGATGTTGTGGTATGCAGACTTTCGGACGGTCATTTTTCTGGATCGCAGCCTGACGGAGTTAGGTTCCCTGCAATTGGACGCGGCTGGTTTT
Organism: Saprospirales bacterium; assembly: GCA_031425155.1. Taxonomy (GTDB): domain Bacteria; phylum Bacteroidota; class Bacteroidia; order Chitinophagales; family Saprospiraceae; genus M3007. The sequence continues at coordinate 21,471 of JANPIV010000063.1, read as the reverse complement.
TCGCTCGTGCGCAGCGTGGCCATGTCGTTCGATGGCAACCTCTGGGCTTATGACGAGGCCCTGTTCAAATTGAAAAAAATAAGCCCGGAAGGCACCATTCTCTTTGAAACGCAGGCTTTGAACCAAATGGTCGCTTCGCCACCCACAGCTGATGCGCTGCGGGAAATTGGCAATCGGGTCTATCTGGCCGATCCACGGCAGGGCGTTTTTGTGTTCGATCAATATGCCTCGTGGATAGAAACCTGGAATTATCCAAACATCCGCGACTTTTACGCCGTGGATGGTCGCCAATACTATGTGACGGAACAAGGCGTACTGATCCGCATGACCCGGCCATTTGCAGAAATAACGCTGCCGCTACCTAAAGGAACAGATAGCAAAAGCCGCTTTCGATTGGCCGAACAGCGACTCCTGATTTGGGACGAACATCAGGTACAGGTCTTTCGCGTACCCTGATCTAAGGAGCCAAACGCTCAATACGCCAATCGCCTCCTGCCTGCAAACTATACTGGATCCGGTCGTGCAAGCGGCTGCGCCGACCCTGCCAAAACTCCAATAACTCCGGCCGCAGGCGATAGCCCCCCCAAAACGGCGGCAATGGCAGCACATCGGTTGCCGCATATTGTTCGCGCAATTGTGCGGCCTCCGTTTCCAGGACGGCCCGGTCGGCAATCACCTGGCTCTGCTGACTGACCCAGGCTCCGATCTGGCTGGCTTTGGGGCGGCTTTGGAAGTACACCAGCGATTCTTCGGGATTTATCTTTTCCACTCGGCCTTCTATACGAATTTGTCGCTCCAGTTCCAGCCAGGTGAACAGCAGGGCGGCTTGCGGATTTTCCGCCAATTCCTGGCCCTTTTTGCTTTCATAATTTGTATAAAAAACGAAACCCTGCGCGTCAAAACCTTTCAATAGCACCGTCCGCGCACTGGGCCGCCCGGTGCGGGTCGCCGTAGCCAGGGTCATGGCATTGGGTTCACGCAACTGGCTATCCAGTACTTCACGAAACCAGGCGGCGAATTGTGCGATTGGGTTGGCCACCACGTCGGTCTCGGAGAGCGTTTGGCGGGCATAATTCTCCCGAAGGGCAGTAAGATCAAGCGAATGATCGTTCATAAGGAGGCGATAAGTTTGGGCAAAAATAAAGATTTCGCTGGTGGCCTGCCGTCTTTGAAGATGTAAAAATTAGTTTACTTTCTTCGGCACGAAGGTCTAAGCAGGTGATATTGAAATAATTACAAAATCATCGGTTAACGATCAAAGATGACTATTTCCCAACCGGTTTTGCTGTGTACTTTTGTCCCCGAACTAATCCCGGCGTGTTTCTATCGTACGCTTCCGTTCACAAAAAAATCATTGCAGTATGCTGGATTTACAGCCCATTGAACGCCGCAGCGGTCTCCAACCAGACGTTTTCGCGGCAGAATTTCTGGAACCAAGAATTCCGGTTGTTCTTACTGATCTGATGGACGAATGGCCCGCCCGACAGAAATGGACGATTGATTATTTTAAAAGCAAATATGGCCAGTTGCGGGTGCCCGTGGTGTCCAACAATTATTCCAAACCGGGCAAGGGCTACATGAGTCCGGACCGGGTCATTTCCTTTAAAGAATACCTCGAAATCCTGGAATCCGGGCCGACCGACCTGCGCATTTTCCTGTGGAATATTTTCCGGGTGGCACCGGACTTGCGCGAGGATTTCCGCCTTCCGACTATTATGGACGGTTTTGTCAATGAGTTGCCCTTTATGTTTTTTGGCGGACAAGGCTCCAAAGTGGCCTTACACTACGATATTGACATGAGCCACGTATTTCTCAACCAAATACATGGCCGCAAGCGTGTCATTTTGTTCGCTCCCGACCAGAGTCGGCTGTTGTATCGGCACCCATTCACGGTGGCCAGTTACGTGGATGTGAATCGGCCCGATTTTGTCCGCTACCCCGCGCTGGCTTTTGCCAAAGGCTACGAAGTGACCCTAAATCCCGGCGAGACCGTCTATATTCCATCGGGTTACTGGCACTACATCGAATACACCGACGGCGGCTACTCGATCAGTCTGCGGTCGTTTGGCTCTATTCCCGCCCGGATGCGGGGGCTGGCCAATATTGCCACTCACTATGTGGTGGACAAGGGCTTGAACCGTCTCATCGGACCCAGTTGGCGCAAAATGAAAGAACGGATGGCCGAGCGACGTGCCGAATCTATTTTATAAATTAAACAGTTGATAGTCAATAAATTAAAAATCCCCGTTCAGCACTTTGCCGGACGGAGATTTTTGTTTTTTCGAAAAACGACTATGCTGCTGCTTGTTGTTTTATCAGTTCCACGTGGCAATGAATGCGCACATTATCGGCCAGTACGATGCCACCCGTTTCGGTTACTGCATCCCAGACCAGGCTGAAATCTTTGCGGTTTATTTCGCCATTTATTTCAAATCCAGCCCGCGTATTGCCCCAGGGATCCACAGCAATACCGCCAAATTCTACTTTGAGTGTGACCGGTTTGGTCGTATCCCGGATGGTCAGGTCTCCATGTAAAGTGTAGTTACCATCGGCATCTGGCGCGGTGGCTTCTTTCGCTTCAAATTTCAATTGGGGCACCCGTTCACTATCAAAAAATTCGGCACTGCGCAAGTGGCCGTCGCGTTGTTCGTTGCGGGTGTTGATGGATGCAGTATCGGCAGTAAAGGAAATTTTCGCATTAGAAAAATTCTCGCCTTCCGTTTCGACTTCCGCATTGAAAGTTTCAAAACCACCGGTAACGGTGCTGATCATCATGTGTTTTACCCGAAAGTTGATTTCAGAGTGTGCCGGGTCAATTGCCCAATTTGTCGCTGCCATGGATGTTGTTTTTAAAAGTGGAGTGATTTGTTTCAATTTAAGTGTATCAACATCAAATGTAGGAACATGTTTTTGGGAATGGGTTATTTTTTCTTAAATGAGCCTTAATTTTTTTCCACAGAGGCTCACAGAGTTGCTATAAAATTTAGGTTACGGAGTAATTAGCATCCAACTTTCGGAAGTTTTTGGCCTTCCGAAAAGGTGAGTTCATCCCTTGCGCCAGGCCTGAAAAATCTCTTCCACGGCTGGCCCGGCCCAGTCATTTTCAATGTTTTCCAGACTCAGGATTTTTGCAAACAATTGATTTTGAGCCTCTTCTTCCTGCAAGGCCAAGTGGTAAGGCGTGTTGCTGAACGTCACCATCGAGTATACGGGCAGAAATTCCGGGTGGCGGGCGTGCAACTGCGCGGCAATTTTTTTACGCAGCAAAAACCGTGGATCGGCCACCAAATCCCGCATTTCTATGAAATTACGCTGCGCCAGTTCGGCAATGGCGTTCCCATCCGGGCGGCGTTTTTGGGCAAAAGCCGGGATGATTTGTGACCAGTCGCTGCCGTAGGTTTCGTACAGCGCATCCAAAATCGTGCAGTCTTCAAAACCCGCGTTCATGCCCTGTCCATAAAAAGGCACGATGGCATGCGCCGCGTCGCCAATGAGCAGAATACGATTTTGCCACTGCCAGGGATTACACTTTACGGTCACTAAAGAAGAGGTGGGATTTTGATGAAAATCCGACATCAAAGTGGGCATCAAGGGAATAATATCCGGGAAGTAGGCCTGGAAAAAATTCAGCACCTCAGCGTCGGTTCGCAGATTTTCAAACGACACTGCGCCCTCGAAGGGCAGAAAAAGCGTGCAGGTAAAACTCCCGTCCGCATTGGGCAGCGCGATGACCATGAAATTGCCACGCGGCCAAATGTGCAACGCGCCGGGATCCATGCGATAGGGGAAAAATGGCGATTCGTTAGCATTGGTCGCGGCAGGAATGGTCAATTCCTTGTAGCCATGCTCGAGATATTGCTGGGTATAATCAAAGCGGTCCGTGCGCTGCAAGGCGTACCGGACGGCACTGAAAGCACCATCGGCAGCAAAGATGAGCGGAGCATCCAACGTTTTTACTTCGCCGGTGCGCAGGTTTTCTACCGTGAGTTTGGGCTGCTGCAAATCCACTTCTGCGCAACGATGCTCAAAAAAGAATTCCACGTTGGGAAAATCGGCGGCAATACGCAGGAGTTCCAGATTCAGGCCGCCGCGTGAAACGGAGTAAATCGCTTCATTTCCTTTGCCATACGGCTGAAAAGTCAGTTCGCCGGTTACCGAGTGCATCATACGGCCCGGCATGGGAATAGCGACTTGCTCTATTTTCTCGCGAATACCCGCCTGCTCGATGGCCTTCCAGCCACGTTCGCTCATGGCCAGATTGATAGAGCGTCCACCCTGATAGCCCGCAGCGCGCATATCGGGCCGACGTTCAAAGACTTTTACGGCGTAGCCGCGCCGCGCCAGGAATACTGCCCACAGGGCACCCACTAATCCGGCACCAACTACAATTGCTTCTTTTTTCATTTAAATGATGTCAAAGGAAATGGAGCACAAATTTACTTACCGGCCTTTTGCCTTTTGCTTTAAAGTTCGCCCGCCAGAAAGCGCAACTGTAATTCCGCTATTTTCAGGTTGTAAAGCACCAGGTTGCGCCGCGAAAGGGCTTGCTCAAGCGTGTTCTGAGCGGTCTGAATTTCGAGGCCATTGGCCTGACCCAGACGGAAACGCTCCGTACTGACGGTCAGATTTTCGCGGGCATTGCGCACATTTTCTTCTTCCAGCACCAGCACCTGTTGCTGCGTTTGAAAAGTGGCAATCTGATTATCCAGTTCCGTTTCTACCGTAATACGCTGAATATTCACCCGCAATGCAGCTTGCTGCGCTGCCAATTTGCTCACTTCCACCTGGCGACGCAGGTTGCCGCCGGTATAAAGCGGTATTACGAGGTTGGCACCCACTGTCAGACCCGCCTGGGTGTTGCTGGTCGTGAAGCCCGCGCCATTATCTGCGCGTTGAGCACTCAGTTGGCCAACGCCGGTGATGCGTGGTTTGGTCAGCGTCCGGTTTTCTTCGACCAACAGTGCGGACACTTCCGCCGATTTTTGCAAAGCCACCAAAGCAGGATTTTGGGCCAATATCTTCTCTATCAAGGCGGTACGGTCGGGCTGATAGGTATTCACCAAATTCTCGTCCACTTCAAAGGCCGTATCGGAAGCGCGGACCAACAGGCGGTTGAGGGTGCGTTTGGTCGAGGCAATGAGGGTTTGCTGATTGAGCAGGTCGGCGCGGCGTTGGTTGAGGTCAATCCGGGCTTGCAAGGCATCGGTTTGACCGGCAAACCCGGCGGCCAGACGCGCTTCGGCGATGCGTAACCGCTCTTCATTCAAAGTAATTAATTCGGAAATGGCCCGCTCCTGCAAACGTCCCCGGACGATGTCGTAGTAAGATTGCAATACGTTGGCCGTCGTGGTCTGCACGGCGGTGCGGAGGTTCAGTTCGCCTAGAGATTGCAGGGCTTCGAGCCGTCGCTTGGTGATGTACATCCGACGGCCATCGAAGAGCGGCCAGTTCAACTGAACGCCCACGTTGGCTGAATTGAAGGGCGCACCGGCTGTATTAAATTCCGTTCCGTTGGCCAGTTTCTGGTTGAAAGCGCTGACGGTGAAATTCTCATTGGCAACCAGATTCACGGTCGGCAATATGCCTGCATTGGCCCGGGTATTGTTCAACACGGCAATATCGGCATCCGCCTGCGTCAGGCGAATGTCGTAGTTTGTTTCCAGCGCAATGGACACTATCTGATCGGCAGTCGCCACGGGCGTTTGCGCCAGCACCTGCCCCGTTGTAAACAGCAGCAACCCGGCGAGAAAGGAATATTTCATATTTATCAAAAGCAAAAAACTTGTTATTTGAAATAAAAATTATGTCTGGAAATACCGGCTAAAACAGGTCCTGCCAACCTTCCACAAAGTAGGTGGTGCGCCCGGCGATGGTAGCGCGTTGCACGGTACCGATGCCTTCAGGCCCAGGTCGACCCAACTGGCGCCACTGCCAAAACCAGTTTTCCGGGTATTCCCGATAGTAAGCCAGGCGTTCGACGGCTGAACTGAGTATTTCCTGCATTAAGCGGAAAATCAAACGTTTATGTTCCTCCGACAGATTATCCAGCCGCGAACCGGGGTGCAGGCGGGCCTGAAAACAGATTTCATCGGCGTATAAATTACCTACTCCGGCCAAGGCGTGTTGATCCAACAGCAGGGCTTTGAGCTGGCCTTTGCGGCCCGCCAGCAACTGCAAAAAATCGTCTTCTGAAAGTTCCAGGGCATCGGGACCCAGTTTTCGGCTGAGCAAATAAGCGGGCAAATCATCCACCCAGACGATGTGGGAAAATTTGCGGGAATCATCAAAGCCCAGCGTGGAACCATCGGTGAAATGGAACCGGAAACGCTCGAAACGCGGTGCATCAGCTGGGTCCTGGTAAGGCACCAGATCGCCGGTCATGCCAAAATGCAACTGTAAGTGGGCGTGGTTGTCCAGTTCGCCAAACAGGAATTTGCCCCGCCGATAGGTGCCGGTGAACGTACGCCCGGTCAGTTTCCCGACAAATTGCTCGGCTGTGAGGTTGCGTAGTATTTTAGCGTCGTTTACGACTACTTCACGGATGGTTTTTCCAACCGCATGACGCTCAAAAACTTTCTGATACGTAGCAACCTCGGGCAGTTCCGGCATATTTTAAAAAAAGGTGCGTGAAAAACAATGGCTGTACTAACGCCACAATCTGAATTTGGTTTTTTTAAAAAATCCGGCTCCGAATAAGGCGTGAGGCGCATATTCGGAGCCGAAACAGACAGCAAACGGGAACGGTTAGTTATCCGAAGTATTCGGCGATGCTGCTTTTTTTAGCGTAGCACCTTCGCGCGGCTGAATACGGGTACCCTTAGCCGGCGTGTCGGTCTTCTGACGGGGTTGCAAGGCTTTCGCCCCTTCGATCTTGACCTCGCCTGCTTCCAGGCCGAGGCGGCGGCGCAGATCGGTAGGAATGGCATTTTTATGAACCGTGAACGAGATGGTATTCACGCGCATGTAGGCATCGGAGACGTACACAAATCCTTTACGGTCAGAGATTTCGCCCCACGAATTTTTTACAATATAATACATGCCGCTGTGTTTTTCGTCGGCCACCCCGACGATGTGCATCAGGTGATCGTCCATCGTTTCCTGGCGATCGAAGAGCTGCTGACGATATTCCTGGGTAACATTTTTTTCAGGTTCCCAGGTTTTAAAAGTACTGGCCCGGGCAGCGGCATCTTTGTCTTGCCAGCTTTTTTCAGCCACTATAGCCATGCCTTTGCCGGCAGCGAAATCGGGATTGCTCACATCGGCATCCCATTCGACCGTGTAACCCTGCTGAATCGAATTTTTGGCGCAGCGCATCAGATCGCTGACCGGTACGTTGTAGAACAGCCCGTTCGACCAGTTATCAGGGATTTCCAGAATGAAAGTGGAATAAAAAGGGTGGTGGGTGAAGGAGGTCACCGTGACATAGTCATCGGGATTGATGCCCAAAAAGTCGCGGTAGGACAGGGGCGTAAATTCCGATTGGCCCACTATGAATTTGAGGGGCACTTTGCCAAACTCTGCGTCCAGCACGCTATCCACGAGAACGAGCCAGTTCGCTGGCAGTTTCCCTTCGGTCGCCTGGGCGACAAAACCATCGCATAAGGTCTTCAGGTTTTTTTGCAACTGACTGTGGTTGTAGGGCTTGGAAGGGTCTTTGCGGCCCGGATAAGCCGCCTCGGTCATCAGGCCATACTGTTTCACGGCATTTAATTCGTCGTGGGCCAGGCCACCTTCTCCAAACTGGGCGTGGCCCTGCCGACGCACATAGTTGTCGCATTTTTGGTGATAAATATTACGCACCACAAACATTTCCGACAGGTCCTGCTGGCCTTTGCCAAGGCGCAGGGCTTCGCTTTCGAGGAAAGAAGCGGTACTAAAGGCCCAGCAGGTGCCAGTCTGATCCTGGCTTTTTACCGGCGTACAGGCCAGGTTTTTTACTTCCTGGAATTCGTAATCTTCTCCCTTTTGTGCCGAAACAGCACTGACTGAAGTGAATAACAGGAGACAAAAGAGTAGTTTTTTCATAGTGATGTGTTATTGTCAATTTGTGGAGGCACAAGATATAGCATTAGCCAAATTCAGGAAAATGCACTGCTATGTTTGGAAAAAGGCTGTTTTTGAATGTGGTCACAAGGTACGCTGTTTTGCCAAACTGCCCATTGTTCACAATGAGCAGGAGTTTGGTCAGAATTTCAGGCAGATCGTGCGATATTTGCAGCGGCTTAAATAAAAACTAACTATGGCTGCGAAAAGCAAACCGAAAATTCCTGCCTCGAAAACCGGAAACGCTTCGCCTGCAAAAATCAATATACCTGTCCATGCGAATGTGGCAAAATTGCCACACAAGAGCATATTTCTATCCGGCTTTTGGCGGGGTCACTGGCTGCCGATGCTGGTGCTGATGTCTATGGCTTTCGGGCTATACGCCTTATCGCTGCAATTTGGCTACAATCTGGACGATGAAATGGTGATCTGGAAGAACTCTTTTGTGCAGCAAGGCTGGGCCGGCATACGCGACATTTTTGCTGCCGATAGTTTTCTGGGCTACTTTAAGGAACCAAAATTCCTGCTGGAAGGCGGACGTTATCGTCCGTTGAGCCTGGCGACTTTTGCTGCCGAGGTAGGCATTTTTGGCAAAGACCACCCACATATTGGTCACGCCATTAATATTGTTTTATATGGCTTCACCGGCATTTTTCTGTATCGGATTCTGCTTGGCCTTTTCCCGGTGCAGGAAGGTGGCCGCTGGTATTTCAGTCTGCCTTTTTTGGGAGCAGCGATTTTTATGTTGCACCCGCTACACGTAGAGGTAGTGGCTAATATTAAAGGCCGCGATGAAATTTTAGCTTTGCTCGGCAGCCTCGGTGCGCTGTGGGCGACCATTAAATATTACGATACCCGCCGTTCGGGCTGGTTACTATTGGCCGGTGCATCGCTTTTTTTAGGCATGCTTTCTAAAGAGAATGCCCTGACTTTTGTGGCCGTTATTCCACTTACGGTGTGGGTATTTGCCAAAGTACCGGTGCGGCAACTGGTAGGCTCTACGGCAGTGCTGATGGGAGCGGCTTTGCTTTTTATCCTGGTACGCTATCAGGCAATGGGCTATATGCTTAATCACGGCCAGGCGATGGACGATCTGATGAACAATCCGTTCCTCGACATGACTGGCAGCGAACGGCTGGCGACTATTTTTCTGACGCTGGGTTGGTATATAAAGTTGCTGTTCGTGCCGCATCCGCTGACCCACGACTATTATCCTTACCATGTACCCAAGGTGGGATGGACCGACTGGCGGGCACTGCTATCGCTGGCTATATATGCCGGGATGGGCATTTGGGCGGTGTTAAATTTGCGAAAACGCAATATGATCGCCTGGTGTATCTTGTATTTTCTGCTTACGTTGAGCATTGTATCCAATTTATTTGTTTCGGTTGGTACTTTTATGAATGAGCGATTCGCCTATATGCCATCGGTGGCTTTTTGTGTGTTGGTTGCCTGGTTTTTTTCGCGGCAATTGCCGGAATGGATCAATGAGCGGGCCGACCGGCCAAATATTGTGGGGACGATGATTCTGGCGGCCATTGTTGTATTATTCGGCTGGCGCACCATCACCAGAGTACCGGACTGGAAAGATGAACAGACGCTCAATACATCCGCCCTGGCGGTCTCTGAAAACAGTGCCCGTGCACACTGTTTTTATGTGACATCTTTGTACAAGAATGATTATTTGCAGGAACGCCAGAAAAACGATTTGCAGGGAAAAACGCGGGTAACGGACCTGATGGAATACCATATCAAGCGATCTTTGCAGATCAATCCGAAATATGCTCCGGCACTGATCATGAGCGCAGCGGTGGCCGCAGCACGTTTTGATTTGGATCATCAGCTGGATAAGCTGTTCCATGAATTTGAATATATCATGGAGCGGCTGCCATATAATCCCAGCTTTCGGGACTTTGTGGATCAGAATATGACCTCTTATCTGAAGGGTGCCAATTATGATAAATACAATGCTTTTTGCCACCGGGTGGGCTATGAATTCTTCTATAAAAAGAAAAATGATGTAAAATCAGCCCTGCATTTTTTGCAATTTGGTTTAGACCGCGAAACGGAAGACATTCGTATTCTCGAAGACATGGCCGAAATTTATACTGCACAGGGCAATACTGCCAAAGCAGCCGAGATGAAAGCCCGGGCAGAGACGGCACGCAGGGATCAATAAGTTTTTTTTAATCCAGTCCCCTCTTTACTGACAAAGCTGATAGCCATTATATCATGTTGCTACAGCATTGCTCAACTATGACTACTCATGAAAGTAACGGAACATTTTGAGAAAGCAAAAGGAAAAACCCTCGTCTCGTTTGAGGTGCTGCCGCCCCTGAAAGGTGGCAGCATGGAGGCTATTTTCAAAACGCTGGATGCCCTGATGGAATTCAAACCACCTTTTGTGTATGTGACTTACCATCGGTAAGAATTTATTTATAAAAAACGACCGTCTGGCTACTACGAAAAAACGGCCATTCGCAAGCGTCCCGGTACCGTTGGTATTTGTGCGGCCATTATGCACCGTTACGCGGTAGATGCGGTGCCTCACCTGATCTGTGGTGGATTCACGGTGGAAGAAACGGAAAATGCCCTGATTGATCTTAACTTCCTGGGGATCAACAACGTGCTGGCGTTGCGGGGCGATGCCCGGCAATTCGAAGATAAATTCCTGCCGGAAGAAAACGGCCACAAATATGCGCTTGATCTGATCCGCCAGATTGGAGGAATAAACGCAGGCCGTTATCTGGACACGAACATCCAGAATGGAGAACGGATGGATTTTTGCATCGGTATTGCCGGCTACCCGGAGAAACATTTCGAGGCTCCCAACCTGGCCAGCGATCTGGAATATACGAAGCGAAAGGTGGAAGCCGGAGCGGATTACATCGTCACCCAGATGTTTTACGATAACCAGTGCTACTTCGACTATGTGGAGCAATGCCGTGCGGCTGGCATCCATGTCCCCATCGTGCCGGGCCTGAAACCCCTGACGAAGCGCTATCAACTTAATTCCATCCCCCGGAAATTCTTTCTCAATCTGCCGGAGCCTTTTGTCCAGGAGGTGCTGAAAGCCGAAGACGAAGAGGCGGTAAAGCAAGTGGGTATTGAATGGTGTATTCAGCAGTCGCGCGAATTGAAAGCCGCCGGTGTGCCTTGCCTGCATTATTACACTATGGGCGATACGGAAACTATACGAACAATAGCGGAGGCCATTGCCTGAGTCTTTACTGAATTTAATCAGAATCTGTCCTGCTCGTACTGTTTGCACAGTTTTTGCTTTTCCTCTTTTTCGGAATTTGATCCTTTATGCACGCCCTCATTCTTGGCTTTATTACAGCCTTTACGCTCACTTATCTGATCATTCCCACCATCATCCGGGTGGCTCAAAAACGTGAGCTGTATGATCATCCCAACGAACGCAGCGCGCATTATGTACCCACGCCTTCGCTGGGAGGCATTGGGATTTTTGCCGGTACGATTTGCGCTATTATCCTCTGGACACCACTCGACTCGTTTGGTACATTACAGTATATAATGGCGTCTTTCGTGCTGATTTTCCTCATTGGCATAGTAGATGATCTTTTGCCGATGTCGGCCACCCAAAAATTTCTCGGTCAACTTTTAGTAGCCACTATCCTGGCCTACAAGTCTGGGGTGCGACTGACCAGTTTATACGGCATTTTTGGCATCACTACCCTGCCCGAACTCACCGGTTTTCTGTTGTCCGTGATAATTATCGTGGGCATCATCAATGCCTTTAACCTGATTGATGGCATTAATGGACTGGCTGGCAGTGTTGGGCTGGTCGCCTGTATTACCTGGGGTATCTGGTTTGCCGCCAATGGCTCGAGCGGTTTGCCACTGGCGGTCGTGGCTTTTGCGCTGGTCGGGGCTATTGTGGCCTTTTTAAAATACAATTTTACCCCCGCCCAAATTTTTATGGGCGACACTGGCTCCCTGTTGATCGGCACGGTATGCGCCATACTGGCGATCAAATTTGTAGAAATGAGTCCTCATGCCGTAGTCGGAAACATTACACTTGGATCGGGACCCGCTATCGCTATGGCGGTGCTGATCATTCCGGTGTTTGATACCTTGCGGGTGTTTTCGACGCGTATATTGCGTGGAAAATCGCCTTTTTCGCCGGATAAAACCCATATTCATCATTTGATGCTCAAAGCAGGGCTGAATCACATGCAAACGACCAGGACCCTGGTGCTGGTCAATATTCTGTTTGTGTTCGTTGCTTTCGCAGGCCACCAACTGGGAAATATGATCCTGTTGCTGATCGAACTCAGCCTGGCTTTAGGCCTGACTGCGCTGCTGCTGTATATGGTGCGTCGGCACCAGGCGCAACCCTTATCACAATCGCTGGATTAGTGGCTTTATTTGGGTAATAATGTCAGCCGCCGCCAACCACGCTGTCTGCCACTTTGCATCAGGAACACATACATCCCGGCGGGCAAGTCGGGCAGTACCTGCATGGTCTTCGGGTCACAGGCCTCGCCAGCGGCAACCAACCAGTCCTTATTTTCATGCGCCCTGGCTGTAAAAGGATTTCCATCCAACTTCTTACCTTTGCGCCATGAATGAAATCCGTCCGCTCCGCCTCCAGAATAGCCTTTCCGGCAAAAAAGAAGAATTCCAATCCATTGTGCCTGGCCGCATCGGGATGTATGTCTGTGGCCCCACTGTTTATGATGACGTGCATCTGGGCAATTGCCGCACTTTCGTGAGTTTCGATATTATTTATCGTTACCTGCTCCACATTGGCTACAAGATCCGCTATGTGCGCAACATCACGGATGTGGGTCATTTGCTGGACAGTGGGGAAGACCGGATGTCCAAAGGGGCGCGGCTCGACCAACTTGAGCCCATGGAAGTGGCCCAGAAATACACGTTGGGTTTTCACGATATGATGCGGATTTTCAACACATTGCCTCCCAGTATCGAGCCACGTGCCACCGGCCATATTCCCGAACAGATCGAAATGGTAAAGTTAATCCTCGACCACGGCTACGCTTATCAAAAAAACGGCTCGGTTTATTTCGATGTACCCAAATTTGCCAAAGCCAATCCTTCGGTGTATGGCCAGTTATCGGGGCGCATCATCGAAGAACTGGTGGCCGAAAGCCGCGACAACCTGAAGAATCAGGATGAAAAGAACCACCCCGCCGATTTTGCCATTTGGATCAAGGCTTCTGACGAACACATTATGCGCTGGAACAGCCCCTGGTCGGTTGGTTTTCCGGGCTGGCATTTGGAATGCAGTGCAATGAGTACCAAGTACTTAGGCACTACTTTCGACATTCATGGCGGCGGCAATGACCTGAAATTTCCACACCATGAGAATGAAATAGCGCAAAGTCATGGTGCCTGCGGCCATGCCCCCGCCAAATACTGGCTGCACACCAATATGCTGCTGCTGAACAGTAAGAAAATGAGCAAATCGGACGGCAATACCATTACGCCCGTGCAATTGTTTACCGGCACCAGCCCGTTTGTCACCAAAGGGTATTCACCGATGACGCTGCGGTTTTTCATGCTCATGGCCCACTACCGGAGCACGCTCGATATTACCGACGAAGCACTGCAAGCCGCCGAAAAAGGTTTCCGCAAGTTGATGGAAATCCGTAAATCTCTGCAACGCCTTGCGACGACCGGAACCACAGAGACCGAAACCGACCGCGGCGTATTGAGCCTGATGGAACAGGCCTATCAGGGCATGGAAGACGATTTCAATACGGCTATTGCCATCGCTTCGCTCAATGAACTGGGTGGTTATATCAATAAAATCACCAACGGCCAATTGGCTGCCGATGCTATATCCGCCACCGTACTGGAAAAGTTGAAGTTTACGTTTGATGATTTTGTGTTCAATATCCTCGGCTTGCAGGAAGAGGCCTCCGGCGAAGATGACAACACGGTGCAAGGGCTGATGGAACTGGTGCTCGATGTGCGCGCCCAGGCCCGCAGCCAAAAAGACTGGACTACGAGCGACAAAATTCGGGATGTGCTGACGGCGGTCGGTATTCAGGTGAAAGATGGTAAAGAAGGGGCGACCTGGACTAAAAATTAGGCAAAATCTGCCGTTTATCCTTGCCCTGACCCTGGATTCACCTGTTTTATTTCAATTTTTTTACAACATAACTATGAAAACCAATATTCGCCAGATCATCATTTTTGGCCTTATTGCTGTGCTGGTACTCGGGGGTTTGTTCACCCAAATACCGGCCTGCAAACCCGATAGACCAGTGTCAAAAGTGGCGGAACAGCCCACCAAACCAGCCGTTCCGTTGGCGATGGCCCCTGCTTTTAATGCCGATTCGGCTTATTATTTCGTGAAAAAGCAGGTGGATTTTGGCCCACGGGTGCCCGGTACCCCGGCTCATAAGAAATGTGCCGCCTGGCTGGTCAGTGCTTTTAAACGCCACGGTCTGACGGTCATCGAACAGAACTTTAAGGCTGTTGCCTATTTCGGCACATTAGATGCCGTCAATATTATTGCTCAATACAAACCAGAATTATCCAACCGAATCATCATTGCTTCTCACTGGGATAGCCGTCATATTGCCGATAAAGACACCAAAGACCGTAATAATCCTATTCTGGGGGCTGATGATGGGGCCAGTGGCGTAGGCGTACTGTTGGAGTTGGCTCGTATGCTGCAGGATAGCGGGGTGAATGTCGGCGTGGACCTTATTTGTTTTGATGCCGAAGATTTGGGTAAAGAAACCGAAACATCGGTTGTACAGACTGCTGCCCCTAATACTGAAGCCACCTGGTGCCTGGGCTCTCAATACTGGGCCGCTAACTTGCATAAACCCGGCTATCGCGCCCAGTTTGGTATTCTGCTCGATATGGTGGGTGCCAAAGGGGCGCATTTTCCGTATGAAGGGTATTCGACTGCCAATGCCAGTGGCCAGCAAGCCGCGATTTGGGCGGTCGCCAAGGAACTTGGGTTTGAGGATATGTTTCCAAAACGGGCGGGCGGCTACATTACGGACGACCACTTTTTTGTGATGAAAGGTACCGGCATTCCGATGGTGGATATTATTAATATTCCCAACGAAAAAGGTTTTGGTGCTCACCACCACACCCATGCCGATAATATGGATATTATTGATAAAGCAACTTTGAAGGCAGTCGGCCAGATAGTGGCTACCATGATCTATCGGGCAGCCAAGCCTATTTGAAATATTGCTGTTTTATTTATTGTTTGGCATTTTACAATAATTTAAATTAAAACTTTTGTATTTTTCATTTCAAAAGCAATAATTTTAGCCTTTGGTGGCTTTGAGCCCAATTACAAAGTGTCAGACTAACCATATTTTAAATTTAAAAGCAAACAATTATGCCGACCGTACGTCAATTGCTCGCCGAAAAACCTGTCAATGCGGTCTATGCCGTACGTCCCGATCAAATGGTCATCGAAGCCCTGGAGATGATGTCTTCCCGTCGGCTTGGAGCCGTGATGGTCATGGAAAATGACCGCCTGATCGGCATTTTTTCCGAACGCGACTATGCCCGCAAAGGTATTCTGGAAGGTCGCAAAGCCAAAAGTACGCCGGTAGCGGAAGTGATGACGGCTAACGTATTCGTGGTGACGCCCGAACAGGGGATTGAAGATTGTATGAAAGTGATGTCCGAAAAACACATTCGTCACCTGCCCGTGCTGGAGAATGATCGCGTTATTGGCTTGCTAAGCATCGGTGATATTGTGACCGCCATGTTGCACGAACAGCAGAACCACATTCAGAATCTGGAGCAGTACATCACCGGGTATTGAGTGTCCAGCTGGTACTGTTAAAAAAGCCCCTCCCGATTGAATCGGGAGGGGCTTTTTCAGCAATTACATTCGGTTAATATTTAATGCCCAATGCCTGGAGGGTTTCTACATCCAGATTGCCAATTGGCAGGCTTTTATCGGTCTGAAACTTTAACAGGGCGGTCTTGGTGCGGCCACCCATAGCATTATCCAACGGGCCGGGGTCGTAGCCACGATCTTTCAGGGCCTGTTGAATTTGCCGAATCGTGTAGCCCATCGCCAGTTTTTCTCCACACAGTACCTCGCGCCATTCCGTAAAACCACCTGCTTTCAGCAGCTTGCGCTTCGGAATAGTGGTGTATTCGGCGGGTGTAGTTTCTGTTTTGGTGGTCGCCGCTTTTTTCAGGACGCGGCTGGTCAGCGTTTTGTATTCGGCAAGTGTTACTTCTTCTTTAAAACTGGCCGGTGCCTTCAATTCTTGTACCGTCAAGGCCATATATTCGGCAGGAATTTCTTCTTCCCGAACATACGCCGCCGTCTTCAGCACCTGGTTTTTGGCAGCCAATTCCTCGATGGAGACCGTTTCTTCCCTGGTCGTAGCGGGGGTTTTAATTACTCTTTTGGTGATCGTCTTGTATTCCGCAGGCACTATTTCTTCCTGGATACTGGCCGGACTTTTCACCTTACGCACCGTGCGAGTGCCCATTTTGGCAGGTGTTTCGATGGTCTTAGTGCAGCCGGAATTGGCTACCCCGCTACCGTCGCAGCCTCGGTTGACGCGGCTGGGGGAGGTCTGGTATTCGGCGGGTACTTCTACCAGACACCAGACTATACAATCGTCGGGGTTGGCACTGAGGCAGTTGGCCGTGGCATTTTTCCTGACCCATTTTGTCGTTACTGGTTTGGTTTCAATGCGGTTGTAAACCATCTCGAATTTTGGCTCCAGTATTTCCACCCGCGTTACTGGCGGCTCTATGATGTACTGCTCGGTTATATCTTCATATACAGCGGGGACTTCCGTCAGTCTTTTGCTCGCTTCCTTGGTCTGTATTTGTTCGGTCATGGTTTCATATACAGCGTCCACAACGGTGATGCGCTTGGAGGCAGACTTGCTTTTTTCTCCCGCTTTGGCGGTTTCATAGACTGCCGGCACGACAATAAGGCGTTTGCTGCCTTCCTTGATGACCACGTTTTTCTTTTTTGATTCATATACGGCTGGCGTGATCGTGATGCGTTTGCTCTCCTCTTTCAGCAGTACTTGTTCCGTGCGCGTTTCATATTCGGCGGGTACAAATACGGATCGGGTGCTGGCGGGTTTGGTCACTACCTGTTCCTCCACCGTCTCATAAGTATCCGGAATCATGCACTTGGCATAACACTTGCCGGGTTGTGCATTCGGAACATCATTTGGCTTCTGTGCAAAAGAAATAGTTATCGCACCGAAAAGAATCGGTAAGATAAGTTTAAATTTTCCCATAACAATTATTGGTTAACTGATCCAAACAGTTGATTTGCTGCTCGCAATTCCACAAAAGTACTTGAAAGGAATCTGAGTATGCCGCTGCAAGGTGATTTTTTCAGTTGATCTCCACGAGCGGAAGTATGCCCTTCGGATAACAAATAAAATGCTTGGTCACCAATTGGGTATAAAGCGGCACATCCGAACACTCCGTGAGCGGCAAAATATGGCCTTGTTTAAACAGGATATTGATCTGGTCATTGGCTTCGTCATAAGCGCGGTTACTTTCCTGACCTACATATACCAGGTGCTCTGCTTTGATGGCCGGGCCATAAGTGCGGCGTACCTGCTCGTAAATTCTTTCGGTGTAACTGGGCTCAATCGGCTGATTATGCCATTCCAAACGCAGCAATCGGCGATCTAACAGCCCTTGCGCCAGATAAGCCAGCGTCGGGTCAGAAGATTCTGTCCAGTATTTGATGGCGGTGATAATGTCATTATCATCCAGTTTGGCGAAATGCTTCAATAACTCATCTGGCTCGAACATCTGCTCCGGCTGACGGTAGAGCAGCCACCCCAAGTGCCGGGGTGCTTCCAATTCCACACCTTCCATCACCAGTTCGCGGGCCCGTTGCAAAGCATGGATCAGCATTTGTTCGGCAGTCACGCCGGTTTTATGCAAATAAACCTGCCAATACATGAGCCGCCGGGCAATCAGAAATTTTTCAATACTGTAAATCCCTTTTTCTTCTACGACCAGTTGGCCATTGTACACCGCCAGCATTTTGATAATACGGTCGTAACCAATAACACCTTCACTCACGCCAGTGAAAAAACTATCGCGATTGAGGTAGTCCATCCGGTCCATATCCAACTGGCCGGAAACCAATTGGTAGAGGAATTTTTTGGGGTGTTGATTTTTAAAAATAGCAATGGCCAGATCAAGACGCCCCCCAAACTGGCGATTCAGGTCGTCCATGAAAAGCATGGATAGTTCCTCGTGGTGCATATCCACCAAAGTGTGCTCCAGCGCATGAGAAAAAGGTCCGTGGCCAATATCGTGCAGCAAAATAGCGATGCAGACGGCTTCGGCTTCTTCGGCATTAATGGGTACGTCCTTTGAGCAGAGCGTTTCGATGGCTTGCTGCGTCAAATGCAAGGCACCGAGGGCATGGTGGAAACGCGTGTGCAACGCCCCCGGATACACATAAGGCGTCAGGCCCAACTGGCGAATACGCCGCAAGCGTTGAAAATACGGGTGATCAATCAAGTCCAGTAACAGGCCATACGGAACAGAGACAAAGCCATAGACGGGGTCGTTGAAGATTTTTTTTCGGCTGTTCATGTTGTGGATTTAGAACGTTTAATCATGCCTCGCGCAGCGTGTTCCTCCCCCTACCCCCTCCAAAGGGGAATACGCTTCGAGCTTGGTCTGTAAAGAATGCGGCGGTATCTTGGTTGGTAGCTGCACAGTTCCAACTCTTCTGATTCCACATTCTTCCAAACCACCTGTAACAACGAAACGCCCCCGCCGTTGGCACGACGAGGGCGTTTTTATTTGGCTGTGCCAAATTTTACATTGGCAGCATCCATTGCTTAGCAGAGACTTAGTCTTTTTCGCTGCCGAACTGCTCGCGCAGTTGAGCCAGTACCGAAAGATCGCCTAAGGTTTCTTTTTCTACTTTCTTCTGTACATCAGTCACAGCGGCCTGATTTTCACCTTCTTCCTTCGCGCGCTCTGAACGTACAGCGGCGTCCGCCTTGTACTTCAAATCTTCCAGGTAACGTGTGTGCGAAACCAGGATACGGCGATCGTCGCGGTTGAATTCGATGACTTTCACGGTGGCCGTGTCGCCAACGTTCAGTTGCTGACCATCATCCTTCCGAATGTGCTTGGCCGGGGCGAAAGCCTCCAGGTTATGCGGCAATTGGAAAGTGGCCCCCTTATCGTCGCGTTTGAGTACCGTTGCTTCGTGGTACGAGCCGACGGGGAACAGGGATTCAAAATTATCCCAGGGATTTTCCTGCGTCTGTTTGTGGCCGAGGCTGATCTGGCGTTTGTCCTTATCAATATCGAGCACCACGACTTCCAACGGAGCACCCACTTTCGTGAATTCGCTAGGATGTGCGTAGCGTTTCGTCCAGCTCAGATCGCTAATATGCACCATCCCACCTACGCCTTCCGACAATTCTACGAAAATACCGTAGTTGGTGATGTTTTTCACCGTGCCCGTGTAGCGGGTACCGATTGGGAAGTGCTCCTGGATTTCGCTCCAAGGATCGGCACTGAGTTGTTTGATCGAGAGCGACATTTTGCGGTCGGCGCGATCAATTGTTACGACGCGTGCATCCACTTCCTGGCCCATCTTGAAGTATTCCTTCGCGTTGATGCTTTGGTTGCCCCAGGTGATTTCGCTGATGTGAATCAGACCTTCTACGCCCGGCTGGATTTCCACAAATGCGCCGTAATCTTCGATGTTGACAATTTTGCCTTTCACCGTAGCACCTTCGTTCACTTCGGCGGAGAGCACTTCCCACGGATGTGGGGTCAGTTGCTTGAGGCCAAGGCTGATCCGTTTTTTGTTTTCGTCGAAATCGAGCACCACCACGTTGATACGCTGATTGAGTGCCAGTACTTCGCTTGGGTGACCAATACGGCCCCAGCTGATATCGGTGATGTAGAGCAAGCCGTCCACGCCGCCGAGATCCAGGAATGCCCCGAAATCGGTGATGTTTTTGACAATACCTTCTAAAACCTGGCCTTTTTCGAGGCTACCCAGGATTTGTTCGCGTTGTTCAGCCAGATCGCTTTCAATCAAGGCTTTGTGGCTAACCACGGCGTTCTTGATTTGCTCATTGACCTTGACAACTTTGAATTCCATGACTTTACCAACGTATTGGTCATAGTCAATGACGGGCTTGATGTCGATTTGTGAACCCGGCAGGAAGGTTTCCAGACCGTTGCAATCCACAATAAGACCGCCTTTGGTTTTGCTGATGACCGTACCGCGGATGATCGTACCGTTTTTGAACGAATCCACAATGCTTTCCCAGGCCCGCAGGATTTTGGCTTTCCGGCGCGACAGACCCAATTGGCCCTGGCTGTCTTCCTGGCTTTCTACATACACTTCAACTTCGTCGCCTTGCGCCAATCCCGGAATATCCCGGAACTCACTCAATGGAATGAGGCCGTCGGATTTGTAGTTGATATCAAGGACTACATCACCACCGCTAATGGCGCTGACGCGACCGCGAATGATGGCGTTTTCTTCCACATTGCTCAACGTGACGTCATACTGCTTCAGCAGGTCGGCCTTTTCAGCAGACGTGTAAGCAATAGCACCGCGTTTGTCCATGTTCCAGTTGAAGTCATCGTGCGAGCCACCGGCAGCCACAATCGGCTCAGTAGCAGGCAATTCTACTTCTTCCTCTTCTTCGGCTACCGGCTCTGCTTCTTTTACCAAAGCAGGAGCGGGCTCATCATCAGTGGCCAATACGACCGCCTCGGCTACGTCTTCCTGCGTTTCCACCGACATTTCTGGCGAACGATCAGGCGTAGTTTCGGTGATTACCTCACCCGCATCTGCCGTTACCGGCTCTACCGCAGTGGCGTCGGCGTCCTCTGCCGTCACAACAATTGACGCTTCGGGAGAGTCCAGCATTACTGGCACCTCTAAAGTGGAACCAGATACGGTGTGGGTGGGATCTTCAATAACTACAGGTTGGTCCTGCTCGTTATTGACATCTTTTTCTTCTTCAAATACCATAATAATGAAAGCGGTTAACTTGGAGTCTTTAAGTTGAAATCATTGTCGGCTACACATTGGGACGCAACCGTTGTCCCTCGCTTTTTCAAAAGCGGGCGCGAAGGTAACATTATTTTATTTGGCTGACAAGTTTTGGCGGGATTTCCTGGCTTTTTAACAGGAATTATCCCGAATTTTTTAGGAAAAATCACATTCTGACTTCGGAAAAGTAGATATTACTTCGCACAGGGGCAGCGCCCCACAATATTTGTAGCAACATTAATCAAATAAAAAGATGGAGGTGCAGCGCACCGGAATGTATTCCGGTGCGCTGCACCTCCATCTTTTTATTTGGTCAATGTTGCTACAAATATTGTGGGGCGCTGCCCCTGTGCGAAGTAATATCTACTTTTCCGAAGTGAGAAGGTGATTTTTCCTAAAAAATTCGGGAT
>JANPIV010000062.1:0-32061 GCA_031425155.1 Saprospirales bacterium | reverse complement strand
TCCGGGTTGTTCCCATTATTTCGTCCATTTTTCCCCGCATTTCATACGGGGCTATTCATATTCAACCCTTACGGGTTGCACGACACTTGGCTTTTCAGAAACTTGTGTACATACCATAGGTTTTTGAAACCTGATAGGTCTCATATCATATTATACATTACCGTACTTTCACCCATCGAAAATACAATCTAAAAAAATCATCAACCATGTTGAAAGTCACAAATAGCAGCACCAAAACCGAGATTTTAGCCGCCTACGAAGAACTGCTGGAGCAGTTGAAAGCCCAGCGCAACGAAAACTCGGCTATGCGGCAGGAAGTGGATAAAAAACAGGGACTTCTGGAAAAAGCCACCGCCGCCACGCGCTCCAACGTCGGGCAAAGCCTCCAGCAAATGCGGCAAGCCCTCAATGAGCAACTCGACCAGATAGAAAACGGGCTGACCGAAGAACAGAAAAAGTTTGAAATGCTCCGCGAAGCCACCGCGCTGCTCAAAACGGAACTCGATAATCTGTATCAAATAAAAGCCGAAGCCGAAAGCCTGGAAGCACTCGTCGCGGCCAATAAACAAGGCCGCGAAAAACTGGAACGCGAAATGGGCAGCCGTCGCGAGCAACTGGAAGCAGAAATCGGCGAGGTCAAAACCAAATGGACGCGCGAACAAGAGGCTTATGAATACGACCTCCGGCTCAAACGCCGCAACGAACAGGATACCTACAACGAGAAAAAAGCCAAGATGGAAAAGGATTTGGCCGACCGGAAAGCCGATTTTGACAAAAACATTGCCGACCGCGAACGTGCCGTAGCCGAACAGGAAAGCGAACTGAAACGCCTGCGTGGTGAAGTAGAAAGTTTTGAAAACAAACTGCAAAAATCGGTGCAGGAAGCCGAAAAAGCCGTCACCGAACGGCTCACCCGCGAGTTTGAGTACCAGCAAAAACTACAGGTTAAAGACCTCGAAGCCGAACTGCGTCTGCGCGAACAAATGATTTCTTCGCTCGAAATTAAAGTAAAAGAGCAGGTCGAACAGGTGCTCGCCATGTCCGCAAAAACCGATACCGCCAGCCAGCAAGTCAAGGATATTGCGCTGCGGGCCATTGAAAAGTCGGGCCTCGTCCCCTTCCCAACGGAGCGGCGGCGGGAGGAAAAAGCAGAATAGCACCCCTACACGTCCACCTGAAACTCCCGCAAAGCCTCATTCAAGCTCACCTTTTTATCCGTACTCGGCTGGCGCTTCCCGATGATCAACGCACAGGCCACCTGATAAATACCGGCCGGAAACTGCCGTGGATAAGTCCCCGGAATGACAACGGAGCGGGCGGGTACCCGGCCTTTGTGCAGCACTGGCTCCGGGCCGGACACGTCAATAATGTGGGTGCTTTTAGTCAGCACCACATTCGCGCCCAGCACCACTTCGCGCTCCAAATGCACACCCTCCACCACGATGCAGCGCGAGCCAATAAAACATTCGTCCTCAATGATCGTCGGCGAAGCCTGCGGCGGTTCCAGTACGCCGCCGATGCCTACGCCCCCGGCGAGGTGTACATTGCGCCCGATCTGAGCGCAAGAGCCCACCGTGGCCCAGGTATCCACCATCGTACCGCCGCCCACCCAGGCCCCGATATTGACGTAAGAAGGCATCAGAATGGCTCCTTTTTCGATAAATGAACCATAGCGCGCCAGGGCTTGCGGCACTACGCGCACCCCTTTCTGGGAGAAACCCGTCTTGAGCGGAATCTTGTCGTGGTACTCGAATGGCCCCACCTCGATGGTCTGCATTTCCTGGATCGGAAAATACATCAACACCGCCTTTTTGATCCAGTCGTGGGTAAGCCACGAGCCGTCGGTTTGCGGTTCGGCTACGCGCAGTTCGCCCGCGTCGAGTTTGGCGACCACTTCACGGACGGCTTTTTTCACGCCTTCGCCCGCGAGCAGAGAGCGGTCATCCCAGGCGGCTTCGATGATTTGTTGCAGTTGCATACGGACTAGTTATGAGGTATAAGTTATGAGTTAACGAGGATAAGTGTTTGTTAATCAGTTTTTTGCAGTTATTTTAACTAAAAAATCGCACCTATTTAGTGCTCTGGTGCGCTGCACCTCCAAGGTAATTTGCTGGATGATAGGCTACAAATATTTCCCCGCGCTGCGGCTACTGTATTTGCAAGCATCATTCATACTTTATCGTTCATAGTTCATACTTCCCTCCCCAACATAGTCCTGCAAATACCCAAACGCCTCCGTCAACGCCCCATTCTCCGTCATCATCCCTCGTCGGATGGACGCACTTTGGTAGCCTTTCAGCAGTTCCGGCAAAACCACCCCCAACATCTGGCGGCCAAAAAACGCCGAGGCATCACGGGGCAGTTCGGAAGGCAGATTATCAATCGCCATCACATCCACCGAACCGGGCTGGTAGGGTAGGGTTTCCAGTCCCGTGACCGGATCGAAGCCGTACACCGGATCGGCGATTTTACTGGGGCGCAAGGTAGAAGGCACGGAAGAATGAGGCACAATATCGCAAGTAATATCGGCAATGACCTGAATGCGAAAATCGGGCTGCATCATATCCGTCCGCGTGAAAAAAGCGGGTGCTTTGGCATCGTAAAAAATACCATTCATGAGGATATCCGCCCGCTGCGCGTAAGGCGCAAACGTGCTGACATACTCCTCGCCGTGGGCGTAAAAATGGCTTTTGTCAAATGCCCGTCCGTCGCGGTGGGCCACATAGTCGGCGGCCTGCAGTTGCGTGAAAACGGCCTCCCCAAAGTCCTGCTCCAGAAATTCCGCCGGACTCACCTGCCGAACACCAATATCATGCAGATTTTTAACCGCCCCCGTGCTTACCCGTCCGTGGCCAGTCAGCACAATGCGCAGTGGCGGAAGTTGCAGCGTTTCATACACCTGTTGCACCGCCGCGTAGTCGTGGCTGGTACACAGGCGCGGCAACGTATAGAGGCCCGTGCGTTTTCCGTAGGCCCACAGGCCATTATGTGCGCCCACTACGCCGGCATAAAAACCAAAAGCAATGAGGCGTTGGCCGTGTTCGTCGGTCAGGGCTTCGTAGTCAATCAGTCGGATATTTTTGGCTAAAATGGCTTGCAGCAGCGGTCGGTTGTACGCCTGTTTTTTCAGGGTATGCGAAAAGAAAAGGTAGGTTTGGCCGGTTTGTAGCCAGTCAATCGGCACCTCTTTTACGCCGAGCAGCACATCGCAGCCGATGAGATCATGGCTCATGGTGATGCCATGTTCCAGATATTCCGCATCTTTAAAACAACGAACTGGCGAAGGTTGCACCAAGAATTTTATAGGAAATTCCACCTGTGCTTCGGCGCATTGCTCCGGCGTGAGGGGAGCGCGCGCATCGGGAGGCACCTTGCCTTCCCGGATTATTCCAACTTTGATCATGACCGCTGCTAACCCGTTGCCAGCGATGACTACGGGCAATTTTTTTGGTAAAATTTGAACTAAGGCGGCGCGAAGGTAAGTGTTCTTCAGGTACCGGCGGGTTCAGCCGCCGAGATTATCAGCGGGTTTGTGGTACTGGCGGGTTTAGCCGCCATTGTATTGATGGCGGCTAAACCCGTCGGTACCATTAGTAAGACACTATTTCCCCATTGGCCATGATCTCCACATTTCTCGTGCGCGAGGTGGTCGGGTCAAAAGCATCAGTCGGGCCGTTGGAATGCCCTTCGGCGATCAGGATTTCGTAGTCTTCATTGATCGTCGCCACGCCCCGGTGGATGCTACCGTCCGATTCAACCTTGGTGCGGGCAATCACCTGACGACCAATCAATTGGCCTTTGTTGGTGAACGTGGCCAGCACGTATTCGTAGTTGAGCAACGCCGCTTTCCACCAGACCAGCGCAATGAAAGTCTCCGTACCGGCAATAGAAAAGCAGGGAATATATTCCGTAAATTCGTCGTCGGCCTGCACCCCGTCCGCCGGGTGGATAAACTGGGCGATCATCGCATCCGATAGTGGTTCATTTTCGGTGCCAAACGTGTGGTGGGTATCCTCGCCCAGCGTGGCGGGCATGGTGACGGAGGGAAATTTGGCAGCAAAATTATTGAAAGTAAAAGCCATGTAGGAATTATGAATTATTAATGATGAATTATTGGGCACAGTGGGTTTCATGGGATTGTGAAATCAAACTATCAAACCTTTACCTGCCCAAATCTTTTAAGCACCATAGACTGTACGGCAAATCAGGTAAGGAGGGCAACCCACTCCAATTTGGCTATAACAACCATCATTGAACAATGACTAATGAGGCATACAAAATCATTCATCATTCATTTCCACCGCTTCCTGAAACACCAGCTCCCGGTTGGTCATATCGAAAGCACACAAATGCCCGTAGCCTTCCCGTAGCGGAAAATTCCAGAACACACAACCGGCATCAATATCGAGGTAACGCTGTTTTTCCAGGTGGTGCAGCATGGTTTCAATCTCGCTGCGTCTGGTGGGCGTGTGACCATGCACAATAATGCGGTCGCCTAGCCATTTATAGCGAATGCCATCATGCCAGTGCCGGATCCAGAGCATATCGTCCAAACGGCTGAGCGGATCAAACTGATCGAAATCCAGGCCAGCGTGGACCAGAATATATTCGTCCACTTCCAGAAAGTAGCGCAGATTGCGCATGAAGTCGAGGTAGGGCTCCGGGATGTCGGTGATGCGTTGCACCCCAAAACTTTCCATCGTGCGCCGCCCGTCGGTTTCTAACCATTTTTCCAGGCCTTCCGGCGAATGTTGGGCCGTCAGCACGATCTCCTCATGGTTGCCGCGCAGGCATTCAACCTGATAACCAGCCTTTTGTAAAGCCCAAATGTGGTCAATGACTCCCTTCGAGTCCTGCCCGCGATCCACGTAGTCGCCGAGCAGATACAGTTGGTCAGTTTTGGAAAAGGCAATTTTATCCAGCAGCGCCACAAATGTCCGCTGGCAGCCATGAACGTCTGAAATAGCGATTTTTCGCATATTTTTTTATAAAAAATTAAAATTAGGCCTTACTTTTGTGGTGGGCAAAGGATTCTCAAACATTCAGCCTACGGTAAAAGTGTCTACTCAAGTAAAAAAATCATTCTCCTGGTTTTGGATGGCCACCCTGCTGGTCGCCACAACCGGCGTGAGCCTACAGCAGATCTACTGCTATTGCCTGGGCCGGACCACCACCCTACAAGTCACATCAGGGGCATTTGGTTCCGATAATGCTGGTATGGAAGTAAAAAAAGCGGGCTGCTGCCAAAAAGACAGCCTGCCGTCGAAGCCTTCCTGCTGTAAAAAGAAAATGGCCACCGCCTCGAAAAACGATCGCGGTTGCACCAAGAAGACCACCAAGGTCTTCCAGATGAAGACGGAATTCCTGGTGGACAAACCCGTCGAAAAAGTCTTCGATTTTCCCCTGTGGATCAATGATTTTCCCATTCTGCGCCGGATGTCGCGTCCCGTGATTTGCGAAGCGACTATTTTTCACCGCGCACTGCCCCCACCGCCGCTGTCCGGGCGCGATGTTTGTTTGCGCCACGAGCTTGCCCGCTGTTAGTGCCGAAGGTAGTTACTCTATCCTTCTGCTCTGGGTGCGGACTGCATTATTTGAGTCCGTCCCGTTCTCTAACACGGGCCTTAATACGCCCCTATTCCTTCGATAATGAACAAATTAAGCGTCCTCCTCGGACTCTGCTTTTTGGGGCTTTCTTCATTTTTATTTGCACAAAATTTACCTCCACTCACCGGCCTGGTCACCAATGACCGGGATGAACTGCTCATTGGCGCGACCGTCTTCTGGAAAGGCGAAACCGTGGGTGCCGTCACCGATACCGCCGGTCGGTTCAGCCTGCCCGCTCGCGCAAAAACCGCAATTCTGGTGGTGCAATACGTGGGCTCTACGCCCGCCGAAGTGGAAGTACTGCCCACCGAAAACAACCTCTGGATCGAAGTCGCCGGGATCACTGAAATACAAACGGTGACGGTCACTGGCCATACTTTCGGCAATACGGTGAGCCTCCTCGACGCCCACAACGTGGAAAGCATCAGCAGCAAGGAGTTACGCAAAGCACCGTGCTGCAATCTCTCCGAAAGTTTTGAAACAAACGGCGCGGTGGACGTGGTCTATACCAACGCCCTCACTGGTGTCAAGGAGATTCAGATGCTCGGTCTGCGCGGCATTTACAGCCAGTTTTTGATCGAAAACCGGCCCACGATGGGCGGTATTGCCACACCTTTTGCTTTTGAATACGTGCCCGGCACCTGGCTGAATGGCATTGTGCTGGCCAAAGGTGCCAGCACGGTGAAAAACGGCTATTCCGGTATTAGTGGCCAGATCAACGCCGATCTGGTAAAGCCCAACCTGGATAAGTCCTTGTTTATCAACCTGTTCACTTCTACCGAAGGCCGGGGTGAGGTGAACGTGCATTTGAATAAAAAAGGCAAAAAATATTCCAACGGCCTGTTGCTGCACAGCAACTATACCGAAAACCGCTGGGATATGAACAACGATAATTTCTACGATGCACCCAGTCGCCGCCAACTGAATGGCCTGTATCGCATTCAGTACGACGCGCCGGGAGTGTGCGCACAATTCAACATCCAGGCGCTGACGGATCGTCGCCAGGGCGGGCAAATCCTTCCGACCATCGAGCGGCCCGGCCAACTTTTCAGTATTAATCAACAAAATGACCGGGTTGAAGTGTGGGGCAAAATAGGTCGCGAAAACCTGTTTGGCAAACCCTACAAACAACTCGGCAACATGGTGTCGGCTTCCTGGCATCGTACGGCCTCGACCTACGGCCAGAATGCGTACGCCGCAACGCAAAAATCGTTTTATTGGCAGTCACTATACGAGACCATTATTGGTACCACCGATCATAAAGTCGTGGTGGCTCCCTCCGTGCAATTGGACGATATTCAGGAGCAAGTGAACGAAACCGACCTCAGCCGCCGCGAAGCCGTGCCGGGAGCGATGGTGGAATACACGTATAGCCGTCCCAACCTGGAAATGGAGATGCCCGACCTCGTGGTGGTGCTCGGTGCGCGTACCGACTGGAACAGCCGTTTTGGCTGGCTCTTTACGCCGCGCCTGAGTGCCAAATACAATTTCACCAAAAACAGCGTGGCCCGCCTGTCCGCCGGACGTGGCTACCGTTCGCCGAATCTGGTGGCCGAGAATATGAGCCTGTTGGCCAGCAACGACACCTTGAACTTTGCCCCCGATCTGGGCATCGAAGCCGCCTGGAACTACGGCCTGAATGTCACGCAACTTTTTGAAGTGGCCAAACGGCAGGGCAGCATCAGTGTGGACCTGTACCGCACGGATTTCACGCGCCAGGTGGTAGTCGATGTGGAGCAAAGCCCTACCCAGATTTACTTCTACAGCTTGAACGGTAAATCCTTCTCCAACAGCCTGTTAGTAATGCTGCAATACAATGTCCTGCCGGGCCTGGATATTAAACTGGCCTATAAATGGAATGATGTGCGCACCACTTATGCCAACGGCGAGGTGAGAACCCAACCACTGGTCGCCAAGCATCGCGGTCTGGTCACGTTGGACTATACCACCCCGAACAAACAGTGGATGTTCAATACTTCCATGCAGATTGTCGGGACGCAACGCCTGCCGGACAATAGCCAGGTACCGCACGAATACAGACATGATCTGCCGATCAATAGCCCCACTTACGCGACCTGGAACTTGCAGATCACCCGGCATTTGAACAAGAAATTTGACCTATACATTGGCGGAGAAAACCTGACCAACTATCAGCAACACACTGCCATTATTGCGGCCAATGACCCGACCAGCCCATACTTCAATGGTTCCCAGATTTGGGCACCAACGATGGGTGCCGTGGGCTATTTGGGCATACGGTTTTCGCCGTCGGGATTGTAAATCAACCAAGAAAAAAGCGGATATAATAGAGGCGGTGACCAAGGGGTTGTCGCCTCTGTTTTTTTAGCGCAATTACGAATATCTATGTACGGGCATTTTTTCGGGACCAGCCGGAACGTTTGAAGCGCTGATAACATTTATCACAATATTAGAAGATAAAGACATCAATTCTAACAGATGATTACTAACCTGCCGCCCCGCCTCCACGTCCTGCTCGCCGCTCAGGCCAACGTGGGCATCGTTATCCGGCGTGGGCCTTCCAAACAATGCTGCACCCTGCTCTGGAATCGGGAAACCGACACATTTACGCTGGGCCAGTGGCTCAAAGGCCGCATCTATGAACACCGCTGCGACCTGTCGCCCGATGGAAAACATTTCCTGTATTTTGCGATGAATGCCCGTCGCTCCCGCAAAGGCCCTGCCTGCTGGACGGCCGTTTCGCGTGCGCCATATTTGAGGGCAATTGCTTTGTACGGCGACGAAGAAACCTGGCTGGGGGGCGGACGATTCCTGGATAATCGGACGTATTCGGTGAATGGCGGCCCCTTTTTTCATGTTTTGCGCGAATCAAAGGAAGTTATCCGGGAAAAACCCGTCCGCAACGCCCCAACGATATCCTTATCGGAAGCGATGGCCAAATCAAAATATCCCATGACCGGCGACATGGGAGTGTATGGCTTTCGACTGGAGCGGGATGGATGGTTGCCCGACACCGGACACACCAAAAATTATTTCGTGTTCGGGAAACCATTTGGTCGGCACTGGGTGTTGAAAATGCGCGTAAATCAAACCTCCTCCAGCAAAACCGGCAGAGCGACTACCTGGGCCGAATATTCTTTGCTGCACTTGCCGACCCAGGAAATCCTGTCTTTTCCAGATTGGGAATGGTCAGAAATAGATCGTTCGCGATTGGTATGGGCCACGCAGGGACAAATTCGCACCGGCCTGTTGCAAAAAGACGGTTTTACCGACGAAAAACTGCTTTATGACTGCAATAACATGCAGTTTGAGGCCATCCAGGCACCGTATAGTTGAACTTTTTTTTAATAAACCAATGCCTAAACCAAACCCCAAAACGACCCTGCTCTCTCGTACCGATTTCAGAAACGGCACTTTTGCCAGAGATAATTTCCGGTGTGTGATCTGTGGATTGCCCGCAGTAGATGCGCACCACATTATTGAAAGACGCCTATTCAAAGCAGCCCATGAACAAGGAGGCTATTTCCTGGATAATGGTGCTTCGCTTTGTGTAACACATCATCGCGAGGCAGAATATACTAACCTTTCTTGCCAAACCATCCGCCAATTATGTGGTATTATCACAGTTAAATTGCCGGAACATTTTTGGCCTGAGCTGGAGTACGATAAATGGGGGAATATAATTACCCAGGAAGGCCGGTTAAAAGGAGAGTTGTACTACGAAATGTCCGTAAAAACTATCCTTCAAGGCTTTAATTTTCTCCGCCATATTATTTTTCCTAAAACCTGTCATTTGCCGTGGAGTAGGGCCTTGTCAACGGATATAGTATTAGAGAATGATGACTGCTTTGCACAGGAAGAAGTAGTATTGTTTCAAATGGATGGTCTACCTTTTACAAGTGATAACAATAGTGCGTATGGAGAAAAAATGGATGATTCTTTACCCAAGGAGTTACAAAAACATTTATTGCATCAATTAGCAGTACTGGATGATAATATGATTGTTGGTGGACATTATTCCGTACACCAACCCTATTTATCTTCTATCTGGATAGAAAATGAATGTCTGGATTGGGCAAATACCCAGGAATTGGCTATTTTTCTGAATATACCTTTGCCGCCTATATTGTTTGAAGGAATTTATAATAAAAATGCTGTTATAAGTGCTTTGGAAAGTCATCCTGATCCAAGGGAAACAAGATATAAGTTGCGCCTAAAAAAAGGTTTTAAGGTTTTTGATCTTAATAAATCGGTGGCGGAATATGTGGCCGGGAACTAAGCCGAATAGCGCGACGTTGTGCAGAAAACTACGCTCAATCAAAGCCGATGTCTGATTTAAAGACCGAAAAATACCCGCGCACCTACCACTTTCCGTTTTCCGAAGGTGCTACCAACGACGACCGGATACAGGCGGATTGGCAGGGAATACTACAACACGAACTGGTGCTGACCGAAAAACTGGACGGCGAAAACAGTTGTATCAAAGCCAATGGCGTGTATGCGCGTTCGCACGGGGCCGTCAATCGCAACCCCTGGGCCAAACCCGTTTGGGACATCTGGGAACGGGTGGGCCACACGCTCGGCGATCTGCACGTATTTGGGGAGAATATGTATGCGGTGCATAGCCTGGAGTACCGCGATCTGGCGCATTATTTCTATGTGTTTGCCATTCGCGACGGGGAAAATTGGCTCAGTTGGGAAGAAGTGCTGGAATACGCGCATTTGCTGGATCTGCCCGTTGTGCCGGTGCTTCATCGCGGCTATTTTGACGAAAAAAATCTAAAATTATTAATCGAACAACAACAGCGCAACGGCAGCCGCTTGGGTGGAGCCAGCGAAGGTGTCGTGTGTCGGCGGGCTGCGGCTTTTCCCGAAACGGCGTTTGGTGAAAGTATGCTAAAATATGTGCGCAAAAATCATGTACAAACCGATGAACACTGGAGCCGCCACTGGAAAAAGGCCGTCCTCCGCACCGAAAAATCTGATCACCCCGCTTGATACGGATTGGACGGCTTTGGAGTCGCTGGAATGGGCAGCGGCCATGCAGCAATGCCAGCAGGAACCGGACTACCACGCCGAAGGAGACGTGTGGTCGCATACCCGCATGGTTATTGACGCTTTGTGGTTATTGCCTGAATATCAGTCCCTTAATGCCGAAGAGCAAAACCTGCTGCTGCACGCTGCTTTGCTGCATGATGTGGCCAAGCCCGCCTGTACGGTCGTCGAAAATGGCCGGATCAGCTCGCCACGCCACGCCAAAATCGGCGAAAAAATAGCCCGTGAAATCCTCTGGGACTTCGATTTTTCCTTTCGGGAAAGCGTCTGCGCGTTGGTGCGCCTGCATGGATTACCGCTCTGGGGACTGGAAAAAACCGACCCGGTTCGGGCGGCCATTCTGGCGGGTTGGCGGGTGCGCAATGAATTGATCTACATCCTGGCCAAAGCCGATGTACTGGGCCGCATTTGTGCCACTCAGCCTGAATTGATGTATCGCCTGGAACTTTACTGGGAATTATGCCTGGAAAATGACTGCTTTTATCAATCCCGCGCCTGGTACAATGAGCATAGCCGGTTTCGATATTTCTGGTCGGAGGAGACTTATCCGAGCGAAATATTTGATGATACGACCCACGAAATAATTATCCTCTCCGGTATTGCGGGTAGCGGCAAAGACACGATTTACCAGAAACATTACGCCCATTTGCCCATTGTCAGTCTGGATCAGATCAGGCAGGAGCTAAAGATAAAACCCGACGATAAAGGCGGACAGGGCAAAGTGGCGCAACTGGCTTACGCCCGCGCCAAGGAATTCTGCCGCCGCCAGCAGTCATTTGTCTGGAACAGCACCAACCTGACCACCGAAATGCGCGCCCGGCTGATCGGTACTTTGCGGGTGTACGACCCTCGTTTTACCATCGTCTATGTCGAAACCTCGCAAAGTGCCATTTTTCAGCGTCGTAAAGCGGATATAAAAACCGCCGTGCTGGAGCGTATGATCCAGCAATTGGAAGTGCCGCTGGTGGGGGAGGCGCACGAGGTTAGGTATGTGGTGTAAACCGAAACCCCAGTTTCGGAACTATTGCCAGCGAAACTGGGGTTTCGCTATACTTACCGTAGCAGCGTCACGTCCATCGTCAGCGGCGTTTTTTCTCCATTACAATCCACCACCAGTCGCCAGACATACACGTCGGGCGGTGCAGGTTTACCACCAATCGTACCATCCCAGGCGGCGGTACGGCCACTGCCGGTATAGACTTTTTCGCCCCAACGGTCATAAATCGTCAATTCCAATATGGACTCCAGCCCTTCAAAAGGTACCACGCTGAAATTGTCATTTACCTGGTCGCCATTGGGCGTAAAAGCGTTGGGAATGAGCAATCGCTGCGGGTCGCAGGGTGGGAACACCAGCACCCGATAGAGCACGCTGCCCACACAGCCATTTTGGTTGGCCACCACCAGCAAATAATTGGTCGTGGAATCCGGCTTCGCCACGGGTTCGGCGCAGGTGCTGCAACTCAGGCCCGTGGTCGGTAGCCAAACGTACTCCGCAAAACCGGAAGGGCCGTGCAGCACCACTTCCTGACCTATTTCAATAATGACCGAATCCTGGGCCGGGACGACCGGATTGGCTACCTCCCTCACCGTCACGCAATGGGTGCTATCGCAGCCCAGCGTGGAGGAAAATGTCTTGCACAAACTGCCCGCATTTTGGAATAGCGAATCAAAGACCATCACACTGTCGCCCGCACAAAGCGGACGCACCTCCGTGGTTTCATTCGGAACCAGTTCGAGCCGGAGCAAGAGCGTACTATCGCAGCCATTGGCTTTGGGCAGTGAGTAGGAATAAATGCCCGGCGTCTCCGTCAACTGGCCAAATATTTCGATAGGCCGCCCGACACAAGTGCTTCTTACTCCGAGGTTTACGCTATCGCGCGATAAAACCGTGACTGCCACTTGTCCCTCGCCTGTGCAGCCGCCCGCAAAGGTAACGGTGACCGTATAATTCGCATTTTGCAATGGCTGCACCACTTGGGTCGCCAAAGTCGGGTTGGTCAGACCGGGGCCGCTCCAGACGTAGGTGCCGCCGGGCGTAGCGTGCAGTTCCACACTTTCACCCCGGCAAATGGTTTGCTCCTGGGTCGCGATGCCCAGCGTACCGCCAAATTGCAGATCGAATTGATGTTGAATGCTGCAATTACCCGTTTTTTCTACCAATACCAGCGTGACCAAATCGCCGGATTGCACATCCGCCGGAGGCGTGTAGGTGGTGTGGGTGCAGGTCGGGCAAGCGAGTCCCTGCGTGGTCAGCCAGGTGTAGGTGCTGCCCGCTACGCTATCCACCTGCAAGGGCACCGGGGCTAGTTCGCACAGTCCGATAGCCTGCTGAATGATGGCCTGACCACCCAAATCTACCACCTGATCCGTGCAGGCGCAGTTAGCATCGGCGGGTACTAAGGCAGCCAGATCGCACAGTTGGGCGGCCGTCATTTGGAGGCTGCCACCAATGGACAGCAGCGTATTGGGAGCCAATAAACCATTGGTTTGCTGCGAGCCGACCAATGGTTCGTTGGCGTCTTTTCGCCCGTTGTGGTTTTGGTCGAGGAAAAATTGCACCACCGGATTTTTGGCTGCGCCAGTACCCGCATTTTGTAGTACCGCACTGAAAGTGAGGCCGTTATTCGCCGCCATAGCGGCAAAATCTTTAAGTATTAATTCCGCATTGCCGGTTTTTAAAAATAAAATCGCCTCGCCGGTGGCCACATATACGGCGCAATTTTGATTGGTCAGCGCACAAAATGCCTGGGCTTTTTGCCGCACCTGGAGGAGCACAGACTGGTCGCTGCAACCCGCCGCCTGATCGTACCGGACGCTGAAAGTGAACCGCACTTCCGACCCAGCGGCATTGGGCGGTAGTGGCAACTGAATGCCCTGCCCCGTCACCTGTGGTGGCCCGGCGGGCGCATTAGTGCCAGGCTGGTACGAACCGACTACATAGCTCATACCCGCCGGTAAAATCAAATAAACACTGTCGCCCGGCGTCGGCGCAGCACTCAGATTGAGGATGGCGCTTAATTGCGTGGTTTCGCCGCAGGCCGTGCTACTATTCGGGTCGGTCAGCGCGAGATTGGCATCCACGGTGTAACTTGGTTCCACGCCTTCCAACTGGATGGGGAGGTCGGGCTTGCGTAATTTGTTGGAAGCCAGCCCGCAGGGTTTGCGGCAGTCCGCGCCATAGATCGGTTGGCTGTTGGCCACAAAACCGCAGCCCGCGATCACCCGAAAACGAATGCGGAAGCCGTTCTGCGGACTTTGGGCAAAGGGCAACAAGCCATTTGGCAATGAGGGCGACCATTCATACACATTGCCGGGCGATAATGAGGGTTCGGAAAGCGGCACCCAGGTGGCTCCCGATGGGGAAGAAATGTAGGAGGAGCCGGGCATCACGGTCAGGCCAAGCGGTAGTTTTACGGAACCGACCGGCTGATAAGCACGGCCCTTGGCGGCATTATAAATTTCAAACACAAAAGGTTCAGAAGGCACACACATCGGCACGGCGATAGGCTGCTCCAATATAACCAGTTCCAATTCAGGCGATTGTGGCACCAGTCGTACGGTTTTAGTATAAGTCCGGCAAGGTGGATTGGCCAGATTAGTAACCGGATCGCAATCCCAGCCATAAGTAAAGGTGAGAGTGATCGGTTCACAAATATTCAAAACGCCGAGTAAACGCAGTTGCTGCTGGCCAAAGTCAACGATGGAACCCAACTGAAAAACACCCCCGGCCAGCGGCACGGTTTGGCCGGAAGGCAGGAGCACAATTTCCGCATCGCTCAGACCATTACTCGTACTACTGATGGTCAGCCAGGTATTTGGCGAAGCCGCCGCCGTTAGATTGCGCAGCAAAAAATCCAGTTCGAGTTGCGTAGTGGAGACTTCAATGACCGAATCTTCGGGCACGAGAGCCAGTTTGGGCGCGGCACTGTTGTAACCGGTCAGGTTGGGCCGTTCTACCTCCTCCACTTCGGGACGGTGAAATTCCGCGTTGGGATAACGCAGCTGCACACGGGTCAGCGTTTTCAGCGTACCCGTGAAGGCACAACTTGGCGCAAAGACGGACCCGATTTCCAGGCGAAAACCTTCGTCTAAAGGACTGTCAAAAAAGGGATTCAGATCAAGGTGTAACTCGTTATTCAACTGAGTAACCGGCAGCAATTGATTACTAAACAAGTCCGTATTTTCCTGCAAACGCAGAAATTTCAGGCGGGTTTCCAGCAAATCCACATTGGGCAGGGTATGGCTGTAATTACTCAACCAAGCCAATGGCCGCACTTCGTTGGGGAACAAATTCTCCCGCGCAATCCGCATGGTGTAGCGAAAAGGAAAAATTTCGGTAGAAGTACTGCACGGTAAAATGCTGTACACTGGCGGGCGAATGGACTCCGTGTAACCGGAATATTGACGCATTAAAGGTGAAAAGCAGCCAGGTAATTGCCAGGCAAACGGTTGGCGCGACCCACAAATAGCATTGCGAAAATTGATCAGCGGTGGGAAGTTATCGGCATCGGGAACAAAATTTTGCCGGAAAACAAAATCGCCCCGAAAGAGGAGAGAATCACCCACTTCCAGGGCCAGACCCGCCGGAATGCAACCAGCGTCCGCCATATCGGGCAGGGAAATAATGAACTGGTGAAACATCGTAATCAATTGATCGTAAGGCTCTTGTGGCCGTACGTTGGGGACGGCGATTTGGATATAATTCTCATCTACCCGGAGTGCCGAGGCGATGGGGCACTCATAGGTTGCGCCGGTGGCGGCAATTTTTAAGACGACCGAACCGCCGATATAACGCAAAGAATCCTCATTGGTAAATAAAGACTGACCCTCCGGAAGTTTGAAGGAATCGCCGTCGTCTATCCCAAAATCGCTCAGCCAGGCTTCGTTGAAAATTCGGAAACTTATTGCCTGTACGGCTCCTTCGGCGATGACACCCCGCAGTTGGGTACGCATAGTATCGCCCGGCAAAAAACGGTCGCGCCGGATCAATGCCGGGTTGGCCGGACTATTGTTGTCCGCTATGCGGTCGTCATTATCGTCGCGCAGACCCACATTGGTGCGCCAGGTATCGTAATCGGCGATAATCAGGGCTCCGGGACCGGAATTCCCAACGCAACCAGGGTCGCCACAACCACAATCCAGTACCAATTCGTAGCCGTCGCAGGTGGAGATGCCGCAACTTGTGGCCACATCGGGCGTGGTGCCGATAGAAGTGGTGGCGGTTATTTTCTGGATGCAAGGCGAGCAGGGCGGCGCGACGGGATACACCGTGTAACTGGACCCACTTGGCGGCGGATCAGGGATGGAGGGGGAATAAGTAGCGGGGTCCTGGCAAATATTGAGCAAACAAAGCAGTCCACTAATCGAATCCTGCGACATGGGTAACTGGAAAGCCAGGTGCAGCGTGGTGCTGACGTTCAACACGGTATCTACTTTTACTAGGCTGGGCACTTTGCCGCCGAGGGTCAGGTCGCAATCGTCCTGCCAGAACAAGCCCCACGGTAATTCCATTTCCAAACGCAGGTAGCCGGTGCTGTGCAGCAAACGTTTCGATTTTACCCAATAATCAAAAGCATGGACGGAATTATCGGCAATGCAATCCCCAATATCGAAGTAGATTTTAGCCTCCAGTGACGACTGTAGCGTATCCGGCGCGAAAGAAATGTACCCATTCTGCGCAGGCGCGGTGGGGCACGCACTTTGGTAAAAATACAGCCCCGTCACGCCGACTTCTTCTTTTGCGCAGGTGGGTTGGCAGAAGTACGTATCGAACCGCACCCGCACTGTATCGCCGGGTGGAATAGGAAAAAGCCCGACATTTATTTTGGAATAATAACTGGTTGCGTCACAGGCGGGCAGTGCTTGCGGTTGGCCACTTACCGGCACAAGCGGCACCCAGGTGTTGCCGACTTGATAAGCCAGGGAGGTATAATCCATGCCCAGGCGCACGGTATCATTGGACAGCAAAATGAGCAGTAAATCCTGCGCTTCTATTGCTCCGGTATTGATAATCACCAACTCCTGCGTGGCGGGTTCTCCGGCGCATTCGCTGATGGGTGGCGCATACAGCGGAATAAATTTCAGGGTCGCATTGTCTCCTGCGGAAGGCAAAGCGGTGATTTCCGCCGTAGCCACGTCGCTTTGGCAAATTTCATCGCCGCAACCCCAGCCGATTTGAATAGTGGAGGGATTGGAAAAAGAGGCGGGGCCGCAGTGTTCCACGGTGATTTGTTCGGTAAAAGTGACCGTTTCGTTGAATTCCAGCAATGCGTCGCCATCGCCAAAACTGGTAAAATAACTGCCCGGCACCGTGGCCTTAAAAAGAATGGGCGCACTGTTCGTCCCGTCAATTCCGGCCAACTGGATGCTCAGACCGGGCAGATGCTGGTCGCTGAATTGCAGGCTCGAAATAGGGCCTTGCCGGGTGTTGCTGACCGTAATGGTGCGCGTCAGTACCTGCCCATTCAGGCCATCCTGCGCCACGGGATTGACGCTCACGATGAAAACCAAACCCGTTTCCACAGGATAATCCAGCGAGGTAATCTGCTGATTGCCACCCGTATAAGTGACATTGATGATATTATTAAATAATTGTCCGCTATTGATGGCGGCCACCACGCTGCACGTGGCTTTTTCCTGTCCGTTCAATACGGCGGTGGCACCGGCGGGCAAATCGGCGAGGGCAAATATAGGTGCGCCGGGGTTGGTTAAATTAAATTCCGTAGCACCGCCAACCGAGCCAGGCACGTACTCGATGCCAGTGGGCAGGGAAACGGTGACTTTTAAATTGGTGAGTGGGACGGCGGTGGTGTTTTTGACCGTCACCTCAAAAGCATCCTGCCCACACACGTATAACAGGTCGGGCGTTTGGGTCGTAATGATGACGGATTGGGCGGACATCTGCATGGAAACAATGCAGAAAAGCGTCAGCAGGCCTAGGCGGGTAGCGATGCACATGGGGAAGTGTGTTTCATTATGAGGAGAAAGTACCGAAAGTCGCTCCAACATACACCTTCCCGGCCCGACAAAATGTACGCAATGTGCGAACAAGACCTCCTGACCGGCCAATCCACTGGTTTGGGTGAGTAAAGCAGCTTTCCTAAGAGCAGGACGCAGTAAGGGGCGCGAGGGTTGGGTAGCCAAAAAGAAAGCCTTTGGCTACGCGAGCCAAATTCAGCGATGCTTGGCCACCTATGCCATCAGTGGTGAGAATTATCACGAAGATTTAATCCTTGACTAACACATGATGATAAGTATAGCCATCATCGAACAAAAATTGCAAAAAGTATAGGCCCGACTGTAGTGATTCTAAATGAATCTCTTGCGTCTGAGTATATTCGGCCAGTAGCCTGCTTGTACTAGTATATAATCGCATTTTGGAAAGCGGAGAGGTATAGTTTATATCTACTCGGGCATTATCCTTCACTGGGTTAGGATAAATAGAGACTTTTAGATTGTTATCAATATTATCGGTGATAGAAGTTTGGTAATTTAATTTAATATTATCCAAATATAGGAAATTGCAAAGCGGGAAAAAATCGGCACACAATCTTGGCCCTAATATGCCTCCTAAGAACTTGTTGTGCGTCCTAAAAGAAATATGGATAGAATCCATCTGTGACACAGTGTCAATATAGGATAATGGAATGGTGAATGGTTGATATACGTTAGTAGGTTCAAAGTAGAAAACGGTATGCGCAATAGTGTCCAATTGGCCAGTGCCATTGTTATTTCGGTAACAGATAATGGTTGCATACGCTGAGGCAGAATCCTCACTGATGAATTTATAAGTACCGCTGATAGTGTTGGGTCGAATAGGTAAATTATTTTTGCAATATTTTTTATGCCACATAGTTCCAGCATTGCAAGTGCCAATTTGCAAATCACCGGCAACATTGGAGTACCATTGTGATATCACCGCTGCATAATTTCCATTAACTGCATCTGAAGTCCGATAGAAAGGGCCTTGCGCAGACCAGTTTTTTAAGGAATTATTATAATATCCTTTATATGGATCAATTATTTTATGGACTTCGGTAAGAGTAAACAAAATCGAATCGTTTACCAATGTACTATCCACCCACTCCTCGAAATCGAGGTTCAGCGAGTCGGTCTGGGCCTGTACGATAGTGCTGGATACCAGGGAAATAAAAAGCAGGAGAAACACAGTTTGCTGCATGGCTAAAAATTTATAGGACAAAGGTAGGCGGGCTCTCCACATCGCGCACGGTACAGATTACGGATTCTACGGTACGGATTCCGGTTGCTTTTAATCAGCCCCTGAAATCGCCAGGGCAAAAGCTGGTCTCCTTTTTGAAAACCCGGCTAAAATGGGAAGTATCAACAAAACCCAGGTTGTCAGCAATTTCTTTAATAGGCTGACTAGTATGGGCCAACAGGTTGGGTCCCCCGTCCAATTCTATTATTTTCGGCCGTAATCGGCGGGAATTTCGCCCCAGGCTTCGGTCTCCCAGGTCAGCAAAGGATTGGTGATTTTGTTCTTGGCCAGCCATTGTTCGGCGCGTTCGATGAGCTGGAATATTTCGTCGTTGCGGCCGGTAGCGACTAGTTTGGTGTTGGCTTTGCCTTTTTTTACCCAACTCCGTCCGGTGAGCGAATCGGAATAGATCGGCATGGTGGGCAGCCCTTCCCGCTGGAGCAGGGCCAGGCCATGCACGATGGCCAGGAATTCGCCGATGTTGTTGGTGCCGTCGGGCAGCGGGCCTACACGAAATAGTTCTTTTCCGGTGGACGTGAAGACGCCCCGATATTCCATGGCGCCGGGGTTGCCACTGCAGGCCGCATCCACGGCCAGGCTATCTTTGATAATGCTGGAACGCGGTGCTTTGCCAGTCGTGGTTTTGGCAGGCTCGGCGGATTTTACATATTTCCAATAATTGCCTTTGAAGGCTTGATCGGCTTGGGCGCGGTCCTCAAAACTCTTGTATTTTGCTTTTTCAAAGCCGTCCACCTGCCGTTTGCACTCGTCCCAATTGGTATAAACGCCGGGCTTATGGCCTTCCCAAACGACGTAAAATTTTTGCTTTGCCATGAATAAAAATAAATGTGGTCAATAAATAAAAATGTGGTCAATGTGCTCATCTAAAAATTACAACTTCAACAAATTTACTGAATAATACACGGCCACGCCCTGCAAAGTAACCCGTCCGTTGTAGAGCGCAGCATTATTGAAACGGGTGCTGTACAGATTGTCCAGATTTTTCAGACCGAGTTGAAAACGCAGGCCAAGTTTGCCCCCCAGGTCTTTTTTGCGGGGATTCATGCGGTATTGAAAACCACCCAGCAAGCCAAAATCGGTCTTTTTAAAATCGTTATTGGCCCGAAAAAGTTTGTTATCCGTATTTGGAAGTTGTGTGCCTTTCAGGCGGCTACCCACCAAGAATCCCATGTATGGCCCGGCAAAGACCGAGAGCCGACCATCGCGCCGAAAAGTCAATTCCGGCTGTACGCCAATGGTGAGCCAGGTCATATTATAGGTGCCGTCGCGAATAAAGACGGCCGTATCGCCGATGAAATCGGAGGACACTTTGGAGTATTTGCCCGCCAGGCCAATGTCTATTTGCAGGCTTAAAAATCCGCCGCGCCCCTGGAAACAAAACTGCGCGCCGATGTCCCAGCCCGGTTTGTAGCCATAACCCAGCGACTGCTCATCGAAGAGCGTATCGCCTGGAAACTGGCCGGTGCCGCGCAATGTGGAGGCATTTAGGCCTGCCCGCAGCCGGAACTCTATCGAACCGGGGTTGAATTCACGCTCGAACACGTATTCATTGGTCACTTTCCGCCCACTGCGCATGCCTTCGGTGGCGACTTGCAGTTCCCGGTTACTGAGCAGCCGGTAGGTGATTTTTTTCGGGTCGTCATGGGCCGGATTTTCAAATATATAACCTTCGTAATCCGCCTCTGTCAGTCCAAAACCAATCGGTTTGTTCTGATTTTGGCCCCGCGCAATCGCGTAGTAAGTAATCGAATCATTACGCAACTCGAGCCGCATGGTTTCCAGCGTCACGGTATCGCCGTCTTCGGGTTTGATCCGCATAGCACGTCCGGTGAGGGTGCTGTCGTCGGTGATGGCCCAGGATTCCAGGCGGTCGCCCCGGTCGGTGGGCATGAACCAGGTGCCATCCAGTGCCCGCAATTCACGAAAAATGCCGCTCGCGTCCTCTATTTGAGCGGAGGCTAAAAACGGAAAACAGAGGGCGACGAATAATAACAGACGCATATTGGGAATTATGAATTATTAATGATGAATTATGAATATTCCTGAGCACTTGGGCTTGGGAGGGGCGATAGGAAAATTTAGGAGGTAATGTTTGCTTGCTGATTGCTTTTCCTGATGAAAAATAGGGATGTCACGTTGCTCCATTTGCTTATTACCTATTGCTTTTTTGCCCATTTGCCATTTGCTTATTACCTTCCATACGCCGCCAGCCATTTGCATTCCTTGACAATTAAACCGTAAAATTCGGTTCCAGCGTATTTGGTGCGCAGGAGATTGTAATAAGTGGCATATTGCTCGGGCAAGGTCGGAATTAATTTGCTACCGGGCCGATAACGGCAGTCGGGATCGCAAAACCACTGCTTTTGCTGGCAACGGGCGGCCATAAAAGCGGCGCGGGCGGCCATTTCGGGGCTGGCGGTGCTGTTCATGGACAGTTCAAAATAACTCAGCGCGCGACTCACGTCCAGGTTTTCGCGATTGCCGCTGGGAGAGCCTTTCAGCGGAAAAAGTGGGCCGCTGGCCAGCCGCAACTGGTTATAACCGCTGCGGTAATAGTCCATCGCTTCCCATTCATAGCCGAAATACGACATATTGTAATAGCCCAAGCCGATCAAATAATAGTACCACGCGGCCACGGGATCGTTGGTGGCACTGGCGGCTTTGGCCCGAAATTCCCAGTCCAATATTTTTTCCACTATTTCCCGGCGATTCAGCCACAGCGAGTCGGTGACCGGACGATGGATTTTCTCACCTACTTTTTCCCGAAACGGATTGAAACGCTGCATTTTATCCTGTTCCAAACGGGGAATACTGTTGAAAGTCGCCAGTGCCGCTTCCGGCTGGCCCATGCTGAACAAATATACGCCCTTGATTTCCAGCAATCTACCGCGAATGTAGTCCGGGTTGGTGTCCATTTCCATCGCTTTTTCCAGCAAAATGGGATTCTCCGTATCCGCCACCTTCAGCAGGTCGTTCAGCACGTCCAGGTCAGGATTGTAACCCAGTGCTTCGGGCGGATAGGCAGCCAGAATAGCCTTGCCGGGATTCTGGTTAGCCGCATAAGCCGCCGCCAGCCAGTCCTGCAAAAACGGTTCAAAAAGCGGATTCGTCTTAAAAGTAGCATAACTGCGAATGCGAAAAGCAGCATCATCCACAGTGGCGGCAGTCGGATCGAGGTTCATGATTTCGAGCAACAACCGCCAGGTATCGAGTTGCCGTGCCAGGGCCTGGTGATAGGCCAGTGAAAGGTCGAGGGCAGAAGCGGCGCGATCAAAAGATTGTCCGGCGGCATAGCGGTCGCCCGCCAATAGTTCGAGGTAGCCGACCACTGTACGCCAGAGCGGCAGATTGGGCGTACGCCCGTCGCGCAGCACTTGCCGCACGAATTTTTGCAACTCTACGATGTCCTGCGCCGCCCGTTCCCGCTGCATCAGCCCTTTCACCTCGCCCCGTTTCCGGTCGGTGACGCGGGTGCGGAGAAATACCTTTTCCAGTTGCTGCACTTCGCCCACCAGCAACAAATCCAACTGTGGATTGTCCGGTTCCAATTCATACACCATCTGCATATCCGTCACCGCATACGTATGCGAACCGCCTGCCCGCATGATGTGCAGCGTGGATTTTTCGCCGTCATCCTGACAAAGCAGCAGCGCAGCGTTCCAATCCTGGTCGTTGCGAATCAAAAAACTGCGGTAGGCCTGGGTGCGTTTGGAAGGACAATACCGAAAAATCAGCGAATAGCGGTAGGCCGCTTCCGGGTATTTGCCTAGTTGCTGCAACGCCCCGGCGAGGTGCCCCAGCGTCCAGTAATACACAATGCTGAGTTTGCGCCGGTCTATTTTGGGCAACAAATAATTATACAAATCTACGGTGTACTGCCAATCGCGTTTGTAGTGCGCCAACCGCACGATCTGGTACGCATAACGCAGCCGCACAAAATGCGATTCCGTCTGCTGGAAACGTCCCAAACCCTCTTCGATCAGCAGTTGCATACTGGCCGTATCGCGTTCCGGGATCGTCCAGCCATCGCCCACGGCGACTACGTTGGGCTCACATTTTTTGGCAAACATGAGGTACTCCACTACTTCGGTGCAGCCGTTCAGGGCGATCATTTCAGCAAAAGTATTACCTGCCAAACGGTAAGGCAGCGGCGTCAGTTTTTTGGGGTCGGCAGCCGACAAACGCAATTCTTCCAATTCACTAAAACTCGTACCATAGATCAAGCCGTCCACATCTTTCGGCAGCGGGCGGCCACAAAAACGCTCCACCCACTCGGCTACATTTTCCTCCCGTTGAATATCGCGTTCAAAGTAAAACTGCCGGTAATAATCGTCCCATTGAAAGAAAAAAGGCGCATAAGCGGCGTTGCGATTGACAATATCAGGATGCAAAAACGTGTACCCCGTAAATACTGGCGCGGTGGAACAGCGGCTTTGCACTGCGCCGACGGGGGCGGGGGTTTGGAAAGAAGTAGTGAGGAGAAGTAAAAAGACAGCCCCACCCCTAACCTCCCGACTAAAGTACGGGACAGGCTCTCCCCCGTAGGGAGGGGGACTTGATCGTGGTATTGGCTGTTGATTTTTATTACCTTGAGAAAAGGGCGATATGAATGT
Source organism: Saprospirales bacterium (assembly GCA_031425155.1). Classification (GTDB taxonomy): domain Bacteria; phylum Bacteroidota; class Bacteroidia; order Chitinophagales; family Saprospiraceae; genus M3007. The sequence goes on along the minus strand of JANPIV010000062.1, from coordinate 8,568 downwards.
TTTGCAAAGAGTAAAGAACAAATTCCATGTTCTGCTCCATGCACTCCCCCCCTCTACGGGGGGGCAGGGGGGGGCTTTTAAGATGCGGAATATCATTTTGCTCATTTACTGCTTATTTTTTGCCGTTTCAATGGGAAATTCGGATGTCGGGTTGCTCCTATTATTCATTGCCGATCACCCGGCTCACCGAATCCAGCACCGATACCGGGTACTGTGCCACCGTCGTAGAATCCAGGTGAAAAAAAGCGACCGTTGCATCCTTGGCCAGATCGGTTTGGACGGCCAGTCGTGCGGCTTCATGCAACAGCGGCGGCGAAATAGTCTCCACCCGCAGCCGGTCGTCCGGGCGAAGATAATGGCCGCTGACAAAAGTGCCGCGCCGAATGCGGAAACGACCGGGGCCAAGTGGTTCAAAACGACTGGTATCAGCCCAATCCGTCGGGTGAGCATCGGGAATAATTTTCCAGAATTCTTCGTCGCGGAAGACCAGCGTCCAGGAAAAAACCGGCAGGGCCACATCGAGCGGGAGCGGGTAGCGGCTGGGCGCAACAACAATATAACGGCGGGCCGCAGCGGGTTGAAAAATCGAATTTATTTCCGCCGGATCATCCAGATCACCGGTGTTGTAGAGCATCAGCATCCCGCGTTCTACGGGGGGGACGCCGGTTTGGTCGGGAAATTTGTACTGGTGCAACCGGATAGTGGCACTCAATTGACTGTTTTTGGGCAGATAAACGCGGATTTTTTGCAAAAAACTAAAAAAGGCCGCTTGCGTGGAAGGCGTCCAGTCACAATCGAATTGATAGAGTGGGCCGACACTTCCGGCTGGGCAACGTTGGGCAATATTGGCCAGACTGGTGGCCGTTTTTTGCGCCAGCCAATCTGTTTTTTCAGCAGAAATATTTTTAAAAACCTCGTTGGTAAGAAAAACGGTGGGTACGATCTGGCGTCCGGCCAGGCCCGTGGTGTCGGCTACGTTCAGTTGGGAAAATGGCCGAATTTCGCCGGATTCGGACGAACGGCCCACATCCAGAAATTTGACATATAAGGTATGACAATGCAGGCTGTCCAAATACCGCACTTCCCCGGCGGAAAGGCGAAAAGTGGTTTGCCAGTAATAAAATGCCATGGAGTGATGGGGAGCGGATGGGGTGCAGCCACTCCACGCTGCGACCAGTAATAGAAAATACAGGAGGCGAATCATGCGCAGTGAAAGTTTTTAGGACGGGTTTGGCTGGTCGAAGTGCGACAAAGGTTTAAACAAATCGTTATTGACGCATTTTTTTGCCGTGTTCATTTTTTCAGTTTGCGTATTTTTGCCCACCTCATGCTGCTAAACTGCGTGTTTGAATGACTATGAAAAAACAAATCCCTTTTATAGTGCTGCTTTTGGCACTGCTGGCCGCACCACACCATGCTATGGCCCAGAACCGCTCTTCTCTGGAAGAAATGCAACAACGGCTGCGCGAAATGCAACGCCAGATGATGCAGGGTTTTGAGGATTTTCGTTCGGCCCTGCCGGATGTCTCTTCCGATTCAAGCGGCGTTTATTTCCGTTTCGATACCACTTTCGATGGCGGCAGCACCCATTTTTTCCGCTTCTCTCCACCGGGTGGAAACATGGACAGCGGGGCCGGGCTGGAAGATTTTTTCAAAGATTTTTTCGATTTCAGGCCTTTTGGCGATGACTCGCCGAACGCTCAGGCTTTCCCCAAAGACGATGGCCAGCTGCCCCACCCGGACGATGAATTGCTGCCCGAAGAGCGTTTGCGGCAGGAAGAAACCCCGCAGGGTGCCGATCAGGGCGCGCCACCGCCACCGCCCGCCGCGACCAAACCGGCGAAGAAAAAACCCGCCGTGCCGTCTATTCGTATTTGATGTAAAGACTTCGGAGTCTGAGAACGCAAAAAATGCGTTTCTTTACCCCGTGTTGAGGCCAACTTTTTGTGGCCCAGTGTGTTTTATTCCCAGTTTATGCTACAAACTGAAAGTTTTGAAAGTTTGCAAAGCATTGACAAGCAATATTTTATAAGTTCCTCCGTACGGTAATTTCCGTTAATTCTTTTTTATGCCAGTAAACGAACAAGTGGACGTCATCATTTACCGGGTCGGTGAAAAAGGCCTCGAAGTGTTTTTAGTACGCCAGGAGGAGCAGCCCGACGCTGAAAATGCGCAGTGGCAAGCCCCATCTGCCGAAGAAAACGCGCCGTGTCGCATGACTAATTTTATCGAACTGGAGCCGGTGACCGATGCCAATGGCGATGCCCACAAGGCGATTGCTATCGAAGCCGACTGGCATGAAATCCCCTCGCTGCGCGCACTGATGTACGAAGACTATCGGGTGGCGAAGGCCAAAGCCAAACAACGCATCAAAAATCTGATCCCGGATATGGAACAGGGTGCGTTTTTCGTGGTGAAAGAAGCCCTCAAACGTGTGATGCCGGTGCAGTATGCTTACCTGAATGAATTGAAAGATATTCTGAATGATAAGAACCAGACGAAGTACATCTGAATCGTCTATTGGTCGTCGTATTTATCTGGATAACACACTTTTTCTACTTCCTCCTTTGTCCGGCCTCGCTTATCATAGAGCAGAGTCAGGTTCTTGCCAAATGGCGGCCCCGCTATTTTCTCTGCCCACCTCCTCGGCACTGTAGGTATATTTTCACTCAGTCTATTTATAAATTGATGCCAGCCGCGCGTTGATTGCATGATGCTAATCGGCTCATAATTACTGGTGAAAATATCCAGATTCACTTCATCTACTGTATAGCGGTCGTCATAATAACTAATATTATAACCAAATAGAGATTCTACATCTGTCCAGTTACAGCGGATCGCTTCCGATTTGGGATATTGCATGTAACTAAAACCAGTAGCATCGTAGGTAAAAACGCCTGAATCGTCCTGTTTGCTTTTCACTTGTTGCACCAGCGTTGGAGCGAACAGAGGACCGTTAGGATTGGCAGAAAAATAAGCGGGATTTAGCAGACTGCGTAGGGTAGCCAAGCCACCTCCACCAAATAAAATAATACTTATCCAGAAGGCTAGCAGCGGAATTTCCTGATATGCGAAGAGCGCGCCAGCCACAAAGAGGAAGGAGACGAGCACATTCAGGAGTTGTAATATTCTGTTTTTCAATTTGATCGGTCCTGATAGAAATTAGTATTTTATGCTATAAAACAGCATTGTTTAACCGCACTTTATTATACCTGCGCCAATCCTTTAAAAAATATTTGATCCACATATAGGCCAGTAATGGAAACACCAGAAAGCCAATGGGATTATAATAAACGGCGTCCGTAAAATCCAGGTGGATAAGGTGCATAATTGATCGGGTCATTCCACAGGCATAACATTCCTTATTAAACAATAGAACAGAAAGGCAAATACTGCCCCCATCATCGAAATATGATGCGGGCAGTATCAGCAAAACCAATGGAACAAGGACATACAGGACCAATCTGGCCATGATGACCCTGGGATGGTTCCAGTTTACCATGGTTCTAAATCTTCGCCACTTTTGGTTTTTAAATCGCCGGTAATGATCATAACAAGATCAATCAGGGCCCAAATGCCACAACCCCCGAGGGTCAGCAACTGAATAATCCCGATGCCCACGTACCCCATATAAAAGCGGTGTACGCCGAGAAATCCCAGAAAAAAGCACAGCAGAAAAGCCGCCAGTTGGGTTTTTCCGCTGCCCGCTCCACCAGGAGCGTTAGTGGAAAATTCTTTTTTGATTTTCTTCTGGGCCGCTTTCAAAGCAATGGCTTCCTTGAAAGAAAGTTTTTTCCCGGTTTTCGCCTTGATTTTACTGGGGCTCAACGCCAGGAAATCCTCCACCGTCAGGTTGTACATACCGGACAGATCAATGCCCGCCTCTTTGCTGACCTGTTGCAGATCAAATTTTACTTCCAATGGCTTATCAGTAGCAAAACTGCTGCTTACACTGACCATTAGAAAAAGGATAAGGGTAAAAAGGTGTTTCATTGTACTAAGTTTGGTTTAAAATATGAAGAAATAAGATTAAAAATGTCGGCAAATATATTACTGCTTTTTACTTCCACCACATTTTCACCACATCCCAGCCAAAACGTAAAACAATGCCCATGACGACCACGATAAACACTTTCCGAATAAAGACATTGCCGCGTAAAAGGGCCATGCGGCTGCCCGCGTAGGACCCCGCCACGTTGCAGACCATCATCGGCAAAGCGAGGTGAAATAATACATATCCGTGGAATAAAAAGAATACCAGCGAGGCGGTGTCCGCGATCACATTGACTACTTTGGACAGGGCGGAGGAACTCAAAAAACTGTAGCCGATCATACTCACAAACGCAAAGACCAGCAAACTACCCGTGCCCGGCCCTACGAAACCGTTGTAAAAACCCAGCACCATACCAATCGCCAGGGCATACCAGGGGCGTTGTTCCTCCGGTACCCGAAAGGCTTCGTGCTGCCCAAAATCCTTTTTGCGGTAAGTGAAAATCGCGATGGCCACAATGAGCAGCAGAATGATCGGCTTCAGGGCCGCCGATGGCAGCATACTTTGTACGGTGGCGCCCAAATACGACATGACCGTGGCACCGGCACCCGCATAAAGCACTGTTTTCCAGGGAATTGGTACCGTGCGGGCATAGTTCCAGGCGGCCACGGCCGTACCCACAGCAGAAGCCAGCCGGTTCGTACTGATGATCTGCGGAACGGACAATTGCGGGTAAAGAATGAAAAAAGCCGGAATTTGTACCAGGCCGCCACCGCCGACAATGCTATCAATAAAACCGGCCAGGAAAGCGAATAAGCAGAGTAAATAAATTTCCATACGCGATCAGGAAGGCAGGCTTTCCGGCGCGGGCCCGGCGTTTTCGGCCACCGCCTTTTTACCTACGTGCTGCGCAATCCAGCCCGGCACCACGATGGCGCCCAGCAGCAAGTAACCATAGTAGGCCATGCCGCGCCACAGCAGGGCAACCACGAGGCCTATACCGCGTGGCACATAGTCGCTGGTGAAATCCACGAGCGCCATTTCGGCCAGGCCCGCTCCGCCCGGCGTCGGACTGAAAGCCATGACGATGAACATCGCCACCAGCCGCGCATAGATAAAGGCTTGTGTGGCTCCATCCACCGGCGTACTGGGTACGATGGCGATGATGAGGCAATTAATCATCACAAACTTGCAGGTCCAGGCTCCGATGGTGCCGATGATGACCCGCAGGTGATACCGCCAACTTTGGCCCTTCATCTCGTCAGCCGCCCGCGCAAATTCTTCCCCGACCCGCCGGATTTTGGGAGCCATTTTTTTCAAAAATCGCCGCCTTGCCACCCAGTCGAGCGCGCCTTCGGTGTAGTGTGGCTTGACAAACAGGAAAAAGATCAGCACCAGCCAATAGACCAGCATGATGGTGTAGGTGGCAAAAAAGGCTACGTTGGCGAGACTGAGGTCGTTGAAAGTACGCATGCCCGGATAGAGCATCGGCGGGCCGTAGAGTGCCAGCCAGAGGGGCAGAGTGAGCACGAAGAAACCGGAATCGCAGACCATCGCGTAGATCACCGCCGCTGCTGTGCGCCCGGCGGAGAGATTTTCCTTGGTCAGCACGAACATCATCACCAGCGGGCCGCCCTTACTGGTAGGGGTGACCGCCGCGCTGAATTCCCATAAAACGATGAGTTGGATGCACTTACGCCACGAGAAATAACCGCCCGTAAGCGTACGCAGTCGCAAAGCGTAAAATAAATGCCGGATTACGAGCAGCACAAACGCCACGCCGATCCAACCAAAAGCCGTCCAGGTCCAGTGTATTTCGCGGAATCGCTCCACGTCGAATTGCCGGTAGAATAAATAGCCCACTGCTGCAATGCCCAATAAAATGGGCAGAATCATCCGCGAAGCGCGGAAGGAACGCAGGGTTTTGTGGTGGGCTTCGTCCAGTTGGACGTCGGTGGGCACGGATTCTTGCATGGTGTGGGTGGGTAATCGGGCTTGCTTGGAGAGGGGTAACAAATAAGGGGGAGGGTAGTTTAGGGTGGCAGCAAGGCATTACATCAAAAATCAACAATCATGTAATCTGCATTCGTCAATCTATCTATTTGTCAAAAAGGCTCTATTTTTTCTTCTTAATCGCCGCTTTCTCCAAACTCTGCTGCACCCGGAACTTTACCATTCTGGTGATCAAGTCTAAAGGCAACGGCTGGTCCAGCGGAAACTGCACCGAACCTTTGGCACCTTTATAGACCGATAGTTCTTCTTTGAAGGCTTCAATGCCCATCGGAGCGGGATAAAACCCGATGTGGTTTTTGAAAGCGGCAAAGTGGACGAGGTTGCCATGCAGCGTGAAAGTCGGCATAGCGTACTTGATGGCTTCTTCGGCATCCGGTGCGGCTTTTTTGATGGTGGCTCGCATTTGTTCCAGTTTTTTCTGGATGTCTGCCGGAAAATCGGCGATGTAAGCGTCGATGTCTTTAGGTGCATTTGTGGTCATGCGGTGATGTATTTTAGTTTGCATTTTTCTGTTTAATTTCCACATCGAATGCTTTGTTCCAATCACACATACCTAGAAAACGGTTTAACTTATATTTTCCGCTTACACAGGTAATGTAATAGGGGCTGCTATATTTTTTTCAGTTTCGGTTTCACCTTATTAAAAAATGTTTGGTAGTCGTTATTACTGTCCTTATTTGCAATTCTTGAAAACCCGCAATGGTCAAAGCAAATTCTCAGATAGTTTATAAATGTCGTATTGTGCTCTTCGTATAAAAGTTGTCCGTCAATACTTGGCTTATCTGTCAATTGCAATGAATAGGGTGGTCCCCCGCTAATATTGTCCTTATGCAAATAGTCGGCAGAAAGTGGCAAGGAAACAAAACCGTCTTCTGCAAAAGAGTTTTCCAAGTTTTCTAAATAGTCCTTGTGTGTTACTTCTGACACCAGGTCTTCCAGGCTTACAATTTGAATTGGATCCGCACAATTCCAAATAAAATCTTCGTTTGTGTCATAGTCCCAGCCTAAGTTACAAGCACCAACAATTTTATAAAATAGTTTCAAAGATTGTGGCACAAAACCAAAAGGTTTCATTGAATCATCTAAATCTGCCAGCAGTTTTTCGGTTTTAGCCAGTGGTTTGACCAATGGCCTCTCAGAGTTGTATTCGAAATCACTTTTAAAGCAATAATTAATCGCTACAAGTTCTTTATAAATGATGTCCAGGTTGTAAGAAATTCTGGTAAAAGTCTCAGTCAACACTTTTTCAACATCAACGTAATTGTCGGAGAGAAAGGCACCTTGCCCTAATTGTTCAATGTCCGCATAGACCTTTTCTGTCTCTCCGTTCACGTATCTATCGTAAAATGTCATTTTATCATATTTTAATTGACGCGCTTGGTGAAAACACCAAATGCACGTCGGAGTGAGTGATTTTTGACTTGGCCCCTGCAATAGTTGTGCCTGGTGAAAACACTATCGCGGCGGGAAAGTAATTGATCAATATTTTCTTTCAATGAAAATATTTTCTCTATGATATTTTAAGTAGTCCAATTTAATTTCTTGTATCGGTTTTTTAATTTTATATCCACTTATTAATTTGAGTATATCTGCTAATGTTTTACTAATATTCTCAAAGTTATTTATCGTTTGGATGGTTAAATCATCATTCAAGGTAAAATATCCTCTGTCAAATAATTTATCATAAAGTGTTGATAGGCATAATCCATTTGCGGGGTCTAGTCTGATTTGCTTATTTGTAGACCATGGAACAATATGGCTAGCAACTAGTAGATCTTCCTCTGTAATACCTGACACACAACAAGTAAAAGAAAAGTTTTGTAAAACTTTTCTTCGGAAGAGTGATTGTTTTAGTCTCACATAAATTTCTTGTTTTTTATTCTCAATTTCATATTCATTGTCATACGGTTGTTTTATGTAATTATTGGATTGATATATGTTTGCAAAATATGTTTTGATATCAACTTTTTCAGGGCAATTAGAAACCTTGAAAATATGATTATTAATTGTTGCTGTCCAACGTTTTTTAGAATCATTTTTATTATTTTTAGTCAAATAACTATCTTGAAACAAGTGTTTGATTATTGAATATGGGATGATGTAATAATCAGTGTCTTTCTCTTCGCTGGAATAAATAATAATATTGAAAATATCTCCATAATTTTTTATATATAGATTATTTATTTTTTGTTTGCTGAAATCAACCCAATATGAGTTTTCAGGCTGTGCACGTCTGACATAGTTGTCTAATTTTAGTTTGATAATTTCTTGTAATGGCATTTAAAAATTATTTTTTGTTAGGATTCTTTCATTCTTAGAGGCTGTTTTAAAACCTAAAAACGCTAAAAAATGTACTCAAAACGGTGAATTTTGTGGTGTCTAATCATAAAAGCCACACGTAATGAGTACGATGCAAAGTACGCCCAAACGGGCGAAGTATCCAAGCGACATGAGCAAGAACGGCTGGTCGAAGTTGAAGGAAGTGCTGCCGGGCAGCAAATCGGGTACGGAAAAGGGCGGGCGACCACCAGCGAATTTGCAAGAGGTGATCAATGCCATTTTTT
>JANPIV010000061.1:0-16135 GCA_031425155.1 Saprospirales bacterium | reverse complement strand
TAACTTGCTGATAATCAATTGCCATGTTTTTTACCCAACTTGGAGATTCTATCGTTTCTAGCGAAGACACTATAAATTGGCTCTCCTATCAGTATGGCAAATTTTGACAAGTCGTTGATTATCATAGCAAAACAACTCTATTACCTTTCGACATTGATTAGTTATAGTCAGTCAAAGAAACTGTTGAAAATCAATAGCCTTTTGTCAAAAATCGATATTACTACGTAATGTCGAGAGGTAATTAATGAATCGTACCGGCGGATTCGGCAGATGGTTTTTGGTGAAATTTTCTTTAATTTTCAATGAATGACAGTTGATAAGAAAATTTTGACGGAGGATAGTTTTACTATTAAAAAAATCTTATGAAAGAACAAATCTTTCTTCTAAACGAAAGGGGAGAATTGGTTGAGATGAATGAATCAGGCTATCTGACTGAGGATTTATTGCAAAAATTGCTGGCTGATTACCCAAACTTATTATCAGGAAGCCAGATAAATCCGGGAAGACCCCGTCGCTGGCTGCTTATTTCACGGGAAATTGGTGTGCATGATTCAGAAGTTGCTAATAGCCGCTGGTCACTTGATCATCTTTTTATTGACCAAGACGGTATTCCAACTTTGGTTGAAGTAAAACGCAGTACAGACACCAGAATCCGGCGCGAAGTAATCGGGCAAATTTTAGACTACGCAGCCAATGGTGTGAGTTATTGGAGTTTGGACGAAATTCAATTAAAATTTGAAGCGCAATACAAAAATGCCGATAAAGGAATTGAGGAAACACTGCGCGATTTTTTAGAAGGAGAAGAGGAAGATAAATTTTGGGAAAATGTGCAGACCAATTTACTGGCAGGAAAAATCAGAATGCTGATTGTTGCCGATATTATCCCCAAAGAATTGCAGCGGGTGATTGAGTTTTTAAACGGCCAAATGTCTCCCGCAGAGATATTGGGCGTTGAAATCAGGCAATTTATAGGGCAAAATCTGAAAACCTTGGTGCCACGTGTGGTTGGACTTACTTCAAATGCCCAGTTAGTCAAATCTACTAATCGAAATAGTGTTGGAAAATGGACAGAAGAATCGTTTCTGTCCAAGTATTTGGAAAATCACGGTCAGGCAGAAACAGCATTAGTTAAGCAAATACTGGACTGGATACGGCCAAAAGTCAGTGAATTTTGGGGTGGAAATGGTACTGCGCAAGGTTCTATTTTCCCAATACTGCGGCTCAAAGAATCGCATTATGCAATTGGTTTATGGACTAATGGTGCCATTGAAGTCCAATTTCAATGGATGAGAATTCGCCAACCATTTGATAGTCTCGGAATGCGTCAGGAATTTATTTCAAGATTAAATTCCATAAAAGGAGTCAATATTTCTATGGATAAAATTGAAAAGCGGCCTTCTTTTAAAATAAGCGTTTTACAAGACCCAATAGAATTGAATAAATTCTTTGAGATTATGAATTGGTACTTCGATCAAGTCCGTAGTTTCTAGCGAATCCCAAACACCTCTGTCAGCCTCCGTCCCTTGTCATCCACAAACTGATTCAATTCTTGTCGCTTCATTTTTCTATCAAATTCACTATTATTCACCAGAATAGTATCCCGTGTTGCGTTCAAATCACCGATTGGCCCGGCAAAAGGCTTACCGCCTTGCACGTACAGGCGATAAGCCACAATACGGCTGGGAAAGACAATAACGGTATCCGCGCCACCTTCGACCGGACGAATGAATTGCTGCATTGGATATAACCGGGCGTCTTCTGCCTCCTGTGCATTCGTAGCCTGAATATCCTGTAGAGTATCATTACTGGCTTTTCCCAGAAAAACCAGTGAACCGAAGACAGCCAGGCCAAAGACCGACCCAAAGCCTACCGAGCGTGTATAATTGCCTGCGCGGTAAGCTTTTGCCGAAAAAATCAGGGTGGCCATAAAAATCAACAGTAACAGGAAAATAAACAAATGAATGGCCCAGACTCCAAGCGTACCGATAGAGCCCGGCGCATCGAAAGACATGGCGAACAGTAACAGGAATGCAAAACCAAAGCCCAGGATGAACAGGACACCCAGAAACATCAGGAAAAGTGCGGTGATTTTCATAATGGGAAGATTGTTTATTAGTACAGGGTGAGCAATTGATAAAAAACTAATACGGTGATGATGAAATAAGCCACACTTTCCCAGCCTACGTCGCCAAAAAACGCCCCTACCTCGCCACATCAGCTTGGGTATGCCAGGCGAAGAATAACTTTGCCGCCTCACTACTGCACGAAAAAATCTTTCTATATGAATCGTTTTCACAAATTAATCCTGCCTACCCCTACCCTGCTGGTGCTTGCCTTCTTTGCTTTTCACACCGCTTTGGCGCAAAATACGTCTGTTACTGGAAAACTCACCGAAGCAGCCACCGAAACCCCACTCGGTTACGCCAGTGTGCGCGTCTTACAAGCGTCGGATAATAAACTGGTGAATGGCGCTTTAACCAATGAAAAAGGCGAATTTACGGTCACGCTGCCACCGGGCCAATTTGTGGCGGAAATAGAATTTATTGGTTTTGAAACCATGAAAACCCCACAGTTCTCTCTAAGTCAGGCCCACCCGCAACATGATCTGGGCACCTTACATTTGGCTGCTACTTCCCACACCATCAATGAAGTAGAAATAACCGCCGAAAAAAGTACGATGGTGCTGGCTTTGGATAAAAAAATCTTCAATGTCGGCAAAGACCTCTCGAATGCGGGCGGCTCCGCGTCGGACATATTGACCAATATTCCTTCCGTAACGGTGGACCCGGACGGCAATGTCAAACTGCGCGGCAGCGATAATGTACGCATTCTGATTGATGGCAAACCTTCGGGGCTGGTCAGTTTCAAGGGAAGTAGAGGACTGCAACAATTGCAGGGAAGCATGATCGAGCGGGTGGAAATTATTACCAATCCTTCGGCACGGTACGAGGCGGAAGGTTCGGCGGGCATTATTAATATTATCTTGAAAAAAGACCAGAAACAGGGTTTCAATGGCTCCGTGGAATTGATTGCGGGTAATCCTACCAATTTCGGGGCGGCACTCAACTTCAACTACCGCCACCGAAAAGTCAATTTCTTTATCAATTATGGCATTTCGTACCGCGATTCGCCCGGCGGCGGCTTCATGTTTCAGGAGCGTTCTGCCAACGATACTACTTACCTGTTGCGGCAAACTACGACGAATGCATTCAAGGGATTGAACAACAATATTCGCGGCGGCCTCGACTATTTTTTCAGCGAAAACAGCATCCTGACGGCTTCTACTTTGTGGCGGCGCAGCGATGCCCAACGCCTGACCGACATCCGGTACGAAGACTATCTTTTTAATCTCAATACGCCGCTGGGTTACACGCTGCGCCAGCAGGATGAAACGGAAGACGAACCCAATTCCGAGTATTCGCTGGTCTATAAGCGCAAATTCGGCAGCGAAGGCCATGAACTGACCGCCGAAGCCAAGTACCTGAATTACTGGGAGCATTCCGATCAGTCGTTTCCGCAGCGGGCGTTTTTCCCCAATGGCACGGAAGACGCGGCCAATTCGGTCTTCCAAAAATCAGTGAATGACGAATACGAAAATCAATATTTGCTCCAACTGGACTATGTGCGCCCCATTGGTAAAGACGGCAAATTCGAGACGGGACTGCGCAGTAGTTTTCGGGATATGGAAAACGATTATCTCGTCACTGAGAAGAATGCCGATGGCTCATTCAGCACGGTTCCCGGTCTGGATAATGACTTCTTTTATAAAGAAAACATCAATGGCGCTTACTTGATTTATGGAAATAAACACCGTAAATTTTCGTGGCAAGGTGGTCTGCGAGCAGAGCATACGGACATAAAAACGCTACTCGCTGAAACCAACGAGGAAAACCCGCGCAATTATTTTAATTTCTTCCCCAGCCTGCATTTGACCTACGATTTACCTAAAAATAACGCCATCCAGTGGAGTTACAGCCGCCGCGTTCGCCGTCCGGTGTATAATGATTTAAGTCCGTTTTCAACCTTCACCGACAGCCGTAATTTCTGGAGCGGCAACCCCGATCTCGACCCTGAATTCAGTGACGTATTAGAGTTGGGGCACATCCGTTATTTTGATAAAGGCTCCCTGTCCTCTTCGGTTTATTTCCGGCATACCAAGGATAAAATTGAGCGTATCCGGCAACTCGACGATGCGGGCAACGCCACCACCCGCCCGGAAAACCTGCGTTCGGGCGATGCCCTCGGGCTGGAATTTACTTCCGCTTATTCGCCCAAAAAATGGTGGAAACTGGACGGCAATGTCAATTTTTTCTATGCCACTATTGACGGCAGTAATATTGAAGCCGATTACGAAGCCACCACTTACAGTTGGTTTGCCCGCGCCACGTCCAAATTTTTATTGCCCAAAAACTTTGATTTCCAAATACGCGGCAACTACGAAGCCCCGCAAAAAACGGCGCAGGGCAGTCGCAAAGCCTTGTATTTCATAGATTTAGCAGCCAGCAAGGATGTGCTGCGCAATAAGGGTACGCTGACGCTGAACGTGTCCGATTTGCTCAACAGCCGCAAATGGCGCAGCATCACTGAAGGCGATAATTTTCGCAGTGAAAGTGAATTCCAATGGCGGCGGCGACAGGTGAATCTGACTTTTAATTACCGGATCAATCAGAGCAAATCGGCGGCGAAAAAGAAGGAAGGTGAAGACGGGTAAGCACCCCACCCCTAGCCCCTCCCCCGAAGAGGAGGGGGACTGCATTGAGTTGCAAGCAGTTGATTATCAGCATCTTGGTGAAATACAATTTCAATCCCCAAGGTACTGAAAACCAATAGGAAATATCACGATTTGATCCCCTTCCCTTTCGGGGGAAGGGTTAGGGATGGGGTTTATTTCACTATCGGCCAACTCGCCCGTCCGCTCGGCGTAGTCAGCACAATAACATAATTACCTGACGGCAAACCACTGGGTAATAACAATGATCTTGTCTGTTTACCCGCCGGTTGCTGTTCCTGATTGCTGAAAAGCCGAATGATTTTTCCCGACTGGTTGTACAGAGCAATCGAAACAGGCTCGGCTTTATCCAATGAATATTCCATTACAATTTGTTCCGCCGCCGGATTAGGATAAATGAATAGCGCATGAGTAGAAATTGGCACGTCGCCTACGCCAACGACCTCTCCCGGAAGGTAGCGGGCCAGGGCAAAATCGAAATTGGTAGAGCCGCCACCCGCGACGATTTTCCCATCGGCCTGAATGGCTACGGCGTATGCCTGATCGTTGCCCACCTGAAAGGCGGTAGTCACTTTGCCAAACTCATTGTCCAAATTACCATTCGGGAGATAGCGGAGCACTGCGAAACGAAAACTTTCATATAAGGACAAATAACTGGAACCAGCCACGACAATTTTTCCATCTGTCTGGAGCGCAATACTATAAGCCGCATCGCTTTGAAAATTAACACTGGTTATCGTTTTTCCATCCTGACTGAAATTGGTGTCCAGCGTACCATCGGCATTATAACGAACCACAGCCATGGATAACATCGTGTTGCCAGCACGGGTAGAGCCAGCCACCACGATTTTCCCATCGGACTGCAACAACATAGCATACCCATAATCATTAAATCCTTGAAAATCAGTTAATTGCCGACCATTGATGCCAAAAGTTGAATCCAGAGAACCATCTGGCAAGTATTGAGCGATGGCAAAATCGTAGTAAGCATCAAGGTTGGGGTGGGCGTAACCAGCCACCACGATCTTACCATCGGGGCGGATGGCCACGGAGAAGGCGTGTTCATCAGTGGAATCAATGGCATTAATCATAATTCCGCCCGCTCCAAAAGTGGTATCCAGCACACCATTTGTGTCGTAACGGGCCATTGTAAATGCTCCTCTGGTCGGGATAAGAGTAGCCGTGCCGACCACCACGATCTTGCCATCGGCTTGTAATGCTACGGACAAGCCTTCGCTATTATTGAGACCGATCGCCGTAGTTTGCAGGCCATTAATGCCAAAAGAAGGATCTAAAGAGCCATTTTCTAAATATCGCGCCAGCGCAAAGTCGGTTTGTACCCCATTTAAAGCATATCCTGCCACGATGATTTTGCCATCAGGTTGCAGTACTATAGAGGTCGCGGCATCGGCACCAGCATTGAAATCCGTGATGGTTTTGCCATCCACCCCGAAACTGGCATCCAGCGAACCGTCAGGATGGTAACGAGCCAGGGCAAAATCCTGATTAGCACCACCGTGCGCGTATCCGGCGGCCACGATTTTCTGATCGGGTTGTATGGCCAGGGCATATAAGTGGTCTATACTCATCGGCTCAAGCGCGGTCGTGACTTTACCGTCCGTATTGAAAGTAAGGTCCAGCGCGCCGACCTGTGAAGACAAGAAAGAAATAAAAGTAAATAACGAGAGTAGGGGAACAAGGAAAAGTGTTTTCATAGTCGGTGATTTAAATGTGTAGTCAAAAATACATACATTAATGCCATCCAATGTGTCCGGTCTTTACAAAACAATGATTTTCAACTAAAACTTTTAATTAAAACATGAGAAACAAAATATTGCTCGCCCTATTAGGAATACTGGTCGTTATTCAGTTTTTCCGCCCGGCTAAAAACATTTCCAACGATCAACGGTATGACATTTCTACCAAATATACCGTGCCGGAGGAGGTGGCGGGTATCCTGAAAGGTGCCTGCAACGATTGCCACAGCAACCTAACCACCTATCCGTGGTACGCCAACATTCAGCCCGTCGCGTGGTGGCTGGCCGATCATGTAGAGGAAGGCAAACAGCACCTGAATTTTTCTACTTTCACGAGCCGGAAGGTAGCGATCCAGAACCATAAACTGGAGGAAATCGCCGAAATGGTGGAAAGCCAGGAAATGCCCCTGCCCTCCTATACCACGCTAGGCCTGCACTCCACGGCTAATCTCTCGGATGCACAACGCCAAACACTTATTAACTGGGCAAAAGCACAAATGGACACGCTGAAGGTACATTACCCAGCGGATAGTCTGATTCTGAAAAGACCGTCGGCGCCACCGCCGGGCTAAAAACACAAAAATATTTTTTGAAACGCAAAAGGATATTTTTGAAACACAAAAGGCACAAAAGAACACAAAATAAGCGGTCGCGTTTATTTGATCTTTTGTGCCTTTTGTGTTGTAAAAATCACTTTGCTTTGTGTGTTAAAAAAATTACAAATAAGCAATAAACGATGACCATCGCCCGCGCATTCTGCTTACTGTTCCTGGCTTTTTGCTGCCATTTGTTATCCGCGCAGCAGCGCATCGCCCTCTACCCTGGCACACCGCCCAACAGCAAACCGGCGACTGGTCTGCGCGATTCCACCGAGATCGAGCCGCGTGGCCAGGACACGATGGAATGGATGATCAGGGTGGTTACCCCCAGCCTGACCATGTATTTGCCGGATAAAAAGAAAGCCAGTGGGGCCGCGGTCATCATCTGTCCTGGCGGCGGATATACGGGTTTGGCGACTGGTCATGAGGGCCGTAGTATGGCGCAACGCCTGCAAGCGGCGGGCGTGGCGGCATTTGTGCTGCGCTACCGGCTGCCCGAAACGCAATTGGTTGACCATAAGGAAATTGTGCCCTTGCAGGATGCCCAACGAGCCATCCAAATAGTGCGGGAAAATGCACAGAAATGGGGCATTGATCCGCGTAAAATCGGCATCATGGGTTCGTCGGCGGGCACGCATTGGCAGAAGGCGCAAATAAGTAATCCGAAAAACACCCCTCTGCGCCCCGATTTTATGATCCTGAACTATCCCGTTATCAGTTTCGCCGATAGCCTGACGCACTATGGCTCGCGGGAAAATCTCGTGGGCGCGGTGCAAACCCGGACCGAAGTGGTCCATACGCCGATCAGTGCCGCAGACATCCAGGAATACTCCAACGAACTGCACGTGGGGGCCAATACACCGCCCACATTCATCACTTCGGCGGTGGACGATGATGTGGTGAATGTGCAAAACTCTCTGGTGTTTATTGCCGCCTTGCAGAAAAACAAAGTGCCCGTTGCCTCTTTCTTTTATTCCCGCGGCGGACATGGCTATGGCATGGATAATCCAACGAGCGACGTGGAATGGATGGATGCCTGTTTGGTATGGTTACGGGAGCGAGGGTTGGTAAAAAAATAGGTACTTATTTGCCAGTTTTCAGCAGGAAGCTTTGTAAAAAGTGAAAAACAAGCGTAAAATACATAGTACTTATCATAATTGCCCCCCCTTAACTCTTGTAGATTGGCTCACTTTCCTCTCCTCCAAACCAACCAACCCAGCATTACGATCACTCCTCCCAGGGCAAAAAGCCACCACCAATTGCGCCTACTTTCCGCCTCCGTTATAGTAATCAATCTATTAATCGGTTGATTTATCACCACTTGCCGTTTGCCGCCCGTCCAGGTTACAATGATGGAATCTACTACGCTGGCCTGTCCCAATCCGAAGTGCGCAATAGTGGAGTTTTGGGAGAGGTGACTGGAACCACCACCATCTATTTCCTGACTGAAATGATGACCGCCCGCCACCACCAGAATGCGCGAGCCAAGACCATGACTTTCGGCTTCGATGCCTGATAATGCCACTTTCAGCCAGTTGCCTTTGGCTAAGTCGTTGCGATATAGCCGGGTCGTGGAAGGCACCGGATAGTCAGAAACAGGCTTTTGATTCACCACCATAATATCCAGATCACCGTCATTTTCAAGATCAAAGACGACCGAACCGCGCCCGATACCGTAGTCGTTCAAGCCCATAGCACGGGCTTTTTCGGTAAAAGCACCCTGGTTATTTTCAAAATAAAAATCGGCCATCGGCACACAATAGGGATTGAGATCACCATTGGAAACGTACAAATCCAGATCGCCATCCTGGTCAAAATCGGCGAAATTGGCTCCCCAACTAATGGCTACGTAGTGCATGCCCAGTTCTTTGGCCTTCTCTACGAAGGGTTTGTTCGGGCCCTGGCTAACCATGAAGCGATTGAAACGGATATTTGTCACGAAATAATCCATCCATCCATCTTCATTGTAATCGCCTGTGGCGGCACCCATCGCATTGATTTTCAAGTCCATTTCGGTTTGCTTGCTCACGTCTTTGAAAGAACGCCACGGATATTTATTCTCCAATAAAAAACTGGGCACCGCTTTATATCCAAAATCATGATTAACGATCAAATCCTGATCGCCATCATTGTCGTAGTCCGTGAACACACCGCCAAAACCGAAACCGCGATGTTTCATATCGTATTGCGCATATACATTTTTGAAAGATTGGCCTTTTTCGTTACGCAGCAAATAACCTTTGGCCGTCTGGCTGGCCCCGGCAATGGTCGCATCGCTGAGATAGGATAATTTGCCTTCATAACTGACAAAGTAATTGCCTACATAAAGGTCTGGCCAGCCGTCGGCATTGAAATCGCCAAAACTACCGCCGGTACTAAAAGAATACAAATCAGTCAGTCCATATTCATCGGTAGCATCCCGAAAAGTGTTGTTTCCATTGTTGAGAAACAACAAGTTGCGGGCGCGGGGTATTTCCGGCTGCGTATCTTTGGAAGTCAATGTAGTCACAAATAAATCCACCCACCCGTCACGGTTCACATCGGCGCCCACGGCTCCCTGCGTGACGAATCTTTTACTTAATTCCAGCCCTGAACCCTCATAAGCATTACGAAAAGTGCCATTACCTTGATTAATATACAATTGATCGTCGTTCATACCGCCGGTAATAAATACATCCTCAAAACCGTCTTTATTCACATCAAAAACACAAATGCCGCCGCCAAACATGCCTTCATAGACCACAAATTGGTGGTGAATACCGGCTTGTTCAGTAATGTCCACAAAGGGAGTGGTCGTTGGTGGGTTTTGGGCAGTAATAACGTGGGTGTAAAGCAGTATGACAAAGCGTACTGCTTTGCTTAAAACTAATAAAAAAGGGTTTCTATTAATTGAGTTAATCATAAATCCTATTTCTTCTCTAAATTCATTATCTTAATATTCCGAAAATCAATCGGCTGTCCTTCGCTTTGCAGGGCAATAAAACCTGATTTCAAGGCTTTACCATCTTGTTTCATAGCAGGATCATAACGATTAGCCACCCCGCCACCGATTTGGGGTTTGGAATACTGCAACACCGTGTCACCATTAATAATATGCGTAATAAGCGAATCACCCAGCACAATTAAGTCTGCATGGACCCATTGTTCGCCCGTATAAGTTTTGGAAGTAGATTCAATACAATGCCGGGGATCAATTTTTCCCTGATACACCACATCGGTACCGGGCGAACACATGTTGCCCGTGGGTCGAGGTTTTCCATCGCTCAGTCCGCCCAGGAACTGCATTTCTATGGAAATGGGCCAATCTTGTTCTTTGGGCATCGTGCGGGGGTCTTGCGAATGAAACATCACCCCACTATTCAAATTAGTATAGGATGGTGCATCCTTCCGCCATTCGCCCACAAAACGATAATCAAAAGACAATTGATAATAAGAAAATGGTGTATTAAAATATAAATGCCCGAATCGTTCTTTAAAAGCATCATATTCATCATAGCGCACTTGCATAATGCCGTCTTTTACCCGAAAAGTATGGCCATAATTGTCGCCTACTTCATGGTGGTGTATTTTGACCGTCCAGTTCGTGAGGTCTTTACCATTAAACAGGGATATCCACTTATTTAGGTCGCTGGTTTTGTGCGTGGTGGCACATTGCATAAAACAGAATATGCAAGTAAAAACCAGTACGATTACCAGTGAAAATTGGGCAAAAGCAGATTTTTTCATAGAAATGATGGAAAGAAATTAACTAATCTTTTATTTGCAAACTTGGGTGTATGCTGCGTTTGTCATTCCCGATAAGCCGGGAATGACAAACATTGAAGTGTCCTTATTTATCCTCCCCCTTTCCGTTGCCACGGAAGTGAATTCACGTTTTTTCCAATCCTTACCCCCGCGTCCTGTCCCGCCTGATTATCTTGTCGAGTGTGAATACCACCATAAAAACGGGAATTGGCAGATTCAACGGCCACTTGCCAAAAAGACTGGTAAGAACGCGCTTTAAAATCTGTCTCGCGGAGTTCATCGCGGGGCCGCCCCACATGCGCACTATCCACAATAGTAAAAGGCTCACCGAACAAATCCGTCAAGACCACCGCTGCCGCTGCCGACTGAATAGCGTGGCCGGAGGGGAATGCCGGGAATGGCGGATCGGGCCAGAAAGACTCCCATTCCGGGTCTATCACGCTTGGAATGAAGGTGTTAGGACGCTCGGTAAAGTACTGGTATTTCCATTTCCAGCAATCAATAAATGCATCGGCCACCGCCATGCCCGTGCGGGCGTAAGTTTGCGCCCATACGATCAGGGGCGGATTGGTTTTGCGCAGCGCAACCGTGGCCAGATAATAAGAGTGGCCGGGCGGTGTGAACGTCTCGCCGGGATCGTCGGCCCACCAGAGCGCAATTTCCTTCTCTTCCTGACTTAGTTTTTTCTGGCATACTTGCATAAATTGCTGGCAATAAGCCGAACCGCGTGCAGTATCATAAGGCAACATAGTGGGTGCAGGCAGCAGGGCATTTTCCCGCAGAAAAGTCCGGTTCTGGCCCCAGTACGGGTGTAAAGGATGATGGCTGAAAGACTGCGCATACAGCGGAGGCCGCCAGCCGCCCGGATGTTTTGGATGCGCAAAAGACTTGTCGAAATTCTGCAAATACCCCCGGTGCCCGCCGTCATTTTTTGACCATTCAAAGATGGTTGCGGCCACTGCCTGTCCGTAGGTTACGGAGCGTTCCGCAGTATTTTTTTCGGGTAGTTTACTAGAAAAATAATTATAAAATACTAATTCCAGGGAATCAATACTGTGCTTGTTCGCATCGGAAGTTTGCTGGTAAATATGTTGAAGCATGTAAGCCTGACTGGCATTTAAAGCCAGTATCCAGTTAATATCGGGTGGTGGCAACGGCAGGCTATCCAGCCCATTCAAATGGGTAACCATACTTTGATATTCCGGGTAACCATGCACCACGGATTCGTACATCGTGAGCCCCATATAGCCAAAAGCCCGTGAGGCAAAAGTGGGCGAATTAGCGGGTGTATAACGGGTAATGCGCAGCGTCATATCGGCCCAGGCACCAGCGACTTGCTGTTCGGTAATAGTTCGAGGCTGCCAATGGCAGTTTGTAATTAAAACGAATAGAAAGTATAATAAAAAGTGGCTTTTTATCTGGGTGAATTTCCAACTTTCGCACCAATTTAAACCTGTAAGGTTTTTTGAAACCTTACAGGTTTGGCGGAAACGAAGATTTGAAATGCCCTTTTTCATATTTATCGGTTTTCGTCGCGCTGGCAAGACCAATAAATCGGTTTCTCCCAACACTTGTGTCTTATTTTAAGTTCGCTCTAAGTTGATACGAAACAAGCGCACCCTGATTAATCCCAAATAGCACATTTTTACCGAGCGGCAATACACTGCGTACATCTCCTTTTAATTGCAAACCTGACTGTGCTTGGGGTATATATTGAAACCCACCTTTCCCATCGCCGACTAATAGAATTCCATAGTTGGCATCAAACTTACCAAGCCGCAATTTAGCATGGCTATTATTACCGCATAATAATAAATCGGAATGGCCATCCTGATTAGCATCCACTGTACTAATAGCGAAAACTGGCGAGTATTGGGCCTCTATGGGTAAGGTCTGTAAATGTAGTGATTGTCCGCCCTGATTAATAAAAAGACTGGTTGCAATGTAATTTGCCGTTAAATGCGCCGCTGATTGCACATCTGCCTCCGGGAACATATCAGTTAAACTAGCATCGGCATAACTTTCATAGGAAGTGAAACGAGCCCGCATTCTTGGCAGTTGTTTACCTAATTCGTCACGGGTTACATAGGGATAACTCTTCCCTTGAATAAAGTAACAAAAAATAGGATCTACGGAGCCATTGCCGTCAAAATCTCTATAATAAAGATCGGCAGGTGCTGCTTCCGATACTTGGAATTGGGTGTTCAGGCCCATATTCCCGGCGATCAAATCGGGTTTTTGGTCGTGGTTTATATCGGCTACTTCCAGCGTATTCCACCAGCCCGTATAGTTTTTTCCAAAATATTGCAAGGTTTGATCTTCCAGTTTACCATTTCGCAGAGAATACACAGAAATAGGCAACCATTCACCTACTAACACTAATTCTGCTGAGCCGTCTTGATTCAGGTCCACCCAAACCGCATCAGTAACCATACCTACTTTACTAAGTTGCGGTGCTAATGTACTCGTTTGATCCAAAAAATGACCCTTCCCGTCATTAATTAATAGTACACTAATAGGTGCTTCGGGATAACGCCCCGGCACTACCCTACCGCCCACAAATAAATCGGGATAACCATCGCCATTACAGTCACCCACGGCTACGCAGCCTTTGCTGGCACGCCAATCAGGTAACGCACCAATATCCCGCGTAAAGTTGCCTTTTCCATCATTTATATAGAGCCGATCTAATAAAAGCGGGTCTTGTTCTGTTAATTGATGATAGCCGCCACTGGCCGCATACAGGTCCAGAAAACCATCGCCATTGGCATCGAATAAGGCGACATCGGTAGTAGAAAACGCCTGATCGGCCACAAAAGCGGGGATGATTTTGGGGCTAAATTGACCATTAGACTGCTGCAAATATAAAGTCATCGCCTGTCCTGCGCATCCGCCCACTAATATATCTTCCCTTTTATCGCCATTGACATCTCCCTTGACCAGACAAGGGCCGGAAAAAGACATTTCGCCGATCAGCAAGTTCTGGCGGTCAAAATCGCGTACTGTGGAGGTCGCTTGCCGGAACTGGATAGGGGACGTGGTTTCACGAAAGATCGTGGTTAATACTGGCAATTTTGGGGCTGGTTTGCTCGCATCTTTGGCTTGTAATATTAGTTTTTGGTCAACGGAAATATTAGTCAGTATTTGTTGCCGACCATTGGGCCAGATCACAACCAGAGAATCCACATGGGTAGCCTGGCCCAAACCAAAATGTAGTAGTGGCGAAATAGCCGACAAGTAGCCTCGTGCGCATTGTTGTTCCAGGGTCTGTTGTTTGCCTGCGGCAAAAATCTGCACCGTCGTGCCAATACCTTGTGTATTTCCGCCTGCGCTTTGCAATTGTATTTGTAAATAATGATGGTCTGGTTGCCCCTGTATTTCATTGCGATACACAAAAGCGGGTTGGTTGACATTATTAACTACTAAATCCAGATCGCCGTCATTATCCAGATCGGCATAAGCGGCACCGTTGCTATTGGAGGGTCGTGCTATACCCCAATCAGTGGATTTATTCGTAAATGACTGGCCATTCTGGTTGGCAAACAAGTAGTTGGACACATTGGAAGCGGGCATGTGTTTGATAATTTCCAATACATCTTCGCGTTGCAATCGGCCTTTTTCTTTGACCACACCATCCATGTAATTAATAAAATCAAGATTGGTATAGTCGCGATAATAGCCATTGGTAATAAATAGGTCTTTCCAACCATCATTATCATAATCCGCCAGTAAAGCCGCCCAACTCCAATCGGTATTAGACATGCCCGCCAATTGACCAATTTCACTAAATGTGCCATTACCATTGTTCATTTGCAGCATATTACGCATGAACTGGTAATGAAAACCGCTGCGAATATTCAGATCATGTTTAGCATAGTTATCGGCCCCCAGTAGCAATTTTTGCCGCCGGTTATCTTCTGGCAACATATCGAGCGTCACGATATCTGCCCAGCCATCGTTGTTTATATCGGCCACATCATTGCCCATGGAGAATTGGCTGTTGTGGCCCATACTTTTGCCCAATTGGTCGGTAAAAGTGCCGTTTTTATTATTCAAATAAAGATAATCCGGCACGGCGTAATCATTGGATACATAGAAATCCGGCCAGCCATCGCGGTTCACATCGGCAATGCCGAGCCCGAGACCGTAACTCAGCGGCGAACCAGAAACACCGGAAGTTTTAGTAACATCGGTAAAATGGCCTTTATCCTGCCGGAAAACGCGCAGTCCTTGATTGGGATCGTCCTGTTTTAGTAACTCGGCATTACCCGTCTCGCTGAGCATAGGCAATGATTTCGGACTATGATTTAACAACAACATATCCAGATCATCATCGCGGTCATAATCAAAGAAATAGGCCTGATTACTAAATCCAGTGCTGGCCAAGCCAAAAGCAACCGCCTGATCTTCAAAATGCGGTACACCATTCGCGTCATTGCCCAGATTAATCAAGAGTTGGTTGGCGCGTTTGGGTTCGGGCAACATCCCGGAATAGGATACGTATAAGTCCAGTTTCTGGTCGCCATTAATATCCACCAGGCTCACGCCGGTTTTCCAGGGGCCGGGCCGACCAGCAGTTCCCGACAAATCGGTAATGTCTTTGAATTTCATGCCGCCCTGATTGAGATACAGGCGGTTGTTTTCCATATTGGCCGTAAAATATAGATCAATTAGTCCGTCGCCATTAAAATCGCCGGTAGCAACACCACCGCCGTTATAGAAATATTCATAAACCAGAATGTTGGTATTCGGCCCTTCGGTGAGGGTGTTTTGGAAATTAACGCCGGTTTCTGTGGCGGGGAGTAAAGTAAAAAGGGGGTTGGCGGGAGACGGTGTTGGGCTGGGAGTTTCCGGGGAGTTTTGCTGGCCGCATTGCCAAAAGAGGAGAAAAAAAATAATACAGAATACATGGTTTTTTAGTAGCATTTTACTAGATAATACTGGGAGCAGTTGGTCCATGTTTGGCAGATTATACTGCTTTATTTTTGCAAAATGTTGCTGTTTTTTCATGTAGCAAACATAACAGATTAGGAAGAGACTGGGTATTTTTCTGTTACACTTGGCTACATGCTTACAGCATGACAACCGATAAGGGATGTTGAGTGCGTCTTTCGCTGTGGTCGTTAACTTTCGGAAAGTAAAAAAATTTTCCGAAAGGCACAGCATCTGTGGTTAGGAAAGATATGGTGGTTTAGTTAGAAATCGTCCTTTAGAAAATCTCCACTGCCAGGCCTTCGCTCTCCACCCTTCTTGTAAATGGGTTTGTGGATGGTATTGCACTAATTTTTTATATAAAAAATTAGTGC
>JANPIV010000060.1:0-42187 GCA_031425155.1 Saprospirales bacterium | reverse complement strand
TGAAAAATATTTCCGCAACCCATGCCACCACTATACCGTGAGTACGACGTAATCATTAAAAAACCTATTTTTTGAAAAAATAAGATTTCTTGCCCTGAACTTCCTACGTTTGCCTCGTACGCATCATAAAAGGCCGATTTGGTTTTAAAGCACTTTTCGCAACATCATGGAAAAACAACAGGGCCAACTTATTCGCAGCCTCTCGCTGGGGGCCGCCACTATTCTCGTCGTCAGTTCGGTCATCGGGTCGGGCGTGTACAAAAAAGTCGCCCCCATGTCGGCGGATCTGCTGTCGCCTTCGCTGGTGCTCTGGGCATGGGTGCTGGCTGGTGTCATCAGCCTGTGCGGTGCCCTCAGCAATGCCGAGATCGCGGGCATGATGGCCGATTCGGGTGGCGAATACGTGTATTTTCGGCGGATTTATGGCAAATTCATGGCCTTTTTGTGGGGCTGGAGCACTTTTGCGGTCATCAAAACGGCGGCGGTGGCTTCCATTGCCTACGTGTTTTCGCAATCGTTCAATGCGATGATTCCGCTGCCGCACCTGCCGGAATCCATAGAACGCATCGAGTTTCTGGTCTTTCGGCCCTTCGAAAATGCCGGGGTCAAGGCCCTGACCATCCTGCTGATTCTCGTGCTGACCTACCTGAACACGCGTGGCTTGAAAGGCGCGGCCGCCCTCAGCACCTGGATTACCCGGCTGGTTATCGGCGGTTTGTTGCTGATTGTCATCTGCGGACTGGCGTTTGGCGGCGGCAGTTTGGCCAATTTCCAGACCCCCGCGACTAATTATGTGGCGCATGACTGGACGGATTTTACGTTTATCAAAGCCATGTTTGCCGCGCTGCTGTCTGGTTTTTGGGCTTATGAGGGCTGGAATACGGTGGGTTTTCTCGGCGGCGAAATTCAAAATCCACGGCGCAACCTGCCGCTGGCGTTATTCGCCGGTATGATGATTATTATCGGTGCTTATGTGCTGGTCAATTTTACGTACCTCTATGTGCTGCCGATTGACCAATTGATCGGCGTGGCCCAGGCGAAAAACGAGATTGCGGCGGTAGCGGTGGTGCGGCATTTTGCCGGTGGCCTGGGAGCGACGCTGATTTCCATCATTATCCTGATTACCACGTTGGGTTGCACCAATAGCACCATTCTGATGCCCCCCCGCGTGTATTACGCGATGGCCAAAGATGGCCTGTTTTTCCGTCGCGCAGCGGAAATCCATCCGACTTCCCATACGCCTAATCCTGCGCTGTGGATGCAGGGCTTGTGGGCTTGTTTGCTGGTGTTGTCCGGTAGTTTCGATCAATTGACCGATATGCTGATTTTCGCGGCGTTCTTTTTCTATGGCGCTACGGCCTTTGGCGTTTTCGTGATGCGCCGCCGCGAACCTCTGGCCGACCGGCCTTATAAAGTCTGGGGTTATCCCTTAGTGCCTGCGCTGTTTGTAATCTTTTGCGTGGCACTGATTATTATTACCTGCCTCAACCATCCCCGTGAAGCGATCATCGGCATTGTACTGATGCTGTCGGGGGTGCCTTTTTATTTTTATTGGCAGAAGAAGAATAAAATAAGTGCGTAAGGTGTATCGACGAACCCCGTTCGACGCGCGTTTTACTGCGTCGAACGGGGTTCGACGATACGTACTTGAAAATTCCGTCCTTTCTGGAAGGTCGGGTTTTTGGGCTTGCAACGTGTGTGAGAAAATTTAGGCTGAGTAAATTTATACATTGACAAATACCACATGGTCAATACATTTGCGAAACTTTCAAGAGTTTCGTAAATGTTGCTGTAAAGATTGTCTGGATGCGGTGCTCGTTACGGCATACACCGCAACGTGGACGGGTCTATACAAGATGACAAAAGCGGCTTACACCGTGGAGTAGAACACGTTATAAAACACGTCACAGAACACGCCTCGTTTGTCATCCTGCCGGGAACCGTCCACATCGCGGAACATATCATAGTACGATCCTAAGGTTTAAAGGTGTCGAATTCGACGCCTTTAAAAATACGCTTGCCTTCAATCATTTTCGGCTCTCGCCTACGAACACGTCATCTTAAACCTATCGAATTCGATAGGTTTAAAAATCAACTTAATTTTGTTTTTTACCTTGCGCCTACGATGTAGTAACACCTAGCGACATTTTTAAACCCGTCGAATTCGATGGGTTTAAAAATCAACTTAGTTTTGTTGATTACTTTGCACCTACGCAAAATAATCGCACCAGCAATCAGTGTCATTATGTAATTACCTACTTAAATAATTACATAATGATAAAATGGACATCAAGCCATGAAAAGAGAAAAAATCACCATGCAAGGGGTGAGCATCACGGTTTTAAATGACGATTTTATCAGCCTAACCGATGCTGCTCGCAAATTCAATGAGCGCACTGACCAACTCATTTCTAACTGGCTGCGCAGTCGGGCAACGATAGAATTTTTAGGCACCTGGGAAATTATCCACAATGAAAATTTTAATCCCCTCGAATTCGAGGGGATTAAAAATATAAGTGGCTCAAATACCTTTGTCTTAACGATAAATGACTGGGTGAAAAAAACTGGGGCCATCGGGATTCAGGCAAAAGCGGGGCGTTATGGCGGTACTTTTGCTCACCGGGATATTGCCTTTGAATTTCTTTCCTATCTCAGTCCCTCTTTTAAACTATACGTTGTCCAAGAATTTCAACGCCTCAAAACCCTCGAGAATCCCGAATGGGATATGCGTCGCGCCCTTTCCAAGGTCAACTATCAATTACATCAGGGAGCCATCCGGGAACACATTTTGCCGACCATGAAAGGGCAACCGAGGCCATCGGGACTGGTGGCTTTCAGTGAAGAAGCGGATATGCTCAATCAGGCGGTGTTTGGTATGACTGCCGAACAATGGCGGGCCGAATACCCCGAACAGGTGGCCAAAGGGTATAATATGCGCGACCTAGCCGACATTTATCAGTTGCTGGTATTGGCCAATATTGAAGCCTACAACGAAGTACTCCTCAGTC
Source organism: Saprospirales bacterium (assembly GCA_031425155.1). Lineage (GTDB taxonomy): Bacteria > Bacteroidota > Bacteroidia > Chitinophagales > Saprospiraceae > M3007. The sequence continues at coordinate 39,179 of JANPIV010000060.1, read as the reverse complement.
ACCAGGTGGAGCGGAATATCCGTTCTATTGAGTTGCAACGCACGGCGCAACGCCAATTGGCGGCATTATACAACCTGAACCATTTGCCGCTGGACCAGCTGATCTCACCGCATTCGCCCCTGCTGGACGAACACGCGGCACCTGAAAACAACATTTGAATACTACTGATTTTCTTCCAAAGTACTCACCTCTTCCTGCGCCGTTTCCGGCGTTCTTTCGCCCAATACCAACAAAGGCAAGGTAATACTGGCTGCAATGCGTTGTGTATCACTCTGATTGAACAAGGTGGACCAAAAAGAGTGATGGTGCGAGATCATGGTCACCAGATCGGCACCGCTGCGGGTGGCCTCATAGAGAATGCCCTTGTCCACGGACTCTTCATTTTCGTAGGCGTAACCGTGGCGGGTAGTGGCCAGTAGCATTTCAAGGTTGCTTTTGGTGAGAGATGCACTGTTAACCGCAGGCACCAGATCGGGTGTTTTTTCCAGATTAAATAAGGTCAACACTTCAATATACGCATCAAAGTGCGTGGCCAAATCCACCAGCGGCCACAAAATGCCCGCATCGGGAATAGCCTGACCATCGCATGGGAAAAGTATTTTCTGGATGGGATGGAAGACCACGCCGCGCGGTATGACCAACACTGGCAGGTGCCCGCGCCGGATGGTGGTCGAGGTAACGTTGCCAAATAGCGCATTCAGTAACGCACTTTGTCCGTGAATACCCATAACGACCACATCGGCCTCTTCTTCCTGAAAAACTTCTTCCAGATCGCTGGACATGGTCAAGGCTCGCACCACGCAGGTAATTTCGATGGGATAACTGCGTATCAGTTCTTCTTTGACGAGTTCCAGCCTTTTTTCAAAATCCCCGGCCAGATCGTCCACGAAGACAGCGGGATAGACTTCCGGAAAATCTGTCGCCGGTACCGGGTACGTAAAATGATGGAACAATACCAATCGTGCTTCGGCGGCGGCAGCGAGCGCGGCGGCATATTGCAGGGCATTAGTGGCGTTGGGCGAGAAATCGGTAGCAGCGATAATTGTTTTCATAATTGTGTTTAAATTATTTGCTGTTATTACTTAAAATCTGTGCCACGAGCATTGGCTAATGCGCCTGCCGGATGTTGCGGCAGTGGCCGGACGGGGAATTTTTTAAAAATCCGACGAATAGCGTCGCCTACCTCGGCATCCCATTGGGCGGGTGTATAGTTTTCAATGGTGCCTACTGCCGCACCGCGCCAGACTTGCTGGCCCGTTTTGGCATCCATAAAATCAATAATGATCGTGCCTTCCTGAAAATACATGGGCTGTACGCGTTTACACTTGCCAAGCCGCATATCCTCGGGAGTGTTGCAGCTCCACTCCTGCTGAAAATAGACCCGGTTTTCGACGATCACATGATAGTGCAAATGAAGATCCGGGGTCACATCGCAACGCTGGTAGCCATAGTGTTGCATCTGCGTATCAGTGGCACTGCGGATTTTGTCGCCGGCCCGGTAGCTAAGGGCATAGGGCACCTGTGCTCCCGTCGGCACTTCCTGGCCGTCGAGCCAGTCGTAACTGTAATAGTCCGCGAGATTGACCCCGAGCTGCTCTTCGGAATAGACTTTCAGGGAGGTAGAGCAGCTGCCAAAAGCGAGCAGTGCCCCAACGAAAATCAGTATTTGGTATGGAAAAATTGATTTCATTATTATAAAATTTGGTAAAACACGCACTATGTCAAATTTTTTATAATATTTGACTAAAGCGTACAAGAGGAATGTGGAAGCGGGCGTTTCGTAAATGATCGTTGCACTTTTAGTATATCAAAGATGCAAGGATACCCAACCCAATGCCGATGATCTGTATCACGACCTGACCTGATCCTGATTAGGTCACTGAAAAAGTGTCGAGGATCAGTTTCTAAAATGACCTGGATCATTGTTTTTATGTAGTCAACCAGTAATTTTTGTAATAAAAATAATCGCCGATGAATAACATCACCTTTCCTTCTTCCGATCCCGATCTTTCGTCCAACCCGCTCTCTGTAGCCGGGCCACTACTGTCCGTTTTTCCGATGCAGGGTGAAATTTTCTTAATGGATGATTGTCCCTGCCTGCCCGTCTGGATAGCCGGAGTAAACCATCAACACGAAGATGCTCCTCCGGGCTTTCTGGTCTCACACGGCACCGAAGTAGTCTATCAAAGCGCACACACGCCTGAGGGAGAACAACTGCTTCACGCCTGGTATAAAGAGCATCTGACTAAAATCTCCGCAGAAACATCTGGCTTGCCCGCCGAATACTGGTACGGGTAGGAGTCGCGTTTTCAACGTTTGGGTTAACTGGCATTTACTAATAAACGGATATAGATTATCTTGATGAATATCAAGATAATCTATATCCGTTTACCAAAATGCGTCACAGTTTTATTCCTAGGCAATGGGCACCGCCAGTACCGGCAGATGGGCATGATTGGCCGTGTCTTCCGTAATGCTGCCAAACAACATGTGCGAAAGGCCGCGGCGTTGGTGGGTGCTCATAACGATCATATCGGCTTCTGCCTCCTTGGCGTACTGTAGGATAGCGGCTTCCTCATTCAGGCTGGGGCCATACAGATGCAAATACACCTCTTTCAGGCCAGCCGGTTCCACCAGTCGTTTTTTCTCTGCCTCAATGCTACCATTGGTAGCAGCGTTCAATGGATCATTAATATATAAAGCCAGCACCTCAAAGCCAAGTAAATCCTGCCAGGCTTTCACCGCTTTGAATACGCCTTTCTGGTCTGGTTTCAAAGTAGAAGGTACTAATACTCTTTTAATATCCAGGTCGCGGACACCCTCGGGAATGACCAGCACCGGGCAATTGGCATGACGGATCACACGCTCGGTATTGGAGCCCACCAGTGCCTCTTTCCAGCCGCTGGCACCCAAAGTACCGATCACGATCAGGTCAATGTCTTCATTTTCAGTCACCGTTTTAACCACCGTCATCAGCAGTCCTTCTTCCACCGCCGTTTCGACCTGCAATTGGTTGAAACGGGGCTCATTGAGCAAAACCGCTTTGACGTTTTGCATCCGTTCTTCCGCTTCTTTATCATAAATTTCTAAATCAGCCGCAGAGGAAGTATAAGCGTACTCGCTAACCGGAATGATGTAAGGTGCCATTTCATTTACATGTAGCAAGTAAAGACTGGCATTGGCCCGTACCGCCAGCTGTGCAGCCACTTGCAAGGCATTGGTAGAGGCATCGGAGAAATCAACGGGAACTAGAATTTTTTTCATAGGAACTGCTTTTTTATTAGGCAAAGTTGGGCCGAATCAAGGTTTTATTATGCTGATTAAAATCATTGTTATACATCATATTAATCATCCTTAAACGGGTCATTTCCAATTTTCGCACCCATCTAAACCTGTAAGGTTTTTTGAAACCTTACAGGTTTGGCGAAAACGAAGATTTGAAATGCACCCTCCTTAAACCTTTGGTTTCCGGTACACCAGCATCGGTATTTCAGTCACGAAGGAGACTGATTCGGCCACATGATTACTAAACACTTTATCAAACCAGGTTTTCTTCGTATGGGTGAAAAGCACGACTAAGGAGGGTTTTACTTTTTTTACCAGTCCGTCTAATTGTACGGGGAAATGTTTATCCAGATTATACTGCTCAAAATACACCTGATCCAGTACCGGGTATTTCGTTTGCCACATCTGGCGCAGGGTTTCTTTATCCAGTGTTATTTCGGCGGGATAATAGAAATGGGCCAGGTCGGCTTTTAAGTCCAGCATTTCCGCAAAAGCAGTCACGATGGTCATCTCGGCCTCGAAATTTTCCAAATCAGAAGAATACAATATTTTTTCGAGGGGATGAACGCGATAATTATGTGGCACTACTAATACGGGAATAAAAGATCGCTGGATGACCCAACTGGTATGCGTCCCAACAATTTTCTGAATAGTGCCCGCCCCGCGCGTACTCATACAAATAAACTGGCATTCATGCTGATGCGCATAGTCCAGAATAGCCGTTTCCAGGTCCAGATTCTCTACTACCACCAGTTGGTTTGCGCCTGGCGACACTTCCATGGAGTGATGAATGCTGGTGATAAAATGGTCGAGTTTGGCCAGGTGTTCCTCCGTTTGTTCGCGGACGGCCTTATCAATATTTTCCCGGTGAATGGTGGTCGGGATCATCGCCTGAAAGCAGTGAAAAAAAACCAGTTCCACATCGGTTTGGGTGGCCAATTGAATGGCGAAGCGCAGGCCCGCTTTGGAGGCATTGGAAAAATCGGTGGTGACAAGTATCTTTTTCATTAGTGCGAAAATGGATTTGCATTTATGTGTTGCAAATGTGTCCTATTCGCAAGGCGGAAGAAGATGATCTGTATTCCCTTCCAGCATGATATTTTACCGTACTTTCAAATAACCAATTGTCTAATTTTGGGAATAAATATAAAATCATGAATTTATCCCATCCGCCCCGCTTAATTCTCATCGCCGGTCTGCCCGGCACCGGCAAAAGCACCGTGGCCCGCGCTTTGGTGGAGCACTACGGCGGTGTGCATATTAATAGTGATTTGCTGCGCAATGCCATGCACCTGCGTGGCCATTACGGGCCGGGCGATAAAGAAAAAGTATATCAGGAAATGCTGGAACGCACCCGCCTCGCCCTGTTGGCTGGCCAAAGCGTGGTGGTGGACAGTACTTTCATCCACGAAAACGTGCGGACACCCTTTGAGGCGGTGGCTGAATCCTGCGGTATGCCTTTTTTTTGGGTAGAAATGCTGGCCGACGAAGACAGCATTCACCAACGTCTGGAAAAACCCCGTGCCGATAGTGAAGCCGATTTTTCGGTCTTTCTGGCCTTACGTGCGCAAAATGAACCCCTTCAAACGCCGCACCTGGAACTGTGGTCGGATAAAATGTCACTCGAAGACATGGTCGAATCCATCTACGACTATACCTTGCAAGCCTCTTTATGACCAACGAGCAAATCCACCAACTCCTGTCTGACCAGCGTTTTCCCGGCGCCACGGCCCCGGCACGGCTGGTGGAAACGCATATTTCCTGGGTCATTTTAACCCCCGATTTCGCTTTTAAGATTAAAAAGCCGGTCCAACTCGACTTTCTGGATTTTAGCACGCTCGAAAAACGCCGGTTTTATTGCGCGGAAGAATTACGGCTCAATCGCCGCCTCGCGCCCGCCATGTACCTGGATGTGCTGCCCATCGGCACAGAAATGGGCCAGCCCATGCTCGGTTCCGCGTCGCCGCCCATCGTGGACTACGCCCTGCAAATGCGCCGCATGGACGAGCAGCGACAAATGGATTTGTTGCTCGCCAAAAATCAGGTGACTTCTGCGCATTTGGACGCGCTCGCCAGCCAGTTGGCAGATTTTCACCAGCAGGCTGTTTTACACGACCCGGATGCTTATCATCCTGGCGATTACCGGAAAGATTTTGAGGATTTATACCACGAAGAAAAGGACGCTGTGCAATGGCTTGGCCCGGAAGTGACCGCACATTTCACCACTTGGCGCGCGCAAATTCCGGCTTTTTTGCAGGCCCATGCCACCCGGCTGCGGGCGCGATTGGAGCAGGGTTTTTGGGTGGATGGCCACGGCGACCTACATACCCGCAACATCTTTTTGACCGAAACACCCGTCATTTTTGATTGCATCGAGTTCAATCCGCATTTCCGACGGCTGGATGTGCTGAATGAACTGGCGTTTCTGTGCATGGATTTGGAGGCGCGGGAGCACCCTGCATTGGCACAGGATTTTATGGCCGCTTACCGGCACATTTGGGAGGTGCAACCTGCGCCCGAAGACGCGCTATTGTTCCTGTTTTTTAAAGCCTACCGGGCCAATATTCGCCTCAAAGTCCAACTATTAGAGTTGCGGCAGCATCAAAATGGGGAGTTATTGGCCTCGGCACGGCGTTATTGGCTACTTTTGAAGGATTATTGCGGGCGGCTGAATATTTGATGCCCGCCTAAACCCGGTAGATTTCCAAATGCACAAGAATGTCTTTGCCCCCGCCCAGTATTTGCCCGGCCACACCATAAAACTGGTGCTTGGCGGGGAGCCGTATTTTGCTCATTTACTGCAACTTATCAATAGTGCCCAAAAACATCTCCACTTTCAGGTCTATATTTTTGATGAAGACGAGACGGGCCGGGAAGTGGCCGAAGCCCTAAAAAAAGCGCGGCAACGCGGCGTAGAAATCTTTCTGACCGTGGATTCCTATGGTTCCAAGTCCCTTTCAGCGGCATTTATAAACGACCTGAAAGCCAGTGGTTTGCATTTCAAATTATTCTCCCCGCTGCCGGAGCATTTTTACGTTTTCCGTTTGGGTCGTCGGCTGCATAATAAAGTGGTGGTGGCCGATCATAGCGAAGCCTTGGTGGGCGGCATTAATATTTCCAACAAGTACCGGGGCAGCGACCGCGAAACACCCTGGCTGGATTTTGCAGTGGCAGTCAAAGGGCCGGTTTGCGCCGATCTGTCGCGCCTTTGCGAGCGCATTTACCGGGAAAAATATTTTGGTAAATTAAAAAATCCGGCAGCGAAAGGCCCATCCCCTACCGTGGGCAATGTGCGCAGCCGGGTCGCCCTGACCGACTGGTTTCGGCGTAAAAATCAAATTGGCGCGGATTATCGGGCCGCCTTTCAAAAAGCGCAGCACTCCATTATTGTCGTCGCCAGTTATTTTCTGCCCAGCCGGAGCATCCGTACCGCGCTGAAAAACGCCGCCCAACGCGGGGTGCAGATCACGCTGTTGCTGCCCGGCAAATCAGATTTGCCACTGGCCAAAAACGCCAACCGTTATCTCTACGGGGAGTTATTGGAAGAAGATAACATCCAACTGTATGAATGGAACAAGAGCGTTTTGCACGGTAAACTGGCCGTGGTGGACCATAAATGGGTGACGGTCGGCTCTTACAATCTTAATCATTTGAGTCAATATAGTAGCATCGAAATGAACGTGGAAGTGCTGGACGAGGGTTTTGCCGCTTCCGTCGAGGACTGTTTTGCGGAATTAATTCAGCAATCCACGCAGATTCCAGCCGATAGATTCAAGCAGGAGCAGCGTTTTTACTACGAAATGTTCGATTGGGCTTCCTACACCCTGGCCCGCTGGACGATGTTGCTACTTTTTTTCCTGATTCGGCGCGATCACCAGTACAAGGAAAAGGAATAGGGATTGTCAAACCGTTTTACATTTATAATAAAATTTTTTAATATGAAAATCTCATTGTCCACAGTTTTTCTTTGCTTCCTTTATGGGGTTATTTTGGCCCAAAACACGCCAGTTTTGGTCAAAAATATCGCTCCGAACCCAAAATCATCGGATCCACGCAATTTTGTCAGCCTGGGAGACCTTGTTTTTTTTAAAACCGATGAATCGCCGGGATCCCCGGTCGGCATCCCCCGGACTACGGGCATTTGGTCGTCCGATGGCACGATAGCAGGCACCATCGTCAGCGACCAAGACACTGCTTCCGGTCGTGTATTTTCAAATTTAGTGGCAGTTGGTAGCAATGTATTTTTTATTAAAACCAACTGGTTAGACTATCAAACAGGGAGTCGTACTTTATTCAAAATAACCGCACCCAACCTGGCACCCAACCCAATTGGTGATACCTGGACAAGCAATTTTTCTCTGTCTGGTCAGCAGCCCGTGGCACATAAAAACAAGGTGTTTTTTGTGAAAAACAACCAAATCTGGCAGTCCGACGGCACTGAGGCTGGCACCGCTGTCTATTTTGACCCGCCCGCCGACTGGTTGCCAAACTACGAACGCCGGGTCGGTGAATTGGCCTCCAACGGCGATTCGCTCTACTTTATTAATTATCGCTGGCAACTGGATGGCCCATATTCCGGCGGTGATCTGTGGCGTATTTCGGGAGATACGGGTGACCCCGGCACCGCCCTTCTAGCAGATATTTACGTCGCGACCAATGGCGGCGGCGGATATTTCGGACAACAAGCGGACCTCAGCAGCCCCAATGGTCAGGCTTTGTTGACGGTCACTACTCAAAGTGGCGCGGGGGGCAACCATTTTAGCGGGCCAGTCACTTTGTTTACCCCAGGATTTGCCCAATTTAGTACAGGAGCCATTACTACCAATGGCGGCTCTCTACAATACAGCCCGGCCGTAGCAGGCTATCATTTTTTTATACTGACCCACGAGGAGCAGTGGACGTTATTGAATCAATTTATCCATCTAAACAATGCGTTGTGGGTAACCCCGCCGGGTGGCTCAAAAGTATTGCTCAAAAGGTTTGCCGCACAAGCCAACGGCAGCGGTACTCAGGTCGGCACCGCCGGAAACCTTGTCTTTTTCGCCGCCAACGACAGTACTGGCACGGGCCAGGAACTTTGGCGCAGCGATGGTACCCCAGATGGCACTTTTTTACTAAAAGACATCTATCCCGGCAACGACGATGCCCGCATCAAGGGTTTTGCCAGCGACGGTACAAATGTTTATTTTTCGGCTTTCGACGGCAGTACATGGGGCATTTGGAAAAGTAATGGCAGCCCGGGCGGTACCTCGAAATTAGCCGATTTCCCGACGACAAATGTCGAGCCGCCCATCGGCCAGATGTTTGTGCAGGGGGAAACTTTATATTTTTCGGGCAATGACGGTCCCTCCGGTTACGAGCTTTGGAAGTATAACGGTGGCACCATCTCCACGGATCACCTTACTACGGAAGCCGCTGATTTCCAGATTTTTCCAAACCCGGCAGACCGATCGGTGACGATCACCATGCCTTCGGCAGGAAGCGCCATCTCGGGTCGTGTCTTCAATCAACTCGGTATATTGGAAAAATCGTTTTCTAGGCCTGCCCACGCGGATGGTTCCCTCGAACTGGACGTATCCGACCTGCAAAATGGCCTTTACATGTTACAAATAACCTTACCCGGTCTGCGTACAGCAATAAAAAAATTGGTGGTACAGCGGCCCTATTAACCTGCCCCTGCCAGCGAAGTTGGATTGGCCTCTTACACCCCCGCCCGCTGGACGATGTTGCTGCTTTTTTTCCTGATCCGGCGCGATCACCACTTCAAGGAAAAAGAATAGTCGCCATTAGCGCATTTTGGCGATAAGTAAATTTGTAAGTTGGATAAAAACGAGATATTGGCGCGGTATTCCGGGAGGATTCCCAATCAAATTCAACAAGCAACACCTGGACAGTGAAACCGACCGACATTCAAGACCCCGAATATTTCCACAAAGTAGTGGATTGCCAACTCGCCTGCCCGGCGCATACGCCTGTGCCAGAGTACATTAGGCTGATCGCGGCGGGCAAATACGCCGAGGCCTACATGGTCAACTGGGAAAGCAACGTTTTTCCCGGAGTGCTGGGCCGCACCTGCGACCGGCCCTGCGAACCGGCTTGCCGCCGGGGTCGTGTGGAGGAGGAACCCGTGGCTATTTGCCGCCTCAAGCGCGTGGCTGCCGACAATAAAGGCGAAGTGAAGTCGCTGATGCCCAATGGCCCTTTTCCTTCCAATGGCAAAAAAATCGCCATCATCGGGGCGGGCCCGGCCTCTTTGGCTGCTGCCCGCGACCTCGCGCCGCTGGGTTACGAAATCCATCTTTTCGACGATCAGGAACTGGGTGGCGGCATGATGCGCAGCCAAATTCCCTCTTTCCGTCTGCCGGAAGCGGTACTCAATGAGGAGGTAAATTTCATCCTAGACCTCGGCATTCACACCCATTTCAAACGCTATGTCACCTCCATGCGCGAGGTGCTGGAACAGGATTACGACGCGATCCTCGTCGGCACGGGTGCTCCGCGCGGCGGCGACTTGCGCAACCTGCCCGGACGCGAAGAAGGTCGGGCCAATATTCACATCGGCATCGAATGGCTGGCCTCGGTGGCTTTTGAACACACGACCAAAATCGGGAATAAAGTCATTGTACTCGGCGGCGGCAACACGGCGATGGACTGCTGTCGTACTTCCCGGCGGCTGGGTGGCGAATCGGTGACCGTGGTCGTCCGCAGTCCCCGCAGCGACATGAAAGCTTCGCCTTGGGAAATCGAGGATGCCGAACGCGAAGACATTCCGATCCTGAATAATATGCCGCCCAAGGAATTTGTGGTCGAAAATGGCCAGTTGAAAGGCGTTGTTTTCGAGAAAGTCCACGCCATCTATGAAAATGGCAAGCGGAAACTCGTCTCTACTGGCGAACCGGACGTATTTATCGAAGCGACCGACGTGCTGGTGGCCATTGGTCAGGAAAACGCTTTCCCCTGGGTGGAGCGCGATCTCGGGATTGAATTTGGCAAATGGGAAATACCAGTTTTGGACGAAGTTACTTTCCAAAGTACTAATCCGAAGGTGTTTTTTGCGGGCGACGCGGCTTTTGGCCCTAAAAACGTCATTACCGCCGTGGCCCACGGGCATCAGGCCGCTATTTCCATTGACCTGTTTTGCCGGGGCGAAAGTCTGCAAAACCGCCCGGCACCGACCACCAATTTGATTCACCAGAAAATGGGCATTCACGAGTGGGCCTACGACAGCGCGGTGGTCACCGACCTGCGTTACATCGTGCCCCACGCTGATAAAAAAGCGACATTGCAAGACCGCAAAATGGAGGTCGAACTGGGCTTCGATCCGCTGGCGGGCTTCAAAGAGGCGCAGCGTTGTCTCAATTGCGACATCCAGACGGTTTTCAATACCACCCGCTGCATCGAGTGCGATGCCTGCGCTGATGTGTGCCCAACGGCCTGCATTACTTTTACTGAAAATGGCGAAGAAGAAGACCTGCGCGGCCGCCTGAATGCACCCGCCAACGTGCTTTCGCAAGACCTGTACGTGTCCGAAACGCTGAAAACCGGGCGGGTGATGATTAAGGACGAAAACGTGTGTCTGCACTGCGGCCTTTGCGCCGAACGCTGCCCAACGGCGGCCTGGGATATGCAGAAATATTTGTATTCGGTGACGAAGGCTTGTGGGAAATTGTGAGAGGGGTGAGAGGTGCGAGAGAGTGAGAGGGGGTGAGATGAAAATTTGATTATCAGTAGTTTAAAGTTTGTTCTTTTTTAGAAGCGCACTGCGTTGCGTGTATAAATTCAAAATTCAATGATGCATTTTCATACTGAATCCAGTTCCGCGCCGGCCCTGTCCGAAAATCCGCCGGTGCTGAAAAGTCTCAACGACCTGGTCATTCGTTTTGCCAACGTCAATGGCACGGGTTCGGCCAGCGCGAATAATCTGTTTGCCAAAGCCATTTTCCGCATGGGCATTCCCGTGACGCCCAAGAATATTTTTCCGTCCAATATTCAGGGGCTGCCGACCTGGTACGAGGTGCGCGTGAATGAAAATGGCTGGCTGGGTCGCCGCGATGGCATTGATATTATGGTGGCGGTAAATGCCCAAAGTTTCAAAAAGGACGTCGAAAACCTGCGGCCCGGTGGTTATCTCATTTATGACAGCACCAAACCGCTGCATGACGACATGATCCGCCCCGATGTGCATTATCTCGGCATCCCGATGACGGCCATTACCGGCGAGCATTTCCCCGATCCGCGTATCAGTATGTTGCTCAAAAACGTGCTGTATATCGGGGCGGTGGCGGCTTTGCTAGACATGGAAATACAGGTGTTGAAAGATATTATTGAAGAACAATACAGCAAAAAACCGAAACTCATTCCCGACAATCATAAAGCGATTGATCTGGGTGTGGCTTATGCCCGCGCCAATTTCCAATGCCCGCTCGACATCCGGGTGGAACGCCGCGATCTGGTGGGCGACCGTATTTTGCTGACGGGCAATGCCGCCTGTGGCCTCGGCGCGGTATATGCCGGGGCGACGGTGATGGCCTGGTATCCCATTACGCCTTCTACTTCGGTGGCGGATGCTTTTGAAAAATATTGCAAACAACTGCGGCGCGATCCCGTCACCGGCGAAAATCGCTTTGCTTTCGTGCAGGCGGAGGACGAACTGTCGGCCATCGGTATGGTCATCGGGGCGGCCTGGAATGGCGCGCGGTCGTTCACGGCCACTTCCGGCCCCGGCATCAGCCTGATGAATGAGTTTCTTGGACTGGCCTATTTTGCCGAAATTCCGACGGTGCTGATTGACGTGCAACGCGGTGGCCCTTCCACAGGGATGCCCACCCGCACCCAGCAATCCGACCTGACGCTGGCCGCCTACGCCTCGCATGGCGACACCAAACACGTGCTACTTTTCCCGGCGACGCCCACCGAATGTTTCTACCTCACTGCCGATGCTTTCGATCTCGCCGAACGCCTGCAAACGCCGGTCTTCGTGATGACCGACCTCGACCTCGGCATGAACGATCACCTGACCGCCCCGCTCACTTGGGACGATGCGCGCCAGGTGGATCGTGGCAAGGTTTATTCGGCGGAGGATTTGGATAATATTAAAGAGTTTGGCCGCTACCTCGATGTGGACGGCGACGGTATTCCCTACCGCACTATTCCCGGCACGCACCCGACGAAAGGCTCGTTTTTCACCCGTGGTACTTCCCGCGACGAGTACGCCCGCTACTCGGAAGAAGGCGGCCCTTATGTACGCAACATGGACCGGCTGGTGCGGAAATGGAACACCGCCAAAACGCTGGTCCCGGAGCCCGAACTGTATCAGGAACAGGACACAGCGACCTTCGGAATGGTGTTTTTTGGCACCTCCACTTATGCGGCCCTCGAAGCCAAAGCGATGCTGGAAAAACAAGGTATTGTGGTGGATGCGATGCGCGTGCTCGCCTTTCCTTTTGGGGAAAAAGTCGCGGATTTCATCGAAAACCACCAAAAACTCTTTATTATTGAGCAAAATCGCGACGCACAATTCCGCTCGCTGCTTGTAAACGAACTCGAAACTGATCCCAAAAAACTGGTGCGGGTGCTCAATTATGACGGGTTCCCGGTGACGGCAGAATTGATTTATCAGAAGGTTGTGGCGGAAATCTAGCCGTGTTTTTTAACATCAATAATCTGCATTCATGTAATCGTCAATCATCAATCAAATTTTTTTTAAACCACCCCTTTACGCCTTTCAAACAAAACAAAAATTATGTCCTACATACGTCCCGCTTTTCGCCACCCCGACCTGCCCAAAAACGACATCGGTTTCCAACGCGCCGACTACGAGGGTGCGATTTCCACCCTGTGCGCAGGTTGTGGGCACGACTCCATCAGCGCGGCCCTGATGCAGGCTTGTTTTGAACTCAATATCGAGCCGCACCGCGTGGCGAAACTCTCCGGCATCGGTTGTTCTTCCAAAACGCCGACCTATTTTCTGGGTAATTCCCACGGTTTCAACTCCGTACACGGGCGAATGCCCGCCGTAGCCACAGGTGCCATTCTCGCTAATCGCGACCTGATCTACCTCGGCGTGAGTGGCGACGGCGATACGGCGAGTATTGGGATGGGGCAGTTTGTGCATGCTTTGCGGCGCAATTTGAACATGACGTATATTGTCATGAACAATGGCTGTTATGGCCTCACCAAAGGTCAGGATTCCGCGACGGCCGACGTGGGTTCGATCAATAAATCGGGGCTGAAAAACGAGTTTCAGGGCATTGATCTTGTGGGTCTGGCCCTCGAACTGGGCGCGACCTTCGTGGCCCGCAGTTTTTCGGGCGACAAAACGCAACTCATTCCGCTCATCAAGGCGGCCATGTCGCATCCTGGTTTTGCTTTCATTGATGTGCTGTCGCCCTGCGTTACTTTCAACAACAATGCGGGCTCTACCAAGTCCTACGATTTCGTGCGCGACCACATGGAAATGACCGCGACCTTTGATTTTGTGCCTGCCGTCCACCGCGAAATAACCACCCAATACGCCGAAGGCACCACCCGCACCGTGGCGATGCACGATGGCTCTTTGGTGCAACTCTCCAAACTGACCCAGGACTGGGATCCGACCGACCGCAGTTCCGCCGCCCGACGCGTACACGCCGCCCGGGAGGCGGGCGAAATCCTGACCGGCCTGATCTACCTGAATGAAGACAGTCGGGATTTACATACGCTGCTCAATACGGTGAAAAAGCCGCTTAATGCGTTTGGCCAGAATGATTTATGTCCGGGGAATGAGGCGTTGGAACGGATTAATCGGAGTATGCGGTGATGAAAAAACACCTGCTCTTCCTGCTCTTTCCAGCCCTGTTTGCCTGCCAAACCAGACCACCGGCGACCAGCCCCTCCCCCACCCTCTCCGTCCATGTCTGCACCACCTCCGCCGATGGGCAGCATTTGCTGGAAGCGAGTACTATTGACCTAGCCAAAGGCAAAGATGAGCGGCTGCCCACCATCCAGATTGATACCGCGCAGCAGTTCCAGACCGTGGATGGTTTTGGGTTCACGCTCACCGGCGGCAGCGCGTTTTTGCTCCACCAAATGAGCAGGCGCGAACGGGCGGTTTTATTGCAGGATTTTTTTGGAAAAACGGCCCGCTCTATCGGAGTCAGTTATCTGCGGCTGAGCATCGGTGCGTCCGATCTGGATGCCGAAGTGTTCAGTTACGACGATCTTCCGGCGGGCCAGACCGACCCGGAGTTGCGGCATTTTAATTTGTCCAAAGACACGCTGCATCTGTTGCCCATTTTGCAGGAAATAAGAGCGATCAATCCAAATATCAAACTCATGGGTTCGCCGTGGAGTCCGCCGGTGTGGATGAAAACCAACGGCAACAGCATGGGCGGCAATCTGAAACCAGAGTTTTACGCCGCGTACGCCCAGTATTTTGTCAAGTATGTCCGGGCCATGCAAACGCTTGGTTTTCAATTAGATGCCGTCACGCCACAAAACGAACCGCAGCACGGCGGCAACAATCCCAGCCTCGTCATGTCGGCATTGGAACAGGCCGATTTTATCAAAAACCACCTCGGCCCGGCATTTCGGAAAGCGGGCATCACGACCAAAATCGTGGTGTGGGATCATAATTGCGACCACCCCGAATATCCGCTGACCATCCTGAATGATCCGGCAGCCAAGACTTTTGTGGCCGGTACTGCTTTCCATCTGTATGGCGGCGAGGTCAGTGCGCTCGGGCAGGTACACGATGCCCACCCGGACAAAGCCCTTTATTTTACGGAACAATGGACCGGCTCAGAGGGCCAATTCGACGGCGATTTGAAATGGCATACTAAAAATGTGGTCATCGGTACCATGCGCAACTGGAGTCGTGTGGCCCTCGAATGGAACCTGGCCAACGACCCCACTTTTGGCCCGCACACGCCCGGCGGCTGCACCCAATGCCGGGGCGCGGTGACCATTGACGGCTCCAAAACCACGAAAAATGTCAGTTATTATATCATCGGGCAGGCTTCCAAATTTGTGTCGCCCGGCTCGTTGCGATTAGGCAGCACGGCACTGGAACAATTGCCCAACGTGGCTTTCCGCACGCCCGAAGGCAAAACGGTGCTGCTCGCTATGAACGAAACCGATCAGGCCCAGACTTTTAATATTAACGTCGGCAAGCAATGGATCACGGCTACCTTGGCAGCCGGAACGGTGGGCACGTTTGTCTGGTGAAGTTAATCGTCAGATTTTTTTCTTCTTCTTACTGGCCGTTGCTTTCGGATTGAAGGCCAGACATTTATCCACCCAAAACGACAAATCGCTGTCGCTATCGTAGCCTTCCGGCTCGATGAAAAGAAAACCGCGCATGGACTGTCCACCGTGAACCATGTGGCTGGCTCTCGGACGTTCGGTCAGTGCATCCGCCTCGGCGGGATCGAGGCGGGCCATAATGCCGCCTTGGTAAGTGCCGAGGCACATCTTGTCGTCCACCATAAAACAGTCGCCGCCGAACATCCTTTTTTGTTCAAAAGCAACGTTTTTTACGGTCAGTAAATCGGCTATTCGTTCGGCGGTAATGAGATTTTCCATACGCTGAAAACGGTTTGATGATGCGACTCACGGATTTTGGATAATTGATTGAATAAGGAAAAAGGCACTGAGCGGTTGATAGTGGCGGCATGGGTTCTGCCCGATTTTTCAAAGAAAAATTGGGCAGAACCCATGCCACCACTCAAATTCGGATTTCCATTTAGACAAACTGCACAGATATGCCCTAAATGCTGTGTCACAAATATCGGCAGCAGTCTTGACTTTTGTGTCCAACTAAATTTTTGGTTCATGTTTCCAAAAATGGGGAACATCGTACCTAACTTTCGGAAAGTTTCAGCGCATGGGCAACAATCTCTATTTCCCGGTCATCTGGCTGGCGATCCTCGCCCTGCTCGTCGGCATTTTTGCCGTTACCGGCGGGTTATCGCTCTATCGCCGCAACATGGAGCGGGATTTAACTTTGCGCGAAAAATACCGACGGCAACTGGCTATTTTGCAAAAAATGCGCTGGTTGCTTTGGGCATTGGCAGTCATAATGACCGTGGGTGGACTGGCCGCCTGGTACTGGAGTACAATTAACCAAAGCCACATCGTGGCCGCCGCCCGTGCCTCGTTGCTGCCGGTTTTTGAGAAAAATAAAATGTGGACGGCCCCCGATCCTTACCTCGCCAAAACGGATGCTGAAGCGAACCTGATCGCTTATGGCCGCGACCTCGTGGCCCGTACCCAGGATTATTTCGGCGAAAATGGCCTCGTCCGTCCAGCCAGTATTAACGGCATGAATTGCCAAAACTGCCATTTGGAGGCCGGGAGCAAGCCTTTTGGCAATAATTACTTCGCCGTGGCCAGCATGTATCCGCAAATGCGCGCCCGCTCCGGTGCCCTCGAAACCATCCCGAAACGCATCAACGATTGTTTCCAACGCAGCCTCAACGGCGAACCACTGGACACGAACAGCCACGAAATGAAAGCCATGCTGGCCTACATGCACTGGCTGGGTACCGGCGTGCCGAAAGGCGAAAAACCGAAAGGAGCCGGGCTGGTGGAAGTCCCTTTTCTCGACCGGCCAGCCGACCCGGCGAAAGGCCAGCAAATTTATGCGGCAAAATGTGCCTCCTGTCACGGTGCCGACGGTCAGGGTCTGCCGATGCCCGACAGCCCGCGCCGCTACCCGCCGCTGTGGGGCGATCACAGTTACAACGAAGGTGCGGGCCTGTTCCGGCTGTCGCGTTTTGCCGGTTATGTCAAGGCCAATATGCCCTTTGGCAGCAGTTACGAAAATCCGCAACTGACCGACGAAGAAGCCTGGGATGTAGCCGCTTTTGTCAATTCCCAGCCGCGTCCCCGCCATCCTTTTCTGGCGACCGATTGGCCAAAAATAGAAAAGAAGCCGTTCGATCACCCCTTTGGCCCATTTGCCGATACCTTCGCGGAGACGCAGCACAAGTTTGGGCCGTTCGGGCCGATTGTGGCGTTTTATAAAGCATTACCAAAAAAGAATTGAGGCTTATGCCACAACCTTCCGATCCGCATTTATCCGGTCTGCCCCGTCGCAAATTTTTACGCAACTCCCTGCTCACCGGGCTGGTAGCGGGACTTTCGCCCTTGCCGCTGCCCGCAGAAAAACCCGTTGCGCCCACCACCACGCCGGGCGCAAACCAAGACGACGCGCCGCTGACCGGCACCATCACCCTGCTGCAAACCACCGATGTGCATTGCCAAATCCACCCGCACGACGAGTTATTTTGGGAAAATGAGCGGGCGGTATTTCGCAAAACTGCTGGGTACGCCCACATCGCTACCGTATTTGAAAAAGTGCGCAAAAGCAATCCACACACCTTTATCGTGGATACCGGCGATATGTTTCAAGGCAGCGAATTGTCGGTGAAAACCACGGGCAAGGCCATCACGCCCATCCTCAACGAAATGGGTTATGATCTCTATTTGCCTGGCAATTGGGAGGTTGTATATTATAAAAAAAATATGCAGACCCTGCTCGGTGGCCTCGATGCGCCGAAGGTCTGTGCCAATATGTTCCACGATCTGGGCGAGGGCAAAAAAGGCGAACTGGTGTTTCCGGCCTACTATACGTGGTCGCGTTTGGGTGTAAAAATCGGTTTTCTGGGTTACACCGATCCGCTCGTGCCGCTGCGCCAGTCGCCCAACTATTCCAAAGGCATTATTTACACCAAACCGGAAGAAAATCTGGCCTACTACGTGCAGGTGTTGCGCGAGCAGGAGCAGTGCGATTTTGTGATTATGCTGGCGCATTTGGGACTGTCGCAGCAAATTGCGCTGGCCAATATGCCGGAGTGCGAGGGAGTACATTACATTTTTGGCGGCGACACCCACGAGCGGGTGCGGGTACCCATCATTGGAAAATACGCCAAAATCGTGGAGCCCGGGGCCTTCGGTTCCTTTGTCGGGCGGCTGGATTTGACGGTCACCGACGGCAAAATCACCGGCGAACACTACGAACTTTTGGAAGTGGACGTACGGAAATACAAACCCAACTCCAAGATTTCGACGCTCATTGCGCAATTGGAAGCCCCTTTTGTTGCCGATATTGAGCATGTGGTGGGGTACAGCAAAGTGCCGCTTTATCGCTATTTCGTGGTGGAAAATACCATTGACACCCTCATACTCGATGCTTTGGCCTGGAAAGTGGGCACCGAAATCGTGCTCTCCAACGGTTTCCGGTTTTGTCCGCCGCGCAGTACGCCCAATGCCGAAGGGCTGATCCCCATTACCGAAGGGTACCTCTTCGATATGTTGCCCGTAGATGCGACCGTGCGGACCGCCAAAGTCACCGGCGCACAGTTGCTGACCTGGCTGGAAAAAGAACTGCACAACGTTTTTGCCAAAGATGCCGCCAAACGTTTCGGTGGTTGGCTGGTCAAATTCCGGGGTATGGAAGTCAGTTTTCTGGCCTTTGGCGAGCCGGGCAAACGCGTACAAAGCGTCACCATTGGCGGTCAGCCGCTCGACCCGGAGCGGACTTACACCGTCTCCGCCTGCGAGCGCGATGGCGACCCGGCCACCACGCTCTGCCGCATCCCGAATGTAACCGACGGAAAAAACCTGAACTACACCCTGCACCCGGTGCTGAAAGAATATTTGGCCGCCCACTCACCCATCTCACCGCTGCCCACCGGAGCCGCAAAAATCCTGGATGCGCCCCCTACCCTGCTCAGTCAGGTCAGCGGCGTGGACTATGTATTTCGTTGAAAACAACTTTCCACCTTGATAACTGAACGCAGTACATTTGCGCCATGGGAAAATACAATATACTAACAATCAACGATTTAATTAACTCATAACTCATAACTTATACCTCATAACTTTACAAATCATGCACCTGCTCGGGTACTTCGCATCTGCGCTCATCGGCGTTTCTCTGGGGCTGATTGGCGGCGGCGGTAGTATTCTGACTGTGCCCGTGCTGGTTTATCTTTTTGGTGTGGATCCGGTACTGGCCACGGCCTATTCGCTTTTTATCGTCGGCTCCACCAGCCTCGTCGGCACCCTGCCCAAGTACCGCGATGGGTTGGTCAACCTCAAAACCGCCGCCATTTTTGGCATTCCTTCCATCCTGGCCGTCTATGCCACCCGCGCCTGGTTGGTACCGATGATTCCCGACCCGGTTTTTAACATCGGCGGCATCGTAGTTTCCAAAGCGATGCTCATCATGGGGCTTTTTGCGGTGCTGATGGTCTTTGCTTCCATTTCCATGATTCGGGGTAAAAAAGGCATCCTGACCGAAGCAGCCCTGGCCGCGCAGCAGCAATTCAACTATCCCATGATTATGCTCGAAGGCGCGATTGTTGGTATGTTGACCGGCGTGGTCGGAGCCGGAGGCGGTTTCCTGATTATTCCCGCGCTGGTGTTGTTCAGTAAATTACCGATGAAACAAGCCGTGGGTACTTCCCTGCTCATCATCGCCGCCAAATCGCTCTTCGGTTTTCTGGGCGATCTGGACCATTTTCAACTGGATTGGGTGCTGCTGAGCAGCGTCACCGCGCTAGCCATTGCGGGCACCTTCGTCGGCAATCGCCTCAGCCGCAATGTGGATGGCGACCAACTCAAAAAAGCCTTCGGCTGGTTCGTGCTGGTCATGGGTATTTATATCTTAATCAAGGAGTTGTATTTGCATCCGGTGGCGGGGATGGCGCGGTAGGATGGGGGTAGAAATCTTTTTAAGGAATGGGTTCGACTAGATTTTTACTTGCCGAATAGAAACTACATAAATCATTCAGGAACGGGTGAAAAATAATTGGTGAAGTTTTCTGTCGTCTTGTTTGTCATGTCGCAACGAAGTGCAGACATCCACACAAGCCAGGTCATCCGGAATTTCCTAATGAAGGCATTTCTAATCACCTGGCCTGTGTGGATGTCTCCGTTTCTCTCCGACATGACAACTCAACGCGAAGACGCCGGTACTAACTAATTTTTCACCCGTTCCTCACTTTGAATTACTGGTAATGCGAATCATGGGTTAAAAATTGGTGTTGATTCTCAGGGCGTTAGTGCCGAGACCTGCCAAGTCTTTTTAGACTTGGCAGGTCTAAGTGCCTGGCATTCAGTTGCTTGCTTAATCGAACCCATGATTCGCATTGGTAGTATTTTATATCGCAAAGGGTTTAAGTAAAAAATCTGGGTCTGAGTGGTGGCATGGGTTTATGTCAGGGTTTTCTTTGAAAACTCTGACATAAACCCATGCCACCACGACTTAAAACATACGGCGTGGACGGGTCCCGACAGGATGACAAAAGCGGCGTACACTATAACTAGATCATTATTGACCATGAAAATACTACATATCACCAGATTATTCACGGTCAGCCCCCCGCCCCTTTACGGGGAGGGGTTAGGGGAGGGGCTGTGGCTGCCTCGCAACAAACTCTACTTTCCCCTTTTACTTGCCATAATCCTCCTCACCGCTCCCCAATGCCAAACCCAGCCCCTTCCCCAAATAACCGGAACCATCACGCTCACCACCGGCTGGAAACCCAAACTCTACCTGATTCAGCCGCAGCGTTTTGCCGAAATCGCCGCCAGTTTCAGCGGACTGGTCATTGACTCGGCCAACATTGCCCCCGATGGCAGTTTTGCTTTTTCCAGACTACCGCAAACCGAAGAAAAAAGACTGCTGGAAATTTGCATTCAAAAAACCGGCAGCCGTTTTGCCAATCAGTTTTTGGACGATAATGTATTGACTGCCAATTACATGCCGATCATTTTGCAAAAAGGCGAAGTGTTGGAAATAGCCGCCGAAGCGGAGCGTTTGCAGGCCAGTTTTTCCATTAAAAAGCCGTCTGCGGAAAATCAGGCTTTGTTGCAATTGCGCACGATTCGCCACAGGGCTTATGCGCAACAGCATTTGTCTGCTCCAACCGAAGGCCACCTGGACGAATCAAAACTTTTGGAACAAGAAGAAGCCCTGCACCAGTTCCAGCAGCCTTTGATGGCCTTTGCCGATTCGACGGCTTATTTATGGCCAGCCCTCGTAGCGGCCCGTTGGGTTAGTCCGTCCGGCGACTACGAGCGGGTGCCGGAATTTATGGTGAATCAATGCGAGAAATGGCGCACGAAGATCGCCGCCAATGCCTGGGTGGAACAACTATGTCAAACCGCCAGCCGCGAAAAACTGCCCGTTTTGGTCGGGGATACCATTCCCGATTTTGCGCTGCCGATGTTAAACGGCGACACGATTCTAGTGCATCATCTTTTGGGCAACCGGATCACCATTCTGGATATTTGGGCTTCCTGGTGCGCACCCTGCCGACGCGAAAACCGGGAAATACTGTCACCGCTTTGGGCCAAATATCAGGGCCAGGGATTGCAAATACTGGGCTATTCGATTGACAGCGGCGCGGCATCCTGGAAAGCGGCCATTGCCAAAGACGCGGCCACCTGGCCCCACGCTTCTCACCTGAGCGGCGACGCCACGCCCTTCCTCGAAGTGCTGCGCATTACGACCATTCCGGCCAATTTTATCCTGGATGCCCAGGGCAAAGTAATTGCCAAAAACCTGCACGGCGACGCGCTACGGGCATTTGTGGAAGATTATTTACAATAGATCAACTACTGCCGGTTCAGAAAAGCCGAGTACATCCAGACCATTTTTTCCTGCGCCCGGATGTAGTCGCTCATCAACGCGTTCGTGCCCTCGTCGTTCGCATCTGCCGAAAGGACCAGTAAATCCCGTTGCTGTGAAATGATAGTTTTGAAAGATTCCAAAATGTCTTCCACGGCTTTGGTGCCATTTGATACCTCGATGCTTTCCTTGATTTGCGAGACGGTTTTATAGTCCGAATAGCGGTGGTTGGGCGCGTAGCCAAGGGTCAGGATGCGCTCGGCGACCTCATCAATTTTCAGCAACAAATCATTGTACAATTCTTCAAATTTCAAATGGAGTTCAAAGAATTTTTCCCCCTTGATGTTCCAATGGTAACCACGTGTATTTTGGTAAAAAATCGCGTAGTTCGCCAGCAGACCATTCAGGTCTTCGGCCAGTTTTTTTGATTTTTTGGTGTCCAAGCCAATGGCATTCAATTTTTTCATGTCTATCGTTTTTATTATAAAACGCATTCTGTAAAAAGGTTCGCCGCTTTTGGCTTAAATACCCGGTTATTTACACTTCACTCAAACTGCCGGGTATTTCCTTCCAAAAACAAATAATTGCCCGTTTCCCACGCTTACTCGTAAAAGACCGACACCCAGTAAAGCGGCCAGCATGCCGCCCGGAAACCCGGAATTTTTGTGCCGTGCAAATGATAAAACTTTGCCGAAATACAAAATGAACCGACTATTGCCGCTCCAACTGTCCGCCCTGCTGACACTCCTCTTCTTCGCTGAAGATTCTGGAAAGGATGTGATGATAATGAGTAATTAGGTAATTAATTAATTAGGTGAGTAGGTAATTATTTTAGGAGTAATAGGTTGATTGCTAATGCTTTAGATATAAAGTATGGCTTCCCTCCCCCGGCCTGCGGCCACCCCCTCCAAAGGGGGATACCGAGCGTACTGTCGCCGCTTTCTACTTGGCCAAGAAGGTTACTGAGCGTACTGCTGCCGATCTCCACTTAGCCAAGTGGTTGTGATATACCCCTTTGGAGGGGATGGCCGCAGGCCGGGGGGAGGTGTGTCGGCCACTAAACCCGCCAATACTCAAATCGCCAACCTTACTTTATCCGCTCCATTGGTAAATTCTTCCGGCACACCCGCCATTATTTCTTCTTTCAAAGCGGTGATCAGATCGTTTTTCAAAAAATCGCGGTGCGTAGCCAGGCTCACTTCGCGCACCGGCGCGGGCGTATGAAAAGGAAAAATATGCTGCCGCTGTTCGGTACTCAATGTCTCTACCGCCATCGCTGGCAAAATGGTGACACCCTGCCCCATGCCGACCAGACGAATGAGCGTTTCGAGGCTGCCGCTTTGGTAGTTGAGGCGGCTGTCGGCGCGTTTGCGGAGTTCGCAAAGGTTCATGATCTGGGAGCGCAGGCAGTGGCCTTCCTCGAGCAGGAGCAGTTCCTGCGGCTCGATGTCTTCGGGTAATAAGTAGTGCTTTTCGTAGGTATGGGAAGAATAAACGAGGAGTGGCTCGTAGAATAATGGCGTTTCGCGGATGGCTGGGTCATTGAGCGGACTGACCAGAATACCGACATCCAATTGGTTCTTTTTCAAGCGTTTAAGTATGGCAGATGTGATATGCTCGGACACGGAAAGGTGTACGCCGGGATGTTTTTCCAGAAAACGATTGATAAAACGGTGCAGTAAATACGGGGCCAGCGTGGGGATAATGCCTACGCGCAATTCGCCGGTGAGCGAGTCTTTTTGCTGGCGCAACAGGTCGTGCATCCGCGTTACTTCCAGCAGGATTTTCCGGGCCTGTTCGATCATCAATTCGCCGGTCGGGGTAGGCACCACGGGCTGTTTGCTTCGGTCAAAAATTTTGACGTCGAGTTCTATTTCCAGTTTTTGGACCATCATACTCAGCGTCGGCTGGGTCACATGGCAGGCAGCGGCGGCCTTCGCAAAATGCCGATGCCGCTCTACTGCCAGCACGTATTCTAATTGTTGTAAATTCATTGATTAAATCTATGCGATAATAGAAAATATCAGTTTGATTGATCGGCAAAAATAGCGACATTTGCGAAAGAACGCCGACCTGCTGGTTGGCGCGACCATCCACCGCCAATCAAATTTGGTATTATTTACATAAAACAATCTGCCCGCATGGAAAAGAAAACACTCACCACCGCGTCCGGTCGTCCGTACGTAGAAAACGAAAACACGATGACCGCCGGGCCACGTGGCCCAATCCTGCTCCAGGACTTCATTTTGCACGAAAAAATGGCCCATTTCAACCGCGAGCGCATCCCGGAACGGGTGGTACACGCTAAAGGCAGCGGTGCTTATGGGACATTTACGGTTACGAATGACATTACGTCGCATACGCGGGCCAAGATTTTTTCCCAAATCGGTAAACAAACCCGCGTTTTCATGCGGATGTCCACCGTAGGCGGCGAAAGAGGTTCAGCCGATACAGAGCGTGATCCACGGGGTTTTGCCATAAAATTCTATACCGAAGATGGCAACTGGGATCTGGTCGGCAACAACACGCCGGTGTTTTTTGTGAAAGACCCGAAGAAATTCGGCGACTTCATTCACACACAAAAACGCGACCCGCTGACCAACTGTAAAAGCCCAACCATGATGTGGGATTTCTGGTCGCTCAACCCGGAAAGTCTGCACCAGGTGCTGATCCTGATGAGCGACCGGGGTACGCCATACGGGTATCGCCACATGCACGGTTTTGGTAGCCATACTTTCTCGCTGGTCAATGCCGAAAACGAGACGGTCTTTGTGAAATTTCACTTCATTTCCCAGCAGGGAATTCAGAATTTTGACAATGAAAGCGCCGCTGAAATGAAGGGGAAAGACCCGGATTTTGCCCAGCGCGATCTGGTAGAAGCGATTTCCAAAGGCGATTTCCCAAGATGGACGCTGAAAATACAGGTGATGACGCCCGATCAGGCCAAGACTTTCCGCTGGAATCCGTTTGACCTGACCAAAGTGTGGCCGCACGGGGAATTCCCGATGATGGATGTGGGCACGCTGGAACTCAACGAAATACCCGATAACTTTTTCGCGCATGTGGAGCAGGCGGCTTTCGCGCCCGCACATATTGTGGATGGCATCGGCTATTCGCCCGATAAAATGCTGCAAGGCCGCATCCTCTCCTACCCCGATGCGCATCGCTATCGCTTGGGTGTAAATTATGAGCAACTGCCCGTGAACCGGTGTCCGTATATGGTCGCCAATTATCAGCGCGACGGCCAGATGCGGTTCGACGGCAATGGCGGCAGCGCCCCCAATTATTTCCCGAATAGTTTTGATGATATCACGGTTGACGAGGCTTATAAAGAGCCGCCGCTGCAACTGGAATCCACGCTGGCCGACTGGTATGACCGGAATGCACCGGGCGAAAACGACCATTATTCGCAGCCCGGCACCCTCTTCAGCAAGGTGATGACTGAAGACGAAAAGCGAAATACCGTCCACAACATTGTGGGTGCTATGAGCGGTATTGTGGGGCCAAAACGCGACCTGATTATCAATCGTCAGCTCTGCCATTTTTTCCGGGCGAGCATTGATCTGGGCGTTCGGGTGGCACAGGGTTTGGGCGTGGACGTAGCCACCGCGCAGGCGCACATGACCGAAATGGCAGTCTAATGCAATGATTAATGAATAATGATTAATGTTGCTTAAGGCATTGACAATCAATTATTTGTCATTATCATTTTTTGATCCGGTTAGATTATTGAATATTTTTTACATGAGTCATTCCGAACTTCGGGGTGGCTCATGTCTTTTTATCCTATAAATACTCGACATTCCATCCAGACGTTCCCCTACCCTACTCTTGCTTTTATGAAAAAAATACTGTTTGCTTGCGCGCTTTTACTGACCCATACTGGTTTTGCACAGACCGTCTCTATTACAATTGAGTTGCTCGAAACCAATAAAACACCCATTGTCGGGGCGACGATGAAACTGACTGACCAGGCGGATACGAGCCAATTCCGTTTTGCGATCAGCGACCTGGCCGGACGGGCGATATTGGACGCCAACGTGGGTCATCAATACCTGTTGGAAGCGACTTATACGGGTATGGTGCCGCTTCAAAAGGGATTAAAAGTGACCAAATCCGAGGCTATTTATAGTTTTTCGATGGTGGAAGACGCTACGGCATTGGCAGGCGTAACGATCAAAGCCCAAAAGCCCCTGATGCGCCAGGAGGACGATATGACGATTGTGGACCCCGAACCCATCGCCAACACGAGCACCAGTGCCTACGAAATCATGGAAAAAACGCCGGGCCTTTTTCTGGATCAGGACGGGAATGTCTATCTAAACAGTGCTACGCCAGCGACGATTTATATTAACGGACGCGAACAAAAAATGAGTGCCGCCGATATTGCTTCCATGCTCAAAAGTCTGCCGCCCAACAGCATCGAACGACTGGAACTGCTGCGGACGCCTTCGGCTAAATACGATGCCAGCGGCAGTGGCGGC
The DNA here is from genome assembly GCA_031425155.1 of Saprospirales bacterium. Taxonomy (GTDB): domain Bacteria; phylum Bacteroidota; class Bacteroidia; order Chitinophagales; family Saprospiraceae; genus M3007. The sequence goes on along the minus strand of JANPIV010000060.1, from coordinate 12,791 downwards.
GTGGTGAATGTGGTGCTGAAAAAAGGCGTGAAAATCGGTCGGACGGGCAGTGCTACCGCCGGATTTCAACAGGGGCGATTGGGCAACCAATTCCTCGGGCTTTCGATGAATAATAGCAATGGCGACCGCACTTCTTTCTTCAATTTGAATCTTTCCAATCGGAATTCGTACGATCAATTGGTGACCAATCGCCAGTTGTCGCCCGATTCGACGCTGATGCAAAATGCTTATACGCGGAATCCCAATCAGAATATTTATGCCGCTTATGGCCTGGGTTTCGAGCCTGCTACCAAATGGAACCTCGATCTGGATGGCCGCGCCAACTATGGATGGAGTAATTCTTCGACGGTCACTAACAACCAGTTGTTACGCCAAAGCGATGCTAACGTGCTGAACGACAACCTGAATGACCTGCATAATGATGGCCGGACGTTCTCTTTCACCCAGGGTCTGGCCGCGAAATACGCCATAGACACGCTTGGTTCGGAGTGGAGCAGCGATGTTTCGTACAATTATCAACACAGTTTTACGCAGCAGGATTTTAGTTTATTGGCCAATATTCCGCCCAGTTCTGCTACGCTCGGCGGCCTCGGCGATATAGAAAATGACCGGCATTTCTTTACGGCGCAGACGGATTTGAAATACAAATTTCCGTACCAGGTCACGCTCGAAACCGGCTTGAAAACCGCCATACAACGCTTTGGCAATGCCACTGAATACACCATTGTGCTGAATGGCACGGAGAATCCCGACCCTTTTCGCACCAATACTTTTCGCTTCCAGGAAGACATTCATGCGGCTTACGCCCAGGCTTCCAAAACGCTGAGCGGTTTTACGCTGAAAGCCGGTACGCGCCTAGAAAACACCAACATGTTCGGGCAGCAGCGTGTACCTTCCGATACATCGTTCAGCATTCGGCGCACCGACCTGTTTCCTTATATCTACCTGAGTCACAGGGTGGCCAAAATAGCGGGTTATGATCTGCGGGCCTACCTGGTGTACCGCAAGTCCATCACCCGCCCGGCCTACGCTTACCTGAATCCATTTCCCCGGTTTCTGGATCAATATCTCTACGAAGCGGGCAACCCGGCGCTGCGGCCCCAATTCACCGAGAACTATGAATTCAACATCAGTTTTGAGGATCGGCCCATCTTCGCCGTGGGGCGCAACAACACGCAGGATATTTTTACCAACGTCATTTATGAAGACCCTACCCTACCCGGTGTGGCCTACCGCACCTACGATAATCTGGGGAAAAATCAGGAGACTTATTTCAAAGTGCTGGGTGCCATTCCGCCTGGAGGCACCTATTTCTTTGTGGCGGGCGCGCAATACAACTACAACAAATACACGGGTTTGTATGAAAATAAACCGCTGACTTTTGCGCGTGGCAGCTGGACGTTTTTCACGTATCATCAGTTGAAATTAGGCAGTCTTTCTACGTTCACCCTGAATGGATTTTTGAAAGTAAACGGCCAGTTGCAATTCTACGAACTCAGCGACTTTGGCGGGCTGAACATGAGCATCAACCGGCAATTCCTGAACCGCAAACTCATCGTGACGCTTTCTGCCAACGACATCTTCTTTACCAACCGCAATCAATTTACCATCAATCAGGGCAACATCACCGCATCGGGCGAGCGCAGCTTTGATAGCCGCCGGATTGGCCTGAATGTGCGCTATAGTTTTGGTCTGAAAAAGCGGGAAGAAGGCGGGAATATGTTCAATATGGATGCGCTGGATAAAGCGGGGAATTGAGGGAAAAAATAAAAGGGCAAAGGGCAAAGGGCAAAAAGCAAACACATGCGAACATATTACCCAATTAAATAATTATGTACTTATTTAATTAAATCATTACAATATAGGGTTGATTGTACAGCAACCCTAACACCTGACGTGTTCCGCAACGTGGACTAATTCTTAGAATAAATAGTATAATTACCTAATCATGTAATTATTTAATTATGATAAAATCTAAGACACAGTGGCTATTTTGGTTGTAGTTTAATTTTCATAAAAATAGTTTCATAATTATGTAATTATAAAATTGCTGTCCCACAAAATGGTTTTCCCGGTTTTTTATTCATAATTACCTACTTATATAATTATTTAATCGCGGTAAAAGCAGATAATAGGTCTGAATTTTTCACTTCGCTTAAAATCTTCGCCGGAAGCATTCTGTACTTACCTAAGTATTTAATTACAAATTGATAAAATGATTTTTTGTAAATTTTGCCTGTCAGAAATTGTGTAATTATCTACTCATGCAATTACCTGATTACAATAAATGCAAGCCACAAACGAGGTGCTTTCTATTTTGAAGCACGCTTCGCAAAAGGATTTTGCGTAATTACATAATTATTCAATATCGCGAACGTAAAGCCATTGATTCGATCTTTTTATCCTCCATAATTTCATAATTACCTACTTATAAAATATTTAATTTTTTACATTAAACACTGGCAATCAAATATTTATGTCGAATTATGCACAAAATCAGGTGGCGCCTAATATACGTTTATTAGCATTTTTTCTGGCTATAGTTTTCATCTGATGTATGGTGTACTCCCTGGGAAAGGTCATTGGAAATGCTTGAGATGGAAAATATAACCTCTCCCCGTTTTCCATAATTACCTACTCAACTGATTATGTGATTACCAAAAGTCAGGTAAGGAACAGTGCTTTCCTGCCCATATATTTGATTATATAATTACTCAATTAACGATAACCATACAGGTGTGATACTCGACACATTGCGCTTTTTCAACCTGCTAATATTATAATTACATACTCACCCAATTATTTAATTATCCAAACCAAGACCGTCAATTTACTCCGCTTTTTTCTTTGATCAAATTCTGTACTTACCTAATCAGATAATTACATACTCACTCTAAAAATATTTTCTTAATTATATACTTACATAATTATTTAATATTTTAAGTAAATAATTATGTACTCGTTTACTTACGTAATTACAAAACAGTCTATCTTTGCCGCCTGCATTTCACCATCAGCATCTAAACTTAAAACGACCTTTTATACTATGTCCATCATCGCAGTTGCCAACCTGAAGGGAGGCGTGGGAAAATCCACTATCAGTCAGAATCTGGCGGTCAGCATCCGGCAGGGCGGCAAGACCGTGTGCATCATTGACACCGATACCGAACAACGCTCGACCCTGGAATGGAGCGAACGGCGCAATGCCAACGAACTGGATGCTATTACCGTGGTGCTGGTCAATGAAGATAATCTGGCCACCAAAGCCAGCGAAGCCGATGATGAATTTGATTTCGTCATTATTGATGGCTCTCCCGCGCTTTCCGAGATCACCACCAAAATCGTCCTGATCGCCGATTTTGTGGTGGTGCCGGTGATGCCCAGCGGTAATGACTTCGGGGCACTCGAAAAGTTCCTCCTGCGCTACAATGATACGCGGGCTATTCAGAAGCGACGAGGCATTGAAACCGCTGGTCTGGGCATCCTGCTCAATGAATATGACAGCAAAGCCATCGTGAATCGTACTATTTATCAGGCTATTGACCGTCTGGAAGTGCCGGTGCTCCAGGCACGCGTAGCGCATCGCGTAGCCTACAAGGAGGCGAATCTGACTGGCCTGGGTGTTACGGAGATGCAGGATAAGAAGGCCATCGCTGAAATGGAAGGCCTTACTACCGAAATATTGGGTTTACTTAGTTAAAGTATCAATTTTATAATCAGGTAATTATTTAATCATTTAATTACCTGATTACGCTTTACGTTTGCTTTTGAAATTCCATTTAAAACACTTTCTATATTTTTAATTAAATAATTATGTAATCATATAATTACCTTTGTGCTGCTCCGTATTAGCCCTCACCGTTTAAAACTTTGATTTTCAAATGGCCAAGAAGAATTTTGATAATTTCCTGCAAACCGTGAAACCCGCCAGTAAAATTTCTCCGGCAGAAATAGAGGCGATGGCCCGCGAAATCCATGCCCCCAAGCCGGAGCCAGTGGTGCAGGCGGCTGCGCCACCGCCAGCCGTTGTCACGCCTGCACCGCCGCCAACGCCGAGCGAAGTGGCCAGTGCGGATTCCCGCCCTGCACCAGAGCCGGGTAGGAGAGGGCGCAAACCCAAACCCCGGGAAGCCGAACGCCTGCTGCGGGTATCCGTGGACCTGCCCGAAAGTGTGTTCATCGCCCTCGGTGCGCGCTGCGTACGGGAGAAAACTGATAAGATGACCTACGTGCGCCGATTGGTAGAGCGCGACTTGCTGTAATGCCGAACGGACTACGGCGTTACCGGGCAACACGAAAACCCAGGTTACTATCCCGATGCGTTGGTGCATCCTCGGCACGACGGTCGGCGCGGCAAGTCTCTACATGCTGATTCCAGCCGCCGCCACGCAGTACGCGATAAGCCCCGGTTGCGGGACCAGTTGGATTTTTGGCCGGGCTTTTTTGGTAGTAGTCTGCATCGTAGCGATCGCTGCACCACTCCTGCACATTGCCGCTCATATCAAATAGCCCCAAGGCAGTAGGCTGCAATTTACCAACCGGCGCGAGGTAGGTATAGCCATCGGTCTGGTCGGCTTTTTTCCAGAATTCATTGCATTTATTATCACAAAAATTGGCGTAGTGTTGAAGTTCTGCCGCGTTGGAAGTACCGGCCCACCACGACTTTCTGGCTTTCTTACCACTACTGGCTGCGTATTCCCATTCCGCTTCGGTCGGCAGACGATAGGGACGCGGGCCAGAGTTTTTCATCGTTAGCCAATCGCAGTAAGCCTGCGCACCATACCAGCTGACGAAGGTGACCGGGTAATCTTCGTAACCATTTTCCACCAGAAAGCGGTTGCCCAACTGTTGTATCCGGCATTTTTCCTGCTCATACTGGCCGTCCAAGTCTATCCAGGTCACGCCGCCTTCCAATTGGTTGCCTTTTTCATGCAGAAAGACGCAATATTGAGCATTGGTTACTTCGGTAGCCGCCAGATAGAAATCGCTCACCGTAACGGAGTGTAGGGGCTTAGCATCGCTTTGATCGTCTTCACTGCCCATCTGGAAAGTGCCGCCTTTTATCAATAACATGGTGTCAGTCAATGGCTTATGCAGCAGTGCTTTACGACTGAAAGCCTGGTGTCGGCAGGGTAGGGGAGGGGCCGCTTCCAAGTGTGCAATGCTCGAAATCAGGAGGGGAAATAACAGGATCAGTAAGTTCTTCATGAATACGAAAATGATTCGGGTCGTCAGGAATGTTTTGGAAGCCCTGGCCAATTCATTTTAGCCGGGTCATTTTCAGCAAAAGTATTGGATTCGGGCAAGTGCTAATAAAACAACTGATTTTCTATCGCCATTCGCTTTCGCGAATAGGGTAGGGGGTGGGCTGCAGATTGGGGGAAAGACAAAAAACAGAAACATTTTATTGCTGAAAGCCAGGAAACATCATCACCAAATATTTTTTAAAATTGATGTTTTATTTTTTAAGTTTTTTAAATGTTTTATACAGTCATAACTAATTTAAAATCAATGAATTACACGATTAATAATAACTATTTTGGAAGCAAGGGTAACTGTTTTGGGGACAAGAGTAACTGTTTTGGAACCTTATGTAACTGAATAGGAACAAAGAGGTAACCTTTTTGGAAGCAAGTATAACTGAATTGCTTTTCGCCGCTTTTCCCGGTCAAAGTAGGAACGGTTCTCTCTCCAATGTTCTATTTTGGGTCATAATGGCCATTTCTCCGGCTAGGCCTACCTGTATAAAGATAGAATTGGGCCGTACTATAACCAATTTGGGATGTCTATCTATAACCATCCTGAACCAAACTATAACCGATTTGTAATACAAGTGCATTGCTTCGACTTAACTATAACCAATTTATAACAAATTTGTCAGAAACACTATTTAAATGTAACTAATTTGGAAAACATTCTGCTAATTACGGGCACAAGTGTAACTAATTTGGGACTGTTTAGCCTACCAATCACCCAACTATAACCCTTTTGCAGCAGAAAACCCCCATTCCCACTAAGACTTCCTAAAACGGTTATGGTCCACCTTTTATGACCCAGATGATTAAGAATCAACAAATTGCCTTTGGCGCATTTATTAAACCCAAGCAAAATAGGCCTCTTTAAAACATAACTACTTTGGATAAGACCTTGCCCGCAGGAAACGCTGTCGCTCTAAAAGTAACTACATTGGAAAATAATTTCTTCCAATGTAGTTATAAATGAAAGTAAAACCCTACGTTTGTGCTGTTACAGGAAAAGGCGTCCCAAAAGAGGTATAGTTGGAGGATTGGTAGTAACAACGAGTTTGATCAATTGTGAGTTAATGTATTGATAATCAGTCCAGTACCCCATTATCTAATAACCATTACCAATTATGGCCAAGTACACCAGGAAAAATCAGGGCATTGTCGTCATCAAGAAATCCAACCAGCTGATCGAGGCGCGGTACAAATTCGACGTGTGGGAGACCCGCATTTTCCTGTCGGTGCTGTCCAACATCAAACGCGACGACGAGGATTTCAAGGTCTATCGCATCTGGTACCGCGAGGTCATTAAATCCTTTGGCCTCAAATCCGGCCAATCTTACGCTTTTTTGCGCGATGCGGCCCGCAGCCTGATTCGTAAAGTGTTCAATATCAGCAATGAAGACAATGGTTTTCAGCGGGAGACGGAGTACCATATTATTCGCAGCATCAACTACCTGACCGAAGGCGAACAGGGCAAAACCGGCACCGAATCGCAGGAGTATATAGATATTACGATTGACCCGGATATGAAGCCGTTGCTGCTCCAACTCAAAAGCAACTTCACGGCTTACGACCTGCGCAACATCGTCAAACTCGGTGCTTACCCGGTGCGCGTATATGAACTGTTAAAACAATACGAAAGCATCGGCGAACGGACCCTCGAATTTGAGGAAATGAAACGGATGTTCGAGTTGACCACCGAGTATCCGCACTTTGCCAACTTCTACCAAAAGATCATTCAGCCCGCCGTGGAGGACATCAACCTGCATACCGACCTGCACGTATATGATGTCATCCGCGAAAAACAGGGTAAGCGGGTGGTGGCCCTTCGCTTTCGGTTCCACCGCAAAAGTGACGAGCAGCTGCGCCGGATGCGAGGCGAAGAACCCAAAGCGGCCATTATTCCGCAACTGCCTTTTCCCGAACTGACCAATCCCGTTGCGGGCGAGTCTGCCGCGCCTTCGCCGGTGGATATGCTGTTCACCCAATTCCAGCAGGAAGTGGTGCAGGGTTTTGGTGTCACCCCGACCGCTTTCCTGGCCTTGCTGACCACCGCCACCGAAGAGCAAGTGGCCCGCGCCGTGCGCGTAACCAAACGCGCCAAAACGACCCAGGGACTCAAAAACGTGGCGGGTTTCTTTGTCGAAGCCCTGCGCAACAACTATACCGACGAAAAGGAAGAAGTGATCGCGAAAAAACGCAGCCAGGCCGATCAGGCTCCGCAGCGGCTCCGCGCCCTGCTCGAACAACTCGAAACCCTCGAAGCCGACCGCCGCGCCGCCGCCAACGATGTGATCCGCGACCTCACCCATGCCGACGCTTTTCTGGCCGGCGAAGCAGTGAGCAAAATTATGACCAATGGTCCCGTGCGCCAGTCGCTCGAAACCCAAACGGGCCTCCTCCTCGATGCCAACCTGCCGATGGATACCTGGCGCGAAAGCAAACCGCTGCGCGATGCGGTGATCCGGCAGATCGAAGCGATGCGGCCCGAGGAATTTAAAGGGGTGAAGGCGCAGTTTGATGGGGTGATGGGGAAGGTTAGGAAGGAAATGGAAAGTTATAAGGGATGAGTTATGGGTTATAAATTATTGGAGAGGGTAGGGAAGAATTTGGAGTGCAAAAACGAGGGAAAGCGCCACAGGGAAAGGCTTTAGGCGGGAAGGTTACCTTAACTTTGTGAAAAAAATGTACACATGGCTTCGTCAAAAGCAACGGCAATAATTCCGGCCCGGCAACCGCTGAGCAACTTACAATTGACCTTGCTCAATTTGTATGCTTCCGATGTATCAGAAGAAGATTTGAAGGCAATCCAACGCCTGATTGCCCGATACTTCGCCGAAAAAGCGACTGAATTAGCCAATCAAGATTATCTAGAAAAAGGTTATACCGCAGAAGGATTTCTAAAAGAGCATATTTGATAAACCATCTATGTATTTAACCCTGTCCCTTATTTCCAACAAAAACGATGTCTGAACTGGCACTACAACTTATTGCTGAAAATAAAAAGACCAAAGCGACTACGCTGGACTTGGGGAATTGTGGGCTGACGGAAGTACCGGAGGAGGTTTTAGAGTGTGTTTGGTTGGAGGAGTTGATTTTGATTAATAGTTACAATGATAAAAAAAAAGGTGAAGAAAATAATATTACTTTTCTACCTCCCACCCTCCACCGATTGCAATTACTAAATATATTGGTGATCGGTGGGGGGTGGGGGAAAAAATGGGAAATTAATGATTTGTCTCCTTTGACACCATTAACCAATTTGAAATATCTTCACTGTGTTGGTACACATATCGCCGATTTATCGCATTTGGCTAACCTGAGCAATCTGGAAATGCTTAATTGCTCCTTTACCTTGGTCACTAATTTGTCCCCATTGGCAAAATTGAACAACTTACGAAGGGTCGCCTGTGCCTATACTCCAATCACCAATTTGCTGCCATTAGCAAAATTGGGCAACTTGCAAGAGGTGCAATGCTCTTTCATGCAAATCACAGATTTGGTTGCACTTGCCGCGCTAACCAATTTGAAACAAATTTATTGCTCTTCGACGCAGGTTACCGATTTATCGCCGATTGTCGCTCTGGTCAATTTACAAGGACTTGATTGTAGCTCTACTCACGTTTCTGATTTGTCGCCAATTGCCGCTTTGACTAATTTGCAAAAACTTGATTGTAGCTCTACCCATGTTTCTGATTTATCGCCAATTGCCGCTTTGGTAAATCTGGAAGATATTAACTGCTCCTCCACGCAGGTCGCCGATTTGACCCCACTTGCCACACTAACCCACCTTAAACAACTTGACTGCTCCTCTACACAGGTAACCAATTTATCACCAATCCTGCCCTTAATTAAACAAGGCTTACGAATTTATTACGGCCCAGTTACACAGATTGCTGAGGGTTATATCAATGTAGATCATTGTCCTCTCATCCACCCACCCCCCGAAATAGTCCAACAAGGCAACGCCGCCATCCTTTCCTACTTCGCCGAACGCGAAAAGCAACAATTCAAAAACAACGAAATAAAACTAATTCTGGTCGGCAACAGCACCGCTGGCAAAACTTCGCTCAGCCAATTCCTCCGAGAAAGAAGTTATCAACCCAACCAAAGCAGCACCCACGGCATTTACCGCGATCAATGGCTACCCGCAGGACATAACCTGCAAGTAAATATTTGGGATTTTGGCGGACAAGAATATTACCATGCTACCCATCGGCTGTTTTTGAGCCGCAACGCCGTGTATGTGCTGGTTTGGGATGCGCAAACAGACCAAGGTGGTTATAGTGAAACCAGCGTTTATTTTGAAAATGACCCGGAACCAAGTAAGCTGCAATTGGAACATTTTCCGCAAAAATGGTGGCTGAAAAACATCCGGCATTACACCCGCGAAAGCAATCCGCCGGTGCCGATTTTATTGGTGCAAAACAAATGTGCGCGGGATGGGGTGCAAAGGGTGTCAGGCGAATTTGAGAAACCACCATTTGATTTAAAGCCGGAGTGGTTGGACAATCATATTGACCTCGAATCAACAGCCGCTCACCTCGCCGATCCAAAACCGGAAACGAAGCGGTGGGTGCGTAAGTTTGAAGATTTGGAGGAACGTTTGCTGCACCGACTTGAGCATCAATTGACAAAGTTCGAATTTGCCGTTTACCACCGGGAAATTCGGGACAGGGTGCGGCAACTCGCTGCGGAAGCTAGAAACGATATGCCGTATTCGGAGTTTGAAGAAATGTGTCGAGGTGTGGAGGCGGACGCAAAAATGGATTTAGTGCAGATTTACCTCCGCGATATTACGGGCGACATTCTGTACTACCACAAGAATCAGCGGCTGCAAAAGCGGGTTTTCCTGCGTCCGGCCTGGGTGTGTGATTGTATTTACCGGGTATTAAGTCGGCAGGTGCAAGCGCAAAACGGGTTCTTTGGCCTGGATTGGGTGCAAAAAGCACTGTCCTGCGAAGAAAGCGAAGCCCTTGATTTTGTGGAACTTATGCGTGAATTTGAGTTGGTTTTTGAGGAAACCGATGAAAATGGGCAGCCGAGCGGCCAATTAGTCGCTCCGCAATACCTGCCCGATACCTGTACCAAACCAGACAAATTGGAAGGGGTCAGGGAATTTGCCAATTTGACCCATGCTTTCACCCTTTGGTTTCCCGATTTTTTGCCAAAAAGTCATATCGCACGTTTTGTGGCGCATTGGGGTAGTCAGGCAGAGCAACGGCTTTTCTGGAAAAACGGGCTGCTGTTCAAAACGGAAGGCTGTACGGCTTTGGTGGAACGGACAGATGCATATAAAATTCGCGTAGAAATTCAAGCAAATCATCCGCAACAAACAACAAGCATCCACCATATTTTTCAGTCCTTTGTGCATTTGGAAGACGGACAAGCAAGTTTTGCCGTCTCGCTCAATACAGATGACTTTGTATGGTGGCGCGATGTACAAGAAGCGATGCACAGCCAGGCCAGGCACGTGAAAACGTTTCCATCGGGAGATATTGCCAAATATGTGGAACTTTTACCTTTTTACAATCTACAATCATCTAATAACATCCTTGATCAATCTGAAATGAAAGAAAGAATCCGAAAATTGCTGCAAGAGGCTAAAACTAAAGAGGCACTTGAATTATTGGCCTCTTTGCTGCCCGAAGCGGGTGGCCTGCTGACTACCTTTAATGAAGCCACTAGAAGGAACCGGCTAGGTCTGCTCCGGTATGAATTGTTTGCCGAAAAACAAAATGAAGTGACTTACGCTGCATTAAGTTTTCTGGAAGAATTACCAAATGATGCCACTTCAAGTCATGGCCAAGTACCTCCACCGAACTTTACTACTTCGCCTATTGCATCTGCTTCCACTGGACAAAGCAAGGTTAAAAAAGTCTTCATCAGTTATTCCCACAAAGACGAAACGGCCATGCAGGAGCTCGACAAGTTCCTCGGCCCGCTCGAACGCGACGGCAAAATCAGTATTTGGACGGATCGAAAAATCCTGCCCGGACAGAATTGGAAAGAGGCCATTCTTGGCAATTTGGAAGATACAGATTTAACGCTGCTGCTGGTTAGTGCTAATTTTCTGGATTCCGATTTTATCAATAAAGAAGAAATCCCGCGTGCCTTTCAGCGCATGAACGACCACGGCAAGCCCGTAATTCCAATCATCCTCAACTTCTGTATGTGGGATTATACTTCATTAAAAGATTTACAGGCTACGCCCAGAGATGGCCGACCCATCGCCGATTTTCCCAATCCGGCGCAAGCCTGGCATGAGGTAGCAAAGGGCGTTCTTGCATTGTTGAATGTATAAATCTCACCCCTTCATGCTATCGAGAAATGCATACTCACCACACCCGCCGCAAAAACCCTACCCAATTTCCGCCCATAATCCCCGCCACGTCTTCTTCTGAATAACCCCGACGCTTCAAAATATTCGGTAATTTTTGCAAATCAGCAATTGTATTCAAATCTGCCGGACATTGTTCCGTACCAAAAGCACCATCCAGATCCGAGCCGATGGCGGCATGGCGGGCGTTGCCGGCGATCTGGCAAACATGGTCAATGTGATCGGCCATTGCCTCCAAGGTCAGGTTGGCTTGTTGGGGCGTAGAAATGCCGCGTTGCCAGCCAGGCACCAGCATCCAGGCATCCAGCACGGCCCCGATGACGGCACCCCGTTCGATGAGCACCCGCAGTTGTTCGTCACTGAACTGGCGATGGTGCGGCACCAGGCTGCGGCAGTTATTATGGCTGGCCCAAACAGGGCCGTGGTACGCATCCAGGGCTTCCCAAAAACTATCATCGCACAGGTGCGTGGCATCGAGAATGATGCCCAGTTCTTCCATTTTTCGTAATAAATCTTTTCCCTGTTGGCCGATGCCGCCGGTGGCTTCCGTGCCCTGCGCGTAGGTGCCGGGGCCATAGTGCGCAGGCCCAATCGCCCGCAAACCCAGCGCGTAGGCTTTTTCCAGATAATCCAGATTGACAATAGAATCGGCCCCTTCCAGACTAAGAATATAACCGATTGGCGCATCGGGAGCCCGGTTTTGCCAGTCGGCCAAATGCGCTTCCAGGCCGGCCAAATCGGTGATCGCCCGCATTTGCCCCAGGTCTTCCATGGATTTGTACCAGGCCAATTGCGCTTGCGTCATGGCCCAGGCTTGTTGCGGCGAATGCCAGCCGGGCAATGGATTGCTGGTCTTCACATAGCGGGCAATCTGGGTAGCCATACACAGGCCGATATTACCCTCGCGCATGGCGGGCAAAGAGACCGTACCGTGTCCCCGGTCGGGCTTATCGTGCTGCCCCGCTTCCCGCTGCCGGATGGCCTCGACGGATTGGGTGAGGTCGCGGTTCCATTCGAGGGCGTTCATGGCGAGGTCGAGGTGGCCGTCGAAGATGAAGTATGGATTATTAAGCATATAATTGGTTTTAAGGAACGTGTAAAGAATAAGTTATTAATGGTGTCTTCGTGTTGAGTTGTCATGTCGTAGAGAAACGGAGACATCCACACAAGCCAGGTTATCAGACAGGCCTTCATTAGGAAATTCC
>JANPIV010000059.1:0-10599 GCA_031425155.1 Saprospirales bacterium | reverse complement strand
CCAGCGCTCACGAGGGGTCAAAGGACTTGGAAGTCCGTTATACTTATTCCAATTTAACCCGAACCGGCAAACCTTACTTCTTAGCCATAGCCTTCTTCGGCGCCGCTTTTTTCGCCGCGCCTCCAGCCTTCGGGGCCGCCTTCTTCGCCGGCGCTTTCTTCTTCACCTCAAACGCCCCCGGCATTTCCTTCTCAATCACCGCCTTCACCTCGGCCAGCGTAAGCGTCTGCGCCTGTTCAGCGGTCATTTTGCCGCCTTCCAAGCGCGGCAGGTTGATCATCGCCTTGCCGAACTTGATGAACGGGCCCCAGCGGCCGTTTTCCACGCTGATCTTTTCTTCCGGCCAGTGGTGGATGTAACGATTGGATTCTTTCTCAATCTTCGCTTCCAATAGTTCAATCGCCTGTTTCTCTGTCAATTGATCGAAGTTGTAGCGGGTCGGGATATTCACGTACAATTCCGCCCACTTGATGAACGGCCCAAAACGACCCTTGCCTTTCGTGATCGGCAGATTTTGGAAATGGCCCATTGGGCGGTCGGCTTCCTGCTTGGCTTGCACCAGTTCGATGGCCCGCTCGAAAGAGATTTCGTAGGGGTCCTCACCCTTGGGCAGGGAGACAAACGCGGCCCCAAACTTAATGTACGGGCCATAACGCCCGCTGTTCACTTCCAGCGTTTCGCCTTCGTAGTCGCCGAGGGTACGTGGTAAAGCGAAACCTTCCAACGCCTCGGTGAGGGTGAGGGTTTCCAGATTCTGGCTGCCCCGCAGATTGGCGTAGCGGGGCTTTTCCTTGCCTTCCAGTTCCTCGCCGGTACCAATCTGGATGACTGGCTTGCCCAGGCTGCTCATGCGGACGAGCACCGTACGGCCCGTCGCCGGGTCTTTACCGAGGATGCGTTCGCCGCTCACGCGTTCGGCTTCGGCCAGGGTTTTTTCTACGCCCTGATGGAAGGGTCGGTAGAAATTATCAATGACCTTTGGCCACTGGATTTTGCCTTCGGCAATGTCGTCAAACTGCTGCTCCACGCTGGCGGTGAAGCCGTAGTCCATGATGTTTTTGAAGTGCGCGTCGAGGAAATCGGAGACGATCATGCCCATATCGGTCGGGTAGAGCATGTTTTTGGTTGCGCCGGTGATTTCTTTGCCCGATGATTTGCTGATGTTATTGTTTTTCAGCGTCAAGATTTGGAAGACACGCTCTTCGCCTTCGCGGCTTTCTTTGACCACGTAACCCCGATTGGTTTCCATAATTTTGGAGATCGTGGGCGCATACGTGGAAGGACGGCCAATGCCGAGTTCTTCCAGTTTTTTGACCAAACCAGCCTCCGTGAAGCGGGCGGACGGGCGGGTGAAACGTTCGGTGGCGGTCATCACCTCCATATCCAGTTTCTGGCCTTTCACCAGTGGCGGCAGCATATCTTTCGACTCCTCGTCGGTGTCGTCGTCGGTACTTTCGATGTAAAGTTTTAAGAAACCATCGAATTTTAATACTTCACCCTCAGCTACCAGCGTGTTACTTTTAACATCGGTTCCAGTTTGCGGGGAACTAATGAGAATGTCCACATTTGTTTTTTCCAGTTCGGCGTCGGCCATTTGCGAAGCCAGAGCACGTTTCCAGATCAGTTCGTAGAGGCGTTGCTCGTCGCGGTTCTGCGTCACCTGCTGGCGATCTACGTAGGTGGGGCGGATGGCTTCGTGGGCTTCCTGCGCACTTTCGTTTTTGGTTTTAAAACGCCGTTCGTGGTGATAGCGCGCGCCGAATTGCTTGACGATCTCGGCACCCATTTCCTGGATCGCGGTTTCGCTCAGGTTGGTCGAGTCGGTACGCATATAAGTGATGAAACCCTCTTCGTACAGTTTCTGGGCGACCGACATGGTGCGCGTCACACCGAAACCCAGTTTGCGGCTGGCTTCCTGTTGCAGCGTAGAAGTAGTGAAGGGCGGTGCCGGCTTGCGACGCGTTGGCTTCACTTCTATTTTTTCCACGGTGAACGTGGCATTCACGCATTTTTTCAAAAAGGCTTCCGCGCCGCCCGCGTCATCAAAACGCAGCGGACTTTCGGCTTTAAAAGATACCATTTTGCCCTGCGCATTTTTGGCTAAAAACTGCGCCACCACGCGGAAAAAAGGCGTCACTTTAAAATGCTGAATTTCGCGTTCGCGCTCCACAATCAGTTTCACGGCCACCGATTGCACGCGTCCGGCGGAGAGTTGACCCTTCACTTTTTTCCATAACAGGCCGGAAAGTTCCCAGCCCACGAGCCGGTCGAGGACGCGGCGAGCCTGCTGGGCATTCACCACATTCATGTTCACCGTGCGCGGATTTTGCACGGCTTTCTGGATGGCCAGTTTGGTGATTTCGTGGAAGACGATCCGTTTGGTGGTGATCTCGTTCAAGCCCAGAACTTCGCAAAGGTGCCAGGAAATGGCTTCCCCTTCGCGGTCTTCGTCCGTCGCAAGCCACACCTCCGATACACGACCGGCAGCGTCCTTTAACTCCTTGACAGTCTTTTGTTTATCGGGCGATACGATGTAGTTGGGACGGTAGTCATGTTCTACATCCACCCCAAGGTCATTGCCTTTTTCCAGGTCGCGGATGTGGCCATAGGAAGAGCGGACGATGAAGTCTGCGCCGAGATATTTTTCAATGGTTTTGGCCTTCGCAGGCGACTCGACAATAAGCAGTTTTTTTGACATAAGCAGCGGCTCTTATCCGGGCCCTCGATGACTGGGAGGGAGGAGGCTGAGCAGGATATTAGTTTTGGTAAATCTAAAATGGGAATTTCCGGGTGCAAAAGTAACACGAATTAAGATGAAAAAACCGTCAGGCTGTCACTGACGGTTTTTTTTACGGGTTTCTTCATGAATGACCTTGCCGTTTTTTTGTTCCGCCTGGTATTCTTTTTTGCGCCGTTCGCGGAAATTGACCGCCAGTTCTTTGATGCCCACGGGTTTGCCATTTAGTTTGCGGTGGTAGGCCAGCATGAGAAAATCGGCCATGTCGTCGGGGTAAGTGATGCCCGCGCTGCGCAGGTAATGCGAGAGCCGTGAGCCGCCGTAGAAGCCCCAGTTGAGGATGATCCATTGGCCGAGCCGACTGTGCATATAATAAACGACGCTGTCTTCGGGTATGGATTTAAACTTGAGCCGCGATTCGGGCGAGGTAAGTTTGTCGAGTTGCAACAGCGCGTCATCCAGATTTTTGGGGATGTACACGTTGTTCAGTTTATCCATCCGAATGCGCTCGCGGTACTGTTTCTCGTACTCCTGCTCGGTGCTGGCGGGGCCTTCCTGGGCGGATAACGGGCCAAAAAAGCCTATAATTAAAAGTAAAATGGGGAAAAAGCGGATAGCCGTATTCATTGCAAAACAGGTTTTGTTCTTTTGTGCCGTACTGCCAACTTTCCGTTGGCGATTCGTAGTGTCCAAGCAAAATTGATTTTAAAAAGTTGGATGGACCACTATTTATTGATTAACATTATTTATTTCACCACTTGATGTTGCCAACTAAAAGTTGGCACTACCTGCCATGACTTATCGTCCGTCCCTGCTGGAAATTTTTCTCTTTCAAGTCGTCATCTGGCTGGGGCTCTGGCTACTGACCGATTACGTGGCGACGCTCTTAACGCTGGCAGTGGGGGCTATCGTATTGGCGGTGTTGGTGATCGCGATGTTGGCTGAACTGGTGGAACGCAGCAAGGTGCCGCGCCGCTATTTTAGTATTATGGCTTTGAGTCTGTTGGCTATCATCGTGGCGGCGGGTATTTATATGAGTATTTTTGGGGGGAAACTGGCCTTTTTGGAGAAGTAAATGCCCGGCGGGATGTTTTTTTGATGGACGAATGCAGATTACATGATTTAAGATTTTTGATGTTCCGTGGCATATTTAAAATGCCAACAATATTACAATTTATTGTACTGTAAATTATGTGGATTTGGGAAATTGAGCGTGATTTCCCTCCCTCCTGCCCTCCAAAGGGGGATACCGAGCGTACTGTCGCCGCTTTCTGCGTAGCCAAGTGGTTATAATATCCTCCTTTGGAGGGGGTGGCCGCAGGCCGGGGGAGGTAACAATGCTCCGTTTTAACAAAACAACATAATTTACGATGTACTTATTGATAATTGTTCTTCTATCAAAAAAGCGTATGCCCTCTTTTTTGAACACATCACGAAACCTCAAAAATCAACATTCGTCAATCTGCATTCATCAATCAAATTTTTCAAATCACAAATTCTCCCTCCGCATTCTCCTCCGCTAATTCCTCAAAAGTCCCCGTTTGCCGGTTTTTGCGCACCCGATCCCAGTCGAAATAGCGGCCATTCATCACCACATATACGCCGGGCGGCAAGACCTGCACAAAGGCCAATGCGCTACCCAGGTTGAAAAATCCATCCGAAGAAGTACCAAAGGCGTAGGGAATCATGGCCCCGGTGAGCACAATCGTCTTGCCTTCGATATTCGCTTCGGCTAATTCTGCCGCCGTCGCCACCATGCGGTCGGTGCCGTGGGTGACCAGAATACGGTCGGCGGGGGTGCGGGTACAATTATGGATAATGATCGCCAGGTCTTCCTCCCGAATTTCCAGCGAATCAACCATCATCAGCGTCTTGATGTCAATATCCACTTCGCAGCGGCCCCGATTGAACATCTCCTTGAGGTGGGTGTCTTTAAAATATAATTCTCCGGTGATATAATTGTACTCCTTATCGAAAGTGCCGCCGGTGACGAAAACCTGAACCATTTGAAGCCGTTGAGATTGTTGAGAAAAATTGAGGGTGTTGAGAAAAGGTTGAAAGAGTGGAGGATGTTGAGCCTATACTTTTTTCTCCGCCTGCGCAGCAGACTCAACCATCTCAACATCTTCCACATTCCTTCGCAAAGGAAAGATTTTTCGGCGGCTCAAAAAAAACGAACCCGAAAACGCAGACAAGTCCACCGACCTGCTACCTTTGCCGCATCAATTAAACAGATTTCGACAGATGAATAATAAAGAAGAATATACCAGCAATCCCCGCCGTGACTGGCTCGTCTTCGGCGTAAGCCTCGTAGTGACCCTGGTCATCCTTTTCGTCGCCCCGGAATGGGTGTGGGTGGGTTTCCCGTTTGTACTTACGGCACTGGCCGGTGCATTGGGTCGCCTGTAACAGCAGGTTTAGCCGCCGGAATTAAAGGGCAAAAAAGCAAAAGGCAATAAGCAAACACGGCAGGCATCGATTGCCCCGCTTGCTTCTTGCTTCTTGCCCCTTCCTTTTATTGCCCTTTGCTATTTTGCCCTTGCCTTTTTCCGGCTTTCGTCGAAAAAAAACTTTCGGGATCGCGTTTCGTCCGTTACTTTTGAATGTTCATTCAAAAACCGTACGAACGATGAAAAATATTTCCTACCTTTTAATAATGGTTGCTGCCACGCTTTTTACGGCCTGCCAGCAAGACCAACCGTTCTCTTTCACTTCTTCCAAACCTAATCACGGCCTCACGCTGCTGACCACGGCCAATCCCGGCTGGGAATACCAGAACATGCGCGTTTATCCCATTGTGGCCGATGCTGCTGCGCTGGAAGGGCAGGGGAGTGTGCAACACCTCACCACTTTGGCCGAAGCGATGCGTACGCCTGGCTTTCGGATCACGGAACTGAAACAATTTGGCCGCGAACGCGAATGGTACAATGGCCTGACGGTACAAAACAAAACCCAGGACACCATTTATCTGATGTCGGGTGAAGTGGTGACCGGCGGCAATCAGGATCGCATCCTGGCCCACGACGAAATAATGCCACCGGCTTCGGTCAAAAACGTGGAGGTATTCTGCGTGGAAAAAGGTCGCTCTTCGTATTACAATGAATCCGCGCCCGCCGTGGAAAAACAAATAGCGGCCTTCAATGGCTATTTCAGCGTGGCCAGTCCGCAGGTGCGTCAGGCCGTGCAACGCACTGGTAGTCAGACGGATGTGTGGGATGCCGTGGACAAAGTGACCGCTGCCAACGATGCCCAGTCGAACACCCACACCTACGCCGGACTAAATATTGAAAATGACAAAAAGGCCAACCGGGATGCTTACCAGCAGCATTTTGCCGATCAATTCGCTGACGTGCCGAATATGGTGGGTATGGTCGTCGTGTGTGGCGATGAAGTGCTGGGGGTGGATATTTTTGGTCATCCTGATCTCTTCCAGCGTCAGTTTGCCGGGTTGCTGCACGGCTACGTGACCGAAGCCGCCACCCATTCCGGTCAAACTGCTACGGCTCCCGTGGAAGGTATTTTCTCCAAAGTGGCGGCTGCCGCCAAGCCCGGTGCCATCACGTCGGCAGGCGTGGGCAATTTCAGCCGGTACGGGGCCTGGGTGCATTTGTATTCGAAGTAAGGGTAGATTTCAGATTAAGGACGTGTAAAAAATAAGTTAGCAGGTTTCTATAACCCCCGTTTAGCCGGGGGATAGCAGCACTACATCTAACGGGGTTTTAACCCAAAATGGGTGCTTGCGGGTTAAAACCCGGAATGTTTATCCCCTTTTTACCCCCGGCTAAAGCGCGGGGGTTATGAGAAAGTCACAAGTTGTTTTTTACATGTTCCTTTATCTAAAAAATTAAAGTTCTGTCAAAAATCACATAGCCTGTTATTGCTGGGAAGCCAACTCATTTGTCGGCATTAATTCCATTTTCAGACAAACTTTCTATGGGCCGGGACGTTTTGGATGTCTATTTTTGCGCCCATTATGGAAAAAGTAAAATGCCTCATCGTCGGCTCCGGCCCTGCCGGTTATACTGCCGCTATTTATGCTGCCCGGGCCGGCCTTAAGCCCGTCATGTTCACCGGCCCGCAGCCGGGTGGACAACTGATGATTACCAACGATGTAGAAAATTATCCGGGTTATCCCGAAGGTCGTCAGGGGCCGGAAATGATGGACGATTTCAAGCGGCAAGCCGAGCGATTCGAGACGGTCATCCGCAATGAAATGATCACTAAAGTGGATTTCCTGGAGCATAAGCACCGCGTTTGGACGGAAGCAGGCGAGGAAATTGAGGCTGATACGGTTATTGTAGCCACCGGGGCCAGTGCCAAATGGCTGGGTATTCCCGGCGAAGAACGGCTGTGGAATGCCGGGGTTTCGGCCTGCGCGGTCTGCGACGGATTTTTCTATCGCGGCAAAGACGTGGTCATCGTGGGTGGTGGCGACACGGCGGCGGAAGAGAGCACCTACCTGGCCAAAATCTGCAAAACCGTCCACCTGCTGGTGCGTCGCGGCGAAATGCGCGCTTCCAAAATCATGCAGCAACGCGTGATGCAAACGCCCAATCTCATCGTGCACTGGTACACCGAAGCGGTGGAGGTGCTTGGGCAGGATGGCGTGGAAGGCGTGCGCATCCGCAACAATCAGACCGGCGAAGAGCAAGTGCTGGCCGTGCCGGGCTTTTTCGTGGCCATTGGTCACCAGCCCAATACCGATATTTTCAAAGGCTGGCTGACGATGGATGAAACTGGTTATATCAAACTTCCCACCGCAGGTTGTACTAATACCAATATTTCCGGCGTGTTCGCTTGCGGCGATGCGCAAGACAAAATCTATCGTCAGGCGGTGACTGCCGCTGGTACAGGCTGCATGGCGGCACTGGATGCCGAAAGATATTTGGTAGAGGAGGGCTTATGAGCACGCTCACCTGTCAAAAGCACCTTTTTTCGCTCGATCCCGACGTACATTATCTCAACGGCGCGTACATGTCGCCCATGCTTCGTTCCGTCGAGGAAGCGGGCATACGGGGTTTGCTGCCCAAACGTTCGCCCAACCGCATCGCGCCGTCGGATTTTTTCACCGAACCGGAGCGTTTACGCGGGCTGTTTGCGCAATTAATAAACGGGGACGCCGATGGGGTCGCCCTGGTTCCTTCGGTAAGTTACGGAATGGCTATTATCGCCAAAAATCTGCCTGCGAAGAAAGGCCAGAAGATCATTGTCGCCGATTCCCAATTTCCAAGCAACGTCTATCCCTGGATGACGCTGGCGGCAGAGCGGGGGCTGGATATACAGACCATAGCCATGCCCGTCGAACAGACTAACCGGGCGCAGCACTGGAATGAAAATTTGCTGTCCGCCATTGACGACCGTACGGCACTGGTCGCCCTCGGGCATATTCATTGGGCCAACGGGACGATTTTTGATCTGCAAAAACTGGCCGAAAAAGTCCATCAACATGGTGGTCTGCTCGTGGTGGACGGCACCCAAAGCGTCGGCGCACTGCCGATGAATGTGCAGGAATTTGGTCTTGATGCGCTGATCTGCGGCGGCTATAAATGGCTAATGGGCCCGTACTCAATGGGTTATGCCTGGTTGGGTCCGGCTTTCCGGGAAGGACAGCCTATTGAGGAAAACTGGATCAATCGCCATAACAGCGAAGATTTTGCGCGTTTGGTGGACTATCAGTCCGGTTATCAGACCGGGGCGCGTCGCTTCGATGTGGGCGAACGGAGCAATTTCATCCTGGTGCCCATGTGTATCGCTGCGCTGGAGCAATTGCTGGCCTGGCAGCCGGAAAATATTCAGGCTTATTGCCGCCAATTACAAACCGAAGCGGTGAAAATATGGAAGCAACACGGTATTTGGTCGGAGCATCCCGAGCATCGCGCCGCACATTTGTTTGGTATTCAATTGCCTGCGCACATCAAGTCTGATATTTTGCAGCAAAAACTGCGGGAGCGCAACATTTCGGTTTCCGTGCGGGGCGATTTTGTGCGTATTTCCCCCAATGTGTATAATGATGCGGCCGATGTGGAAGCATTGACGGAAGTATTGGGTTCATTTTAGTACGACCGAATCCCGTTCGGTTTTCGCGGCTTGTATCTGGTTCGACTTCTCCGGCCTGATCGTACTCGTACTGATCGCCATCTTTTTCGGGCGCATGGGCAGTTGGCTGTCGCGTTACCCACCATTCGTATGTTGGCAGGAAAAATTTACCGGGCTTATTTTGCTTGCTTTAGGGCTGCGTCTGGCATTTTTCGAGAAAAAGTAGGTCGTAATTCCCCTACCTTTGGCCATTCAGATGTGAACTTTCGGAAAGTCTCTAACTTTCCGAAAGTTGCGCATAACTCATCACCTATCCCGCCTTCGCTGAAAATGGCTATGGCGGATAAAAACTCATAACTAAAAAAATGTCTCGTTTCCGCCCGGGTGTCCTGTATGGACAAGAAGTCACTGACCTGTTCAATTACGCCAATGAACAAAATTTCGCCTTGCCAGCGGTCAACGTCACTGGCACCAACACCGTGAACGCGGTACTGGAAACCGCTGCTGCTGTGAATAGCCCGGTCATCATCCAGTATTCCAACGGTGGCGCGGCATTTTTTGCCGGCAAGGCACTCTCCAACGACGGCCAGAAAGCGGCCATCTTGGGTGGTGTATCCGGCGCACAACACGTCCACGCGATGGCCGAGGCCTATGGGGTGCCGGTTATTTTGCATACGGACCACTGTGCGCTGCCGATCATCAAATGGATGGATGGTTTGCTGGATGCAGGCGAAAAGTTTTTTGAGAAAAACGGCTTCCCGCTGTATAGCAGCCACATGCTCGACCTCTCGGAAGAGTCGCTCCACGAGAATGTCGAAATATCGAAGCGTTATTTTGAGCGCATGAATAAAATGGGCATTACCCTCGAAATCGAACTCGGCGTGACCGGCGGCGAAGAGGATGGCGTGGACAATTCCGATGTGGATTCGTCACGCCTTTATACCCAACCCGAAGAGGTGGCTTACGTGTATGAAGAACTGAGCAAGGTCGGCCCGAATTTCACCATCGCGGCGGCTTTTGGCAATGTTCACGGCGTGTATAAGCCCGGCAACGTAAAACTCCAGCCCATCATTCTGAAAAATTCGCAGGATTTCCTTCGGGAAAAACTGGGCCTGAGCAGCAAAACGCCGATCAACTTTGTGTTCCACGGCGGCTCGGGTTCGGCGCAAAGCGAGATTCGCGAAGCCATCGAATATGGGGCCGTGAAAATGAACATTGACACCGATATGCAATGGGCATATTGGGAAGGGATTCGCAATTATTATGAAGGCAAAAAAGGCTATTTGCAGGCGCAGATCGGCAACCCGGATGGCGATGACAAGCCCAACAAAAAATTCTATGATCCACGCGTCTGGCTGCGCGAAGGCGAAAAAACCTTCGTCACGCGCTTGAAACAGGCTTTCGAGGATTTGAATTGTATTGGGAAGAATATCTGATAGGGGAATGGGCTTTGGGGGTGGGGATGAAATTTTTCTTTCAGAAAATTTTCATCCCCACCCCCAAAGCCCATTTACAAGGAAAAAATGCTTGATGACTAAAAGGCATCCACATACTCTTTCCGCAGGTTCTAATAACGTAGTCATCGCCCTGTCGGAAACGGAGGCTGGTAAAATCTTTACCGGTGATATCGCTCCGACATTGGTTCGGAGGCGGATAAAATGAAGTTTGCCAATACCGTTAACGGCTTGGTCGTCAAGTTTATTCGCCTTGACGTATTCGGTGAAGAAGGCGAAATGCTGGTGATGGAGCGCTTGTTTCCCTGGGACTTCCGGGCTTTTGAATTCGAGAAAAGGGAGCTGTTGCTGGAGGTTTTTGAAGACGAGTTG
>JANPIV010000058.1:0-109635 GCA_031425155.1 Saprospirales bacterium | reverse complement strand
TGACAAGTCGTTGATTATCATAGCAAAACAACTCTAATACCTCTCGACATTACGTAGTAATATCGATTTTTGACAAAAGGCTATTGATTTTCAACAGTTTCTTTGACTGACTATAACTAATCAATGTCGAAAGGTAAATATAGTTTGGGTTAGCATGCGTTTCAGAAATTTTAAAGTAGCCGTCGCCAATAATTTCAAATCCGGCTTGCCTGTAAAAGCGCATGGCGCGTTCATTGCCTGTCCAGACAAAAAGCCATATTCCTGCCTGATTCGCGTTTTTGGAAAGAGCAATAATAAACTCGAAGAGCGCCAGTCCCAGTTTGAAACCATAGAATTCTTTTAATAAATACAGCCTTTCCAGTTTTGTAACATTAGTAGCGGCAATTAAAGGATAAGACTTGTGGAGCATTATTTTGGAGTATCCAACTGCCTGACCTTGAAAATAGAGAAGATGAAACAGGTTTTCCGGGTCATTTAATTCGGCTTCTACTACATCCACAGCGAGTTTAGTGGAGACGTACGATTCAATATCTGCGGCAGCTGCGCTGCTGCTATGCGATTCTACAAAGGCTTTTGCGCCGATATCGGCAATTAATCGTGCGTTGGCAACAGTGGCGGCTTGAATTTTAATCATGGAATAGACATGTTATTAATAAATATCACTTATTTCAACTACACACCAACCGATAACCCACCCCCTTTAAAGTCAATAATTGCACACCACTATCTTCTTTCAAATAATCACGCAAGCGCGTAATGTACACATCCAGATTGCGGGAATTAAAGAAAGCATCACTGCCCCACACCTGATCCAGAATGTCTTTACGGGGAATGGCTTCATTGGGGCGGGTCGCCAGGATAGTCAGCAACTGGTTTTCGCGGTGGGAAAGTTGTCGCGATTGCTCCTCCAGCAGCAGTTCCTGGCGGGTGGGAGAGAAACGGTAGCGGCCAATGGCCAGGTGCGTAGAAGCGGGCGATGACGTGCCACGGGTCAGGTGCAGCAGGTTCTGGATGCGCGCGATCAGTTCCTCCATACTGAAAGGCTTGCGGATATAGTCATTGCCACCGGAATCGAAGCCCTGCACTACGTCGGCAGTCTGGTTTTTGGCGGTCAGAAAAAGAATGGGCAGGGTAGGGCGCAGGACCCTGATCTCCCGACCCAGCGAAAAACCATCGCGGTTGGGCAACATCACGTCCAGTACGCACACATCGGGCTGAAACTGTTCGAGTGCTTCCAGAACCAACGCGCCATCCTCCACCCAGCGCAGTTCAAAGGCCCGGCTTTCCAGGCTTTCCCGGACGATCTTGCCCAAAAACGGCTCGTCTTCTACGTAGAGGATTTTTATATTTTGCATGGGTGTTATTTCAAGTACCCAACATCGGTCAATTTGGCCACCTCTTCCTCCGTCATACGCAGGCGGTCGCGGCAGAAGCTGATGAGTTCCGTGGCGCGGGCGATTTTGGCCGTCAGGTCGTCGAGATTGATCGTTTCTTCCTGGATTTCACTGACGATTTGCTGCAATTCTGCGTAGGCGGTTGTATAGGAAAGCGGTTGCGGCTGTTTTTTCATCGTGCTTTTGGTGTTCATTTTTCAAACCACACTTTACTGTGGTTATCTGCATCGCCGTTGTAGTTGATCAGGATTTCCGCGCCAGCGGGAATATCTTTCAGGCAATAAAAATCAATCGTGCGGGCCTCAAAATCCATCCCGTATTCGGCATTCGGTTCGTAGGAATGATTGTACAAAGAGCCGAATCCCAGGCACAGCGCGTACCATTCGCCATCCTCTCCCCAATCAAAATAGTAGTCATCCAGCATCGTTTGGCGAATAAAAGGCAATTCGGCCTTTGGGAAAAGCAGAATCGGGCATACCTCGATGACCTCGCCTGCTTCGATGTCGCGGGCGGCAAAAACGCCCTGGCCGTGGGTGTCCGACGGGGCGACATAGATGCCGGCTTGCTGGATGCTCATGTATGGTTGATTAGTTATTGGTTGACTGGTTAATTAGTTGATTGGTTAATGGTGAAATTGCTTTCAAATAATCGGTGATTAACTATATTTTTACTAGTAAAAAGTAACTTTATTTCAATTTATAACAAACGTGACGTCTACTATGACATGTATCGCGATGTGGACGGTTTCCAACAGAATGACAAAAGGGGCGTGTTCTGTGACGTGTTCTACATTGTTGTGTATAAACCCGACTAGTTGGTACAGACTCTAACGAACGTTAAAAAAGAATCACCAAACTCCCTTACCCACCATTCCGAACTCCGCATTCGACTACCAGTCTCCTCCTGCGCCGCCGCCGCCAAAACTACCGCCACCAAAACTGCCGCCATCGCCGAAGCCACCGCCACCTCCTCCACCGCCGCCCCAGCCGCTGCCACCACCAAAACCGCCACCGCCGATCCACCAGCCGCCGCCGAAACCACCGCCCCGTGAGTTGCGGGAATTGGGTCCGCCGGAGTGCGTGTACCAGGTGCCTTTTTTGCGGATACGCCAGACAATGAACCCAATAAAGAGTACGAAAAGCAGAAATATAATCCCCACGACGGCCAATGCTTCCCCGTCCGTCATTTCGCTCTGATTGGGTTCGGCTTTGAACTCGCCGGAAAGAGCCGTAATGATGGCATCTACGCCCGCATCAATGCCCTCGCCATACTGTTGTTGTCGGAAATAAGGCGACATCACGTTGCGGATGATCTGCCCGGCGGTGATGTCGGGCAATGCGCCTTCGGTGCCGTAGCCTGTGGCGATAAAAATCCCCCGTTCCGGCGCTTCCGTTTTGATAAGCATCAGCACGCCATTGTTCTTGTCTTTCCGACCAATACCCCAGCGATTGCCCAATTCAAAAGCATAGGACGACTTGTCATAATCGCCAATGTCCGGGCGGATCATCACCACGATCTGCGTGGACGTGGAGTCCCAGTAGCGACGGAGTTTCTGTTCCAGCGCCGACTTTTGATCTGCCGACAACCAGCCCGCATAGTCGTGGACATACACGGCAGGTTCCGGTTTGGGGGGGAAAAGATTCGCGTCCGATTGTCCGAAAACAGCGGCACTGCTGAGCAGCAAGCCAATCGTTATCAGGATAAAAGTGACATATCGGGGTATTGAGTATTTGAGTAAAATACTCATAATCAGAGTTTTAGCATTTTTTTAAAGAAATAAAATTCCGGCCACAACTCAACCGTAAATGATGTCGTCGGGCAGTTGATTCTCATTCTGAGGCCCGTCAAAGGGGAAATTCCGGTGTAATTGTTCCCCAATCAGGCGAATGACCTGGCACACGCCCTCGGCGGCTTCATCGCGCAGCAAATGCTCGCGCAACAGGCGTTTTTCATCTTCCCAAAACTGAAAACCTACCCGCTCGTGAATGCCCGTATCGCCCCACAGCGCAAAGTGCCGCGACTTTTCCGCGAGGTAAACCAGCACGGCATTGCGGCCCTCGGTATGGTACATTCCATGCAACTGGAAGATTTCCTCGGCGCGTTCCAGCGGATGGTCGCGCATACAGAAATCTTCGACAAACAGCCGGATTTCGCCGCTGGTGCCTTGTTCCGCTACGCGAATGGCCTCCACGATGCGCAGTTCTTCTTCTTTGGAAAACAACATTGGTGAGTGGGTTTAAGAATGCGAAACCGTGTTTAAAGGGCAGAAAAGCAAGAAGCAAAAGGCAATATGACCATGATGCAGGGTAAATTGCCTTTTGCTTTTTTGCCTGTTGGTAAAATTAAAAGTTTACTGCTGGTGCCCGATCCGAACCCTGCGTGGCCTGGAAGTAGCCTTTGGGGGAAAAGCCGAACAGGCCAACCAGCATATTGGTCGGGAAGCGACGAATGGAAGAGTTATAGCCGTTGACTGCCTCGTTGAAATTCTTGCGTTCCACCGAAATGCGGTTTTCCGTGCCTTCCAGTTGTTTTTGCAAATCCAGGAAATTCTGGTTGGCTTTCAGGTCGGGGTAGGCTTCCGATACGGCCAGCAAACGGCCCAAAGCACCCGATAGTCCCTGTTGCGCCTGCTCGAAACGCTGAATGTTTTCAGGGGTCAAATTAGCCGGGTCTATGCGTACTTGCGTAGCGGATGCACGAGCGGCGATCACATCCGTCAGGGTTTTTTGCTCAAAATTAGCGTAGCCTTTTACGGTATTCACCAGATTGGGAATCAGGTCCGCGCGGCGTTGGTATTGGTTTTCCACCTGCGACCAGGCTTTTTTGACGTTTTCTTCTTTGCCCACCGCACCATTGTAAGCGCCGCAGGTAGCAAAAATCAGCACGGCACCCAGGCCGAGCAAAATGAGGGGAAGGAATTTACGAATGTCCATAATGAGTGGTGTGCGTTTGAAAGTTGAAGTTTTCCCGTTCCGCGATGAGGCGGTGAAAGGTATGCTTTGAAAAGAATGCGGCGAAGATAGCGACAATAAGCGATAGACAAATGGGCAATCGGCAGAGAGCAAACGCCAAACGACGAAGGGCTATTTCCACATCGCCGCCAGTATGCCCGCTGCCACGGCGGCATTCAGCGATTCGGCTCCGCCCCGGGGATGCCGGGGGATGGTCAGGCGTTGGGTCAGCAGGGTTTGCGTAGCGGCCTGAATGCCGCGCCCTTCATTGCCGATCACCATCAAACCGTGATCGGGCCAGGAAATGGCGAACACGTCATCGCCGCCCAGCACCGCACCGAGTATGGGTAAGTCCGGCACCTGGGTCACCAATTCCGCCAGGTCCATTTCGTAGGTCTGAATGCGAAAAATGGCCCCCATGCTGGCCTGCACCACCTTCGGACTGAACGCGTCCACACAATCGGGCGAACAAAACACGGCGGGCCAGCCAAACCAGTCGGCAATCCGCAGGATAGCCCCCAGATTACCAGGGTCTTGTAAACCATCCAGGTAGAAACAGCGTTCCGTGCGGAGCAGGTCAAGGGGAGGTAGGGCAGTGGGCAGATCGGCTACGGCCAGCACCTGATTGGGGGTGGTCAGGGTGGAGATTTTTTTGAGTTCCGCTTCGGCCACGGGGTTAAACTTTTCTAAAAATGGCCCCAGTAAGGCAGCATGATCGTCGGCCCAGCGTTCCAGCCCAAAGATAGCGGAGACGGACAGGCGGTTTTGAGCGAGGAGTTCGGCCACCATTTTCTCGCCTTCCACTACGAATTTCTGGTACTTTTGCCGGTACTTTTTGATGTGCAGGGCGGCGATTAACTTCTGCTGATTGTGGGAAAGCATGGTGCTGAATAGTGGCTGGTTATCCGTTATTGGTTATTTGGCGTACCTTTGTGAAACATGGTTTTTTTAAAGCATCTGCCAATTTTTCTCGCGCTGTTGGCACTGGGCCAAACAGCCTGCAAGGTTACGAATCATCTGGACACCGAAAAGGGCGAACGGCTGCTGATTAAGAATAAATTGGAAATTACAGGCGAAAAAAAACTGGGTTACAATAAGCGGTCGGCCCTGCTCTATACGCTGGAACCTTATTATAAATTAAAACCCAATCGCCGTCCGCTGATCACTTTTCGCACTCCCTGGCGGCTGTGGTGGTACTATCGCTCCCGCGACCGGACGAAAAAATTTGACCGCTGGATCATGAAAAAAGTGGCCGAACCGCCTGCGCTTTATCAGGAAGCATTGGTCAAAAAAACGGCACTCAACTTCGAAAACCAAATGCGTCAGCGCGGCTATTTCAACGCCAAATGCGCCTACGACACGGATTCTATCGGGCGATACAAAGTCACGACCACCTACCAGCTCCAGCTCGGGCCGCTATACACGATAGATACCGTACGCTTCGATAGCCGCGATAGTCTGGTGCGCCAAATACTTCTCCTCACCGCCGAAGATACGCGGCTGCGGCGCGGCGATCCGGTGGATGGGGCCACTTTTGATGCCGAAAAAATCCGTATTACCTCCGAATTGAAGAATCGGGGATACGCGTATTTTATTCCCAATTTCGTGGACTCTGAGGGCGATAGCAGCGGCACAAAAACCAACGTGACCGTGGTGGTGCTGCCTCCCACCGATTCCACGTTGCACAAAACCTACGTGATAAATCGGATGGTGGTGCTGCTCAGCCTGCTGCCCAATGTGTCGTCCATCCGTTCGGATACGACCATCAATGGTATTTATTATGCCTCGGCAGAGCCCGTCTTTCAAATCAAACCCAAACATCTGGCGCGGGCCATCGCTATCCGACCCGATTGGCCGTACCGCCAGATGGACTTCGATAAAACCCAGCGCGACCTGAATGCGCTCGGCATTTTTCGCTTCGTCTCTATCAAACCCTCGCAGGATAGTTTACAGCCGGAAAAGATCAACGTGGACATCTCTTTCACGCCCGCCAAACGCCTGACTTTTGGGGCTGACTTTGGTTTGAACTCGTCCACCAGTTCGCTGTCGGGGCGTTTACTGGGCGGATCGCTGTCGGGCGTTTTTCAAAACCGCAACCTGTTTCGTGGCGCAGAACACCTGGAAACAAATGTGCAGGCCAACGTAGAGTTTGACCTTGGCAACCGGGATCGTCCGCCATTTTCCGTTTTCTCACAGGAGTTCAAAATTCAGAATGGCCTGTTAATACCCCGTTTTTTCGACTATCTGGGCATCTGGCGGAATCTGCACGACCTGAAAATCGCGGGTACCCGGATGGTCAGCAGCTCGCTGTACGAACGCATGCGCACCGATGGAAAAGCGCACATGGCATTGAATTTTAATCACTTACAACTGATTGATTTTTATCGCTACAACCTTTTCAACGCATCTTTTGGCTACGAAATACGCACCAATCCTGAGCACCAGTATTCTTTTGACCACATTGGCATTGATGTTTTGCGGCCCCGGCTGGATTCGCAGTTTGACACTATTTTTGGAAAAAACCTGTTTTTGCAGAACAGCTTTGGCAACCAACTTTTTACCGGTTTCCTGTTGCGGTCATTTAGTTATACCTACGCCAGCAAGACCAATGCTTTCGGCGAACGCTGGGTCTTCCGGCTGAATACCGATGTATCGGGCCTGGAAGAAATGATCGTCAACCGGCTATGGGCGATCCCGTTTGGTGAGCAGGAATGGCGCATCGGTGACCTGGATTTTTCCAAATACGTCCGCGCCGATATGGATGCGGTTTACACCCGCGATTTCAATAAAAACCTGACCGGCGTACTGCGTGTGGGTGCTGGTGCGGTGCAGCCTTTTGGTGACACGCGCAATGCGCCCTATGTTAAGCAGTTTTACGTTGGGGGGCCGTCCAGCATACGCGCCTGGCGGATCCGGCAATTAGGGCCGGGGGGCTACCAGCTGCCCGATTCGCTGAACGTGCGGCCATATTACCAGGCCGGGGATTTCCGGTTTGAGTTCAGTGGAGAGTTGCGCTTTCCCATTTTCTACATTTTCAAAGGGGCCATATTTGTGGATGCCGGTAACATCTGGACTT
Source organism: Saprospirales bacterium (assembly GCA_031425155.1). Classification (GTDB taxonomy): domain Bacteria; phylum Bacteroidota; class Bacteroidia; order Chitinophagales; family Saprospiraceae; genus M3007. The sequence continues at coordinate 102,214 of JANPIV010000058.1, read as the reverse complement.
TGAAACCCGAAGAGGGACGCCCGCAGGCGGAACTGCGTCTGGATTCGTACAAGAATATCGCCATTGGCACCGGCGCGGGCATTCGGATGGACATCACTTTTGCCGTGTTGCGGGTAGATGCCGGGTTGCCACTGCGCAGGCCGTATCAGGATGAGCAGGGCCGGTATTGGATACCGAATCGTTTTCGCAACTTCAGACTGGGCGATTTCAACTGGAATATCGCGGTGGGTTACCCATTTTAAGAAAAACAGTGACCTTTCGAGTTTCCTGCGTTTCAATGGCCTGACTTTCCAATTAGACCTTTACCGGGAAGTCTCCTTTTTCATTTTTCAAAACAATCTTACGAAATGTCCAACCTGATTGAAACCATTCGCGGTTACATCACTCCCGCCCTGCTTACCCAGGCGGCCCAACTTCACGACGAACAAGAGAATGGTATTTCCAAAGCCATTGGTGGCTTGGTGCCCGCTATTTTAGCCGGTTTGCTGCAAAAATCCAGCGATTCCGGGGCTATGAGCAGCATCTTCAACCTGCTTTCCAAAGCCGATGTCAGTGTGCTGGACAATCCCGCCGCCTTGCTCGTCGAAGGTAATGTATCGCAAAATGAGCCGCGTGACCTGTCCGGTCAGTTGCTCGGCCTACTGTTCGGAGCCAAAGTCCCGGCCATGACCAATTCCATATCATCTTTTGCCAGCGTAAAACCAGCCACGGCTTCGTCGCTGCTGGGGCTGGTTGGCCCGCTGATTATGGCTGTGCTGAATAAAAAAATCAACAGCGGCGGTCTGAATCTTTCCGGCCTGTCTGGTCTGCTGAAAAACGAACGCAATAGTATTATGGGCCTGTTGCCTATGGGCTTAGGGGCCGTATTGGGCATGAGCGATCTGGATACCAGCGTGCCTGCGGCTACGACCGCGCTTCCTGCTTCCACCGGCAATCGCTGGCTGTGGCCGTTGTTGCTGCTGCTGGGTTTGGGTGCGGCCATTATTTATTACATGAAAAATTGCCGGGCCGAACCAGTCGTCGTGCAGACCGTTTTGCCCGCTCCGCCTCCGGCACCCGTAGAGGCCAAACCAACGATGTACATGGATACTTTGCCCGGTGGTTTTAGCCTGACCGGCGCACTGACCGGCATTGAAAGCCAATTGGTGTCTTTTATTAAAGACGACAGCCGTCCGGTGGACAAGACGACTTGGTTCAATTTCGACCATTTGAATTTTAAGACCGGCAGTGCCGAACTGGACCTGGAATATTCGCAGCAGCAACTGACCAACATCTACGAAGTGCTGAAAGCCTTTCCGAAGGTAAAAATCAAAATCGGCGGCTATACGGATAATGTCGGTAAAGAGGCCGCCAACATGAAACTATCGCAGGCCCGCGCCGAAACGGTGAAAGCCGCCCTGGTAAAAATGGGCATCGCCAAAAACCGCCTCGAAGCCGAAGGCTATGGCCCGCAGCATCCCGTGGCCAGTAATGATACCGAAGCAGGCCGCGCGGAGAATCGCCGGACCGCCGTACGAGTGACGGAGAAATAAGTAGTTACTGGTTATTGGTTAATTGGTTATTGGTTTGATAGTCACCACTTTGTCGTGTTTTAGATTAAACGGATTGAGCCGAAATACTTAAAAATAAACAGCATGATGAAAGATGGTTCGGGGCAATCGCTTCGGGCCATTCTTTTTTTTTGGCAGCCTTCGTCTTACCTTCGCCGGTATCTTTGGGTGTCGCTCTTTTGTCATTCCCGAAAAAAATCGGGACAGGCTCTGTCGGGAACCGTCCACGTTGTGGAAACCCTTGCGGCATACTCCGTAGCGTGGACGGTTCCCGACAGGATGACAAAACGTGACGTGTTCTACGACAAAAACGTGATTCCATTGACCACTACTTATCTCGTATCTTTTATCGGGATTATCACATTGACCACATTATTCACATTGGCCACATTTAATTAATTTCCATGTTCTCCAACGTCAAATCCGATCTCCAGGCCGAAATAGCCGGTATCCGCGCTGCGGGCCTCTATAAAGAAGAACGCATCATCACTACGCCGCAGGGGCCGGTCATCAGTACGACCGCGCAAACCGAAGTGCTCAATTTCTGTGCGAATAACTACTTGGGCCTCAGCAGCCACCCGGCGGTGATCGAGGCAGCCATCGAGGCCATTCGCAGCCACGGTTATGGCCTGTCGTCGGTGCGCTTTATTTGCGGCACGCAGGATATTCACAAGCAACTGGAACGCCGCATCGCCGATTTTCTCGGCATGGAAGATACCATTTTGTACGCCGCTGCCTTCGATGCCAATGGCGGTCTGTTCGAGCCGCTGCTCGGTGAGGAAGATGCCATCATCAGCGACGAACTGAACCACGCGTCCATTATTGACGGGATACGGCTGTGCAAGGCCAAGCGTTTTCGCTACAAACACAATAATATGGAGGTGCTGGAAGAGATGCTCCAGCAGGCCGATGCCGCCGGAGCGCGGCGCAAACTGATCTTCACCGACGGTGCTTTCAGTATGGACGGCACCATTGCGCAACTGGACAAAATCTGTGATCTTGCCGACAAGTATGGCGCGATGGTGGGCATTGACGAGTGCCACGCGTCGGGATTTTTGGGCAAAACCGGGCGCGGCACCCACGAATACCGCAACGTGATGGACCGCGTGGACATCATCACCGGGACGCTCGGCAAGGCGCTGGGCGGCGCGCTGGGCGGTTTCACTTCAGCCCGTCGGGAGATCGTTGAAATGCTGCGCCAACGCTCGCGGCCCTATTTGTTTTCCAATACACTGGCTCCGGCTATTGTCGGTGCTTCGATCAAGGTTTTCGATCTTTTGAGCAGCAGCACCGACCTGCGCGACCAGCTCGAACGCAACACCAAGTGGTTCCGCGAACACATGACTGCCGCCGGTTTCGATATTCTGCCCGGCGACCATCCGATTGTGCCGATCATGCTGTACGATGCGCCGCTGGCCCAGGAGTTCGCCCGCCGTTTGCTGGATGAAGGTATTTACGTGATCGGGTTCTTTTATCCGGTGGTGGCCCAGGGGAAAGCCCGCATCCGGGTGCAACTCAGTGCCGCCCATGAGCAGGAGCACTTGGAAAAAGCGGTGGCGGCGTTCACGAAGGTGGGCCGGGAACTGGGGGTGTTGAAAGAAGTATGAAGTATGAACTATGAAGTAGGTGGTGACGTACGCAGATTTTAAATGGTTGTTCAGCGGCGATTTTGTGACGAACGGGTCTCTTTTGTTGGCTGCCAAAAATGGAAGTTGCATTTTGGCAGAGATTGCAACATGTTTGGCCGGTTGCCCTTTGCCTGTTGCCTTTTATTTCTAATTGCCTTTTGTTTTTTACGCTATGACTACTCCCTTGCGTTGCATTATTGTCGAAGACGAACCATTGGCCGCTGAATTGATGGCGGAATATATTGGCCAGACGCCGTTTTTGACGCTGACCCACACTTGTCACGATGCTATTCAGGCGCTCGAGGTGGTGCGTGCCCAGCCTGTAGAAGTGATTTTTTTGGATGTGCAAATGCCCAAACTCAACGGTCTGGAATTTCTGAAATCGCTGGCGCATCCACCACGGGTCATTATCACGTCCGCTTTCCCGGAGTTTGCCGTGGATGGTTTCGACCTGCGCGTGACGGACTATCTGCTCAAACCCATTGACTTCAGCCGGTTCACCAAGGCGGTGAATAAGTTGCTGCTGCCACATCGTCCGTCTGCTCCGGCGATGAAGCCTACCCGTCCGTATTACTTTTTTACGGTGAACAAGCGTTCGGTGAAGATATACCTGGATGAAATTCTTTTTATTGAAAGCCTGAAAGACGCCGTTTCTATTCAGACCACTACTAAAGCCTACCATACGCACTACCAACTTGGCGAATTGGAAGAACTGATGCGTACCGATAATTTTCTGCGTATTCACCGTTCTTTTCTGGTGGCGGTGGACAAAATCGAGTCTTTCTCTGCCGCCGAAGTAGAAATCGCCGGGCGGGTGCTGCCGATTGGACGCAGCCATAAATTGTACGTAATGGAAAAACTGGCGGAAAGCAGTGGGTAGTTAAGAGTTATGAGTTATGAGTTATTTTAACCAATTATCAATAACCAATCAACCAATCAACTTTTTTCCATGCCACACATCGTCATTATTTCTGCCAGTGTCCGTTTGGGTCGGATCAGCCACCGGGTTGCCCGGTATTTTGAGCAATACATTGCTGCGCATCAACTCGGTACCAGCGAAATACTGGATTTGAAAGAATATAACTTTCCAATCTTCGAGGAACGTCTGCACATGCAAGCCAATCCTGCGGCGAAAACGCTGGAATTTGCCGAAAAAATCAAACATGCCGATGGCGTCATCATCGTCACCCCGGAATACAACGGCGGCTATCCGGCCAGTCTGAAAAACGTGGTGGATTTGCTCTATCCCGAATGGCGGCGCAAGCCCGTCGCGATCTCCACGGTGTCCGATGGTGCGTTTGGTGGCACGCAGGTGATTACTTCGCTGCAATTTTCGTTGTGGAAAATCAAGGCCTGGACGGTGCCCGCCATGTTTCCGGTAGCCAAAGCGCAGGATAGTTTTGATGAAAACGGTCAAGCAACGCATCCGCAAGAGACCGACAAGCGGGCAGCGGGTTTTCTGGATGAATTACTGTGGTGTGTGGCGGCCAAGCAGGGTATGGAAAATAAGTAACGCGTCACTTATTCAGCATCTTAATCTGCTCTTCCAGTTCCAACTCATCGCCGGGCGTATAGCCGGAGTGCTCGAACACGATATTGCCCTGCTTGTCGAGCAGGAAGGTGTGCGGTACGGAGACGATGTTGGCGGCATTCTGAAAATCCTTGTTGGCATCCACGAGGATGCGGTATTCCCAGCCTTTTTCGGCCACCATAGCCGGTACCTTAGCGGCGGTACGAGCGTCGTCCACGCTGACGGCGACGAATTCCACGCCGTATTTTTCTTGCCATTCGCCATAGTAGTCTTTCACGGCATCCAGTTCTTTTTTGCATGGTGAACACCAGGTGGCCCAGAAACTAATAACCGTAATTTTGCCGGATTTGCCGAGTTCCTGCACGTTGATGCTCTGGCCTTCCAGGGTTTTTACGTTTACCGAAGGCAGGGTTTTGTTTTGGGCAACAGCAACCGCTGTGAAAGCAGTCAGGGCCAGCAGGAGGAATGTTTTTTTCATGATAGTTTAAAAATAGACTTTTAAAGCGAATGAAAGGTGAGAAATCTGACCAAAAGTAAGGCGAGTTCGCCAGCTGATTAGCGGATTAAGTAGCCATTAACGCTGATTTGTCTTGTAATACCCGTAACACCGACTTTAGTCGGTATTATAAGTCAGATGAACTGACTTTAGTCGGTATTATAAACCAGACGAACCGACTAAAGTCGGTGTTACGGCACACATAACTTCCGCAAAGCCAGGCTATCGCCATTGAAGACATTAAAATCCACGGGCTCATTGATACCATTTACGTTGCCCCGGTCGCTGTGTTGCCAGAAATTCCAGTCCTCTTCTCCAGGCATACTGAGCTTATTCACATAGTAGTGGGCAATCCAAAAATAGTAATCGTTAAAATCCTCATTATCACAAAAATACAATTTATAAAAATCGCGGTTGGTGTATAAAATAGGCCGTATTTTATAGTGTTTTTCCAGAATAGTCAGGAACTCTTTGGTATAGCGTTGTACCTGGGCTTTGGACATCCCATACGATTGTTCCACATCTACTACGGGCGGCAAATCGCCGGAACGCAAGCGCACAGTGCGAATGAATTTGGTCGCCTGGTCTTTTGGACTTATATTCGGTAAAAAGAAGTGGTAAGCTCCCCGGATGATGCCTTGTTTACGCGCGTTGGTCCAGTTTTCTGCAAATTCCCGGTCTTCCTGCCAACTGCCCTCGGTTGCCTTGATAAAGGCAAAAGTGATATTTATCCCACCGACTTTCATTTTCTTCACCCGTTCCCAATCCACGCGCTGCTGATAGCGGCTCACATCAATGCCATGCACCGTGTAGCCATTTGGCAGCCGAATGCCAAAATGTTTATACTCTTTATAGTGCAACGGGTACTCCAGCAGCGAAACAAAACGAAAGCGCAGTTCGCGGCTGAACACCAAAGCCAGGCCAAAAAGAATGAGCAACACCGTCGCTACCCGGCGGGTATCACCCTTGCGGGAAGGTGTGCTGGAACGAAAAATGCTAAGTTTTTGTCGCCAATTGGGCATGAAACAGGGATTGCGGCCAGATGGGAAGACGCAGGCCCGCAAAGGACGCTAAAAAGAAGAAAAAGGCAATGGACAATGGGCAAATAAGCAATAAGCAATAAGCAAAATAGCAAATGAGCAATGAGCAAAAGACAAATCGCATCAGTTCAAGGGCTTTATTTTTTGCTTATTTGCCTTTTGTTTCCGTTGCCTCTTGCCCTTTGCCTTTTATTTTCACTTTCCTACAAAAACCGGCTTCCTTTTTTCCAGAAAAGCCGCCACACCCTCGCGATAGTCGGTGCTTTCGCTGGCTTTGGTTTGCAGTTCGTCTTCTACGGCCAGTTGCGCGGCGAAATCGTTGCTAAAAGATTGGCGAAGGGCCTGTTTGGTGAGGGCCAGGGCGCGGGTCGGCATTTGCGCCAGCGTCTCGGCGATGCGCAGGCTATCGGCGGCAAAGCTCTCGTCCGGGAACACCTTCCAGATCATGCCCATCGTGGCGGCTTCGGTGGCGGTAATTTTGTCCGAAAGCATCATTAGCGCGGCGGCCCGTTGTGGCCCTACGAGGCGCGGCAGCGTCCAGGTGCCACCGCTGTCGGGAATGAGGCCAATTTTGGAAAAAGCCTGGGTAAAAGAGGCGGAAGCCGTAGCCACCGTAATGTCGGCCGCCAGAGCGATATTGGCTCCTGCTCCGGCCGCCACGCCATTTACGGCACAGACCACAGGTTTCTCCAACTGCCTGATTTTCAGCACCATCGGATTGTAACCCGTGGAGATAATTTCCGCCAGCGACGGCCCCTGCGGATCGGTGACTTCCTGCAAATCCTCGCCCGCACAGAATGCTCGCCCCGTGCCGGTGATATACACGGCGCGGATGGCGGGATCGTCCGCACAGGTGTCGAGCGCGGTCAGGATTTCCATTCGCATGGCATGGTGCATGGAATTGAACACCGTGGGCCGATTGAAGGTGAGGCGGGCGACGGCGTTTTCTATGGAAAAGGTGATGTGTTGCATGGATTTTTCAGTCGGCAAACTAGTTAATGCTGAGGATAATGTCCTATTGCCATCAGTTCTCTACGGAGTAAGATGCGATCAGGTTGATTTAGTTCCAATACTTGTACTGTTGCAGCACCAATTTTGGTCAATGCAATTATTTCTCCATCATCTATGGTAAAATGTTGCCGCCAACGATCACGTCGAGGGTGAAAAAGGCGAATCAGGCGGTTGCTGCCAGGCAAATAAGTCCCCAAGTCCGAACCTTTGGCTTGATTGCAGAATGAACAGGCATAGGCGAGATTGTGTATTTCGGAACTCCCACCATGTTTAAAACTGATAATGTGATCCAGTTGAAAAATATACACCAGATCAATCTCTGCGACAAGGCAATATTCACATCGAAACTCTGCTCGCGAGGCCACAGCAGAACGAATTACAGCGGATACATAACGCCCTTTCATGCGGCCATGCGCCGCCGTGCACGGGCTTTGGCCAAAGCAATAAGATTTTCCAGCGTAAGATAGCGGTCCAATTCTCGCTGCTCCTCAGAAGTTAACCCGGCATCTTTTTTCTTTTCAATCAATTCTTGCACCCGGGCTTGCAAGGGCGCAGATGGCTGAAGATTAATAACCCGGGAAGGGTCAAGTTCCGCCATAAACTCAGCGATTTCTTCAAACCCCAATAATGGTGCGGTAGCCGACATAAACAGATGTTTTATCGTGCAAAAATACAGTTTTTTAAAGTCTGGTGTACATCTGCCAGATTGGTCAATAATAATTTAGCGTAACTTGTTAATTTTCAAATAGGTTGTCGGAAATACCGGAGTTTGTTTTGCCTTGCTTATTCCCCCAGTTTCTTAATCGCCCGCACCAATTTATCCAGTTCCTCGGTCGTAGTATATACATTGGGCGTCACCCGCACGGCGTTGGTTTTTTCCCATTCAATGCCCGTAGCATGGATTTTCCATTTTTCAAATAACTGCCCGACTAACTCGTTGGCCTTTTTGTCTTTAAAACCAAAAGTGCCAATGGCGCAGCCCCAATTGGGATGCAAAGAGGTTTGCAAACGAATGCCCGGCACGTCGCGCACTTGTTCCATCCAGTAGTTTTTTAGAAAATGCAGGCGTTCCTGTTTGCGCCGGGTACCGATCAGGTTGTGCAAATCCAGGGAATAACCAATGGCCATTTCAATGGGAAAACTGCGCGTACCGAGCGACTCGAACTTGCGGATATTGTCGCCCTGCGGCTGGTCGTTGCTCAACAACGGCCACAGCGCGGCTATTTTCTCTTTTTTTACCCACAGCAAACCGCTGCCGTAGGGTGCGCAGAGCCATTTATGCAGGCTCGTGCCCCAATAGTCGCAACCCAGATCGGGAATACGATAATCCAGCAGCGCAAACGAGTGCGCCCCGTCCACCAGCACCTCGATGCCCTGCGCATGGGCGCGATCCGCGATAGCACGCACCGGCAGGATTTGTCCATTCCAGTTGATAATATGCGTCAGGTGAACGAGTTTGGTTTTAGCCGTAAATTTGGAAGTATAAGCATTGATCAAGTAATCAGCATCCTCCGAAGGCAGATCCGGCGTATCTATCCACACCAGTTTGATACCATCGCGTTGTTCGCGTTGTTTCCAGGCATTCATCATGTTGGGATAGTCGTATTTGGAGAGCACCACCTCGTCGCCAGCCCGGAGCGGCAAGCCAAATACGATGGTGTTCAGCGCTTCGGTAGCGTTGCGGTTGATCGCAATTTCGTCGGCAGGTACGCCCGCGAGGTGGGCCAGATTTTCGCGCAGCGGCTCCCGGTCGAATTCCAGAATGCGCCACATATAGTACGAAGGGGCTTCGCTGCACATTCGGTTGTAGTAGTCCAGCGCATCCAGTGCGGCACGTGGGGTCGGGCTCACGCCGCCATTGTTGAGGTTGATAATGTTGGGGCTGGCGGAAAAAGCCAGGCGGATTTGTCGCCAGAAATCATCTTCCGGGCCAATCGGCGGTGCCACGGACTGTAGTGCCGGGAAGGCGGCGGCCATATTTTGGTGCAAAGCCAGACTGCCCAGCAGGGTAGCACTTTGGCGAATAAAACTGCGGCGGTTGGTCGGCATGATCGGCACAAGTTTAGTGGCCAAAGGAACTGCTTGCGACGCGAAAAAAAGGCAGGTTTGAAAAATTTTTTAAAAATATTTTTAAACGATGTGACTGAAAAAACACACTGACAGTCAATGATTTATGAAATTGAAAAAAGTGTTGCTATTCAAATAATATCGTTGAAAGGCCACCTGTCGCCAAAATATGGAAAAAAAGAAATGGCCCAAAAGTGACTTTTTGCAAAGCCTGCGTTTAAACTTCGACTTTCACCCAAACGACTTTTTGAAATTTAATACCGAGGCCAGACCATACCGATACAATATTATACAAAACGAGTTACCGACTACGAATTTTTAATCCTGAGCCGATTTACCGCGCACGACTAATGAACCTTTAAGACAGCGCGTAGCATACTATGAAAAACAACGCCCCGCCTCCGATTCGTCGGAAAGCGGGGCTTCGTTTTTTTATTGGCAATTAGTGTCCGGGTTTACTCTTCCATCAATTCCATTTCAATCTGCCGTTTTTGCAGATCAGCACCCGTGACTTTCACCTGTACCCGGTCGCCCATCCGCAAAATGCGCTTGTAGCGGCGGCCCCGTGCTTGCAGATTACCTTCTTCGAGGGTATAGGTATCGGCCAGGTATTTGAATTCTACCAAACCTTCGGCTTTTGATTCCGGTAGTTCCACGAAAAATCCGCGTTCCAGGAAACCGCTGATGATGCCTTCAAACACTTGGCCTACCCGCGATTTGATGTATTCCACCTGTTTGTATTTGATGCTTTCGCGCTCGGCATCGGCGGCTTTTTTCTCTTGCAGGCTCACGTGTTTGCACTGTTCTTCCAACTTACTTTTGTCCACCCGATAGGTTTTTCCATCCAGATTGCGCTCCAGAATACGGTGCGCCAGCACGTCGGAATAGCGACGAATGGGCGAAGTGAAGTGGCTGTAATGCGAAAAGCCCAGTCCGTAGTGGCCGATATTATCGGTGGAATAGACGGCTTTGGCCATCGTGCGAATGGCCAAGGGTTCCAGCAGTTTCAGGCGGTCGTCTGTGCGGCTGGCCCGCATCAGCGAGTTGAACGATTGGGCGATCTGCTTGGGCGTATCCACTTTCATCGGGAAACCCAATTGCGCGGCAAAACGCGCAAAATCAGCCACTTTGCTGGCGTCGGGCAGGTCGTGTATCCGGTAAACAAACGGTATTTCCGCCTGATTTTTTTGCTTGTTTTCGATGTACAGTGCTACCTCTTTATTGGCCAGCAACATATAATCTTCGATCAGCAGGTTGCTGTCCTTGCGCTCTTTCACATAGGCTTCAATCGGCGTTCCATCTTCATCTAAACGAAAACGCACCTCATCGGTCTCGAAACCAATGGCCCCGTTTTTCTCGCGCTCCGCCCGCATTTTCTTGGCGATCTTATCCATTGTTTTGATCGCCCAATCCAATTGAGTAAAGATTTCCAGTTCGCGCAGGGCTGCCGAAGGTTTTTTCTCCAATATCGTCTGCGCCTGTTCGTAGGAAAAGCGGTGGGCCGAATGGATCACCGTTTTGCCAAACCAACGGGCCACCACCTTGCCTTTCGGATCAAAAGTGAACACCGCCGAAAAAGTCAGCCGGTCTGCGTGGGGCACCAGCGAACACAGGTGATTGGATAGTTTTTCCGGCAACATCGGGCAAACCCGGTCCACCAGATATACCGAAGTGCTGCGATGGAAAGCCTCTCTGTCAATCGAAGAGTCCGGTTTCAGATAATGCGTCACATCGGCGATGTGTACCCCGATTTCCAGATTGCCATCTTCCAATTCCTTGATACTCAAAGCATCATCAAAGTCCTTGGCGTCTTCCGGGTCAATCGTGAAAGTCAGCGTATCCCGGAAATCGCGCCGACGGGCAATTTCCTGCTCCGAAATGGTGTCGGGAATCGCGGCTGCTTCCCGCTCGGCTTCATCGGAATGCGACAGTTCAAAACCCTGACCAATCAGGATTTTATTCATCTCAAAATTACTGCCGCCGGTTTTTCCCAGTGCCTGGGTCACTTTGCCAATCGGCAGCCGGCCTTTACCTTCCTGCCAATCGGTAATGCGGATCACCACGTGATCGCCATCCTGGGCTTCGCCGCAGGCTTCCAATGGAATATATACATCGGTCTGCACATTCGGGTTGGCCGATACGAACAGGGCGTATTTGCGATTGAGTTTGAGGGTGCCGATGAAGAATTCGTTGGCGCGTTTGAGCACGGCCACAATTTCGCCTTCGGGTTTGCGAGGAGTCATACCGCTGCGTCGGGCGGGCGGCGCAGAGAAAAGTAAGGCCCGGACGGTATCGCCGTGCATCGCTCCACCAAGATGTTTCTGATGGATATATACGTCCGTATCAAGCAGTTCGCTGACGATATAAGCCGCGCCGGTGCGAATCATATCCACCCGGCCTTCGATCATTTTCCGGGGGCCATGTGTGGTGGTGAGGCTCACGCGCCGGGCATCGCGGTCATGGGATGGTTTCTCCCCGCGTGGTTCCCGTAGTTTTGGTTCGGTACGTGGAAAAGGTTTGGTCGTAACGGGCTGATCGTCGTCTTCGTCCGAGCGGGTTGTGAGCCGATCCAGGGCCAGGCCGAAGCGTTCGCCGTCTTGTTCCATGACCGTACCGAGTTGCACCAATTGGCGCAGGGCGTGTTCAGCAGAATCTGCATTGTTATCCACCCGCAGACTTTGTGTGATCTGGCGGGCCGAGAAATTCTTTTTGGGATGGGCAAGCAGAAACTTGAGGATTTCAATTTGTAATGCCTGGGCAGACAACCTTTTGTCGCCGCTATATTTTTTTTTAGTCATACTTGGATTTGGCCAATAAAACAGGCCAGTAAAGTCTTTTGAGAAGTTGGTTTTTGTACTAAATTGACCTGTCTAAAAAACGAGGCCAATAAAAATAATTTGTTGAAAATGAAATGTTTACTTTAAAATGAAAATGCCGGAGAGGCCAATTTCAGGTGCTAAAACAGTATTTCATAGTGAAAAGTTGCCGTGCTTACTAAATTTCAACAACTGCCCAATTTATTTTCCTATTATTTGCTCCAGAAAAGACAACACTTTCGCCGTCGCGCCCCGATTTTCTTCCAAAAAACCCCGTGCCGCTTGCGAAGCATTTTGATAAAAAACCGGATCGGCCAGGCGTTGCAGCGCAGCCAACAGTTCTGCCGAATGGTGGATCGGAAAAGCCGCACCCCGCTCTACAAACGCCCGCGCTTCAGCAAATTTGGTGTATTTCGGCCCAAAAATGATGGGCAATCCAAAAGCGGCGGGTTCCAAAGTATTATGTAATCCAGACCCAAAACCGCCACCAATGTACGCCACATGGCCATAGCTGTACAGTGTATTCAGCATGCCCACATTATCAATAATCAGCAAACGCGCCGCCCGCAACGTTTCTGGGGTCGCCTGGGAATAGCGAACTGCGTTTGGGTAGTGCATTAAACGTTGTACGTTTTTTTCGGAGGGCTCGTGCGGCGCAATGATGACTTTACGAATGTGTCCGCTCTGTAACTCATTCATTAGGAATGGTTTGAGCACGGCTTCGTCGGCTTCCCAGGAACTGCCGATGATAAAAGCTCCGCCCTTTAGGGTGAGGCTAGGGGGGGCTTCGCTAAGAAAAAGACGCATTACCTCCCCCACCTCGATGCCGCTCTTTCCCATTACAGGCGACGCTGTGGATGCTACCACCCGATCAATCCGCGTATCGCCCGCCACCGTTACATTCTGCAAACCCACACGTTGCAGCAACTGGGCCGACTCGTCGTTTTGCACAAAAAAATGCGTGAAGGTTTTTAAACCCCGTCGCCAAAAGTAACCCCAGGGCTGAAAAAAAGGCTGCTCCGGACGGAACAACGCCGAGACCAATAGGGTAGGGGTGCTGCGCTGCCGGAGCGCGGCGAGGTAGTGAAACCAAAATTCATACTTAATGAAAATAGCGGCATCCGGCTGGATAATGTCCAGAAAATCGGCGGCATTGCGGCGCGTATCGGCGGGCAGATAAGCGACAAAATCAGCCTGGGGATAGTTGCGACGTACTTCATACCCGGAAGGCGAAAAGAAGGTCAGCACCACCTGCCAATCGGGAAACCTGGCCCGAAAAGCCTCGATGACCGGGCGACCCTGCTCAAACTCACCCAGGGAGGCCGTATGTACCCATAGCACCCGGCTTTTTTTCTGGAAATTTGCCCGATAATGGGCGCGCCAGTCACGGCGTCCCGCCACCCATTTTTGGGCCTTTGGCATAAAAAGCGCGGCTACATGTACGCCAAAAACGTACAGACGAACGCCGAGGGAATAAAGAAAAGCCATGAGGCAGGATCAATAAAAAATGTTTTCCGCGCCGCCGATATAGAACGGAATAGTCCAACTGGCGCGGATACCGAAGCGGAGGTCTATGCGGTTGCCATCCAGTTTGCGACGCTCGGTAAAATCCCAATCACGCAGACTATTCGTGAAACCCTGATTGAATTCAAAGCCGATCATCCAGTTGGCGCGGCGGTTTTTAGCCAGGTTTTGCCAACCCACGAACTGCTGCAGGGCCAGCCCGCCGGTCAGACGATCATAACCTTTCAGGTAGTCGCCGGTGAGTTGCGTCATCACACTTTGCTCGTCCTGCACCCGGATTTTGTGCCGGGTCATACCTGCGCCCAAAGTGAGGCGCAAACCAGAGCGGGAATCATTGAAAGTGACCAACTTGCCAATCAATCCGCCCGCATACCAGCCGCGCTGCCGCAAGGCGACGGTGGCCAGCAGTTGGTCGTTGCCGATCAGATCGCCCTCCGTAGTGCGTAGGATCGCCAGCGGGTCTTCGTTCACCTGATTGCCAAAATAATAACTTCCTTCCAGGCCAAAAATGAGGTTGTTGGCAGTTATCCAGTCAGCACCCAGCCCGACCGCGCCATCCCGCCCGAAACGGTCGGCCAAATCGCCGCCCAGCAGGTGAGTTCCCACAGAAACATGGGCTAAAATCGCTTTACCTTTGTTGCGGGCTTCTTCTGGTTGCGGGTGTTCGCGGTAGCGTTGCGCCGAGAGCAGCGTACAACAAAAGAGCAGACCAATCGAGATATATAATTTCAAGTGCATAGTGTCTTAAAAAAAATGAGCAGCAAAAGTAACGTCTTCCAGCCCATATCTGCCGCCTCCCTCGCCAAAATGCGCGATATAGTGAGCGAAACCTACTTCTACACGGATGAAGTTCACTGCCAGGCGAGCGGACATGACGAGACCGAAGACCTGCTATACCTACCCGAAGCCGTGGCCGAGCCCGCTACCACAGCCGAAATAAGTGCGCTGCTGCAACTTTGCCACACGGAACGCATACCAGTCACCGTACGCGGCGGCGGCTCCGGTCTGGCGGGCGGTGCCTTGCCCATTCACGGCGGGCTGGTGATTTCGACGCGGCGATTCAACCAGATCATTGAGATTGACGAACGGAATTTTCAGGTGACGGTAGAGCCGGGCGTGGTGACTGAAATGTTACAGAATACGTTGAAAGACAAAGGTTTGTTTTATCCGCCCGATCCATCGAGCCGGGGCTGGAGCTTCATTGGCGGCAATGTCAGTACCAATGCCGGTGGCCCGAAAGCCGTAAAATATGGCGTGGTAAAAGACCACGTACTCAATCTGGAAGTGGTGCTGCCCACCGGCGAAGTGATCTGGACGGGGGCCAACACGCTGAAAAATTCGACGGGTTATAACCTCACGCAATTACTGGTGGGCAGTGAAGGCACGCTGGGCGTGATCACCAAAATCGTGCTGAAACTCCAGCCCTATCCCACCCAAAACCTGCTGATGCTGGCCCCGTTCCGCTCGGCGGAGAGTGCCTGCGCGGCGGTGGCGGCCATTTTTCAGGCGGGCGTGACGCCTTCCGCTTTGGAATTTATGGAGCGCAATGCGATTGATTGGGCCATTCGTTACGTCGGTGATGTGCAGGTGCCGATGGGCGATGATGTGCAGGCCCATCTGCTCATTGAGGTGGATGGCCAGCACCTGGAATCGCTGTATGCTGATTGTGAGACGATTACGCAGGTGCTGGAACAATATGACTGCGGCGATATTCTTTTTGCTGACAATGAAGCGACCAAAATTGACCTCTGGAAACTGCGCCGTAACGTGGCTCATGCGGTGAAAAGCACCTCCATTTATAAGGAAGAAGATACCGTAGTGCCCCGCGCGGAATTGCCGGTTTTATTGCACCATGTGAAGGCCGTGGGAGCCAAATACGGCTTCGAGTCGGTCTGTTACGGCCATGCGGGCGACGGCAATTTGCACGTCAACATCCTGCGCGGCCACCTTTCCGACCATGCCTGGCAAGTGGACGTCACGCAGGGCATTCGCGAAATATTTACTTTGGTAAAAAGCCTCGGCGGTACTATTTCCGGCGAACACGGCATTGGTTTGGTGCAAAAACCTTATCTGGATATTGTGTTTTCGCCCGTCGAATTGCGGTTGATGCAGCAGATCAAAGCGGTGTTCGATCCGCATGGGATTTTGAATCCGGGGAAGGTGGTGTGATTTAAATGTGGCCAATGAATGCTAATGAGGTCAATGTGAAGCCAGCGATTCTCTCTAGTATGAAAATATGTCATACTGAAACCTTACAAAAGAGTAATTCTGGCTGAAACTCGTTGTTCCGTTTTTTTATCAACCCACGACTTTAGTCGTGGGGGTTAATCTCCTCAGTCACTATTAACCGATTTATCGGTTTCATACGCGTTGCCACCGTACAAAAACCGATAAATCGGTTCCTCCTCCCATCTTTATCTTTTGCCCACGACTAAAGTCGTGGGTTAATTGCTAGCGAGAATCGTTGATGTGAAGCGACTCACCGCCACACCGAGCGCAACGGCCACATTTTTCCTTCTTGCAAATTTGCTGATTTACCGAGTAATTGTAACTCCGTAAAATCCTCGGTCGGGAAGAAATTCTCCGTCATGGTCACTGCACCGCCATCCACGAAGAGTTCAACGGAAGACTTGTCGAAGAGCAGTTGCATTTTCAATATTTTAGACGTTGGTGAATAGGGAGCGACGGATTTGCCAGCAAATTGTTTAGAAAAATCCGCTTTGCCTGCTGTTGTTCGATCTATGAAAATTTGCTTGTTTGCTGCGTCATAGCCTATTATCAGGCGTTCGCCTTTGGTGTTGGCCAGTGCGATTTCACAGTTTGCATTGCTTTGATTTTCAAGTAATTGGAAAGTTAAATCTAATTCAAAAGTAGCGTTGGGCAGTCCATATTTTTTCTCCAAAGTCAATTTGGTCGTTGCACCTCGTAGTGCTTCCAATTCTTTCGTTGGCTCCTGGAAAAGCCGGATACCCGCCCCAGTTTTCTCCAAACGCAAGGTCCTCGGCACCGTCATTGCGCTGCGCCAGGGTGTGGTAGGTACCTCCTGCGCGTATTGCCAGTTACTCATCCAGCCAATAAACACGCGGCGGCCATTCGGGGCATTATTCCAGGTGACGCCGGCGTAATTATCTTTTCCGTAATCCAGCCATAAAGTAGTCGCGGGCGGGTTGTCGGGCGTGAAGGTTTTTCCGTCAAATTGACCGATAAAATACTCGGTGCCGGACCCACCATTGGGCGCGCCATTGCCCAGGCTCAGGAGCAGGACCCAACGTTTTTCCGTTGTACCGGTCACGGGCAATTCAAACAGATCTGGACATTCCCACGGGCGACCGGGACTGCCGTAGCCCAGGCCGAAATCGCTGGCTTTGGTCCATTTTTTCAGGTCAGGCGAAGTGTAAATAACCGCATGATCGCCTTGTGCCAGGATTAGAACCCAGCGTTGGCTGGCGGAATGCCAAAACACCTTGGGATCGCGGAAATCCTTGGCACCCGGACTGGCAATCACTGGATTGTCCGCGTATTTCGTCCACGTGCGGCCCTTATCATTGGAATACGCAATACCTTGATACTGATAGTCTTGTCGCCCTGCTTTTTCGCCCTCCATCAGGTGATAGGTAAAAATAGCGACCATCGGGTCTTCCTTTCCAGTCTTAAATCCGGCGGTGTTTTTCGCATCCACCACGGCACTGCCCGAAAAAATATAACCCAGCGAATCGGGGTACAGCGCAATGGGCAAGTGCTGCCAATGCACCAAATCCTTGGTCACGGCATGACCCCAGTGCATGGGGCCCCATTTTATATCACCGGGATAATATTGATAAAATAAATGATATTCGCCAGCATAGTACACCAGCCCGTTGGGGTCGTTCATCCAATGCTGTTCCGGCGAAAAATGAAACTGCGGACGGTGGGGCTCGGTGTAATAATTCGTCATTCCCTGGCGAGGCGGCGTAGTGGTTTTACAGGCTAAAAGGCTGCACCCAAACAGACAAAAAAGTAGGAATTTCATCATTGACAAAGGAGATTGAAAGGCCAATAATAGTTCATAAATTACAATGCTTGCCAAATTTTGTAATTGCACGATTACTTTTGTTCTTTTGGATGACGACACGTTCGCCATATTCCCTTTTTTGCCGACATTTATCCCATATTTGCCCCATGCAAATCCATCTCCTTTCCGACACTGTCACCCGTCCTACGCCCGCCATGCTGCAAGCCATGTGGGCCGCCGAAGTCGGCGACGATGTGTTCCGCGAAGACCCAACCATAAATGCGCTGGAAGCCAAGTGCGCCGACCTGTTTGGCCACGAAGCCGCGCTGTTTTGCCCGTCGGGCACCATGACCAACCAGATTGCGCTGAAAGCCCATACCCGTCCGCTCGACGAGGTGATTTGCGACGAAATGAGCCATATTTATCAGTACGAAGTGGGTGGTTACGCTTTTCATTCGGGTCTGGGTGTCAATCTGTTACATGGAGAAAATGGCATACTGACGGCACCAATGGTGGCTGCTGCCGTCCGGCCAGTGGCCGACTGGTTGCCCCGCAGCAGCCTCGTCGTCATCGAAAATACC
Organism: Saprospirales bacterium; assembly: GCA_031425155.1. Classification (GTDB taxonomy): domain Bacteria; phylum Bacteroidota; class Bacteroidia; order Chitinophagales; family Saprospiraceae; genus M3007. The sequence continues at coordinate 83,979 of JANPIV010000058.1, read as the reverse complement.
TGCAACAAAGGCGGCGGTAGTATTTATCCTTTGGCGAATATTCGGGCTATCCGGCAAGTGTGTGGGGAGAAAGGGTTGAAACTGCATCTGGATGGTGCGCGGTTGTTCAATGCTTTGGTGGAAACCGGTGACACAACGGCCGAAATTGGGGCGGAAGTGGACAGCATCAGTATTTGTCTATCCAAAGGTCTGGGTGCGCCGGTCGGTTCGGTATTGATTGGTAATCAGCCTTTTATCGCCGAAGCGCGGCGATTGCGAAAGGCTTTCGGCGGTGGTATGCGGCAGGCAGGCTATTTGGCGGCGGCGGGCATCTATGCGCTCGATCATCACGTAGAGCGGCTCCGCGACGACCATGCCCATGCGCGTTTGCTGGCGGCGGCACTGGCCGACCTGCCTTATGTGGGCCACATCCGTCCGGTGCAGACGAATATTGTGATCTTTGATGTAACCCCGACTTCAGTCGGGCAGGAAGACCTGGCTAAAGCCGGGGTTACCTTCCTCGCTTATTTAAAAGAAAATGGCATCATCGCCTCGGCTTTTGGGCCAAATACTATTCGTTTCGTGACTCATCTGGATGTCACCCGTCCAATGGTAGAACAAGCCATACAGGTGTTGCGGGGATTCCGTGGTTAAACTTTCTTTTAAACCCAAAAGGCACATAAGAAATACAAAAGTTACACGGCTAAATTTTTGTGTTTAAAAAATACATCATGTTGAAACAATTGTACATGAAAAACTATAAGTTCACTATATTCCATTTATTTGTCTTTTGCCTTTTATTTCATGTTGGTTTATCCGCTCAGAACCCGGCATCCGGCCAAATTACTTTCCAGATTGCAGGATTAAAAGCCACTCGCGCCAATCTCAATTATTACTACGGAGAACAGGCTTTTCGTGCTGATTCAGCGGCGGTGGATACGCTGACCGGAACCGTGCGTTTTTCCAGTAAAGACCGTCATGCTGGCATGTATTTCCTGTCCATCAAACAAGGGCGATTATTTGATTTTATACTGGACAAACCGAATGTTTCTTTTACCGTAAAAACATCTGTTAGTCGTTTAGATAGTCTGCAAGCGGAAGGTTCGCCGGAAAACACGGCATTTTTTCAGTATAAATATGCGGAAGCGGCACTTAGGACGAAAATGGAGCAAATGCAGGCCAACCTGAAACTGATCGCCCAGGCTACCCGCAACGACTCGTCGGCGATGGCAGATGTGAGTGGTCATTTGCGCGACCATCAAAAGGAACTGGTGACTTTACGCGAGCAGTACATTCAAAAGCACCCGGATTTTCTGTTTGCCAAATTACTTCGCGCAGTACAGCGGCCCACGCCACCTGCTAAAATACTGGAACGAGATAAAAAAGGCCAGCCAAATCCCGCATTTTCTGTCTGGTTGCAGCAACATTACTGGGACGCCACCGATTTTACCGATGAAAGACTATTATATAATAACTTATGGGTGGGTTATTTGAATATATATTTTAGCCGTATAATAACGCCGCAACCAGATTCACTCAACCACGCAATAGATAACCTTATTACTAAAATGCCCAAAGACGGGGCTTTTTACCAGTTCACCGTAAAGCATCTGACGCAACGTTTCGAGCAGAGCGACTGGGCCCACGCCGATCAGGTATTCGTACATCTCGCCGATACGTATCAGAAACCCGCTACCACCCCCTGGCTAGATCAGGCCACGCTGCTGCGGATAGAAGAGAAAGCCAATATGCACCGCCGCAACCTGACCGGCCATCCCGCTCCACCGCTTTCCCTGCCCGATTCGACGGGTAAAAGCCTGGATTTGAAGCAATTAAAAACGCCATACACACTACTTATTTTTTATAGCCCTTTATGCACGCATTGTCAGGAAGCCATGCCCGGCGTGTATCAGACCTGGAAAGATTTTGCGCCAAAGGGCCTGGGTGCCGTGGCCGTTAGTATGGAAAACTATGATTTTTGGAAGAAATACGTGCAACAGCAGGGTTGGACTTGGCATAATGTGGCTGATCCGACCGGAAAAAATGCTTTTCAGAAAGATTATAATGCCTGGAATTTGCCGGTTATTTATTTACTGGATAAAGACCAGAATATACTGCGTAAACGTATTCGCACCACCGATTTAGTAGAAGTGTTAAGAGGGTATTTGGGACATGAGTAGAATTATGAATTATGAATTATGAATTATAATACCCACCGCAGCGTTGTTCTGAACGAAGTAGGAACTCAATGAACTGACTATCAGCAATTCAAACTATCAAACTACTTCAACTGGACTATAATAAATTGTTACATTTATAATTCATCATTCATCATTTTTTCATATCGTCCACGCCTCCCGCCAGTCCCGCACCGGCAGTCGTTCCAGCGGGTACCAGTTGCCCCACCAGTCGAAGTATTCTAATCCATTAAAATTTAATTTATAATCAAATTCACTGGGCAGATCATACACAAAACCGGGATAGTAATATTGCCGACCCGATTCGATGGCGAATTCTATTTCTTTCAACATCGTGAACGTGCCGAGGCTGCGTCCTTCGTGGCCCGGTTCGTAGATGCAATAGTTGCCCGCCACACTTTTGCGGCCCACGTGAAAGTAACTGGTGGCGAGTAATTGGCTGCCCTGATAGGTATCGAATTGCATCCCCAAACAGGGCATAATACTGCTGAAAAAACTAAAAAACCCGTAAATACTCATCGGGCGATTGTGGGCAAACCGCTGTGAATGTCGCGCAAACAAACCTTCATGCGTCGGGGTAATGTGAATAGCGCGGCGTTGCACCGTCAGGTCTTCATTGCGTCGCAGGCATTTACGTTGGCTCTTACTCAGCGAGAATTTTTTCAGGTCAATGCGCAGGATGATGACCCGGCAGGGCTGATCGCGCCACTCCCAATAGTTGCGCCGGAAAAGCATATCCGCCCAATAGCACCAGCCATCTTCACAGAAGCGGTCGAACACCATCGTGTGGAGCGATTGCATCGGCACGTACTCCTCGATGGGGTTCGGATTGAAAGCAATATCCTGAAAAACGGGCAGCGAGCGGGGACGCAAAATGGAGTTATGAGTTATAAGTTATGAGTTATGGGGGAGGCGGCAGATTTTTTGCATTCCCTGTGATTGCGAAAGTAGGAAGTTGTGTTGATTTGGTAGAGACGAAAGATGGTTTTCTATCTACTTTTGCCGGGCTTTTTATTTTTGTAACGTTCAGGAAACGGTCAAAGTTTTACAACGATCCTCAAAAGTGAATTTTAAAAGGTTGGCCAACAACATTTTGAAAAATAATTCATAACTCATAACTCATAACTTGAAATGAAAGTTCTCCTCATTGGCGCGGGCGGCGTAGGCCGTGTGGTCGCCTATAAATGTGCCCAGCACCGCGACGTATTCGGCGACATCATGCTCGCTTCGCGCACGAAATCGAAATGCGATGTCATCGCCGATGCCATTCATGCGGCGTATGGTGGCAAAAAAATCGAAACGGCGCGTCTCGACGCTGATGACGTGGCCCAAACCGTGGCCCTCATTCGCCAGTTCCAGCCCGATCTGGTGGTCAATGTCGCGCTGCCGTACCAGGATTTGCCGATCATGGATGCCTGTCTCGAAACTGGCGTAAACTACATGGATACAGCCAATTACGAGCCAAAAGACGTGGCCAAGTTCGAGTATTCCTGGCAGTGGGCTTACCAGGAACGCTTTCGGGAAAAAGGCATCGTGGCCCTGCTCGGCTGTGGTTTCGATCCCGGCGTGACCAGCGTATTTACCGCCTATGCGGCCAAACATTACTTCGATGAAATCCATGAACTGGACATCATTGATGCCAATGCGGGCGATCACGGCAAGGCGTTTGCGACCAATTTTAACCCCGAAATCAACATCCGCGAGGTGACGCAACGGGGCAAATACTGGCAGGACGGCCAGTGGATCGAGACCGAACCGCACGAAATCTGGAAGGACATTAATTACCCGGAAATTGGCCCGAAACGCTCCTACCTCATCTACCACGAGGAACTGGAAAGTCTGGTCAAAAACTTCCCGACCCTGCGCCGCGCTCGTTTCTGGATGACTTTCGGCCAGGAATACCTGACGCACCTGCGCGTCATCCAAAACATCGGCATGGCCGGTATCGCACCTGTGAAATTTCAGGGCATGGACATTGTGCCGCTGGAATTCCTGAAAGCCGTGCTGCCTGCGCCCGAAGATCTGGGGGAGAATTACACCGGATTTACCAGTATTGGCTGCCGCATCAAAGGTATCAAAGACGGCAAGGAACGTACTTACTACGTGTGGAACAACTGCTCGCACGAAGCGGCCTACAAAGAAACCGGCACCCAAGCCGTGAGTTATACCACCGGCGTTCCGGCTATGATCGGTGCGCGGATGCTGATTACGGGTGCGTGGTCAGGTACGGGCGTCTATAACGTGGAGCAATTCAACCCTGATCCGTTCATGGATCGGCTGAATCTGGATGGACTACCCTGGCACGAGAAGGTGGATGTGGATTTGGAAATGGACTGATCGTGGATGCTACTAGATAAAATTCTGGCAGGGCTTCTTTCTAGTAGAAGCTCTGCCAGTAATATTTTAAGACAGGTATTATTTATATCAAATTCTGTTTCCCAGTAACACTTTTTTGATGTCTCCATTTTCTTTGGTTAATAAGTATAGTAAATATGGGGCAAACGCCCGGTTCTATCCTTACACGCCCGAACTGAACTTCGAACTACTTAATTCACTGCGCTGTGGCGGCGACAATTTCGGTATCTGCGTCAGCGAGGTGATGCGCTATATGAACCGTTACTTGCGCTCTATGCTCGTCGCGATCTTCGGCGAAGACGGTAATTCGCCCGTGCAGCACCCGGTGTACTGGGTGGGGCTGGCGGAAGATGGGGCGATTGTGGGGGTGAGGAGTGTGGTGATTTGGACGTAGGGGGAGAGTTAGGAACGGGTTGGGGTAGAAAATGGCACTGGGAATGGGAGCGAACGTTTGGATATACGCTGTGCCATCCGTTTAGATGGCATAGGCTTATATACCCATTGTTCTTTGCTTCTATTTCTTTATTTTTCAAATGTGTTCAATTAAGGAGGGTATCTCTCTAAAAGGTTTTGATCTTATGAAACCGAATAAAAATGGTCTATTGGCTTTTTGGACGAATGTTTTATCTCATTTACAGCAGTAAAGTCTCATTTTATAGAATTAAAATTGGCTGGTAGAATTTGTTCAAAAAATTAAAATCCCCGATCTTGAGAGTTTTGCCTCAAAATCGGGGATAAATTTGGCAGAAAAAGACCATAACTCTTTGATATTAAACTACTTATTCTTTTACAGGGAGACCCTATTTTTCCATTATGTTTAGGCTTATCTATTTTCTGTCTAGAAAAACTTATGCACTTACTTCTTACTTCCGATCTAATTGCCGCAGCAATCAGGTTAGAAAAAAGTACCGTTTCGTCTATTGCTTTTTTAGAACCTCCGATTCAGATTCCAAAACTAAGTCTGATGGTTTCGCAAATTCGAAACGCTTTTGCAGGGAAATTACTTGGTCGGTTACAAAGCGATAGGTTATTTGTTTGCCCTGCAGCGCAAACAAATCTTCCTGTTTATAAATTTTAAAATAAATGCCCTGATCCCAAGGGCCATATTCCCGGATGGGAGTATCACCAATGTAAAATTTGATGATAGGGCCATACGCGGTGGGCAGGTTTTTGAGAGAAAACTTTATCAAATAGGCTGTTTTGAATTTTGTTGTTTTTCCCGTTGAATCAACCACACTATTCTCCCAATCTAGGTTTACCCGATGCAGGGTATAATTGGTCAGCTCGATTGGGGGCTCTTTTTGTTGGATGGATTCCGAAGTGGGAACCTTTGACCTTTGGCACGCGACAAATGCCGATTGATAGAAAATCAAAAAGACCGCAAAAAAAATTGTATTCTTCATAAAAAATTGATTTATAGTGATTTAATTCGTAAATTGGATTTCATCAACCCCCATGATTCCTTTTGGGCTTCGATTGTACTTGATGATTATTTCTGTCAATTTCCCCCTGGCTTCCAAAGGCAGATCCCCGTACAAACGCTCCATTGGGATTCGAACAGTTTGCAGCACGGATTTGGGAGCAGGATCATCAGGGGTGCCATAATAGAGTTGAGCTGCAGGCAACGGGTATGGAAACCGTGCGTAAGATGCAGCTTCCACCTCCGGTCCTGCGGATTGGTCAAAAACGAGTTGAACCGTAAAATTTTTATCCGCAACCGGGGTGTTGTAATTGGGGGAGGCTTCGAAAATTTGCCCGGTTTGGAGGGCCAGAAACTCCCGATTCAAACCCATTTCCGCTAAGTTTGGTGGGATTTGAATGTGCAGTTCCGGAGTGGAACCGTCTTGCCAGGCTACCACCAAACCTTTTGTTCCCAAATCCGATCCCAAAAAATAAGCTTCCCTTGAAAAATCTATAAAACCAATCTCCCTGTTTACGGCAAATGTGCCTTGTGTCGAATTGGTTACCCCTGGAAATGAACCCGTCGCAGGATTATTATCCTCCTGATAATGATTGACAAAAACCCTCGACGGGTCTCGAAATTGGGTTACCCTCGGGATGGTAGGTAACAACGTGCCAAAAGTGGCTTCCCCATTTAAAAAATACCGATATTCCGCACGTCCTTTCAAGGCCGCCAGCCAAAACGCAGTCATGTAGGATTTAGCGATCGTTTTTTGATCCGCACTACTGATTCGGCTGGCTGCCGGATTAACCAGACGTTCCCTATTTCTCGATTCCCACACCGTGTTCCAATGAGTATGATTGGCTCCAAAAATAAACAACAGGCCTTTGAAATTGGAGGTCGGAGCATCCACGGGAAGGGCGCGGTCATACATTTTATGTCCCTCAAACATATTAACATCAGCATCATGGCTGCCGTGCATCACATAATAATCGGTATTGTTTAGCGCAACCGGGGGGCCATAAGTGTTTGTTTCATACTGAAGTTGCCCGTCCGTAGGGGCAATGGCATAAAGTCCCCGGATATTAAAATTGAAATTGTGCAGTGGGTCGGCTGGGTTGTGCAGACGGGTGTTGAACAAGTGGGCAACCGCAATCGCCTCGCCACCCCGGCTATGGCCAGCAAGCCCAATTTTGCCCATATCTACTTTGCCAAAAAATGGATGTCCGGGTGTCTGGTTCCATTCCCGCCAAAGTTGCAAGTGGCGCAGCAGCAGGATGGCGCGGGCATCCATTTCTCCACTGCTGGGGCCATTCAATAAATTTTCGTCTATTGAAACTGCAATCATGCAATGGCTTGCAAAATGATCCAACAAATAATCATAGCCCTCATGGCTGGGACTGCTGGGATCGTGCCGACCATGCAAGAGTATTACCAAGGGGAACGGTCCGGAACCCGAAGGATAACGAACCCGCCCATTTAAAGGCATGGCACCAACCGGGGTACCCGCACCAGGCGTAGGAAGATACAGTCTGATGTCGGTAGTCCGTTGGTCGGGGTCGTTGCCGCCGCCATAGTCAAGCCGTTCGATGTCGCCGCAAGGCCCAGCAGTGACTGGGTCTGTCAAGCCCCTGCCGACCCTAATCGTAAGCACGGAAGCAGAGAGGCAGTTGCCCATACTTTGCAGCACGACGACCGTTTCATTGGCATCTAGGGCACGGGTCAGATAGATTTGGCTGCCCCCGCCATCGCCGATCTCCTGACCACCCACAAAAATGCGTATCCTCGAACCGGGTACTGCATCCAGTACCTTTATAATCTGGTCACCGGCCCGGGGTACCTGGATATGTGCTACGGGCAATGCACTGCAAGGTTGGACGGTCGTGGTTATTCGACTGCTTATGTCGCACAATTCCTGCACAATTTCCAGGACATCCCCGGCACGAACTGTAACGCCCAAATGGGCGCGGACATCATTCGCAGGTGCCCCAAAGGTGCCGATGATGTCCGTGCCCCTTGAAATGGTCACTTTCGCCCCGTTGACCAATTGCCTGATATTTATTATCGTACTCTCTTCATAGATAGCAGCAACCTGGGCTGCAGGCCAAGTGGAAGGGGCGGGTTGTACCACATGCACTTCTGAAAAGGGGCTGACATTTGTACAGATTTGTGTTTGCGCACTGATCGCCTCGCCCGTATGAAAAGGCTCGACCCCGATAGCTGCTTCGCCTCCGCACCCATCAATTTGTCCGATCAAAGTTTGCCCCGAGGCATTCTGTGCATACACCTTTAATATGCCGCCGGGCGGCAGGCTGGCCAAAAAAGTGGCAACGCCACAATCGTACAGTGGCAGAAATGGGAAATACGGTGGGGGCGGAATACCCGATGGGGGATAGACATCGGCAGGGCTTTTTACCACAACGGCATCCGAAGGCGGCCCTTCCACCCCCTCAAATACCTGCTTGGCGGTGATGGACTGATCCAGCACCAAATCTGGCGCAACCAAAATTGTTTGGCCTTCCGGTTCAGTGCCGATGGCGCTACCGATTAAAGTGCCGCCGGCATAAATCCTGATGTCAGCCCCTGGAACAAAGCCGCGGACCGTAACCGATTTTCCACATGATATTAATGGCGGAATGATGATCACGGGAGATAAAACCCCTTGATCAAGTGATAGATCGTCTGGTCTTGGTTCCACTCGGCTACCACTTTGGACGATTGGAAATGTATTTTCAGGAAAAAAATCTTTATCGCAGGCTCCTAGAAACAGGCATGCCAATAGCGAAAAGAACACAGGAAGTTTTTTAAAATAAGAGATTTTCATATTGTTTTTTATTTGGTGGGTAAAGACTATTGGATACATTTTAGTTATTGAGGATCAAAATCATACTAATTACTCCGAGTGGTGTAGTAGCCGAACGTAGCAATAATTGGAAAACAGATGACACAGATCAAACATATTTGTACAGATTTTCTCTGCGTCACCTGCGTTCCAATTGATTCTACTAGAGGATATCGCCCAATCTATTTTAATTGCCGACTTCTAATCCTATAACGGACCCCTGTTACAACATCACTAATCACCCTCCCACCTATATAAGCGGCACCCAAAGTATAAATTGGGGTTTCCGGCAAAGTCATTACAGCTAATCCTAATCCTGCTAATCCGCCAATAGTGCCAGTTCCTATCTGCCAAATCCTGTCTGGTTGAGGATCTGGGTTGCCCCCCTTTGGGCCTGGCTCACGCGGAAGCGGAGGCACAAATTCCTTCAAAATTGCTCGCACCCATTGGTAAAATTCTACCGAGGGTAGTGTGCCGCAGTAACCTGCAAGTGCATGAATTACAAATACGGATACTGAAAGTGTAGCCATAACGATATTTTTTAAATATTTCGCCTACTCTATACGCTTTTCAGCTATCGCGCCCTTACTTTTTTGAGACCAGGATTGTCAGGGTAACATTGCCTGATGTAATAATCGTGAGCGATTATTACTTCTTTATTGGGATTGTTTAATGACAGCCTTAACTCTTGACCGCTCTGCTCATTTATGGCAAGGCCTCCGCCCGACCATAAAAGCCAAGAGTCATTTTAAAAAATAACCAAAAAGTGGAAGAGGTTACGCCCGAGCGGCGCAGCGCATTTTCAAAATGGGGCTGAAAGAGTAAATTTGGCATAACAGAATTTCTTTGGGGCGTTTTCTTTGGAAAGTACAAACATATCGGAATTAACATAATACATGCAAGTAATTGGCCATTTTTTTTTCATTGAGTGAATTTTCTTCATTTCACGGCCCAGTCTTCACCAAAACCCTCCCCTAAACCATCTCCCCCACCCCTATGTTTCCCTCCCCATGCTCCGCATCGCCTACTCGCCCATTTATAAATACGAGCTCCCCGCCGAGCACCGCTTCCCGATGGCCAAGTATGAGCTCATTGCGGAGCAACTGCTGTACGAGGGCGCGGTGACCGAAGCCAATTTCTTTCACCCGGAGCCGCTGTCCGAGGAAGTGGCGTTGCTCACCCATAGCCAGAGTTATTGGGACAAACTGAATACGGTCAGCCTGAGTGCCAAAGAAATACGCGCCATCGGGTTTCCGATCAATGAAAAATTCGTGTGGCGGGGTCGGCACATCGCGCAGGGCACCATTCAGTGCGCCCACTTTGCGCTACAGCATGGCGTGGCCATGAATGTCGCGGGCGGCACCCACCACGCTTTCCGCGACCACGGCGAAGGGTACTGCTGTTTCAACGACCAGGCGGTGGCGGCCAATTACCTGTTACACAATGATTTGGCGCAGCGTATCCTGATCGTGGATTTGGATGTCCACCAGGGTAATGGCACCGCCGCTATTTTTCAGGACGAGCCGCGGGTGTTCACTTTTTCCATGCACGGCGAGCGCAACTACCCGCTCCGCAAGGAGCAATCCAGCCTCGATCTGGGTCTGCCCGATGGCCTGACGGATGCGCCCTATTTGTCACTGTTGCGCACGACCTTGCCCCGTCTGGTGGACGAGTTTCAGCCCGATTTTGTATTTTACCTCAGCGGCGTGGATGTGTTGGAAACCGATAAACTGGGTCGCCTGAACCTTAGCCGGACGGGTTGCCGCGAGCGCGATCATTTTGTGCTGGATTTCTGTCACCGGCAGCGATTGCCAGTGGTGGTCTGCATGGGCGGCGGTTATTCCACCCGCCTGGCCGACATTGTGGAGGCCCACGCTAATACTTTTCGGGTGGCGAATGAGGTGTATTTTTGAAAGGGTTGAGAAAAAGTTGAGGGGTTGAGGAAAAGGTTGAAAAACAAATCCGGGAAAAATCGCGCATAAGGTTTCTGAATTGTCAAGTGGTTGTCTTACCTTTGCAGCCCGAAATCATCGGAAGTCATCAAAATCAACAAAAAAAGAAGAATTCATGCTTATCGTTGAAGTAAAAGACGGCGAAGTTATCGACAAGGTGCTCAAAAAGTACAAACGTAAGTTCGAGAAGGCCGGCATTTTGAAAGAATTACGCCGCCGCAAAGCGTTCAGCAAACCATCGGTACAACGCCGCACAGAAGTGCTGAAAGCCGTTTACAAAGAAGATATGTACGGAAACAAAAACGACTGATTCAACTCACTCCGGTGAAATGAGTACGGTGGTGGAGTAGTTTTTTACTCCTGTTGTTTTACTTTACCGCCTCAATCAATTTTGACGGACGTGTTTCACGAAGCATCGTTTCTCGGATATCTGTCGCTCGAACGCCGTTTTTCGGCGAACACCCTTTCGGCCTACACCAGCGACTTGCATCAATTTGTTGCTCATCTGACTGAGCATCAGTGCCTTACCTCGGCTGCCGAGGTGAGGCATTTGCATATACGAGCCTGGATAGTGGCCCTCATGGAGGCTGGCCAAAGTCCGCGCACCATCAACCGGCGGCTGTCGTGCCTGAAAACCTACTTTCGTTTTTTGAAAAAACGTGGGGAAGTCCTCAAAGACCCGATGCAAAAAGTGGTGGCCCCGAAGGTGGGCAAACGCTTGCCCGTTTATATTCAGGAAAGCCAGATGGCCGCGCTATTTACCCACATAGAGTTTGGCGAAGGCTATTGGGGACAATTGCACCGTTTGTTGTTGGAAGTCCTGTACGCCACGGGCATTCGCCGCAGTGAGGCCAGTGGACTGAAAATCAGCGATTTAGATTTGGGTCGCGCCGTATTTCGGGTGCAGGGAAAAGGCAATAAGGAGCGTCTGATGCCCTTTGCCGGGTATTTGACCAAACTGCTGGAAGAGTTTCTCGTGCTGCGCCGACAAGCCTTTCCGGGCAACAATGAACCTTGGCTTTTCCTCAATAAAAAAGGCCAGCAGATCACCCCGGAGAATATCTACACCATCGTCCATAAACATTTATCGGCCATTACGACCGTCGAGCAACGTAGTCCGCACGTGCTGCGGCACTCTTTTGCCACCCACTTATCCAATCACGGTGCCGATCTGAACGCCATCAAAGAACTGCTCGGCCACAGTAACTTAGCCGCTACGCAAATATATACCCACAACAGTATCAGTCGTTTAATCGAGGTCTATGAGCAGGCGCACCCGAAAGGAGAGACAAATGAAATTATGAATGATGAATGATACAAAGCGATACACCGTAAGGAAATTATGAATTATAAATTATGAATTATGCAAAGCGACACCCCGCTACATTCTCCTCCATGTACCCTCCCCCTTTATGGGGGAGTAGGAGGGGCAGACCTTTATTTAAAACAAAATATTTTAACTATCCGCGCTTTTACAATTTATCCTTTCCTTATTTTTGCACCTTTTAAGCATCCCGCACCAAAGACCAAAGACTAATAACCAAAGACTAATACCAATCCATGCTCAAACGCCTCCATATCCGCAATTACGCGCTGATTGACGAGCTCGAAATTGATTTTTCCGAGCAACTTACCATCATCACCGGCGAAACCGGCGCGGGAAAATCCATCCTGCTCGGTGCTTTGGGCCTCGTGATGGGCGAGCGGGCCGATACGAAAGCCTTTTATAATGACCAGGAAAAGTGCATTGTGGAAGCCTTTTTTGAGGTGGGCGAGTATGATTTGCAGGAATTTTTCAACGATCAGGAACTGGATTACGATACGGAGGTGGTCATTCGCCGGGAGGTCTCACCCGCTGGCAAAAGCCGGGCGTTCGTGAACGATACGCCCGTGAATAACCAGGTGTTGCAGCGCATCACGGAGGCACTCATTGACTTGCACCAGCAATTCGACGTGCTGGACATCCACAACGTGAATTTTCAGCTGCGCATGATTGATGCTTTGGCGGATAATCCCCTGATCCTCAAAGACTACCAAAAAGGGTATCGGCAATTTGCCACCGACCGCCGCCGCCTGGCCGACCTGATCGAACGCAGCAGTACGGGCGCGAAAGAGATGGAATTTCTGCAGTTTCAATTGGAAGAATTACAAAAAGCGGAACTGGTGGAAAGCGAACAAGTGCAGTTGGAAAATGCGCTCGTGCAACTCACCAGTGCCGAGGATATTAAACGCGCTTATGGCCAGGCCTACGGCTATTTGCAGGAAAATGAGATCAACCTCATCAGTCAGTTGCAGGAAATTGCGCGTAGCATGAGCAGCACCCGCAAACTATCGCCCGTGCTGGCCACTTTGAGCGAACGGCTGGATGCGGTCGTCATTGATTTACAGGATGTTGCCAAAGACTGCGAACGGATTAGCGAGCAGACCGAATACGACCCGCAACGCATCGGGGAAGTGCAGGAACGCCTGAATACGATCTATAAATTGCAGAAAAAACACGGCGTCAGTGCTATCGCCGACCTGGTGCTATTGCAGGAAAGTCTGGAAAAACAACTCAGCGGCTTTACCGATCTCGGTGATGAGATCATCCGGCTGGAAACCAGTCTGGTGGCCCAGGAAAAACACCTTCGCGCTATCGCCGCCACGCTCAGCGAACGCCGGGCCGCTATTCCCGCCGATTTCGAGGCGCGGGTACATACCATGCTGGCGCAACTTTCCATGCCCCACGCCCGCCTGAAAGTGGACATTCGCGAGACCGCCGCCCTCACGCCGACCGGCACCGACGACGTGCAATTTTTGTTCGCTTCCAACGTCGGCAGCCGCTATTTGCCCATTAAAGACGTGGCTTCGGGCGGTGAACTTTCGCGTCTCACGCTCTGTACCAAGAGCCTCGTGGCCGATGCCATTCCACTGCCGACCCTTATTTTTGACGAAATTGACTCTGGTATCAGCGGCGACGTATCGCTCAAAATGGGCATCATTCTCAAAGAGTTAAGTGACCGCCACCAGGTGGTGAGCATCACCCACACGCCGCAGATTGCCGCCCGCGCCGACAAACATTATTTTGTCTATAAAAAAGTGGCGGACAACCGCACGGTAACCAATATCCGGCTGCTCAACCCCGATGAACGGGTGCGTAGTATTGCCGTCATGCTCAGCGGTAATCCGCCCAGCGACGCAGCGGTGGAGACGGCAAGGCAGTTGATACAATAATAAAATAGGTTGATGAAGGTTGATAGGGGTTTGTAAAGGTTGATAAGTGCGATCGAGAATTCATATCTATTGCCTGTTTGAGCAATTAATTCTTCTTTTATTTTTTTCAAAATTCTTTTTGTGGTGTTATTTGGCGAATAAATTTCCGATAAAGGGAAATAATGTTAGATAATGGTTGGCCAAAAGGTGGATTCTGCGCTTTTTTATAAACCTTTATCAACTCTCATCAACCTTTATCAACTTTTTTCGCCAACCAACAAAAACACTACAAAATGGCCAGATGGGTATATTTTGCATTGGCACTCGCCGGTTACCATCCCCTCGCTGGCCAGAGCACTTTTCAGCAGGAAATAAAGGGTGTCAATGGCTTGTTTACCTTTGAGCAAACGGCGGATAATCATCTTTGGCTGGGTACTTTTTTGGGTAAAATCATTCGTCTGGATGCCAACGGCCAATGGCTCGGCGGCGAAGACCTGCATAAAGGCGACACCACCGAAGTCCGTTTTATCTATGATCTGGAAAAGGCACCCGACAACGGCGTGTGGGCTCTGTACGACCGCACTAATGCCAACACCGCCCTCGACGATTACCTGATCCTGGCCCGCCTGAACGCCAGCGGCCAGCCCCTTTGGCAGACCAGCGTTCATTATGGCGAAGTGCTGCATTGGGCGCATAACCGGCTGGCCACCGATCCGGCGGGCAATGCCTATGTCATGTCAGCGCGTTTCAGCGCACCGGGAAGCAGCCAGCCGAGTCGTATTATTTTTACTAAAATAGCACCCGATGGCACCCGGCAATGGATAAAAGCCTTTACGACTCAGGCGGTGAACTACCCCCGCGCCTTGCAGCGATTGTCCGACGGTTCGTTCCTGATCTGTGGTAACGGCCAATTGGCCAGTTCGTTTGGTTTTCTGCTGCGTATTTCTGCCGATGGCGAAATACTGTGGAGCCGTCGGTATCCACGTTTTTTGTTCAAAGCCTTTACGGAAATGCCCGACGGCAGCTGGGCTTTTGCCGCCACCGAAGCCGGGCCATTACCGCAAGCCAATTGCGCGTTGCGCATTGACTTTCAAGGTAATATCTTGTGGGCCAAACGATTAGGTGTGCCGCCTGCTCTCAACTGGATACCAGCCATCGTCCATTCCCCCACCGGCGACGTGCTGATCGGCAATTACGAAACCCGCAAAGACCAGCCTGTGCCCGACCTAATCTGTCTTTCTCCCGAAGGTGATTTTAAATGGGCCAGACGGTACGATGCCTGCCACAACTATGGCATCAGCAACCTCATGGTCACCAACGATGGGGGCATTGCCGCGCTCCGCTACCGGTCAGGCGGGCACCTGCTGTTAAAGACAGATGCGCTGGGACAATGTGCTGATTGTCCTTCCAATACTATGCCCATTACGTTGGAAAACGGGACCGATACGCCCCTCGATTTTCAATGGCAGGTGGAAGACCGCAACCCGCCCGGTCCGGCAGATTGCGACTATTTTCCATTCACCGCAGCATTACAGGATTTTTGCGGCCAGGAAAAGCCGGTGACCGATATTGCATTGGCTACCAACGCGTTATGCTCGTATAAATCCCTCGCCGCAAATGCCATCGGGCCAGGTGTTGCCGATACTTACCACTGGTTTTTCGGCGGCGGGCTGCCCGCCACGCAGTCCGGCAGCCCAACGGTGGGTGGAATACAATTTGCCAATCCCGGCCCGGCCACGGTCACGCTGGCCACAGCGACCGGCTTTTGCCGCGATACTTTTTTGGCTTCGCTAACCGTGGTGCCTGGCCCCGCACCTTTCGATTTAGGGCCTGATACTACCATTTGTGGCACTGCGCAAATCATGCTCGATGCGACGACTGCGGGTGCAGCAACCTATCTGTGGAACGACGGTTCCACGCTGCCGAAACGGAATATTCCCGGCACTGGCGAGTACAGCGTCACCGCTGAAAGTAATGGCTGTACGGTCAGCGATACCGTGCGGCTGCAACGGCTCGAAGGCTTGTTTGTGCATCTGCCGGGCGACACGACGATCTGTGGGCAGGATACGCTTTGGCTGGATGCGACCACGCCTAACGCCGACCGCTATCGCTGGTATGATGGTTTTGAAACGGCCCGCCGACCCGTCACGGAGCAGGGCTATTATGCAGTGTCGGTCTATCGGGGAGAGTGCTCCGCCGCTGATTTTGTGTCGGTGAGTTTGTTCCCGCTACCGGCGGCTTTACCTACTGATACGACCCTGTGCCTTGACGAACCACTCACTTTTTCGGTGGGCAGAAGCGTGGCTGGCGATATTGCCTGGAATGGCCAGAGTGGTTACGCGGAGTTTTCCTTCGATGGTGCGGGCTGGGTGCGGCGCGAGATCAATTTCCGGGGCTGTCACTATATGGATTCGGTGCTGGTGCATCGTGCGCCCTGCCGCCAGGGATTTGCGCTGTATGCGCCCAACGTGTTCGCGCCCGGCAGCGACGGCCCGAATGCCTACTTTGAATTATTCGGCGATGATCTGGAAGTGCTTGATTTTCAGGCTTTTGATCGCTGGGGAAGTCTGGTGTATCATACCGACGGTGGGACCCTGCCGCATTGGGACGGCACCTCCCGGGGGCGTGCCCTGCCTGCGGGGGTGTATCTGTGGACGGCGCGATTGCGGCAGCGGGGAAAAGAGGGGTGGCTGAGCGGGGATGTGTTGCTGGTGCGATAAGTCACATTCCCTCCTCCTCATATTGGGTGCTTGCCATTTTGGAAATCATCATTCCTGCCAGCCCCAAACCACAACCCAGCAGGGTAGCAATCAGGCGCACGAACGGTGTATGCAAATTATCTGGATGTGGCGCAACAAGTTCGAGCATCAGGACCAACATGATAGTCACCAGAAAGGTCATTAACCAGTAATTCTTCTTAATGGCCCAGGGGACACCCAGCGCACAACCGATAATCACGGGAATCAGCCAGCGTGGATCTTCTTCTATTTGAAGCAGAATATCTACACATCCAACGGCGAGCAGGGTGCCAATAGACCGCTGAAATGCTCTGTAAAAAGCGGGGTTCTGATCTGGTTTCATCACTAATAAAACCGTTATAGTGACCCAATAGCCCCGTTCTATTTGAAAGTAATAAGCTACCCACACCGACAATAAGGCAAACATTGCATACGATGCTGCA
Source organism: Saprospirales bacterium (assembly GCA_031425155.1). Classification (GTDB taxonomy): domain Bacteria; phylum Bacteroidota; class Bacteroidia; order Chitinophagales; family Saprospiraceae; genus M3007. The sequence goes on along the minus strand of JANPIV010000058.1, from coordinate 66,878 downwards.
TACAGGTGCTTTTCCTTACGCAACGTCAGCGTTTTCTTTAAAGCCATTCGGAATCCCGTAATAGATTCCGGACTAGGTTTTCTAATCACGGCCAGTAGTGGAATGCCTATAATTAAACACAAATAACCAATACCCGTATAAAACCAGAGCAGTGGTATAATGGCCGGGGCAAGCGGAATGGAAAAATAGGCCGATACCAGAGCGATAGTGGTAAAAAGCAGGGCTCTTTCCAGTTCCGCACCTGCTCCGGCCAGAATACCTAACCAATAGACCAGGGCCGTAAACAGTATCAAATACGCCATCCAGTTTCCCTGTAACAAATAGCCGACGGTAAATCCCGCAATGAGCAGTAAAAACGTCAGGGTAATCGTCCAGAGCCGGTGTTTAAACGGGCCGGAATGATCGCTCAATCCCAGAATGTAGCCGGTCAGCGCACCATAAATAGAGATCACCAGTTGGTCCCGCCACAGACCGATCATCATTGGTACACAAGTTGCCGTAGCGCAGAGGATCATACGCGTCCACGGCGGCGGATGCGCTTCCCAGCGCAGCATATTCATCAATTGCTGTTGAAAAAAGTACGTTTTATGATTTTGGATCGGTTCCATGATGCGAAGGATGGATGTTGTCTTATTGGACGTAAAAATTCGCACCAAGGCGGGGCCTGAGTTGGTCTATGCCAAAAAATGGCGCGATTGCGCTATGTTTGTCGGATAATCTTAGCATTACCTAACACCGCATGAGTACTGATCTTCAGCCTGTTCGGATTTTTATTGCTTATTCGCACAAAGACTTAGTCTTCAAAGACGAAATCCGCCGTCGGCTCAAGCCGCTGGTGCGGGCAGGAAAGGTGTCTATTTGGGACAATTACAATATCGAAGGTGGAGGTGATTGGGATGCTGATATTCGTGAAAAACTCAGCCAAGCCGACATTATCCTGCTTCTACTCAGTCCCGATGCGCTTGATTCCGACTATTTCTATGAGGTAGAAGCTCCAATTGCCTTGCAGAGGCACCAAACAGGAGAAGCCATTGCTGTCGGGATAAAACTGCGGCCCTGCACCTTAAAGCATACACCTTTTGAGAACCTGGAACGGTATGAACTATTGCCCAAAAAAGGTTATCCCGTCACCGACCCACATTGGCACCATGTGGACGCGGCTTATTTGACCATTTTTGAGGAAATTGATATTTTGGTGGAAAAGGTGGAAGGGTTGCGATTGGCAGAAGTACGTCGCTTGCAACGGCAACAGGAATGTGCCAACCTGATTGCCAGGGCCAATATAATGGTTGGAGACAAGAAATGGACAGAAGCAATATTTCTTTTAGACAATGCACTGATTATCTGGGAAACTGGCTTTGATCCTGCCCGGGAAGAATTGGAAAAACTAAGAAAGAAATGTGCGATTGAGCTCTCTACCATAACCGAATCCGAGCAAAAAAAACGAGAGGAGGAGGGGAATCGTCAAAGAGAAAAGGCCGACCATAATGCGTGGAAAAATGCTCATGATGCTGCTACCGAAGGCGCATACCAAGATTATATTCAGAAATACCCGTTAGGTATTCATCTGGCAGAGGCGTTGGTTGCTCTTCATGATATGGAAGAGGCAAAAAAAGAAGCCGAACGGAAAAAACAGGTACGGGAAGATACTGAGCAACGTACTCGCGAAGCGGTCGCACAAAAGCAACGTGAGCAGGCCGAAAAGAAAAAAAGCGAAGAGGAGGAATCTACCCGTTTAGCACGCCTGATAAGAGAGAATGACCCCTTTGTGGACTTAATGATCCCCATAAAAGGCGGCTCCTTCAACATGGGTGATACCTTCGGCGATGGCGATTCTTGGGAAAAACCGGTACATCGCGTCACGATCAGGGACTTTCATCTCTGCAAATACCCCGTGACCCAGGCCCAGTGGAAGGCTATCATGGGCGATAATCCTGCCCATTTTAAAGGCGATGAAAACCTACCCATAGAGCAAGTGAGTTGGGACGATGCGCAAAATTTTATCAAAAAACTCAATGAAAAAACCGGGAAAAAATACCGCTTACCCTCAGAAGCCGAATGGGAGTATGCGGCACGGGAAGGGGGCAAAAAAATACGCTTTGGGAATGGACAGGAGAAGGCGGACCCCAAAGAAATGAACTTCGATGGCCGGGAAGAAAACAAAAAAGACTACTCGAAAGTCGGTGGATATCGGCAGAAAACTACAGTAGTCAATGCTTTCTCGGCCAACGCGCTCGGGCTGCACGATATGAGCGGCAACGTATGGGAATGGTGCCAGGATGTCTGGCATGAGTCTTACAAAAATGCTCTGAAGGATGGTTCGGCTTGGGAACAGGGTGGTCATGCTTCGCTCCGCGTGGTTCGTGGCGGGTCTTGGTCCCTCAGGCCTAACTACTGCCGCGCCGCCTGCCGCGGCAGGTTCTACCCGGTCAACCGGTACAACGATTTCGGCTTTCGGCTGGCCCGGTAACTTTTTTATCCTTTATGGAATCCCAAGTTGAAAGCAAAGCGCGTCCAATATTTCTTGCTGTATTATTTCTGCTTCCACTACACCATATTCCGTAGAAAGCCGCTTTTTATCAAGTGTTCTGATTTGGTGGCAAAGTACAATGGATTCGTTTTGTAAGCCGCCAATTCCAAGTGGCAACAGGACTTCATTGGGATAAATACGGCGATCTGATTTTCGGGAGGTAATCGGCAGCACATTTACACAATGAAGCAGTCCATTAATAACATCCTCGCTAATAATCAAAACTGGTCGACTTTTGCCTTGTTCGGAACCTATGGTTGGGTCGAGATTGGCACGGTAAATATGCCATTTCAGAAATTTACTCATAGGACATCCTGATCAGCATGGGCAAAATCATCCATAACCTCCGCTACATCAGCAAGAAATAGCGGGTCTTGGGCTGCTTGCTGTAGCAGTTCCAGACGATCTTCTACAGCCTTCTTTCCACTGGTTTTTTCTTCTTGTTTGACCGAGACAATACGGGCATTCAATCGCTTGGCGAAAGAAAGCAGCATCATCAAATCGTCTTGATTGGAAAATTCCAATATCAATTGACCCATAGTATTTTTGTTTTTTACAAAGATAACGATTGCTAGTGGTGGCATGGGTTCTGTAAAGTTTTTCTTTGAAAAACTTTACAGAACCCATGCCACCACTCAAATCCTCAAATTCTCGCCTCTTCAAATCCCCCTCCTCACACCACCATCGGATCCATTTTATCCGCCACAATCTTGTGCTTTTTCATAAAATCCTGCACCGCCTTGTCCGTTACTTTGCCCTGTTTTTGCAACAAACGCACCGCGGCAAAAGCAATGTATTTCGGCGAAATCTCAAAGTAATCGCGCAGGCTTTCGCGGCTTTCGGACAGACCAAAACCATCGGTACCGAGGGCGATAAAATCCTGGGGCATCCAGGGAGCGAGTTGGCCCGCCGTCAGCTTGATCCAGTCATTGGCACTCACGAATACGCCTTCTTCGCCTTTGAGGACCTGCTGTACGTAGGGCGTTTTTTCGGGCTGGTTAGGGTGGAGCAGGTTCCAGCGGTCGCAGGTGACGGCATCGCGGTAGAGTTCGATCCAGGAAGTGGCACTCCAGATGTCGGTGCTCACGCCTTCTTTTTCCAGTATTTCCGCCGCTTTGATGACCTGATCCATGATGACCCCGGAGCCAAAAAGGTGCGCTTTCACGCCCGCTTTTGCTGATTTGGTGGCCGATTTCTGGAAACGATACAAACCGCGTTTGATGCCCTCCTGCACGTCCTCTTTGGGCATGGCCGGCATCAGCAAATTCTCATTATAGACCGTGATGTAGTAGAGTTTGTTCTCGTTCTCCACGTACATCCGGCGCAGACCATCATGGACGATTACCGCCAGTTCGTAGGCGAATGCCGGGTCGTAACTGATCACGCTCGGCACCGTTTGGGCCATCAGCAGGGAGTGGCCATCCTGGTGTTGCAGCCCTTCGCCGTTAAGCGTAGTGCGTCCGGCGGTGCCACCGAGCAGGAAACCCTTGGTAAGCATATCGGCGGCGGCCCAGACCATGTCGCCCACGCGCTGGAAACCGAACATGGAGTAGTAAATATAGAACGGCACCATCGGAATGCCATGCAGCGCATAAGCCGTACCCGCCGCCGTGAAACTGGCCGTCGCGCCGTCTTCGTTGATGCCTTCCTGCAACACCTGGCCCGTCTTGCTTTCCACGTATTTGATGACGGAAATGCCGATTTCAAGTGGGGTGTAGAGCTGGCCTTTCTGGTTCCAGATTTTGAACGAATTGAACAGGGGCTCCATCCCGAAGGTCTGGGCTTCGTCGGGTACGATGGGCACAATATATTTGCCAACTGCTTTATTTTTAAGCAATTGGTTCATAATATCCACCATCGCGCCGGTGGTCGAAACCGTTTTTCCGGCCTCGCTACCGCGCAGTTGTTTATCAAAAAGTTCGACTCCGGGCAGTTCAAATTTCGTGTATTCGTCAGAGCGTTCGGGCAGATAACCGCCCAGGGCTTTGCGCCGCTGGTGCATGTATTTCGTTTCCGGTTCATCCGGGCCGGGGAAGTAGAATTTGGCGGCTTGCGCTTCTTCGTCGGTGATCGGAATGCCATAGCGGGTACGCGTGGACAGCCGGATTTCAACACTCAAATCCTTGGTTTGGTGGGCCTTGTTCAGCCCCTCGGCGGCCTTGCCCATACCATAACCTTTCACCGTTTGCGCGATGATGGCCACGGGTTTGTCCGAGCGCATGGCGCGTTCGTAGGCGGCATATACTTTGTCCACATCGTGGCCACCGCGCCGCAGGATCAGCAGTTTTTCGTCGGGAATATCGGCGAGCAGGGCCGTGATACGCGGGTCGCCATTGGCCAGTTTCTCGCGAATGGCGGCACTGGTCAGGTTAATTAACTCCTGAAAATCGCCGTCCACCATCGCTTCCAAACGCGTGAGCAAAGCACCATCGGTGTCGCGGGCAAACAGGTCGTCCCATTCCGTACCCCACAGCACTTTGATGACTTCCCAACTGGCCCCGAGGAAATGGCGTTCCACTTCCTGGATGATCTTGCCATTCCCACGCACTGGCCCGTCGAGGCGTTGCAGGTTGCAGTTGACCACAAAAACAATATTGTTCAGGTTCTCCCGGCTGGCCATGCCGATGGTGCCGTAGATTTCCGGTTCGTCTATTTCGCCGTCGCCGATGAAATGCCAGACTTTGCCGCCATTTTCCGGTTTGAGGCCGCGATTTTCCAAATACCGCATAAAACGCGCCTGATACACGGCGGTCATCGGCCCCAAACCCATCGAAACGGTGGGTGCCTGCCAGAATTTCGGCATCCGGCGCGGGTGCGGATACGAAGAAACGCCACCCAGCAGCTCCTGCCGAAAATCGGCGATGGTCTGCTCCGGCAAACGGCCTTCCCACACGGCGCGGGCGTAAATACCCGGCGAAGCATGGCCCTGGATCATCAGCAGATCGCCGCCATAGTCCGCCGAACGCTTGCGTAAAAAGTGATTGAACAGCACTTCCCACAGCGTGGAACAAGCCGCATACGTGGCAATGTGACCGCCGAGCGCGAGGTGTTTATCGGCCCCTTGCAGCACCATCGCCTGGGCATTCCAGCGGATAATATTCTCGATTTTTTGCTCCAGTTCGCGGTCGCCGGGGTAGTCCGGCTGATCTTCCGGCGCGATGGTATTCAGGTAGGGCGTATTCAGCGCGGCACCGCTATTGGCCACGCCTTTGCGGGCGAGCAGACGGCGCAGGTTCTGGAACAATTCCTCCGTACGGCCCTTGCCATGCGCTTCCAGTATTTCTTCCATGGCCTCCAGCCATTCGGCCTGTTCGAGTTGCCATTCATCCGTTTGGGTTATTTCTCCCATGGGTGGTGTATTTGTTATTGGTTATCGGTTATTGGTGGTCGGCGCGGCAAAAGTAGGAATTTGGGGATGGTTTTTGCGAATGCCGGGCAAATTAAGTGTCGGTAAGCTATCGGCAAGCATTTCGGATAGGAAACAGCGGAAAATGGCGGGTGGTTCGGCAAGGCAACCTTTTTGATTAAAGGCCCATTCTGCGCGCAAGCAACCTGATCTGAAGAATCTTTTTATTTGTCTGGTAGCTATGCCGACTTTACTTCTTCCATTTTTACATTTGATATAACGGGTGGAGGAGATATGAGATGGAATTTGGTCATATATTTACGCGGTATTTCCTATTGCTTAAATGTCAAAACCCAGGGTATTCACCGATCTGAGGCTGGAAGTTCGAACCTGCACAATATTGGAAAACTCTGCCCGAAAACACTCCAAAATCAATGAAACAAGCCTGCCTGCTCGCTGCCATCCTCGCGTTTTCTGTAACCCATATTTTTGGTCAGGCCCTGCGCTCCACACCCTCCTGGCCAACTGCATGGCCTGCGGAGCAGATTGAGCATATCAACCTGGCCGCGTGGGTGGTTTTTTTTGAGGATACGACTAGCCGATTGCTACCAGCGGCCGTTTTGAAGCAGCATTTTAAGCCTATGCCCTGCAAGAACTGGTTGAAAAAAAGGGGGGAATACGTCCGGTCGCGTATTTGGTTGCGGTTTTCGATAGATAACACAGCAGGAACGGATACCCTGCGTCTGGTCTTTTTTCCCGGAATGCACGCTCGAACAGCACTGTACGAGTTAAAGAACGACTCTCTACATTTAGAAGCGGTCGGGGGCGTATTTGTAGTCCAAACCCGTTTTGCCTGGCAAGCCAACCCGAATGGCCTGCCTGTGGTCGTGTTGCCCGGTGAACATCCCACTTATTTGGTTTCGGTCAGCAACTTTGCAAAACTATATGATCAAATACGATCCGAGTTATTCGCGCCCGCTGCTTATCGGTCGTATTGTCAGGCTTACAAAGAGATGCAACTGCCTTTTTTGTTGTTTCTAGGCTTTACTATTGGAGGCTTGACCATGCTGGCCTTATTTGGGCTCATGCAGTTCCTGCTGACTCGTGGGCCAGCCTACTTTTGGTACGCTATGTTTGCTTTGGGAAATGCGCTCAACTTTGCCCGATTAGTAGAAATGTATATAGATGTGCGCTGGATATCCAGTCTGATTCCAGCCTTTCATGGATACACCAGCCTGCCAGCTACCGCCTTTTTTTACCTCCTTTTTGTGCGCTATTTCCTTGATTTGCACCTGCAAAACAACCTTAAAAGCAGGCTGCTAGCATGGGCAGCATGGTTCTTCGGAGCCGTGTTTTTCGCTACCCTCATTACCAACGCAATCCATTTTTCAGGGCAGGGCATCAGTAATGAGACAGCCGAAATATTTGCTTTTTTTCATGTTTTGTACCTCTTCCCAGCTATTTTAATGCTTTACATAGCCTTCACCATCAAAGATGGTCTGGCCCGTTTTGTGGCCACAGGTACTTTACTGCTCTTCGCCGCTAGCATATTTGTTCTGCTTGTGCCTTTATTTACCGAGGCCGTACCCATGCGTGAACAGCACCCTGCAGAGAACCCTACTTGGGTATTATGCCTTTTCGTTTTACTGGAAAGCCTGTGTTTCGCGCTTGGTTTAGGTTACAAAACCAAACTGCTGGAAATGCAAAAACGCCTCGCCGTAGAAGGCCAGGAACGCGACCGCCGTCGCATCGCTCGTGATCTTCACGACGAAGTAGGCAGTACCCTCAGCAGCATCAGCATCCTCTCGCAGTCTGCCCTGAACGGCCTGCAACAAGATTTAGACACGTTCCGCTTCGGCAATATCGGCGACAAGGCCCGCGCCGCGCTCGACAGTATGAGCGACATCGTTTGGTCGGTGAATCCCGAAAATGACTCGATGGAAAAATTGCTGGCCCGCATGAGTACCTACGCGTCTGAAATGCTTGAAAATGTGGGTGCGGAACTGCACTTTCAAGTCGGCGCAGGGGTAGAGAGCCTGACGCTGCCGATGGAAAAACGCAAGGATTTCTACTTGGTTTTTAAAGAAGCGGTACACAATTGTGCCAAGTATGCCCAAGCCCAAAATGTAGAAATAACCTTGGAAAAACAAGATAATGTACTGATAATGAGCATAAAAGACGATGGAATAGGTTTTGAAACGAAAAGCAACTTAGCAGAAACACGGAATTTGGGTGGCAACGGCCTGCGTAATATGTGGAGCCGGGCGGCGGCGATGGGGGGAACGTTAGCACTGGTTTCCGCGCCGGAAATGGGCACGGAAGTACGGCTGGCGTTGCCGTTGTAAATACTCATAAATGATGAATTTTTGTCCCCCTTTTATGGGATTGACAACGAACTTACAAAAGGCCACCTTTGCAACACAACTTTATAGAAACTCATCAATGGCAAAAGTATGGATCGTCGCTCACCATAACTTATAACTCATCACTCATAACTATTTAATGCCCATCCGCACCCTACTCTATGAAGATAACACCGACCTGCGCGGTGCCCTGGCGGCCCTCATCGGCGGCACCGAGGGCTACGAACTGACGGGCGCATTCGACAACTGCCTGGGTGTGGTGGAGCAGGTGGCCGCCCTGCATCCCGACGTGGTGCTAATGGACATTGATATGCCCGGCATGAGTGGCATAGAGGGGGTGGCGCGGCTCAAAAAAGCACATCCGCAGGTGGAGGCATTGATGCTCACGGTGTTCGACGATGACGACCGCGTGTTTCAGGCAGTCTGCGCCGGAGCCAGTGGGTATTTGCTCAAAAAGACCCCGCCCGCCCGCATTCTGGAGGCCATCCGCGAAGTGCAGGAGGGTGGTGCGCCCATGTCGCCGGTCATCGCCCGAAAGGTGCTGCAACTCTTTCCCGGCAAGCCCGCCAAACAAGATACGGACCTGGACAAACTTACTGCCCGCGAAATGGAGGTGCTCAAAACGCTGTCGCGCGGCTTTAGTTACAAGATGGTGGCTGCCGAGATGAATATTGGCATCGAGACCGTGCGCACTTACGTGAAGCGAATCTATGAGAAATTGCAGGTGCATTCGGTGAGCGAGGCGATTGCCAAGGCATTTTTGAAATAATAAATGCGTGGACAAAGGGATAGCACGTAACATCCCTTCTTCGTCCCCCTTTCATGGGATTGCGGGCAGAAAACTGACCCACTACTTTTGTACTACTAATTCACCAATTCAGGATTGGCAGATAACCAAATGAAGCACCTAGCAGGAGGGTACATTATCCTCCTGCTCACAGGTTTTGTGTTTCTACCTGTTTCCTTCTACACCATTTCACATTCTTAAAATCCCCACTTTCATAACCTGATTTTACCATGAAACAATCCTTCCTTGTCCAACCATCTTCCATTTTTAACCATTTAAATCTTTTGCAAAACATGAAAACCTTTGTTTTTCTAGTCATCCTGACTTGCACCTTGGGCAGCCAAACGCAGGCCCAAACTTTCAACCGGATTCGGGTGGTAATTACCACGGGCGGTGACGATCTGCGCGGTGGCAATCACGCTTTCCTTTTCCTTAACTTCAACAACAACACCATTAGTCCGGTCGTATGCCTGACCACGGCCCCTTCTACCGGCGGATTTTCTAACGGCAGCATATATTCAGCCACGTTTGCCTTCGAAGATGAAATGGAACTGAGCGATGTGAAAGGCTTTACAATCCGCCACCAAGGCAACCCGCGCAGCGACCACCCTTTTGATACCTACGACAACTGGGACATGGAGGCTATTCGCGTGTCGGCCATTACAGCTGATAGCGGAGTGCGAGGGGTGAATATCTACAACAGTCGCAATGACCGCAGTCGCTGGACTTTCGTTGAGCGGTTCACGGGAGAAAATACGACTCTGGAATTACTGAAACAATAGTAGTCATTTGCATAGCCAGGTCGCTATATACAATGGTGACCTGGCCGTTTGGCTACTTCTAAAATGGCACCTCTTCGCCACTGTTCTACTGTAATTGTTAAAAATCAACTCACTATGAAATCAATGTCTATTTGTGCCCTGCTGATGGCCATGTCTTTCCTGGCCTACGGACAAGAACCGAAAAATGCGCCGTCCACGACTAATTCGCCCACCAAAGAGCAAATGCGTGCAAAAACCGGAGAAGAAGTCTGGATCATTATTACGTATGTGAAAGACGATGCTAAATCCGCCTTTGAAAAGTGGATCAAAGAAGTGTTTTATCCCGCCTTGCATAAGTCTGAAAATCCAATGAACAAAGCCCAACTAAATGCCACCCGTTGGTTGGAACCCGCCCGCCAAAACGAGGACAAGACCTGGACGTATGCCTGGATCATGGATCCTATAGTGCCGAACGGGGATTATGATATCACGGTTTTGTTGAACACTGCGTATGGCGCAGCAAAGGGCAAAGAATATTGGGATCAGTATCAGGCGTTTTGGGCAAAGCCCATAGAGGCGCATATTCTCAAACAGACTGGCTATTAAGCCCCCCTCTTTTTATTTCACATAAATTTAAAAAATCATGCAAACGAAAACCTTTACCAGCTTACTTGCCCTGCTGTTTTTTACAGCTGCCGTGCCTATGACTTATGGCCAAAACACGCCGACATCCGCACCAAACAAAGAGGAAGAAGCCATCAAAAAACTGATCATCCACGAAACGGAGATGTGGCTCGATCAAAACTTCGAAGCATGGTCAGCGTCTTTTGTCCACGAACCCTACCTGACCTGGACAGTAACCAATGGCGGCGATCCTGGCGACGTAGTGACCATGCGCGGTTGGGCAGCCCTGGAAGCTTTTATGCAGGGTTGGTTTCAAGCCAATACGGCTGAATTCGCCAAGGAAATGCGTAAATCAAAAATGACCCGCGATCAATGGAATATCCAGATTCGAGGTGATGTAGCCTATATTTCTTTCGAGCAGCATAGTGAAAACGACGAAAAGCAAACGAAATCCAGCAGTACAGAGACGCGGGTTTGTGAGAAAACCAACGGTATCTGGAAAATAGCGATGCAGGCCACCTTAGCGGATTTTAAAGATGCCACCCCACCGATCAGAAGCAAATATTAATGTAGGGGCGACCCTTGCGGTCGCCCTTTCTTAGTGATGCGGTGAGGGCGACCCTTGTGGTCGCCCTCACCGTGGTTGTTGCGTTTAGGGCAACCGCAAGGGTTGCCCCTACATCTTCTTCCAATTATCCTTGGGTTCCCGGTCAATCAATAAACTGAACGGATCGATGCCCGCTTTTTCGGGTTTTTCATCCACTATAAAGGTAAAAGTGTTGTCTTTTTGGGCCACTTTCACCCGCTGACGATACAGCGTTTTACCATATTTTTTGTCGCCTTCGGGTTTGGCGAACGCCCCGATTTCCATCCAGTCATCTACGGGTACTTCGGTCTCTTTGCCCAGTTCGTCGGCTTTGAGTTTGCGGCATTCCACTTGAATCGTGACCTCGTATTTGCCGTTGCCGAGGTCTCTCACCGAAGCCTCTTTAGTGCGGTTATCGAACAGCGTAATGTCCCAAAACAGGTCTTTGATGATGTATTGCAACGAATCCGGGGTTTGGGCCGCGAATTCATTGACCACATCCACCGAAGTCGGGAATGGCGCATCGGCATAGCGGAAACGTTCGAGGTAGTTCCGCAGGGCGCGGTTAACCTGCTCTTCGCCGATCATTTCTTTCAGGTAATACATCACGTGCGAGCCCTTGCGATAGTGAATATAACCCTGGCCTTCGCATTTGGCCAGCGGCAGTTCTTTCAGTCGTTCGCGACCCCGGTCACGCAGGTAACGGTCCATTTCGTACTCCAGAAATTTGCGCATGATGTCGCGTCCGTACTCGTGTTCCATCACCATGAGCGCGGAGTATTGGGCGAAGGTTTCGGTCGTCATTTCGGAGCCTTGCATATTGGCTCCGCAGGCCTGGTGCGCCCAGTATTGGTGGCCCATTTCGTGCGCCACGACGTAATACACCATGTCAATATCGTCTTTTTCGGCCTGGTAATTTTCAATAAAACCAATGCTTTCGGAGTAGGGCATCGTACCCGGAAATGCCTGCGCAAACGAGGCCACCCGTGGGAACTCAATGATTCTGCACTGTTTATGATAGTACGGCCCGAAATGCTGTGTGTAATATTCGATGGATTTTTGCATCGAACGCATCATGCGCGGCACGTTCGCCGCGTGGTCTTTGTGGTAATACACCTCGTAATTAATGCCGCCTTTATTTTCCCGCGCCACCTCGTATTGGGCCGACATAAACGAGTAGAAATTCCAACTTTTATGGTCGAGTTTATAATGGTAAAAATGGCGGTTGCCCTCCGTCCATTCGCGCAGCAGCGAGCCGGGCGCAATGGCCAGTTGGTCGGCGCTGGTACTGATCGTCGTTTCCACATTCACCCAATCGGCATCGTTGGTCAGGTAACTGTTCATCCGGTGCAGCGTGTCGGCGGGATTCAGGGCCGGGCGGCGCGATTTTTCGGGTAGGCCCATTTCGCGGCGTTTATTCTTGTCATCCAGTTCGCCGCCGGGCTGATAGCCGAAGTTGGGCGAGATCTCGGTGTTGTTGAAGAAGGTGCCGTTTTGCACCACCTGCGACACCGAGAGTTCATTTTCAAAACCCTTCGGACGATATACGCTGTTGAATTTCAATAACATAGAATCGCCGGGAGCCAATGCGGGCTGAATGCGATACAGCCGGAAATTCACCGCCGAATCATTGAGCAGCAGGGCGAGTCGCTCATTTTGCAGGGAAAATTGCAAATACGTGGGCGGCGTACTCACGAACAAAGTATCAATCGGGCGGTCGTGTTTGTTGCGCACCCAATACTGTCCGTCGGCCTCCACCGTGCGGGTTTCCGGAAAAATACGGATATCATATTTCACGTCGTAAATACGCGGTTGCGGCGCGTTTTCGTAGCGTTTATAATCTTTTTCGTAGCGGGCTGTGAGATGGTCCTGCCTGTCGCCCGAGGGCTTTTCGTTCAATATTTTGGTGTTATAAAACACAAAACCTGCCGTCACCAGCCACACCGCCAGCAACCCAAGGCCGACCCAACGATAGGATTTCCACTCCTGGCGACCCAGTAAAAGACGCTCCCACCAGCCGGATTCTTTGCCGCGTACCCATAGGCAAATGGTCGCCACCGCCAATAAACCGCAGAATAACGCCCAATAGGCATTAAACCAAGTCAGACCGGGAGCATAAGGCGCGTAGTGGTACAAATCCGAGTAGATGTAACGTGGAATGCCACCGAACTTGACCATGTTGCTGCTGATATCCAGCGGGCCCCAGATAAAAGCATTGATGGCCACCAGCACGATGCTCAGGAAAAAGCCCAGGTACATATTCGGCGAAAGAGTATGTACGAGCATGAAAAGCACCGTCAGGAACGCAAAACCCAGTAAATCAAACACTAAGAGTTCCCGAATATAGACACCGAGTTCATAATTATGGTAGCCGTGCATGGTTTGGGCAAACACGCCCGCCCCGATGGTGACACATTCGAGGATAAAAATAGCGGCGATAATGGTCGCGAATTTCGCCACGTACCCCGTCCAGTTTTTGGTGGGCAGCGCGTCGTATATTTCGTTCACCTTGGCGTTGCGTTCCTTCCAGATCAGTGCGCCGGTGAAGTAGGCCATGATGGAGTAGACGAACAGAAAAAACGTGCCGCGAATCAAATCCACGATGTCATAGGTGACCGGCAGATTGTGCGTCCCGTAATTCTGCGTGGCCGTAAAGAAACTCGGTAACGTATTGAGCAGCCCAATAATGGCCAGAATGATGAACGGCAGGCTTTTCACCACCCCCAGAAAGTCAGTACGAAACTGGCTGCGCAGTTGCGCCCAGACCATCGGCGCGCCACTGGAAATGGCGACTTTCGGCAGGACGTTAAGTTGTTGAATACCAATTATTTCGGCTTTCTCGTCGCCCGTTTTCGCTTGTTTCGCCGTTTTGTTTTTCTCCGAAAAATTAAACCGGAAATAACCCGCCACCAGCACCACCAAACCCACCGCCATCCATAGCAGGCGATTGGCCAGCATGGTAGGGTTACTCAGCCCCAGCGAGAGGTGGTTTTTATCGTCCACTGTCCAATATTTAGTGAGAATAGAAAAACTTCGAATACCGAGCGGGTCGAGCATTGCTGCAAGTCCTTCATTATTAATGTCTTTCATCAAATTTCCCGCCACGAGGTAGCCCACCAGCAGCACCACCCCGGCGATAAAAGCCTGCGTGGTGCTGCGCGTCAGAATGGCCACCGTGTAGAGAATGCCGCCCGAAAATATCATGTTGGGAATAACCAGCACCAGAAAGGCATTGATATGTCCCATGATCTCAAATGGCCCGAATCGCTCCGGCGGCAACCACTCAAACACCGAATTGGCAGCCACGCCCGCCCATATTCCCAGCGAAACGCCGAACATCGGGATCATGGCGATCAGCAAGGCCCCGGAAAAGTGGCCGAAATAGTAACCCGCCTTCCGAATCGGCGAGGAAAAAACGATCTGTGCAGTGTTATTATCAAAATCGCGCAAAGCGGCGGAATTGAGAAACGCCGTCACCAGCAACAGGCCCAGAATGGAAAATACGCCGTACCAGTTTTGGACGACATACGGCGCGTTTTTCAGCACATTGCCATAGCTGCCGCCGATCTGCACGTCGTCCGAAACCGTCGCACTGAATGCGATCATGCCAAAAACAAACATGAAAATCCAGGGCATCGGTGCGCGGAGCCAGGTCTTTATTTCAAAGGAAAAGAAGGTGGAAAACATGAGTTGGTTATTAGTGTATTGGTTAATGGTTATTGGTGTGCATCATCGGTTGGCTTATCTTTTCGCAGGTAGTTGATGTAGCCATTCAAGAGACGCAAACAAGTGTCTATTTTTGCTTTATATTCTTTTACTATTTCAGAAGTAATATAGTTTTCATCGTAGGCAGTAATTAAATGTTCCAATGTCTCTGTCAAAGGCCCTCTGGACATTCGGCAATATTGTACATTTTCCTTATAATGAAAACGCCCATATCCTTCTGCAATACAGGCTGTGACCCGGCGCGACGAACGAATGATCTGGTCTGCTAATTTGTATTTCTCCTCTGTTGGGAAATTACTCTTTACAAGTTCTGATATAGATTTTCGCAAAGCCCGACATTCCTTATAAACTTCTAAATCCGTAAATGATTTGATTTTCATGCCGACAATTAATGGTTGTTTAAAATAAAGATTGATTTTATTAAAAAAATGTTTGGAATAATAATTCATTAACCATTAACCATTAACCATTAACCATTAACCAATTTTTGAAAAAAACACATCTTCCAATCCCGCAGCCGTGCCGCGAAAACCCTCGCCGGGATCGCCGTCACTGAGGATGTGAATGATCGGCTTGCCCGCCACCAGTTTGCTGCTGATGACGCGGAAACGGCTCTGGTAGTCGTCTATTTCGGCCTTGGCAATGGCTTTTTCCCAGATTTTGCCTTCCAGTTGCGTCAGTGCCGCCTCCGGCGAACCCGCGTACAGCACCTGCCCACCGTTGATGATGGCCATATTGGAGCAGAGTTCTTTCACGTCTTCCACGATGTGCGTGGAAAGAATAACGATCACATTTTCACCGATTTCGGAAAGCAAATTATAGAAACGGTTGCGCTCGCCGGGATCGAGACCGGCGGTGGGTTCGTCCACAATGATGAGTTTCGGGTCGCCAATCAGGGCCTGCGCAATACCAAAACGCTGGCGCATCCCGCCAGAATAAGACGACACCGATTTTTTGCGATGTTCCCAGAGGTTGACGCGTTGCAACAGCGCGTTCACCACTTCTTTGCGGCGGTTGCCGGGAATGCCTTTCAGCGTAGCGAGGTGGTCGAGCATACTGGTCGCCGAAATGCGCGGGTAAATGCCGAACTCCTGCGGCAAATAACCGAGGGTGCGGCGCACCGCGTCTTTGTCTTTTAAAACGTCAATGTCCCCCAAGGTAACCGTACCACCATCGGCTTCCTGCAAAGTAGCCAAGGTGCGCATGAGTGTGCTTTTGCCCGCGCCGTTGGGGCCGAGCAGGCCGTACATGCCGGTCGGAATATCGAGGGAAACATCTTGCAGGGCTTTGACCCTGTTGGGGTAGGTTTTGGAAAGATTGTGAATCGTAAGTTGCATAGGAAGAAGGTGTAACAGGTGGTACAGTTGCGTTTTTCGTCGGCGAATATGACACGCCCCGGCGGTACTATGTTACACCTAATAGAGGAAAGTGCAGTTTTGGGGGACAGACGGCGGAAAAAGGGCTGTTACAAGCCTTTTGGAAAGTTTTTTTACTTGCCGAAAGTGGGCGAATTGAAGTATAAAACACCACTATTGCCATTTGCATAAACCACCAGGAAAAGTGCTTATCTTTGTCAAAACTCACAAAATATGACCGCTTTACAACAGGTCGAACAGTTGCTGCCAACCATGTCGGCAGGAGAAAAAGCCCAAATAGCGCGTTGGGTAGAAACGGACCTTGGCCATTATACGCCCGGTATTGAAAAAACTGCCAATGTTTGTGGGGGAAGCGCGTGCATTGTACGCACTCGAATACCTGTTTGGCTATTGGTGGAAGCCAGGAATGC
The DNA here is from genome assembly GCA_031425155.1 of Saprospirales bacterium. Lineage (GTDB taxonomy): Bacteria > Bacteroidota > Bacteroidia > Chitinophagales > Saprospiraceae > M3007. The sequence continues at coordinate 50,369 of JANPIV010000058.1, read as the reverse complement.
CGGGGCTAGTGAAGCCCATTTACTTAGTTCTTTTCCTTCCCTTCGGGCAGAAGATCTGATAAATGCCTGGGCATACTATCGCTCGAACAAAGCAGAAATAGACACCGAAATTGCTGAAAATGAACAGGTTTGAGCAATAAAGATGGAACAGTGTTCCTTATATTTATCCTAAATAATTTTTCAAAATCCCAAAATCTCCTTATTTTTGGAAAAATTTGCTGCAATGGAACACTACATGGATTTCATAGAAATCAATCCTAAAATAATGCTGGGCAAACCAGTTATCAAAGGCACCCGCATCACAGTGGAACTGATTTTAGACAAATTGGCTGCCGGGGAATCTATGGAGCAAATATTGGAATCGTACCCGCATATCAACCGCGAACAGGTCAAAGCCGCGATCACCTTTGCTTCCCATGCGCTGAAAGGCGAAAAATCCTACCCGCTTTCCTATGCAATTGCTGGCTGATGAAGGCGTAGAATCTGCTATTGTCAAAATACTCCGAACCCAAGGCCATGATGTTCAATACATTGCGGAATTTGCCGCAGGGTCCGACGATATTGATATTCTCGCTTTATCTGCAGAGGGAAACCGTGTGCTTATCACTCTTGATAAGGACTTTGGGGAACTAGTTTTTAAACTAAAACTTAACCATGTTGGTGTGGTCTTACTGCGACTTCATGGTTTCCACCCTGAAGCCAAAGCGAACATTGTGTCGGAAGTCTTTTTGAAGCACCAAGAAGAATTGGTTGGCGCGTTTACCGTTATTAGCCCAGGTTTTGTAAAAATTAGAAAGGGTTAAATCACGCCACCCCTTCCACCATCCGCTTTTCCCCTCTCTGCATAAGCCATTGCTGCTTCGCCTGCCCGGGCCCCATCGTCGCAGACTTTGAACCCTGCAACACAAAACCAAGTTATAGATAACATGCAAAGAATACTGATCGTAGAAGACGAACCGCATATTGCTGCGCTGATCAGCCGGGTGGTACAGGAAGCCGGTTATGAGGCTTATGTGGCTTTTGACGGGAAAATGGCCATTGGATTATTCGATAGTCTGCGTCCACATCTGGTAGTGACGGATGTCATTATGCCCCAGGTGGGCGGCCACGAATTATGTCAGCAAATTCGCCGGCAAAAAAGCAATATTCCCATTCTCATGCTTACGGCCCTGAGCGGCACTGAGGATGTGGTAGAAGGGCTGGACGCGGGCGCTGACGACTATCTGGTCAAGCCGTTTCGGGTGCCCGAACTACTGGCACGGGTGCGTGCGTTGCTGCGGCGGGCCGAGCAACTGGAAGAACTTCAAATCAATGCGCTGGCAGACCTGACGCTCGACCATAATACCAAAGAAGTGTACCGTAACCGGGAATTGATCAAACTTACCGCTACCGAATATCGCTTGCTGGAATTTCTGATGCGTCATAAGGGGCGGCTGAAAACCCGAATGGAGATTCTGGAAGAGGTATGGGGCGTAGATTTTGATCCAGGCACCAATATAGTGGACGTGTACATCAATTATTTGCGCAACAAAATAGACAAACCGTTTGAGAAAAAACTTCTCCACACACAAGTTGGACTGGGTTTTATTCTCAAAGAATAATCAGCACTTATGCCGCTCTTGCCGCTCACTATTCGCCAGCGTCTGCCGCTCTTCATTTCCCTCTCCGCGCTGTTGATTTTATTGCTGGAGGGCTATTTCATTTATGAATTCTCCGTACGCTTTTGCGAGCGGGAGTTCCGGGAACGGATTCAGGCGCGATTGGCGGAAGCCGACGCTTTGATCGCCACCAACCGCCAGTACCCGCTCAATGCCATCAACGCGTTGCCGTCAGGTGATTTGCCGGAAGAAAAGATCTTTTATGCTACCGACTCCCGTCAGATCGTGTTGCCAAACGGCAACCAGCTACTGGGCCAGATAGTAGATACCAGCCAATTCCATACCTGCACCTTTTGCTTCGCCCATATTGGCCAGCGCGACTATGGTATCCATCATGATTCACTGACCCACTATACGCTGGTCGTGTCGGCTATTGACCGTTATGGCCAAAGCAAGTTGCTGAACCTGCGTATTGGTATTCTCTTTGGTATTTTGTTTGGTGTACTGTTACTCACCCTGGTCAGTTGGTTTTGGGTGAAAAAAATGCTACAGCCAATAGCCGACAAAATCAGCAAGGCCCGCATTATTGGGGCCAAAAGCCTGAATTTACGCTTGAATGTCAAGAACAATTACGACGAACTGGGGCAGTTAGCCCTTACTTTCAACGAAATGCTGGATCGTATTGAGCAGGGTTTCAATGTCCAGCAACAATTCATCCGCAATGCTTCCCATGAAATACGTACGCCACTCACCGCCATTACCACCGAGGCTGATTTAGCCTTGCAGCAAGATCGCAGTCCGAAAATATACCAGCAGGCCCTGGAAAATGTGCGTACACAGGCCGAAAATCTGAATGAACTGGTCACGCAGTTGCTGCTCATGGCCAAAGTGGAAACCAATATTAGCTTACCCGACCAGCCACCCATTGCTGCTGACGAGGTATTGCTGTCGGCTTTTAAGACTTTACAGGCCAAGCACCCGCTGGCCGGGCAGCTGACCCATTTGCAGATCGAGGCCTCCGATGCCTCTGCATTTCTGGTGCGTTGCGACTCCACTCTTTTGCAAGCCGCTTTATTTAATTTACTGGATAATGCTATTAAATACGGTAATAACCAGCCGGTATCCGTGCGGCTGTTTGCTGCTGACCAATCCCTTTGCCTCGAAGTGATTGACCGGGGCCTCGGCATAGCAGCAGACGAGCTCAAACGGCTCTTTGAGCCCTTTTACAGAAGTGTCAATAACGGCCATCTTTCCGGCAGCGGTATTGGCCTGAGTTTGGTAAAAAGTATAGCGGAGAAATATGGCGGCAGCATTAGCCTGGCCTCCCGGGTCGGCCAGGGCACTACCGCGCAGTTGCTATTGCCAGCCTGGAATAAATCTTAATCGGATTCTAAATCCGTTCTTATGTCTTTCTAATACCCCTGCCCCACTTTTGCTTCAAAATTAAAACAATTGAAGCATGAAAATTTTAAAAATCAGTCTTTTCACCATACTGCCCTTGTTGATGGCGAGTTGCGCCACCGTTATGCCAGACCAGGTAGGAGTAAAGCGCACCTTTGGTCGTATCCATGAAAGCGTAAGACAGCCGGGCGTGGTCGGATTCAATCCATTCACCACGCGGGTGGTGCGCGTCCCGGTCCGCACTATGAACCTGGCCATTGTAGAAAATCTGCCTTCCAAAGAAGGACTGACCATACGTTCCGAAAGTTCCATCCTCTATCGCATCAAGTCGAGTGCAGTACCACAAATACTGAAAGAAACGGGTATGGAGTTCGAGGAAATGCTGATCCTGCCCGTTTTCCGCTCGGCTGCCTCTGATGTCTGCTCCAAGTACGATGCCAAAGATATGCACAGTGCCAAACGTGCCGAAATCGAAGAAGAAATCAAAAAACGATTGGTCGAAGTTTGTGCGCCGAAAGGCTTTGTCATCGAGTCTGTACTCTTAAAAAGCATCGTGTTGCCGGGTGGCCTTTCCAAATCCATCGAAGCCAAACTCGAAGCCGAGCAGGATGCCCTGCGGATGCAGTTTGTACTGGATCGTCAGCGGCAAGAGGCGCAGCGCCAGATCATTGATGCCGAAGGAGCCAAAGAAATTGCCCGCATCCAGGCCGAAGGCAAAAAGAATGCGACCATTATTGATGCAGAAGCGCAGGCCCGTGGCACGGAGATCGAAGCCGAAGGTATTAAGCGGGCCAATGAACTAATTACCGTCAGTTTGACTTCCAACGTGTTGAAATTCAAGCAAATAGAAGCATTTCAAAAACTCGCCAGTTCGCCTAATACCAAAACCATCGTTACCGACGGCAAAACGCCAATGGTGAATATGCTGGGTAATGAAGGCAATTAATAACGAAAAGGAATTAAGCGGGACACAGAAAGAACTACTGGGTCTGATCCATTGGGTGCGGGGTTTTAAATCCGCTGATACGTTGTGCTGCTATTCAGTCGCCTTACTGCCAACCGAGCCAGGTTCTGCCGAAGCCAGGTACACAGGCCCTTTTTTGCAGGAAAAGCATCACCTGGCATCGGATCAGTTTTTCAGGTCTGACTACTCATCAGGTTAATAGAGGAAGAAGAAGTTTTCATACAATTTTGGTTTGACAGCCGGATGCGGTAAGTGTATTCGGCTGCTTTTTTTTCTGCAATTTTCACCTGACAACCTTGTTATGAAATGTCCAAAATGCAATCTCTCTCTGTCAATTTCTGACCGGCAAGGCATCGAAATTGACTACTGCCCTCAGTGTAAAGGCATTTGGCTGGACCGTAACGAACTTGATAAAATCGTAGAACGCAGCCAGGATACGCACCATAAAAAAAGTGCTTATGAGGATGATGTTTTCGAGGGACCCCGCCATTGGGATTTCCGCGTCTCTGGAAAACTGGATGAAACGTATTCCAGAGACCAGCGAAAATCGCTGCTCGGCAACTTATTCGACTTTTAAATCTTGATTTTACACTTCAAAAAAAGAAAATGCGCAATACCTGCCGAATCATTTTGTCTGCTTTTTTAATCTTATTGGCTCCGCGAATGAATGCCCATACCACCACGGGCGACCATCCAGAGACGCTGGAATGGGTGCTGAAAACCGCTGATGTCCTGGAAAAACGGCTGAATGATGCGGTGGCCGATGCCGAGGTAGCCGGTTTGCTTATCAAGCTCATGGAATCTTACGAGGACTTTGAAGCGGTGGCCCTCACCGGACTATACTGCCACGAAGCGCGTACAGCGGCAGAATTGGGACGTAATCACTGCAATTGGCTTACAAATTATTCGCGGGAAAAAGACCTCAACGCCCTGATCCTGCGGGCGCAGGATGCGCGTGTGCAAGCGGCCAGAATGCGCATGGCCGCGGCCGCTTGTTTAAAGATGAGCACACAAAATTCGCAGGAAGTTGGTTTTACGCTGGCAGATGTGCTTTATTCCAACGTGGACGCCATTGAGCACGACCTCACCGATGGGCTCGCAGCCCAGGATTTTCATATTCTTTCCCAAAAAGTGGAACACGCCGAGCGAATTTTCCACGATACGGAGGTGCTGGCCATGCGACTAAACAATTGTGAAACGGTCCGTAGTGTTGCCCGGGAAGGTATAGTCGCCTGTACAGAGGTGCTGAATTCCCAAAACTGGACTTTAGTCAACAAAAACATTCAGGTGGCATTGGCCTGTGCTGCGAAAATAAAAGAACGGGCGGGCGAATGTCGGCTTTGAACAGCCTCTAACCAACTTACTGTATCTTATGCGCTACATATTGCTTCCGGCACTAGTTTCAATGATGTTTTATGTATCCTCTTGCACCTCTGCTCGTGCGTCTCGGGAAAATGCGGTTCAAAATTGGATACAAACTGCCCAGCGCCCCATCAAGGTGCAAGAGCATAGCAATTTAGATTTCGTTTCTACCACACGAGGTCACACTTGCTATACCTTGATTGATCAGAGCGGGAAGGTTTTTTTTGCAAAAAATGTGCGGTTTAAGTTACCCTCTGTAATCGAATAGGCTACTGAAGAACCAGTAATGGTTGGTTGATTTCGCCAGAAACGAACAAAAATCATCCTACGTTCCTCGTTCCAGCGCAAATCAGGGTCGGGCAACGTCATGCCCAGTATTTTGACCTGTTCGGCGATCATATCCGAGGTGTACACGTTTATCAGGGCCCAAATCTGGACGAAATGCGGGTGTGTATGGGCGAAGTTCTGTGTTTCGCCGCTCCGGTTTTGCCAGATTTTGCATTGAGTGCAGGAAGTGTATTCAAAATGCCGGAGTAAATTAGAAAGGCAATTTTTCCAAAATTTTATTCGTCGTGGTCGTCGTGCCGTTGTGGTGAATACGTACTTATGCCACCTTCGCCGCCACTTCCACTCCCTCCATCTTCCGCCTCTCCTTCTTCTCCGCATACGCCATCGCCGCTTCCCGTACCCACGCCCCATCATCGTAGGCTTGCACCCGGGTACGCAGCCGTTCCCGGTTGCAGGGGCCATTGCCTTTCACCACATTCCAGAATTCTTCCCAGTTGATCTCGCCAAAATCATAGTGGCCGCGTTCCTCGTTCCAGCGGAGATCAGGGTCGGGAAGGGTCATGCCCAGTATTTTGACCTGTTCGGCGATCATGTCCACAAAGCGTTGACGGAGTTCGTCGTTGCTGAACCGCTTGATTTTCCAGCGCATACTTTGTTCGCTGTTGGGCGAGGCATCGTCGGAAGGGCCAAACATCATCACCGCGGGCCAGTACCAGCGATTGATGGACTCCTGCAACATTTCGCGCTGTTCGGGCGAGCCTTTGGAGAGCGTCAGCAGGATTTCAAAACCCTGGCGCTGGTGGAAACTTTCTTCCTTGCAAATGCGCACCATCGCCCGCGCATACGGGCCATACGAGCAGCGGCAAATCGGAATCTGGTTCAGAATCGCTGCGCCATCCACCAGCCAGCCGATGGAGCCCATGTCGGCCCACGAGAGGGTAGGGTAGTTGAAAATCGAGGAATATTTGGCCTTACCACTATGCAACTCCTGGATCATTTCGTCGCGAGAAGTGCCCAGCGTCTCGGCGGCCGCATAGAGGTAAAGGCCGTGACCACCTTCATCCTGCACCTTGGCCAGCAGGATTTGTTTACGGCGCAGCGATGGCGCACGGGTGATCCAATTGCCTTCGGGCAACATACCCACGATCTCGCTGTGGGCATGTTGACTGATCTGCCGGACAAGCGTTTTGCGATAACTATCTGGCATCCAGTCCTTTGGCTCGATACGGATATCGGCATCTATTTTAGCCTGGAACTGGTCGGCGAGCGAATGGGTGGTGGCCTGCGCTTTTTCTGATGTCTGCATAGTAAGTGGTGAGGGCAAAAGTAACGTGTAATAATAATGGCGAATTTCCGGCTTTTTTCAACAAAATCACGGATTCATTTCAAAACATTTCCCCGCTCACTTGGTTCAATGCAACCATTTTTGAAAAACATTCACCTTTCCGACGCCACATTTAAGGGCCAGGCTACGTTAGGGGTGCAATAATTCATCATTCATAATTCATAATTAAACACGTATCTTTGCGCCCTATGAGAAAAATGCTTGGCTTATTGCTGGTTTCCGGCCTGATATTTCTGACCGCTTCCTGCAAAAGCAGTTACGAAAAAATCCGCACCAGTGGCGATGGGGATTTGCTACTGAAGACAGCGTTCGACTACTACGAAAAGGAGCAATACCAACGCGCCCAAACCCTCTTTGAGTTGGTTTTGACCAATATTCGCGGCAAAGCAGAGGCCGAAAAGGCTAATTTCCAGTATGCCTACACCCACTACCACCTCAAACAGTACGTACTGGCCGCTTATTATTTCAAGAATTTTGCCAACACATTTACCAATTCCCCTTACCGCGAGGAAGCGGCCTTCATGTCGGCCTATTCCAACTATCAGCAGTCGCCCACTTACCGGCTGGATCAGAGCGATTCGCAGAAAGCCATCGAGGAATTTCAGGTCTTTGTCAATTTATTTCCCGAAAGCAAGCGCGTGGAAGAATGTAACCGGCTGATTGACGAACTGCGCCGCAAATTGGAACAAAAGGCCTTTGTGGAAGGCGAATTATATTACAATCTCCGTCAATATCAATCGTCTGTTATTTCCTTTGATAACCTGCTGCGCGACTACCCGGAAAGCCCCGATGCCGAGCGCGTCCGTTATCTGATTGCCAAAGGAAGTTTTCTGCTGGGCGAAAATAGTGTGGTGGACAAAAAAGAAGAACGTTACCTGGATGCGGTGCGCCGCAGTGCTGAATTTTTGGAGAAATATCCGACGGGCACCTATTCCAAGGAAATACGACAGATTCAGAAAAGTGCCGAACAAGCCGCAAAATCTGTGAAAAAACGCCTGAAAACGGCAGGAGCCTAACCAGAATTATGAATTATGAATTATGAATTATGGCCGCTCGCGATAACTTATAATTCATAATTCATAATTTATAATTAATTAAAAATGAGCGATATCAAAAGTAAGGCCCAAGGCCTCGATGCCAATGTACAGCCCCGCGACGTGCTGGAACTGGTCAACAAAACCGGCAATATCTACGAAAGCCTGGTGATCGTCTCCAAACGCGCCCGCCAGATTTCCAGCGATTTGAAATGGGAAATTCAACGCAAACTCGAAGAGTTCGCCGTGAATACCGATACCATCGAAGAGGTACAGGAAAACAAGGAGCAGATCGAAATCTCCAAGTTTTACGAACGTTTGCCCAATACGCCCATCATCGCCGCCCATGAATTTCTGATGGACGAGATTCAGTGGCGCTACGTGGAGGAAAAAGAATAATCTTGGAGTTATGAGTTATAAGTTATGAGTTATGCCGCTGGCGACAACTCATAACTTATAACTCATAACTCATAACTTTTTTAAGTGAACATCCTGCTCGGCATCAGCGGTTCCATCGCGGCGTACAAAGCCGCCCACCTCACCCGCCTCTGGGTGAAGCAGGGAGCCGCCATACAGGTACTGATGACCGAAGCGGCCACGGCTTTTATCGCGCCGCTCACGCTTTCCACGCTTTCCAAACGCCCGGTTTTTAGTGAGGTCCGCTCCGAAACGGGCTGGAACAACCACGTCGAACTGGGGCTTTGGGCTGATGCGCTGGTGGTGGCTCCGGCGACGGCCAACACGCTGGCTAAAATGGCCAACGGCCTGTGCGACAACATTTTAACCGCCGTTTATCTGTCGGCGCGTTGCCCAGTTTTTGTGGCGCCGGCGATGGATGTGGATATGTGGCATCACCCGGCCACGCAGGCCAATATCCGGCGTTTGCAGTCCTACGGTGTGCAAGTTATCCCAGTAGGGGAGGGCGAATTGGCCAGCGGTTTAGTCGGCGAAGGGCGACTGGCCGAACCCGAAGAAATTGTGGCTTTTGTGGCCCGCTATTTTCGGCAGCAGCAGGATTTGACCGGCAAAAAAGCCCTGGTCACGGCTGGCCCTACCCACGAACCGCTCGATCCCGTGCGTTTTATCGGCAACCATTCCACGGGCAAAATGGGCATCGCGATTGCCGAAGTCCTGGCCCGCCGGGGTGCCGAAGTGACGCTGGTGCTTGGTCCTACCGGTTTGCTTCCAGAAAATACTGATTTACAAGTCATTCGCGTTGGTTCTGCGCAGGAGATGTATGCAGCGTGTGCGCCACTGTTCCCGGAAATGGATATTACCGTGTTGGCGGCAGCGGTGGCCGATTATCGGCCCGCTTTATTTTCGGAGCAAAAGATCAAGAAAAAAGACGACGATTTGAATTTGCCTCTGGCTAAAACCGTGGACATCGCGGCTACATTGGGTAGCCAAAAGAAACCGGGCCAAATCCTGGTTGGTTTTGCCCTCGAAACGAACAACGAGATCGAATATGCGCGCCAGAAAATGGAGCGTAAAAACCTGGATTTTATCGTTTTAAACTCGCTGCAAGATGCCGGTGCCGGTTTTGGTCACGACACCAACAAGATCACTATTTTACGACGCAATGGCCTGCAAACCGCTTTTGAATTGCAAACCAAAACGGAAGCGGCGCAAGATATTGTCGAAGAAATAGTCCGCTTAGCCAACCCAAAAATGGTCTAGCGCGTCTTTACCCGCCATAGCCCCTTTTAACCGCCGTAGCCTTTTTCAGGCGAAGGAGGTAAGCGAAGGAAATAAGGCAGAGGTAATAAAGCAGGGATTCACCCCTTTTAATCAATATAAATCGTTTTTGCCATGTTTAAGCAGATAGTTCCCATTTTGTTGCTCCTGGTTTCCACCTTTGCCCTTCATGCTCAGGGTGTGGGCGAAATAGATGCCACAGTCCGTATCAGCACCCCCCAACTACAGCAGGCGGATCGCAAAGACTTCGACCAACTGGAAGTCGCTCTGCGCGATTTTTTGAATAATACAAAATGGACACAAGATCGCTTTGAGACCGACGAACGGATCAAATGCAACTTCATCTTCACTATTTCCGAAGAGTTGGGTAACAACAGTTATCGGGCCGAACTGGCCGTACAAGCCGTCCGTCCGATCTATGGCAGCGATTTCAGAAGCCCGTTGATTTCGCACCTGGATAAGGATTTCGTATTTAGTTACCAGCAAAATCAGCCCATCGAATTTCTGCGTGATGCTCCGGACAACCAGAATTTGCCCGCTATACTGGCTTTTTATGTGTATATTATCCTCGGCATGGACTACGATTCGTTTTCGCTGTATGGCGGCGAACCGCACTACCTGACCGCTCAGCAGATTGTGACCAATACGCAAAGTGGCGGCAACGTAGCGACTGGCTGGCGTCCGGCGGATGGCGGCAAAAATCGCAATCGCTACTGGCTGATCGAAAACCTGCTCAACCCACGCGTAAAGCCTTATCGCTCAGCGATGTACACCTATTATCGTAAGGGTCTGGATAATTTTTCGATCAATGTTGACCAGGGGAAAGTAGCCATCATGCAAGCCCTCGAAGAAGTGGACAAGGTGAATATCGCCTATTTTAATTCCATGATCGTCCAGATGTTCGCCAACGCCAAGAAGGATGAACTGGTGGAAATGTGGAAAATCGGGGCCAAACCACAGAAAGACCGCGTGATCCAGATCATGAGCAAAATAGACCCTGCCAACGGCCAACGCTACCGCGAAATCGGCTTCTGAGGAAAATAAAGGGCAATAAACAAAAGGCAAAAAAGCAAGAGGCAATCAGCAATTTGCAAATGGAGCAACGTGACATCCCGAATTTTTACCCTTGCCTTTTTGCCGATTGCTCTATCCTTTTTGCCTTTTAATCGGGGGCTTCCGTAGTTTTGCCCAAACTTCGGAAGCCCTCGTTTGTTTGTATAGTCCTTTGCTTTTTGTTGCCCTTGCTTTTCCCGACAAATCGGGATGTCGCTGCGCTCCATTTGCCTTTTGCACTTTGCTTTTTTGCTTATTGCCTGTTTTTTTGTTGCCTTTTGCCCTTTGCTTTTTTGCTCTTTTTCTTCACCGCCCCTTACGTTTCACTTACTTCCGCACATGGAAATTGCCATCAGAATAACATACCTGTTAATGAGCCTGTCCCTGCTCATCGTTTTGCACGAAATGGGACACTTTTTTGCCGCCCGCTGGTTCAAAACCCGGGTGGAGAAATTCTATCTTTTCTTCGACGCGCCGCCCTTTAATAGTTTGTTTAAAATAAAACGGGGCGACACCGAATATGGCATTGGCTGGCTGCCTTTGGGTGGCTACGTGAAAATATCCGGCATGGTGGACGAAAGTATGGACACCGAACAGATGAAGGAGCCGCCCAAACCCTGGGAATTTCGCTCCAAACCCGCCTGGCAACGCCTGATTATTATGATCGGTGGGGTTACGGTCAATTTTCTGCTGGGCATCCTGATTTTTGGTCTGGTCAAAGTGGCCTGGGGCGAACCCTACGTGGCCAATGCCGACCTGAAAAACGGTACCCAGATGGATTCCGTGTTGATCCGGGAGGGTTTCCGCAACGGCGATATTATTACCCAGATTGGCAATCGTTCGCTCGACCGGCTGGATATCGGCGCATTCGTGAAAGAAATAGTGCTCAATGGCGCGACTACCGCCACGGTACTCCGCGATGGGCAAACGCAAAATATCCAGATGCCCGCCAATTTTGGCTCGGTACTGGCCAGCAGCGAAGTCCAGAAAAAACAATTGATGCAACCGCGTCTGCCGTTCCAGGTGGCCGAAGTGCAGGCTGGCAGTGCCGCAGAAAAGGCTAAAATTCAGAAAGGCGACCGTGTAGTGGGCATGAATGGCCAGCCGATTACCTTTTTTGATGAATTTCAATCGCTCGCCAATCAGAATAAAGGCAAAGAAGTGACGCTGGCGGTGCTGCGCGGCACTGATACTTTGGCCGCACCGCTTACGCTTACCGAAGCAGGCACCATCGGCGTGCGGCGCGAAGTGCTGGCTTTTCTGGAAATGAAACGGGAAAAAACCAGTCTGGCCGGTGCGCTTCCGGCGGGTTGGCAGGCCGCTACTGAGTTTTTGGGCGACCAGATCAAGGCCTTCGGCCAAATGTTCAAGGGCAAAATAAAAGCCTCCGAAAATCTGGGTGGTTTTGGCAGTATTGCTAAGCTCTTTCCCGCTGAATGGGGCGATTGGGAGACTTTCTGGCGCATGACAGCCTCTTTGAGCATTATGCTGGCTTTCATCAACCTGCTGCCTATTCCCGCCCTCGATGGGGGCTACGTCGTCTTCTTGCTGTGGGAAGTCGTCACCCGCCGTCGGGTCAGCGATGCGTTCATGGAGCGCGCCGTTACTTTTGGCTTTTTCCTGCTGCTTGCCCTCATGGTCTATACCAATGGCCTGGACGTTTGGCGAGCCTGGTTTAAATAAGTCTTTGGTCTTTGGTTATTTGTCTTCGGCCTCGGCTGTGGATTAATAACCAGAGACTAAAGACCAAAGTCTGTCTCCATGAATTACTTTGAATTTTTTGGCCTGCCAGTCTCCTTTCAAGTGGACGAGGTGGCCCTGCAAAAGCGGTTCTATCAAAACAGCCGGCAGTATCACCCGGACTTCCATACCCTGGCTGACAATGCCAAACAGGAGGAAATGCTGGAGCTATCCACGGTGAACAATCAGGCCTGGAAAACGCTGTCTGATCCAGACCGGCGCATCCGATACGTGTTGGAAATCAAAGGCTTACTGGGCGACGAAACGGCACAGCCAGCCTTGCCGCAGGATTTTTTGATGGAAATGATGGACATTAATGAGGGGCTGATGGAGCTGGAATTCGATTTTGATGCCGAGCGGTATGCCACTACTTTACAGGCGCTGGAAAACCTGGAAAAAGAGTTGGAAAGCGGCATTCAGCCCTTACTGGCAGCCTGGACCGAGGCCGATGGAACGGAGGAGCAGTTGATTCAGGTGCGAGACTTTTTTTTGAAAAAAAGGTATTTGTTGCGCATTCGAGAAAATCTTTCTAAGTTTGCCGCCGCTTAGGGAAAGAAGGGGCAACTTTCTGAACGATATTAAGCGTGCATATTGCGGGAGTGGCGGAATGGTAGACGCGTTGGTCTCAAACACCAATAACTTCACGGTTGTGCGGGTTCGAGTCCCGCCTCCCGCACCCAGGTAGAGAGTGATTGTTTTTTGAATGATCACTGGTAAAATTAAATCCCTCGCAGGTGAACTGCGGGGGATTTTTTGTTAGTTAAAAATGAGCTCTGATCGGGCAGGAGGAATTTGTCTTTCCCTTTTCTCTCGTCCATCTATCTGGCCTTTTTTAATGGAGTCATATTTTTTTAAAAAACTTTCCCCTGCATTAGGTAATGCGAAAACAAAGCGCGTATCTTTGCGGCCCACTACAGCGCGGAGTGGAGCAGTTGGTAGCTCGTCGGGCTCATAACCCGAAGGTCGTAGGTTCAAGTCCTGCCTCCGCCACAACAAGGGTCTTTCGCAAGAAAGGCCCTTTTTTTATGCCTATACAGATGGAGTAATCTACCATATTCATTTTAATAGGCTGAAATGTAATTGATTATAAATTTAGTCCAGTCCTTTAAATGCCCACCTGGCTCTCTTTCCACTGTTACCTGCTCGAATCCCCGGACATCTTTCTGACCCGGGCTGTCCGTCCTTTTTTAAACCAGTATATCTGGCCAACCAAAGGCGCACGGGCTTTTTTCATTCGTTTTGCCGACGAACGCGGACCACATATCCGCTTGCGGTTGCATGGCGAAGCAACGTGGCTGGAAGAGACGCTGCGGCCAGCATTGACCGGCTGGTTTGCCGGGCGCGGCGACTTCATCGAAGTGCCTTATGAACCCGAATTGGAGCGTTTTGGTGGTGCCGCAGGGATGGCCCTGACGGAGGCGCATTTTCACCTGTCCACGCGAGTGACGCTCGACCGGCTGGCACAAGTGCCACACACGTATGGCACTACGCTCTTCGATGCGTTGCGGATGCACCTGCTTATTGCGCTGGCGGCGGGTATGAATCGCGAGAAAGCGGCCTGGTACTTCGGCCAATTATATCAGCAGTGGCTGCCCGCTTTTTTCCGGCCCATAGATGGTCAGCCGCTGGATGAAACCGCCCAAACCGCCGTACTGCATTATTTTAAAACCAGTCTGGAAAGCCAGCAAGCGGCATTACGCCCGGCTTTTGACGAACTATGGGCCGCCGCAAGTGCGGGCAAATTTGATACCAGCCAGCCGGAGTGGCAGCGTTGGGTACGCGGCAATGAATTGATTCTGAAAGAATTAGGCACTAATCTGGACAAAGTGCTGCCCAGCCTGATCCACCTCACCAACAACCGTTTAGGTGTGAATAATCAGGACGAAGTGTTCCTGTGCTATATTCTAAAAGAAGTATGAACTAACTATGAAGTATGAACTATAAAGTATGAACGATGAACAACATCACATTTGTTGTCGCTTAAGGTTCATCGTTCATACTTCTATTCAAACCTGCGCTTGTAGAACCAGGTATTATCGTTCAGGGTAAAGCCGACGGTTAGGCGGAAATAGGTCTCTTCGATGGGTGAATCTGTGCCGAGTTTGCCAATTTCAAAAGCCGTGTTGACGAAGGAAGTTTGCTGACGCGGGAGCACCAACGGAAAGCCGAAGCCAAAAGTCAGGCCCACATCATCCAGGTTCTGGCCATTCACCAAACGCGGGTCCTGCCGATAATAGCCTCCCAGACGATAACGAATGCGTTTACTGTAATTGTTATAAGAAAGGTGATCGGGAATATATTCCAGCCCCGCCGACATCGAAAAGGTGTTGCGCAAACGTTCGTTCGGGCGCAGTTCATTGCGGTATTTCGACCAGTTTTCCAGGCCAAACTGCCCGCCAATTTTGAACTTATTAGCATTCACATATTGAATCCCCAACGTAAAAGTGGAAGGCAGCGTCAGTGTCTGGCGGATACTGTCATTATTGGACAATGTATCACCGTTCAGGTACTGCCCGTTGGTGAGGCGGCCCCGGCTGCGCACGATGAGCTGTTCGCCGTTGAGTTTCAGATTATGCTGGCCTTCGCCAGTCGCACCAATCGTGATCAATCGTGTGGGCACCGTCTTATCATTTTCGGCATATTTCAGCACAAAATCGTGCTGTACGCCCAGGTTCCATACAAAACCGTTGACACCGAGGTCCTGTCGTTGATTGTCCTGAAAATTACGATTTGCCTCCGTGCTGGTACTATCCAGAAATTGCGTGGTGTTTTCGTAAATCGTCTTACCGAACATCCAGCCCAGCGTCGCGCCGAACGAGGTGTTTTTATACTTCGCGCCATTGCTCCATTGCAACCGGTAGGTGCCGCCATTGCCCGTAAAACTATTGACCACATCACCGAGTTGGTCCAGCGTATCGCGGGTCTGGACATTGTAGCCAACCAGCGAGTAAGGCGTGAGCGCAAAACCCATCCCGAACTGCCAGGGCGACTGCACTTTATCCAACACCTGGTTGATGGGGCTTTTAAGCGTAAAACCCAGCGCCAGGTAGCCCAGGTTGCCCGTCCAGTAGTCCTGAGTGGCTACACTGGACTCGGAATGGCTGAATTTGGTGTACAAACCCGTCTCAAAAGTTGCCGTTTTCAAGTGGGCATAAGAGGCCGGATTGAGCAGGTTGAGGTGGAACGGATCGTGAAAAGCCGCCGATTGACCGGCCATGCCCGCCTGCTGCGCAAAGTATTGGTTCACCAGATCGCCAATGCCGAAGCGGGAATAAGGGGAGTTCTGTTTAGGCTGCGCAGAGAGCGCAAGAGTGGTCAGAAGGAGGCAAGTAAGAGCAAGTAGTCGCATATTTGTGTTTAGGTATTCAACGTTTTTGGTCCAATCTACGGGTGTCATTCAGAGCCGAAGGCGTGGAATCTGAGGCTAGCGGCCGAGCAGATTGCGCCCTCAGATTCTTCGCTACGCTCTGAATGACACGGCATGTAGCAGGATATAATTCAGCCCGAGCAAAGTCAGGTGTGGTTCTGTTTTTAAGTCAATGATGTGCAGATGCGAGGCAAAAAAACCGGCATCGCCCCCCGTCAGTACAACCTGCAACCGGCTGCTTTTGGTCTTGAAAAGCCGCACAAATCCTTCCATTTCCAGCACTGCACCGCGTAAAGCCCCGTTTTGCAAAGCCGTCTGGGTACTTTGTCCAACGGCATCCGACGGCATTTCCAGCGGCACTTCCGGCAGCCGGGCGGTGAAGTGATGCATCGCCCGAATGCGCATACTGGCCCCCGGCGCAATGTTGCCACCATGATACACCCCATCCGCCGTCAGCCATTCATACTTGATGCAGGTGCCACAGTCTATCACCAGGCAATCGTGTGCCGGGTACAACGCACGCGCACCCGCCACCGCTGCCAATCGGTCTTTTCCGAGGGTTTTAGGCGTTTGGTAGTGGTTTTCAAACGGCAATGGCGTGGTATGCGTCAGTTCGACCACTTCAAAGCGTTCTGACAGCAGATCGTGGAGCGCTTCATCGCCTTCCACTACGGAAGACAGGATGATCCGTTGCACGCCCGCCTGCTCGCCGTAGGCCACCAATTCCGCGCCCGTCCAGTTGGTCCAGACCGTTTGTTCCACCAATTCCGCTCCCCGAAAGAGGCCAATTTTGGTGCGGGTGTTGCCGATGTCGAGTGCCAGGTTCATTTGCGGGCGCAAAGATCGGTTATTTTGGGGGGAAAGTAGATGCCCTTGCCCGAAGTGGTGAAGAATAAAGATTACCTTTGTACAGTCACTTCAATATATTTGTTATGAAACTCACCCTTGAAATTCAGGAAGAGAAAATGGCTTTCTTTCTGGAACTGATCCGAAATTTCAATTTTGTGCGGGTTGATTCCGCTGATAAACTGGTGTTGAGCCAGGCGCATCTTGATATTCTGGAAGAACGTTTGGCGGCGTATGAGGCTGCACCGGAAGATGTTATTGCTTGGGAAGAGGTGCGGGCCGCCGTTAAACGCTCATAAGGTATCCGGTAGTTCTCACCCCTCCCGCTCAGGACGATTTTATGGAGAGCCTGAAATGGTATAATAAGCAGCAAGAACACCTCGAAGAACGCTTCTATGCAGCGATAGTAGGAACGGTTGATCTTATTGCCGAAAATCCGTTTCTCTTTGTCGAACGCAAACAATCCGTCCGCGTGGCAATTGTGCAAAAATTTTCTTTTCTGATTTTCTATAAGGTGGAGGTACCAAATCAGCGCGTGGTCGTATTGGCTATTTTGCATCAGTCACGAAACCCTAAGATTTGGTTGCGGCGTTAAGGTCAATTTGCCAATGTCGAATGCAAAGATTATTTTGCAGGCGTAGAGATCGGTTATTTTGGGGGGAAAGTAGCAAGCAAACCAAGTCGAAGAAGTGGCAGGAGATTTTTGGTCGAAAAAGAGGAGGGTTGGGGTGGAGGTTGTTGGAGAAAAATGGAACTTCGCGTTGTTTGCTATGTGCTTGCAACGAGCGGCAATCCAAGCCATGAACCGACCAAGCGGGTTTTTACGCAATAGGGCTATAGAAGGAGTTGCGGTAAACAAGAGTTATGCGTTATTCAGACAGACAGTACAACAAAACACTATTTGACAGCAAAAATATGAAACAAATCATTTACATATTGACAGTGCTGGTGATTCTATCAACCGAGTTGTTCTCACAGGACAACAAGTGTAACTGTTTTGAAAATCTAAACAAACTTATTGCTAAAACCGAAGAAAACTATGCTGGCTTTTCTGTAAAAGTGAATGAAACTACAAATACAAGATATAAAGAACTGATTAAGGCGCTTCAAAAAAAGGCCTTGGTAGAAACAAATCCAAAAACCTGTTTCTACTTGCTTAAAGAGTATGTAATATTTTTTAAGGACAAACACTTTATTCTAAGTTACTCAAATGCTAATGACTACGATAATGAAAAAATCACCTATTCAGATACATACTTCAGAAATGGACTTGCAAAAAACCAACTATCCGAAGTGGAAGGTATTTGGGTAAATGCAGATACATCACTAAAATTAGCAATACAAAAATTCCAAAGCAATATTTACAAAGCGATAGTAATTCAGTCCAATGACCCCAAAATTCCCACAGGGTTGGTTTATTTAACTTTAACGCCATCTAAAAATGGATTTATTGCCAAAGAATTCAACTCATTCATCACTACTGATATTCCTGCAATACAAAAAGGAAATCTATTGCAAATTTGGAATCATAGTATGTTCGGAAAAGTATATCCAAATGAATTAACAAAAACAGAAAAGGCAGAATTAAGCACTTGGAGAAATAATAACAACGGGCTTGATTTTCAAAAATTATCTTCTAAGACAGCATACTTGAAAATTCCTACCTTTTTTAATAATGACGATAAAATTCAGCAGTTAATTAACAAAAACGACTCTATAATAAAATCTTGTGATAACCTGATAGTTGACCTAACAGGCAATGGTGGCGGCAATACGGGTTGGGTTTCATTTTTGCCTTATTTTATGACAAATCCTGTGATTCAATATAACACTTATTTGCGAAATACACCTGAAAATGTAAAGTCCAAATTAATAGATTTAGAGCCTTTCGTAATCAATCCTATTCCAGATGACTATAAAAAATACTTTCCCGAGGAAGTTGTTTCAGCATACAAAAAAGCATATCAAGAACTTCCTACTACAAAAAAAATATTCTATCCAATTCCAGGAGTAACTTTTCCATTGGATTCTATCTTGCCAAAACCCAAGAAAATTGCCTTGATTGTAGATGCTTTGTGTGGTAGTTCAACAGAATACTTTTTCTTTATTTCCAAACAAAGTAAAAAGACAACTACATACGGGACAAATACAATAGGAATGATGGACTATGAAGGAATGTCGAATCCAACTGCATTACCATACGACAAATATATTTTGACAATACCAATTGTAAAATCAAGTTGGACAGACAAAAAACCCATAGACCAAACTGGATTTCAGCCTGACATTTTTTTAAACAAAATTGAGCGGACAAAATGGGTTAACTTTGTTATGAAGGATTTGGAGCGGGAATAAACAACGCCCAACACGAATGATCACCCATGGCGGCAAAAACTCAACCCGCAGAGCCAAAGCGCAGCCGTCACGTCGTACATGCCACCGCTCTCTGTAATTACACAACTTAAAAATCAAGATCAAAATGAAAAAAATAATTGTAGTCTTTTCACTCTTAGTTTTAACTCAAATATGTTTTGGACAGACAGGCTTTTCCTTTAATCAAGGTGGTAGTAACCCGATTGATTATTTCTCGACTATTCCTTATGAAAACATCAATGATAAAATAATAGTTAGTGTACAAATCAAAGAGAAAATATATAGATTTATACTCGATACTGGCGCACCAACAACAATAAGTTCAAAATTTTTTTATGAAATAAATCCAAGCCTGATTGCTAAAATTCCAATTTCAGATGCCAATCAGATAACAGATAGTTTATCTGTTGTTCGATTAAACGATATTACAATTGGTGATGTAACCTTTACAAACATTCCTGCATTGGTTGCAAAAAATAATATTATTTTTGAATGCTTCCAAGTAGATGGTTTTATAGGAAGTAACCTGCTTAGAAATTCAGTTGTTCAGATTAATAATAACAGCAAGTATTTAATCATTACAAATGATGAAAAAAAACTGGCACTAAACCCAAAGCACTCATCTGATTTGTTTCTTGATAAACAAAGTAGTCCTGTTGTTTCCATATACTTTAAAAAAAAGAAAGTAAAGGAGCAGGTACTATTCGACTTAGGTATGAATAGTTTATACGACTTGTCATTAAATCATTTTAATTTATTTAAGCAATATAAAATATTTGAAATATTAGGCAATTCAAAAGGGAGTAATTCTCTTGGATTATTTGGGGTTGCGCAAGATACTATTCAATATCGGCTTCGTTTGCCCGAAATGGAAATTAACGGCACCAAAATTTTGAACATAACAACTCAGACAACAATTGACGATAACTCACGGATAGGGAGCAAGATTTTGGAATATGGAATAGTTACAATTGATTACAAAAACAAGAAATTCTATTTCGCACCATTTCTCAAAAATGAAATAGATGCTACGCAAAAAAAATTCCCAATAGACTTTGTACCACGTAATAATCAACTTTATATAGGCTTTATCTGGGATGACAAACTTGATGACAATATTTCAGTAGGCGACCAAATTATAGCCATAGATGAAATTAGTTATGAGAATAGAAACATTTGTGACTTTATGACAAAAGATGCTGTTTTTAGAGACAAGGACAAAGTTACTTTGATCACCAGAAACATTAAAGGCGAAAAAGTTGAAACAATGATAAAAAGAGAATAACGGCCGCTAATATTGCATTTTGCCGCCGTGCTTGGGGTTTTCACCAGGCACAATTATCTGAAATACCAGCCCCTATTCACGCACTCTGCCATGCGCTTGTTGAAAACACCAGGTGCGGCAATAAACACCCCGTTCCGCACAGACAACCCCTAACCTCCGAGTAAACCCATTTTAATATTATGACGACCACGGTTTCCGTTCATACAATATACCACTGTTCTTTAGAGAGAGCATTTAAGACACCTATGTTGTGTGACGTTTCAAAAGTACATACGGGATTTGGCGTCATGCCAAAAGTTACGCATTGCACAGAGGACGAAAATTGGGGGAAACCCGGCTACAGTAAGAAGGTTTTTGTGGCCAAATCGCTCACCCAAAAGGGCGGCTGGGCATCCAGCGACCAAGTGATTGAACGCATAAACAATAAATACTGGAAAATAGTGGTCAGTGACTTTCAATCATGGATGCTTGGATTTTCAAAATTCGTTGGAGAATGGGCAACTACTGAATTAGAACCAAACAAAATCCTTATTACTTATACCTATACTTTACACTCCGATATTACTGTACTTTATCCATTAAATTGGCTGTTTACAAAGACATTTTGGAGGACATACATGAAAAGAGTACTGGAAAATATAAGGAGAATGGCCGATGATAAAGAACCTTACAGATATGAATAGGAAAGTTGGTTTTCCCATTTTCCCTCTTTACGAAATTACCCCAGTAATGTAATTTGATTACAGGTCACGGCAACCCATACCCCTTTTCCACATCATCCAACACCAGCACCCAATCCATGCCATAGCCCGTACGTGGCGGCGTAAACAGGTGCGTCTCTATATTCTCTACCGTCCCGGCAGATTCGGTCTTACCGGTACGTGGATCAAACCAGGTGACGCGTAGCGTTTTACCGGAAATCTTACCAAGATTGACCGTAAACCCTTTACCGGCAGCACTATATACCAATAAATAATCTTTACCGCGTGTGGCCTGAATGCGCTCGGCGGGGGCGAGATTATTTTCCACTATGATAGACTGATCGGGTACACGGTCCAGGAGCGGGCGCGACTCCAGCAAGCGGCGCAGGTGTTTCATCTGGTTGGCGCCGGGTAAGTCCATCGCTTGCTGCCAATAGACGCGCGGACCATTCACGGCTTCGCGGTCGGGGCTGTAAAATTGCCAGATGTCGTGACAGCCATAGGTGTGTCCGAACGCACCCGCAAACACATCCAGGTAGGCATATTTACGCACGTCGTAGGCATTGGAAGTGCCCAGATCGGTGGCATTGAAACAGACCGGATGATCTTCATAGATCGGTTCGCCATCCAGCACGGGCTTGGTGGACAGGCGGTCGTAAGCCGCGCGGATTTTATCGTAGTTATACGCATCGCGGCAGTGACCATTTTGGAACATATTGACATCCAGCCACTTATCCTCGTGGAACCATTCGCCGGAACCCTGCTGGTTAGGCTGCGGATGGAAAGTAAGCAGTGCTTTGTCTGCGCCGCCTATGCCTGCGGTGACGCCAGCGGCCAGCGCGCGCCACACTTCCACGTCCGCGCTGCCGGGCCTCGGATTGCGGTCGCCGCCCATGATCCAGACGATATTTTTACGGCTATTGTACCGCTCGCCCAGCCATTGGCCATAGGCGCGGGCGTTTTGTGGAGTAAAGATTTCCGGCCCTTTGCCCCAGCGGTCTTTGAAGACCTTATCGCCCCAGGTCGGCAGCAGCCCGATATAGAGCCCGTACTGCGCGGCTTTATCAATAACATAGTCCACATGCTGAAAATACGCCTCGTTAGGCTGGGTGGGGTCGTTGTTGCGCAACGGAATGTCGCCATAGGGGTTGGGTACTACCAAACCATCAAATTCCGCCAGCACCACGGCCTGAATGACCGTAAAACCCTGACTGGCCCGATGTTGCAGATACAGGTCGGCTTCTTCGCGATTGA
This sequence comes from Saprospirales bacterium, assembly GCA_031425155.1. Taxonomy (GTDB): domain Bacteria; phylum Bacteroidota; class Bacteroidia; order Chitinophagales; family Saprospiraceae; genus M3007. The sequence goes on along the minus strand of JANPIV010000058.1, from coordinate 28,063 downwards.
GCCGGTGAAACAGTTCCCAGGCCGTGTCGCCCAGCCAGAAAAAAGGGAGACCATCGGTGGTCACTAAATAGTGTTGATTGTCGCTGACGCGGAGAGTGGTTTGCGCATGGACAAAAGATAAACCCAACAGGGTCAGGGCAATGCAGCAGAGCAGATGTTTCATAAAAAAATCTATTGAAGCGCATAAAGATAGATAAAGGGTGTGGCCGTTGGTTATTTAATAGTATCCATGTTTTGAATAAATAAACATCGCCCCGGCATCCGTCAGGACTACCGGGGCGATCATCAAAAAACGTGCATTTTTCCTTAATTCACTACTGCACTACTACTGATAAAGTCCGCACACCCGTATCACTTTGTATGGTAAGTTTATACACACCTTTGGCTAATTGCAACTGGACAAACGGCACAATAGTCGCCCCTGGTTTGATAGCCAGGTCCATTCTTTTTATCAGTCGGCCCTGTGCATCCAGCAGGCGCAGATGCAAGTCCGCTGCAATGCGGCTTTGCACCGCCACCTGGAAATCACCCGCAGTTGGATTGGGCAGTAGCGTAATTCCTATTTCATCGGTCAGCTCATGTACGCCGCTCGTAAAAGAAAAAGACTGGGTTTTATTTACCGTTCGGCAGGTATTGCTGGCCGATAGGGTGACTGTGTAAGTGCCCGGAGTTGTGTAAGTATGCACAGGATTGGCTTCCGTGCTGGTAAATCCATCGCCGAAGTTCCACAAATAACTGCTGGCATTTGCACTGGTATTGGTAAAAGTCACGCTTAATTCTTGTGCCGCAGTCGTAAAGTTAGCGACCGGCAAACTCAGCACCGTCACCGTCTGGGTAGTAGTATCACCGCCAAAGTCGTTTTGCGCAATCAGGCGTATCGTTTTCAGCCCGGGAGTATTGTATTTTACCGCATGGGGCCCGGCTCCGGTGGCAGAACTCGGCACGGCACTGGTGCCAAAAACCCATTTATACGTATTGACCGCTAATTCCGTGGCGGCGGACAGCATGACCGTATCGGTGCGGCAAACAGTGTCGGCAGAGGCGATGAAAGTGGCATCCGGCAGTATCACATTGTATTCCACAATTCCGATATTATCCAGAAAAATATTGTTGCCGTAGTCATTGATGGACGCTATGCGGATCACTACCGATTGCCCGGCAAACTGGTCGAGGGAGACAATTTCAGTGCGCCAATCCTCTTCGTCGGTGGGGGAAAAAGAGCTGGTCAGCGGATCCAAAGTAGCCAGTTCCGGGTCGGCCTTATACCAGATCGTAATGGGCTCGCTGTTCAGGTCACAATTCAGAAAAACCTGCACCGCCAAAGCATCGGCATAGCTGCTGTTGTAACTGGGGTGGGCGACATCAAACGTGATGGCCGGTTTATTCACGCTACTCAAATCCATAGGGGGCAAATAGAGGTAGTCCTCCTGCCCGCGGTCCTGATAACTATAACAATTGAGAAATACGGCGCGGGTGAGTTCTCCATCAGAACCAGTCACATCATCCACCGTATGCACCCAGGTCGTGCTCTGATCGGGATTGACCACCGTCCAGCCCATTGGCGGGAAGACGGGCTCATCAAAATCTTCCACAAAATAACCTGTCGTGGTACCCACCGTAGAGGAAAAGGCGATATTCAGCGTATCATTGAAAAAAACCTGATCGCCGGGATATTTTGCCCAGATACGAAGATTGGTTGGGCCGGTCGTGGTAATAGCAGTGGGGTTCTGGAACGTAAAAAACGTCGTTTGGCCGGGCGGAATAGTGTCTATCGCTTCACTCACCGGCAATTCGCCGTTCAATTGATAATACAAGGTGGCCCCGGTGACCGGCTCTATGCCTTCATTGACCAGGCGTACGGTTATATTTCGGCTGACCGGGCCGCAGGACACAATCGCCTCTCCGTTTGGCTCGACTAATTCCCGTACTCCCAGATCATTCGTCTGGGGGCAGTTTTTCAATTCGCCCGGCCAGTAAATGGCGATAGAACGTCGTCCGGTCAGGCCATTATCATGGTGCGCACGAACGGCTATCCATTGCTCGTCACCGGCACTCTGAATAGGGAAAGTGTAGGAATTGGTGGGTGATACCCCGCTCAGTTCCATATATTTCTGTCCCAGCAAATAGACCGCATAGGAGAGCGTATCATTATTGACGGCGGTCCAGCCCACGGTGATGGAGTCGGGGCACACTTTTTTGATCTCTACATTTTGTGGTATGCGGGCGATGGTAAAAGGGAAATCCGTAGTATCCATTTTATCGCCACGTGTTATTTGCAGCTGCACCTGACCGCTCACGGTGCTGGGTACCGTCCAGTCGTGCCATCTTCTGCCGGGATCGGTCGTCGTAGTGATCGGTATCCACGAAGTACCGTTATTGGTAGAATAACGCAGGGAGAAATTCTGTGTACTACCGTACGCATCCCAGTGCAATCGCTCGGTCTCGCCAGGTACAAAGCCCTCTCCACCAGCCGGATAGGTCAGGGTTACTTCGTCCGTTACGAACTCCCAAACCACTACATAGGCCTGCGGCCCGAAGGGCACTTCGGTGCCATTGATGATGACTTTATAGACGCCGGCGGCGGGATTGTCCAGTGCGACTTGTTCCACATTATTCAACGAATCGCGGCCCTTCCCGGCGGGCAGATCGAGGATATTCGGGTTGGGGGTCGGGTCGAGTTTCCAGGGCAGGCTCACCACCCCTTCCAAATTGGTTACCGTCAGGTCAAGATCGTTGAGCAGGGATTTGGAAGCATTTTCCGCAGCGGGCCGTTCAGCCCAGTACACCATAATTTTAGCGAGTTTAACTCCGGCAGGCACCACTATTGTGTGGTCAGCACTGCCTCCCTGATCGGTACTGCCTTCCAGCCAGCGGTTTTCTTCCAATAAATGCAGGGCGCGATAGGCATTTACATGTCCCCAGCCGAATTTGAAATCCGGGCCCGGATTGCCCAAATCATTGGCGGTGTTGAGAATAGTGGCTTTCAGCAGGGCCGCCGACGGATATACATCGCTGTGCATTTCCTTGTAAGCCTGCGTGAGTTGCGCAAGGCAGCCCGCAATACCCGGTGCGGCGCCCGATGTGCCGCCAAATACCTGATAATTATTGTTGGGACTACAGGAATTCTGATTCGTACCATTTGCCGAAATATCGGGTTTTAGCCGCCCGTCGTGGGCCGGGCCACGGCTCGAACTGGCATCCAAAGTGGCATCAGCGATCAGATTGGCTGTCGCAATGGCATTCTTGCCCATTTTGTGTCCCCCGGTGATATTGCCCCATTGATCGCCCGCGCCATAGCCACAGTCTTCGACGCCGTTGTTATTGCCAGCCGAGAACACGTGCATCAGCGTTGGATGTTCAAACAGTTGCCGGTCAATGGTTTGCGAAATAATGGTATAGCCGGCGTTGCAACCATTGGAGTACGAAGTATTCGTAATGGTGACATTCTCATCGAGGTGCAGCGGCAGGGTTTGATCCTGAAACTCTGAGGTATAGTCCACCGTAAAGAGATTAGCTCCGGCAGCCATGCCTTTTTTGGTGGGGTCCAGATTGCCGGCAGCACCAATAATGCCGCCTACGCCATCCCCGTGGGTGCCGGATTCAGGCAGGCCCTGGGCCAGATTATTCAGACGACCCTGAAAATCAATATGCGGCCCCAGTTGCCCATCGTCGCGTACCAGCACGTTTACGCCCGCGCCATTGTAGTGTTTGCCCAGGCTATTGTCGCTGTCCAGCAGGTTGGCGCGATGCAGGCTGCGACCTTTAATATCCTCCGGCTTACCGGGGGCTGATTTCAGTTCGAGGTATTGCACAAAGGGTAGGGTAGCGACCGCCGCCAGATTCGCCTCCGGCAATTGTACTTGCAGGAAGCCGTTTTCGCGGCCTTCCAGCAGCACCGTCAGGCCATATTGCCGACATAGTTCGGCACCGCGCGCAATGGAAATATGGGGATACAATTGCAGATTCACGTCTATTTTATCGCCGTGTACGGCCCAGGCACCGTAGGGTTTTTCCCGGAGCGAACGCGCCAGTTTCCACTCGCCCGGCACGGCTACCACACTGCGCACGTGTAATTTTTCCAGTAAGGAAAAATCGAAATTTTGCGGCAAACTCACCAGATATGCACCAAACCGGACATAGGTAATGAATTGTACCCCAGCGAGTTCCAACTCCGAGCGTTCAGCGGCAGTCGGCAACTGATTACATTGGATGTAGCGCACAAAACGTCCGCTGACTACTTCACCGGGTGTTATACCAGGATGCAGGCGTACTTCAGCATAATTGGCCGGAAAGTACTCTGTCCCCCAGGTGAACTGCACGGCGTAGGGTTGTTGGCCGAAGGCCGAAAAAGTGGACAGCCAGACAGCTGCCAACACTAAAATAGGATAAATTTTTCTCATGTCCTGACGGGCAAAATTGGTCAAACAGATAAAGTAAGAATTACAAATCGCTCAAAAGTAAAGCCAGATGCACCGGATTGAGAAAATTGCCCGCTGGAATTTCGCAATTTGTCACAATTCACTATTTGGGCACATTGTGTACTGATTGATAAATAGGCAAAAAAAATATTGACACACTATTGACAGAAGCGCAGGAGGGATTATTTTTGTACTTGTTTGGGTGAGCGGATTAGGTTGTTTTACTGGCAGCCCATCAGTTTGACCAAATAATATGTTCACTATTTTTTAACAAACCTCTTGTATGTTTTTTTGTCAAAAGGCAACAAGGCGGCGAAACCAACCTTCACTTTTGCCATGAAACATTGGGAAAAGAGCAAAAAAGACCCGCGTCGTGTCGAAGAACCAACCCGCGTTCAAATGGCACATGACCACAAAAAGAAAAAACTCAAACCCGTAGAAAAGGTGAAGTATCGCCTGCGGGCCCTGCCGGAGGAGGATGAAGAATGACGATGAGCACCTAACTAATTCACCGCCAAATGCGAGCCATTCCGAGCTGTCGGAATGGCTCGTTTTATTTTCCCTTGCCAATGATTTCAAACGGCAATTCCAGCCGGTAGCCATCTTTATCCACCAATGCCATCCGATGCGGACCAACTGATGGTTGCAGGGCCATCTGGTGAAAAGTACGGGTACTACCCAGGTACACCCCATCCAGATGCCAGAATATTTCGGTATCAGGATTGCGGTGGGCGACCTGAAAAACGGTGCTGCTCAGTTGGCCGTTCAAATCTATCGGGACATATATCCGGGTCGGGTGTTTGGGATAGATCAGTTGCATGGGTGAGTGGGCCTGCGCCATTTGGGAGCCCAGGCAATCGGGCCGAACCGGCGGTGGCGTACGATAAGCAGGATTTTTATTTTTGAAATAAAACTCTTCCAGCGGCGGCAGCACAAACCACGGCACATGCTGCATGGAAGCGGGCGGCGCACAATCGCTGCTCACCTGCCATTGGCCCGTAGCATCGAGGTGGAGCAACTGGTGATACGAGCATACCAGGCCCTTCAGCCCACTTTTGGGAATCCAGACCGTATCCGGTTCGCAATATTCCCCGGCCCGAAAGCCGCTCTGGCGACAGACGGCGGCCTGCACCATATCATCGTATGGTGGATCGAACCACGCCTCATTGCCGGGTAATTGGGCAAAAATCTCGAACAAAGCGGGGGCCGCCATTTCTACCCCCACCAGTCCGGGCCGCCCCTCGCCGTCGGCATTACCGACCCAGACGCCCACAGCATAGTGTGGCGTCACCCCGGCGGCCCAGGCATCACGAAAGCCAAAACTGGTACCCGTTTTCCAGGCAATGGGCTGCCCGGCACGAAAAAGTTCCCACTCGCCCGCGCTGTTGGGGCGTTCCACTTCCCGCATCGCCTCGAAGGTATGCCAGATGGCCCCGGCACTCAACAAATCCGTAGTGGTGCGCGGACTTTGCGCCCGTGGACGTTGCTGTTGCAAAAAAACCGGCGGACGAAAATCACCCGCATCATAGCGACCATTACGGTCATAAAAACTGCCCAGTTCGCGGGCCATGCAGGCGTAGGTGTTGGTAATATCGAGCAGATTGGCTTCCGCGCCACCCAGAATAAGCGACAGTCCGTAATGTTCAGGCGGCTTGTTGATGGTGCTCAGGCCCAGGCGGCGCAGGTTGAAATGAAATTTTTCCAGCCCATATTGCTGGAGCAGCAGCACAAAAGGCACATTCAGCGAACGAATAATGGCCCGCTTGGCCGACACCACGCCATCGTAGGATTGATAGAAATTTTCGGGCTTGTATTCGCCCAGTTGGGTGGGCACGTCGCGGAGCAGACTGCGTGGCAAAATGTCGCCGCTTTCCAAGGCCAGCGCATACAAATAGGGTTTCAAAATACTGCCCGTACTACGCGGTGCGGCAATAATATCCACGGCTTCCCCATGTTCTTTGCCCGCGCCCGGTACATTGCCCACGTAGGCCAGCACCTCGCCGCTTTGTACATCGAGCACCACAGCCGCCAGATTATGAATGTCATTACCCTGATAAATCTCGTGCCGACGGATTACAATATCCGTGATGCGCCTCTGCAAATCGCGGTCAATGGTGGTCAGAAAACGGTTCGTGCGGCCATCCCCGTTGGCAGCCAGCCGGTCAAGTAAATGCGGGGCCAACTGCGGCAGCGGCAGCGGATCGTCGGGCAGCGGTTCGGAGGCGGCCAGATCGCATTCGGAGGCGGTGAATTTACCCAGATCGCGCAGACGTTCCAGCAGTCGGTTGCGCTTGGCCAGCAGCGCATTGCGGTTGCGACCGGGGTGGATGAGTGCCGGGCTGTTCGGAAGCACAGCCAATGTCGCCGATTCCGCCCAGGTCAGCAGGTCGGGCCGCTTGCCATAATAACGCCAGGAAGCCGCCTCCAGGCCGACTACATTGCCGCCAAAAGGGGCATTGGAAGCGTAAAGGGCTAAAATAGAGCGTTTGGAATAAGTAAGTTCGAGCCGGGTAGCCATCGCTACTTCGATGACCTTTTCCAGGATGGTGCGGCCAGGATTGTTGCGGGCCATACGGATGACCTGCATAGTGATCGTGCTGCCGCCACTGATGACCCGGCCTCCGCGAATATTCTGCACCAGGGAACGCAGCAAACCGGCCGGGTCCACGCCGGGATGCCACCAAAAACGTTTGTCTTCAAAGGCCACCAGACAGTCCGCGTATTTGGACGGCACTTTTTCGGTTTTCGGAAATCGCCATTGGCCGTCCTTGGCAATGCGTGCCCCCAGCAATTCACCGTGCCGATCTTCTACTACCTTGGAAACTGGCTTATCAAACAAAGGCCGGGGCAAACAAAAAAGCCATAATGCCAGCAAAATGATCGCAACTATCGTCAGGCGGGGCCTCCGGCGACCAAAAGCCAGCGCGCGTTGTGCCACCCGCCGACCTGCACTTTTTATTTTTTCAAAACTCGCCAATAGAAAACGTTGCACCGCCGGTTTTTTGGGTCAAATGTACCGCCTTTATTTTCCAAAAATCAGCCCGGCATTGGCAGAAAAAGTACGCGCAGCGGATATGATATGACAATAATAAACGCCCGGCCCCGGCAACTCCCCGCCCTGAATGCGCCACTGCTGGTAGCCCACACCAAAATAACCATTTCGCGACAGCACCGGAACGCCCCGGCTATCGGTCACGGAAAGTTGTACTTCTCCGGCTTCCGGCAAATCAAAAGCCAGCGTGGTGACCTCGGAAAAAGGATTGGGAAAAACCAGCAGGCCAGCAGCAGCGGGTTTGCCCACGCCTGGTTCCGGCAGAAATCGCAGTGCCAATGGGGCAATGATTTCCTGGTCAGTTGGGTAGGATTCGGGGGCGACTCGCTCGCGTTGGAACTGTACTGCCGCCTGCAGCCGGACGGTTTGTTTGGGCAGTAAATGCAACACTACTACCACCGAATCATCGGGGCTAGCCTGCTGTTGGCCATCATCCCAACTAAAGGCCAGCACATGATCGTTCCGGCGGTATAAGTGGCTGTTATTCAATAAATTGGCTGCCGAAATATCCACCGAATCCAGGCTCACCCAATCTGGTTGCAAGGCTATTTCAAATTGAAAACCGGCAAGCGCAGCCCAGTTTTTCAAGCGCAGGGGCACGGCCACCGGTACGCCGGGATGGAGCAATACATCCGGCAATTCTATCCAGGCCGTATCCTGCCCGGAACGTGGATCGGCAGCATTGCTGTTGCCATTCAGGTCACCGACTTTCATGCCAATGAAGTTTCGGCCGGGCTGGTCATTGTGCAAACCCGTCAGCGTAATCGCTTCGGGCGGGGCATTTGTAAACGGATTCAGCGTATCGGTAAATACAAAATCGGAGGGTATAAAACGCCATGACGTACCGGTTGGCACCGAGTCCTGAATGCCCAGAATGACCTTGCGCAGCTGAATAATATCCAGCGCGGTGATAGAGCCGGAACGGTTGGCATCGGCGGCCAGCATCTGGTAGGGCGAGGTCAGCGGTTGCAGGCCAAGAATATGGCGGGAGATCATCAACAGATCAAAAGTGGTGACGCCATTGAGCCATTTGGCGTTGTTTCCGGGTTTCAATTGGTAAGAACCCGTCGGTATTTCGCTGAAAGCGAAATGGCCCAGACTATCGCAGTCGGTTGTTTCAGAAAAGCCACTGCCGATCAGGCGCATGGATATTTCGGCCACGCGTTGTCCGGTCGGCGTACGGATGATGCCGTCCACTTTGTGCAGCGATCCGCCGCAATTTTCATTGCTATCCTGCACATTGACCAGGGTTTGGCAAGTGGCGCTGTTTCCCGCCGCATCGGTTACCGTCAGCGTAACGGTCTGATAACCAATTTGTTGGCAGGTAAAAGCCGTGGGCGAAGCCGAAAAAGTCAGGCTGGACGAACATGGGTCGGTACTGCCGCTACCCAGCAACGGTGGGTTCAGCCCAGTCAGGCTGTCTGTCCCAATGTTGACTACTACACCACTGGTACACAAGGCATTGGGAGGAGTGGCATCCTGCACCGTAATACGCATGGTTTGCTGGGTCACGTTCCCGCAGCCATCAGTCGCCTGGAAAGTCACCGTATTCATTCCCAACGGGTAGGTACCGGAGGCATTCACGCCGGGCGTAGCATACGCACTGTTCTGGGTGATCGTGACCGTGCTGCTGCAATCGGTCGCCGTAGCATCGGGCAAATTCACCTGAGCCATGCAGCCGGATTGACTGGCGTTTACGGTCAGGTCGGCGGGTAGATAAAGCGTTGGCCCGCTGTTATCGCGTACGTCCAGTATTTGGGTTTGCTGCCAAACACCAGCCGAACCGCCATTGAGATTATTAATACAAAAATCAATGACCCGCCAGCTGCGTATGATGCGCGAACAATACGGGGGAAAACCCGGAAAAACCTGATCGGTATAAGTGACGGATAAAGCATAGCACGACTGGCCGCCCAGCACCGGCTCGCCCGTTGCCGAGGGGGCCGTTGCTGCTGCATTGTCGCAATTACTGACCACTACGTCCGCCGGAAAGGTGACGGTGGTGGTGCTGATCGGTATTAGCCGGATGGTTTGGGTGCAGGTTCTGGTATTTCCGGCTGCATCGGTGGCCCTCCAGGAGCGGGTGACCGTGCCGATGTGGCAGCCATTCAGGAGTACTGCATCAGTAGAATCCAGGCTTTGCAAAGTACAATTGTCGGTTGCCTGGGCCAGGCCGGTCTGGGCCAGCTCGTGATAATCCTGCAAGCAATTAAGGGTCACATTGGCGGGACACACCAAAGTCGGCTTTAAAAAATCGCGTATAGTAACATTGGTGACGCAAAAATTATCCAGCCCGACGGCATCGGTGACGCGCAGGGTGATGGCTACCGGCTGACCCAAATCGGCGCAAGTCAGCGGCAGCGAGGAGGAATAAGTCACCTCATCCCGGCTGATATCCAGGGTAACACCACTGCATTGGTCATAACTTCCGCCATCCAGTATGCTGGCCTGTAACTGGGCAGTCCCGTCGGCACCGAGCGACATTTGCAAAGCGGCTGCGCAAATGGCAGTGGGCGGAGCATTGTCCACTACATGCACCACAGCACTCACCGAAGCACTATTGCCACAAGCATCGGTGGCTATGTAACGGACGACGTAACTGCCCAACGGGACGTTTGTAAAAGGGCCATATCCATTACCATATTCCCAGGTGGGCGCGATAGTCAGCGTGGAACAATTATCCGTGGCACTCGTCTGCGGCAGGGTCACCGTAGCGCCACATTGATTGCTTGATGTACCGACGGTAAGTTCAGCCGGAGGCAAAATGACTGGTGGTGTCTGGTCTTTTATCTGGATAATTTGCTGATACTGGGTGACATTGCTGTTGCAAAATTCGATCAGCGACCAGGTGCGTAAAACTGTGTAACCACCTGTCCCGCAATAATTTACGGTTTGATCTACATGCGCCACACCTATTTCACACAGGCTGCTGTTATCAATGGGTTTTCCGCCCACCGTGGGCTGCCCGGTAAGCTGCAGGTCATTGGGGTCCTGGCCACATTGCAGGGGCGGCATCGCAATGCCATTGCGATGCGCTGGGAAAGCCACATCTGCGGCAGTGGGTCGGCGCGTCCAGATTTGTTGCACGCAGGAGGCAGAATTAGCGGCACCATCGGTCACGATCCATTGACGATCAATCCGGCGGATGACCGGATAACCGGCATGGGTAGCACCACAGCCAAGGTTGGATTCGGCATCGGAATGCTGATAATTCAAGAGTGCGGACGTACAATTATCGGTTGCCACAGGGAGGCCGGTGTAAGAAGGCGTATCCTCCTGACCACAGATCACGCTTACCTCCGGGCAGGACAGTATGGGCGACAAGGCATCCAGCACCTGAAGGGTACTCGAGCAACTATTGCCGGTGGGCAGATGACGCACAGTGGCGGTGATCGTTTTGCCAATGTCGTTGCAAGTCAACGGATTAGTTACAAAAACACCTGGTGCGGTGGACAATTTAACGTCAAAAGGGTCGGAGCAAGAGGTGCCCAACAGGATCATGGCCGGAATAATCGTTGCTTGCCCGGCATCGTCGAGGGAGACGGAAATATTCTGGCTACAGGCCAAATTGCATTGCGCCGAAAGTCGGCCAACGGACAACAAAAAAACCAGAAACAAGGCTGCAAACAGGACAATGTGTCCGGCCCGGGGCAGGTGTTTTGAACGAATCGGTAGGGACATCGGCGGATGGATTAAGCCTGCAAAAAATCTGTTACAGCGTGTCAGTGGATTAAAAACCGGGTGTTTCAAGTGCAGCGATTTCCGCGCGCTCCCCGGCTTGGCAAAAGGCAAAAGTAATGCCACAAGTAAAGATAATCAGGCGAATTTATTAATATGTCAAATTCCAACATTTATTCCAGCACCACCATTTTCCGCACGGCACTGCCTTTTGAAGTTTGCAATTGATAGAAAAAGACACCGCTGCCGCCGAGATCATTTTTACGTACGGTGGTGGTCTGAAAACCAGCCAGATAGTCCCCCGTATGGCTATATACGTTTCGGCCTGCTGCATCGAAAATACGCAGGGTGGCGGTCGTCGCCGCAGGTAAACGGAAACCAATGGTCGTTTGCTCCTGGAAAGGATTGGGCGTACAGGGTAGCAATTCAAAGTCACCGGACGCATCCAGGGCCGGGCCAAAGCGCAGCCCCACCTGGAATGGCCGTATGCCTTCCGTTACGGCAGTATATGCAGCGGCGGGCGTGATGCGATCCGAGACGCGGAGCAACTGGCTCAGGCGACCCGTCTGCCGGACCCGGAACCGCACGGTGAACTCCGCCGCAGGGGCGAACTCTGCTGCGTCAAAACTGGTCGTCAAAGCATTGCGGTCCGCAAAAACGGCGAAATTGTCCGCTTGCATTCCCGCGCCGGGTCGAATATCCAGTATTTCCAATCCTGGATAATCCAGGGTGAACTGGTAACCTGCCACAGCTTCGCTGGCCCGGAAAGTAACCTCGGCGACCCCGCCCATTGGCAAGACCTGATCCGCCACTTCAAACCACAGCGTACCAGTCGTCCGGTCTTCCAGCGGGCCGTATATATGAGCCATTGCCGAGCCGTCCACATCGCCTATTTTAATGCCAACAAAGTCGTCGGGAGCCTGTCCCATCATCAGGCTGGCTACGCTGCGGGTCTCCGGGAAAGTCGTCTGGAAGGGATTCGCCGGGTTGGGAAACACGAAAGATTTATTGACGAAGCGCCACGATTTGGTGAGCGGCAAGCCATTATCATAGATGCCGAGAATGAGTTTGCGCAGTTCAATAATATCCAGTCCCGTGACGGAATTTGATTTATTGGCATCGGCAGCAATGATTTTGTAAGGAGAAGGAATGGCCGTCAGCCCAAGAATATGGCGGCTAATCAGCACCAGATCGTAGGTAGTGACCCCGTTCAGGGCATTCCCGTCTTTCATCGGCGTCAGGGTATAAGCCGTGCCCGGCGGAAAACCGATCGGGGATATGTAGCGGCCCGCCGAATCCGAAATGGCCGTCCCGTTGTAAGGCTGCATCCCCTGAAACGTAGCAAGGATGCCGACCCGCACTTCCGAAACTCCGGTATCCGTATTCATGGTAATCGTGCCACCGATATTCACCAGACCCACTGCACAAACATTATTGGGGTCTTCTATCGTGATCAGCCCGGTACAAAAACTGGCATTATTATCCTGATCCCGCACCCAAAGCTGGAAAGCCTGTACGCCCAGGTCATCGCAGGTATAAGTGATCGTCCGTATGGGTTGTCCGCTGTTATCCACCGGAAAACCAGTACCCGCACCGATGCGCCGCACCGCATATTCCAAAAAGTTAGACGGGCTATAATTGTCGCTTGCTTGTTGCGGGATTTCACTCACATCAATTTTCCGGGTATTATCAGCCCCTATATTGCGTACGAAAGGGGTATTTGTGCAAGTCAGCAGCGGCGGCAAGCCATCGCGAATTGCAAAATTATACTGGCAAGTGGCCGTGTTACCGCAGCCATCTTCCGCTATCCATAGAATTTTGTGCTGACCACGTGGCAACTGCGGATTACTGTATTGTGCCGGAGCCACGGCGGTATTCCAGCGTACCCAGGCTTTTTTCTGGTGATTGACTACTGTAGTTTCCAGTGCAAAACGGTATTTCTGACCGTTGGGCACCGTCCGTTCGTCAAAAATGCGCGGGCTGCCACCGCTGTAATTTGTATTGAAGGCGTTGCCAAAATTGATGGTGCCGGCAGCGGGCAAGGATTTGCTCCTGATCGCCGTTTCCTGATCGCCATTGCCGTCCAGGTCCAGAAAAAGAACGTAGTGGAGGCTGATATTTTCGCCCCAGCAAGAATCGAAGGCCGTAGCACTGAGCGCAACGGGCGCATCAGAAAGATCGTGTAAGGCCGTGGTCGGATCATACCATACATTCTCCTGCCACAGCTCATTGCTATTAATGGTACTATCCATAAAGGTGAGTGCCGCCGTCGGGCAATTTTTAAAAACCGGGGCTTTATTTTCAATCAGATGAATAATCTGCTTGTATTGGTAGCCATTGGTAGTAGCCGACCAGAAAGTGCTGAAATTGGTAGCAACCGTGTCGGTAGAAAGAATTTTGCTCACCGTCGGTGCCCACGTTCCGGTGGTGCCGCTGGCGGAGACCACGGGACCCGGCAAATTAACAGCAGCATCCGGCGATGCGTTGGGCTGCGGATTGGGGACAATCGTCAGTGCTTGCAGAGAATCATAAAAGCAGCGGTTAATGATCTTCCACGTTCGCTCTATTTTCGGGCAGCTGCCAGTCGTAGAAGCAAAAGTCTGGTCCGTAAACGTCACTTCCGTGCGTTCGCAGTCGAGGCCAAACAATTGCGGCTCGCCGAAAAGATTTACCGCCGAACAGACGGCTACGACTGTATCATTCGGAAAACGGATGAAATAATCCTGGATGGCATTCACTGTAATTTTTTGGCTACAGGCACTGCTGTCGCCGCTGGCATTCATGACCTGAAAATTACGGATGATCTGACCGTGCCGGCAAGCGGAATCGAATTGCGCGTAGTCCACCAGAATATTCAGAGAATCAACGGAGCAGGAGCGGCTCAGTATTTGCCCATAAGACTGTAGCGTCTGGTCGAAAGTATCACACCGCACCACCACATCTGCCGGAGGAATGCACTGTGGTGGATTCGGATCGGTCACGTGTACCCGCACTGTACATTGGTTGGTATGAGTGCTGTCGAAATTCAGGCTCACTGCTCCTGCTGGTACTGGAATGTCGTAGGTCCGCAGTTGCAGCACTACGGTATCCCCCACATCGGAGCAACAAAAAGGCACCGTATCATAGAATTGATCGTTGGGTTGACAGGAATTGGGCAGTTGGCGGCGCACCTTGAAAAACACGGGCGTACACATATCCGTGGAGCCATCATCCAGGCTGTCCGCAGCCACTTCGTAGGTGCCGGTGGGCGACAATTGCACGGTCAGAAATGGTCGGCAGAAGGCCGTAGGAATAGTGTTGTCGGAGACGATGAGGGTAAAAGAGCAGCTGCCGGTATTCCCGCAGGCATCGGTAGCTACGTACTTAATGGTCGTAACGCCCGTCAAAAAATCCAGGGAATCCACGCTGCCAAGTGTATCGCGCAGGGCCGGATTATTGCCTGGCCAGTTCCCTAAGTTCCCCAGTATCTGGTCGCCCTGGGTTTCCGGCCATTCCGCCGTGAATCGGTCAATACGGGAGCAGCCGTCCGTAATGACCGCATCGGGCAGTTTGATTTTGCCCAGGCAACCGAGCCTGCTTATGCGCACCACTGTAGTGGGCGGGCAGGTGACAACCGGCGCGCCACTGTCCCGGATTTGCAGGGTTTGAACGCCAATTTTAGGATTGCTGGCGGATAATGCCAAACACTGGTCGCGCACCCGCCAGGTACGGCGCAGCAGCCGACTGCCCCCGCATTGAGGCACCAGCGTATCTACAAAAGTGGCCACCATCTGACAGGAAGCAACAGGTAGCAGCGGAAACTGTACCGCGCCTACGGCAATAAAGGGCACCCCATTGGCTTGCTGCGAAATATTGGGATTGATACAATTAAGCGTGGTGCCAGCTGGAAACTTAACATCGCTCAGCAAGCGCAGCCGGTTTATTTTTTGCAGGCAAGTACTTTGGTTATTACTGGCATCTTTCAGGATCCAGGTGCGGGTGACGACTCCGGTCAGGGACGAAAGCGGATCGCAGGGGAAGTTGACCGATGCGTCGGTATAAGTCAGACTAAGCGTAGTGCCACAGTTGTCGGTATAAGAGGGCTGGGCGGCACTGATGCCCAAAGAATCATTCAGATAAGCCGGGGCCAGGTCATTTACTATACAGGGAATATTAATGTTCTGGCAAGTAAGAATGGGCGGCAAAGTGTCTCTTATTTCGCCGGTGCCAAAGCAACGGTTGCCGCTTACCGGGGCAGTCACCCGGAATTGGTAGCTCCTGTTTACGTCGGCCTGCGTCATAGTGGCCGGCAGCCAGGGCCCGTTGCCAAAAGGAAAGGTTTTGTCCACTTCTACGATGAAGTTAGCGGAACAACCATTCTCATTCGGCGACAAAATATCGGTAGCCAAAACCGGACGCAAGCAGTTCGCATCAAGATGGACAACGGATAATGTATTGCAAACCAATAGGTTGTAAAAATTCCGCACAGTAATTCTAAATGAGCAGGATGCGGTGTTCCCCGCAGTATCCGTGGCCACAAAAGTATTTATAGTGACACCAATGGGAAAAGTGGTACCGGATACCAAACCGAAAGACTGAGCCACGCTCACCCCCGGCAGATCGTCGGTGGCCATGACGGCCGCGTACATGATGGCTTGTCCACATTCACCGGGATCCAGCTGCACCGTATCGTTGGGAGGACAGGTTATGATGGGCCGGATGGTATCGGCAAGGGCACGAAAGCCGGAAAAATGGGGTAGGAGAGGAGTTGCCGAAGCAGATTGGCAGAGGCTCAGACAAGCTAGCCACAGCCAGAGGAGTAATGATCGGTTCATAAGCAAATCAGTTAGGCGGATGATGTGGATGGGAATGGTCCATCCTGTTACTTTTCATGATTAGGCGGCAATGCGATTATTAGGAAAGCCGGATAACCGGCCTTTCAGCATCAAGCCCTGCCAAGTTTAAAAAACTTGACAGGGTTGGAGCCATATAGTGTTATAGTAATGCAGGTTTGGTCGGCTATCTTACAAAAGCACTAACCAAGTTCTGGTGATATCATAACATTTATCAGGCCAATTTCTGCAACAGGGCGATTTGACCCAGATGATACACGTCGTGCTGAATGACGCCATTGATCAAAAAGGCAAAAGAAAACTTACGGCGGGGCACCGCATCCATCAGCTGGGCTTCGGAAAGATCGCGCAAAAGGGCCAGTACCTGTTGCTGGTTCTCTTTCAAACTGGCCACCGCCCGCGGCCAGGCGGCAGCACCCTCGTTCTGGTACACCGGCCAATCCACGGCGGGGTCAACAATATCATACTCGGTTTCACCCTGCAATTGGCGGAGCAAATACGTTCGCCAAGCCAGTATATGCAGCAGCACGGTATAAATGCGCTTTCCACCGACCGGCTTCATCGCCTGATCGGCAGAGACGCGTTCCAAAATGGTCAGCACGGACTCGCCGTACCAGGGCTCGCCGGAAAAAACATTTTCAAAATCGGATAGCAGCTGCTCTTTTGGTGTGTAAAGTGCCATGAGGGAAGGATGTTGAGATTGTGAAGACTTTTAATTGTGAATTTTTTGAGGATGCGAGTATTTGAAAAAAAGGAGTATTTGAGGATGCGAGTATTCGATCAATTAACCCACCCATCAAGTGCCTTATCAAATACTCAAATACTCAAATACTCAAATACTCAAATACTCAAATACTCGAATCTTCAAATACTCAAAAACTTGATTTACAGTGTATAGAGTTATGCCCACCTTTTCTCCATCCAGCCCAGCGTAAAGGCAAATACTTCTTCCTGTTCCCGCTCATTATGCAACTCATGGTATAGCCCCGGCCATTCCTGGTGGGTCACGTCGCCGGAAATACGCCCGGCAAACTCGCGGGTAGCGGCGGCAGAAATGATCTTATCGCCGGTGCCATGCAGCAGCAGCAGGGGCGTCGGGAACTTACCGGAATATTGGTTGAGCCAGGCGGCACTTTCGAGCAGCACAATGCCGGCGGAAGCACTGAGTTGGTCGTGTACCAGCGGGTCGGTTTTGTAGGCCTGCACCACGGCAGGGTCCTGCGAAATAAAGCGGGCCGTCAGACCCGTCGGCAGGCTCAGCGTCGGCATGAAACGGCGCAGCAAACGTCCCGCCATCACTTTCAGCACCGGCGCTTCAAAAGCCAGGCGTATCCAAGGGCTGGTCGCAATCAGGCCGCGAATATCGGGTTGTTGAAGCACCGTATAATGCAGGGTCAGGTTGCCGCCCATGGAGTGGCCATATAGAAACAGCGGCGTTTGCGGATAGCGGCGGCGCGTTTCTTCCAGCAACAAAGTGATGTCGTCGAACAGCGCATTCAGGTCGCGGGTATGGCCCCGGCGGCCTCCGCTGCGCCCATAACCTTGCAAATCGAGGCCCACCACGGCTATCTGGTGGCGATTGTACCAGGTCGCCAGATGTTCGTAGCGGCCAATATGCTCGCCCTGCCCATGCACCAGCGCAATGACGGCACTTGGCTCCTCCACCGACCAATCGGTGAGGTGCAGGCGAATGTTTTCCTTGTTTTGCAGCGATATTTCGTTCATGGTGCAGGTTTTAGGGTGCGAATATCCGAATTATACTTCACGTCTTTGTGAAACGAACACAACTACAATTGATGTTACGCAAGCGACAAAGATGGGAGGGGCAGTGCCCCTGAATATTGGCAGCAAAATAAATAGACACCCCATTGCGGAGGTGCAGCGCACCGTAGCCCGTTCCGGTGCGCTGCACCTCCAAGACAGGCTCGGTATACCGCAGTTTTTTAGGATTTGTCGTTGATTATCAACGCCTAATGACCCCAAAGGGGTCGAATATGAATAGCCCCCAGTGAAACTGGGGGAAAGAGAGGAAGTCGAAACAACCCGACAAGGGTTGAACGGAGGTCGCTTTTAGCAGCGTGGTTCAACCCTTGTCGGGTTGTTTCCCATTATTTCGTCCTTTTCCCCGCATTTCATGCGGGGCTATTCATATTCAACCCTTGCAGGGTTTTTCATCCGACTGACTTCCCTGCGACTTGTGTACATACCATAGGTGCGACGAAGCACTTAAGATCACCGTTTATCATTTACACTTTCCTGAAATGAGAAAAAAAACACGAGTCCCACACGCCTGAAAAATTATAAAAGCCAGATCGCAAAAAAAGTTTTTCTGTCGCAAAATTTCGGCATTCAGCAATTAAGATTTGGCGACTGCCCGTCCTAAAAAAGCAAAAAACGGTTTGCGGAAAACAGGCTCCGTCTCCCTGGTCATTTATTTTTCTCCATGCCGAATAACAAATGGCTAAATAGCAGCCGGTAAAATGAAAATTGTTTCTTCCAATAAGTTGCAGCATATACCTTCGCCAAATCCAAACATCATAAAATATGGTGAAAAACGACTTGTTTAGTAATTACTGCGTTGGCAGTGGAATGTGGGATGAAATGTGCGTGGCCGACGGTTCCATGCGCGAACACTACGCTACGGTGGTGCGCGAACTCAGCCTTTTACCCCTCGATGCACTGCATCGTAAAGAAGAGTTGGCGAGGCAACTATTTATGCATCAGGGTATTACGTTCACGGTTTATTCCGAGAATGAAGGCATTGAGCGCATTTTTCCTTTCGATATTATTCCGCGCATCATCGTGCAAAGCGAATGGGCGCAGATCGAAGCGGGCATAAAACAGCGGCTCAAGGCGCTCAATATGTTCCTCCGCGACGTGTATTCCAACCAGCAGATTATCCGCGATGGCGTGGTCCCGGCCCGGCTCATTGTGTCGTGTCCGCATTTCACGCGCGAGGTAGTGGGCATTATGGTGCCGCACGATATTTATGTCCACATTGCCGGGATTGACCTGATTCGCGATGCCGATGGCACTTACTATGTGCTGGAAGACAACCTGCGCACGCCTTCCGGGGTGAGTTATATGCTCGAAAACCGCGAGACCACGAAGCGCATTTTTCCGAACCTGCTGGGCGATAATTCGGTCAAAAAAGTATCGGACTATCCCCTGATCCTCGGCCAGATCCTGCGTTCGCTGGCTCCGCGTCAGGCGGCCAACCCGGTGGTGGTGCTGCTCACGCCCGGCGTGTTCAATTCAGCGTATTATGAGCATACGTTTCTGGCGCGTTACATGGGCATCGAACTCGTGGAAGGCCGCGATCTGGTGGTGGAAAACCATAAAGTGTATATGAAAACCACGCGCGGCAAGCGGCAGGTGGACGTGATATATCGGCGGGTGGACGATGAGTTTCTCGATCCCCTCGTGTTCCGGCCCGATAGTACGCTCGGGGTGCCGGGGCTCATGTCGGCTTTCCGGCGGGGCAATGTGGCCATCGTGAATGCCGTGGGCAACGGCGTGGCCGACGATAAAGCGGTCTATGCTTATGTGCCCGATATGATCCGCTACTACCTGGACGAAGAGCCGCTGCTGAAAAACGTGCCGACTTATCGCATGGAGAAGCCCGAGGAGCGCGAACACGTGTTCCAGCACATGTCCAAAATGGTGATGAAACGCACCAACGAATCGGGCGGCTACGGCATGGTCATGGGTCATATTGCCACGGAAAAGGAACTGGACCAATGCCGACTGGATATTATCGCCGATCCACGTTCGTTCATCGCCCAGCCCATCCTGCAACTTTCGACCGTGCCCTGCCTGATTGATGGCAAATTGCAGCCTCGCCACGTGGACCTGCGCCCCTACGCCCTCTGCGGCCCCGATGGTATTCAAATCGTTCCCGGTGGCCTGACGCGGGTGGCGCTACGCGAAGGTTCGCTGGTGGTCAATTCTTCGCAGGGGGGAGGGAGTAAGGATACGTGGGTGGTTTAGTTATGAGTTATAAGTTATAAGTTATGAGTTATAAGTTATGAGTTATAACTCACGCTTTTAGATTGTCGCTTTCTTTTCAAATTAAAACTGTAATTTATGACCAATCAACCTGCTTCCCCTATGCGAGAGAAATCACTGGCTTTGGCTATTCGCATAGTAAATCTTTGTAAATACTTAGTTGGCGAGAAAAAAGAGTACGTTTTAAGCCGACAAATACTGAAATCAGGTACTTCACCTGGTGCCAATATTAGAGAAGCGCAAAATGCAGAAAGTACAGATGATTTTATCCACAAATTGGGCATTGCTCAAAAAGAAACGATGAGACGCTGTATTGGCTGGAACTTCTGTTTCTTACCAATTACTTAAACGAAACCGAGTTCCAATCACTTACTAATGATACCGATGAACTACTGCGATTAGTCCGTAGTGCTATCATAACCAAAAAGAAAAATAAATTAAAAAATGCTACAAAAACAGTTCTTTTAATTGCACTTTCTATTTACTTCATGTACCACCACTTTCTATAAATAAACTAATAAATTGCATAACTCATAACTCATAACTCATAACTCATAAAATGCTCAGTCGAATTGCTGATTCTCTTTTTTGGATGACCCGGTACATGGAGCGTACTGATGGCATTTTACGGATGTTGAAAATCAACTTCATCACCGCGCTGGATCGCAGCGGGCAGCCGGATTTTAGTTGGCAGCCGGTGTTGCAGATTTTTACGGCCTTACCGCCGGAAGAAGCGGTGCGTATGGCCGAAAACAGTGATGAAGTACTGCGCTACATGATTTTTGATCGTGCCAACAACAATTCTATCCGCAACATCGTGACGCGGGCGCGGGAAAACACGCGCGGTGCGCAAGACCACGTCACCAAAGAAGTGTGGGAATGCGTCAATGAATTTTACCTGACGCTTATTCATCCCGACCTCGAAAAAGCCATTGACCGGGGCGAGCAAATTGTGATGCTCAGCAGCCTGATTGATCGGTATCTCGCTTTTTGCGGCGTGACCGAAGTGACCATGCCGCGCGGCCAGGGCTGGAATTATATGAATCTGGGGCGTTTTATCGAGCGTGGTATTGTGACCGCCGATATTCTGGATGTACGTTTTCGCAGCATCGAATATGACTTCGCGAATCCCGCCGAAGTGCCCTACTGGCGCAATCTGCTGCTTTCGCTGAGCGGATATGAACTATATTTGAAACGTTATCCCGGTGCCTTGGAAGGCCGGAGCGTGGCCGATCTGGCGATCCTCAATGCGCAATTTCCCCGTTCGCTGGCTTATTGCCTCTTCCGGCTGGATCGCATTATTCAAAACCTGGCCGAAGACCAAACCGAGACGACCGAACCACTGAAAAAAATCATCGGTCGCCTGCGTGCCAAAGTAGAATTTGCCGATATGGATTCTATTACGCAAATTGGTTTACACCCGTTTTTGATGGGGATGCGCACCGATTTTCACCGATTCAGCACGGCTTTGGCGAGGAGTTATTTTGCTTATAATTGACCACATTGACCACATTTTAAATCATTATGCCAACTTATAAAATCCAGCATTTGACTCATTACCGCTACGACCGCCCCGTGCGCGAAAGCAGTAATCAGATTAGAATTTATCCTTATCAACGGCCTGGTCAGGAGACGATGCAGCATAACCTCATCATCACCGGCGACCCGAATATCAATCGTTTTATTGATTATTGGGGCAATCAGGCCGGTTGGTTTATGGTCAATCAACCCTGTGAGCAACTGCTGATTGATAGCACTTTGTGGGTCAAAACGTATCCGACCGTGCAGGTGCCGCTGGCGACGTCCAAATTTTCTGATTGGGAGATTTTACGCGGCAGTATTGAAAATGATCTGCATCTGCTGGATTTGTCGCAACCCGAATTCCTGGGTTCCAGTGCGCTATTGGCCACGATGGTAGCAGAATTGAAACACGTGCGCGATACCCCGGCGGTGTTTATTCAACGCTGTTCGGAGTATATTTTTGATAATTTTACTTATCGGAAAGGCATCACTACCGTAGAAACCACGCTCGATGAAATTCTGGAATTGCGCTCGGGCGTATGCCAGGATTTTGCGCATTTACTCCTCCAAATCCTGCGGACGGAAGGAATGCCAGCGCGCTACGTGAGTGGCTACATTTGTCCCAATCAAAACCAGACGCGCGGCGCGGGCGCCACCCATGCCTGGGTGGAAGTATGGCTGCCCATTGTCGGCTGGGTGGGCATAGATCCCACGAATAATTGTTGGGTCAGCGAGCAACACGTCGTATTGGCCGTGGGTCGGCATTTCGGCGATTGCAGTCCGGTAAAAGGTACTTTCAAAGGCCCGGCCAATCAGGAGTTAACTGTCTCTGTCTCTGTCTCTTATGAAGATGGTACGCGTTACGAAGACCATAACCTGGTGCAAGTATCCAAAGAAATTATGCCGGTGGAGAAACTGGATACCGGCGAGGAGGCGCAACAGCAATAGTTTACAAAGTTTTCAATTCCGCCACCAATTTACCCAGGGTCGCTTTGGCATCGCCGAAAAGCATCTTGGTTTTTGGGTGGAAAAACAGGTCGTTTTCGATGCCCGCATAACCGGCGCGCATACTGCGTTTCAGCACGATGACTTGTTTGGCATCCCAGACTTTCAGTACCGGCATTCCGTAGATCGGGCTGCCGGGATCGGTCTCGGCGGCAGGGTTTACCACGTCGTTGGCACCCACAATAATGACCACATCCGTGGATGCCATTTGTGGATTTACATCGTCCATTTCCACCAGTTTCGGATAAGCGACGTCGGCTTCGGCCAGAAGCACGTTCATGTGGCCCGGCATCCGTCCGGCCACCGGGTGAATGGCGTAACTGACTTCCACGCCGCGCTCTTCGAGATTTTTCTCAAATTCATGGCAAATATGCTGCGCTTGCGCGACGGCCAGACCGTAACCCGGCACGATGATTACTTTGCTGGCGTAGGCACATAAAATGGCCGCATCGTTGAGCGAAATTTCTTTCGCCACCTGGTCGCCCTGCGCCTTTTGCGAGGCCGCAGCACCCTTGCCAAAGGAACCGATAATCACGTTGAGCAGTGAGCGGTTCATGGCTTTACACATCAGCACGGTCAGGATAGTACCCGCCGAACCAACCAGAATACCGCCGGTGAGCATGACCGGATTATCGTATAAAAAGCCGCCGAAAGCCGCCGCCACGCCAGTGAAGGAGTTGAGCAGTGAGATGACGACGGGCATATCCGCGCCGCCAATGGGCATCACGAAAAGCACCCCGTACAGCAGCGATAAAGGCAGTAAAATCCACAAAACCGCCGGGCCGAAAGTCAGCGGCGACCAGACGGCGATGGCTAATATGCTGAAAATCACTACTAAAAGTAGCAGATTGAACCAGGTCAGGGCTTGCGCCGAGAAGTCTTTGATCTTTTCGTCTAATTTGCCGTAGGCCACAATACTGCCACTAAACGACACACTACCGATGATCAAACCCAACAGCACGATCAACAGATAACCGGGCGTGCCCGCCGGGTGGGAGTGAAATTCGACGAGGGAAATAATGGCCGCACAAGCACCGCCCATCCCGTTGAAAAACGACACCATCTGCGGCATGGCGGTCATTTTGACGCGCATGGCCATCAGATAACCGATGACTGTACCAACGCCCATCGCCGCCAGTATCCACACAATATTACCGATGGATTCACCAAATTTATCTTTGTGAAATAACACCGTCCCGGCAATGGCGATCCCCATACCAACCGCTGCCAGCAGATTGCCACGCCGCGCCAGATCGGGGCTGCTCAGCCGTTTCAGCCCGATAATAAAGGTAATGGAACCCAACAAATAAGATAATTGTAGTAAAAAACTGGACATCCGTTTTTTAACGATGAAGTATGAACGATGAACTATGATGTATAAACTATGATATATGAACTATAAGATGACAAGTAAACAGGTTGATTTTAGTAGAACTTATTAAACCAACTATGTTTGCTTAACACCCTGAAAAACGATGAAGTATGATATTATACTTCATCGTTCATAGTTTATACTTCATACTTAAATTACTTTTTTTTCTTGAACATTTCCAGCATCCGGTTAGTGACCACAAAGCCGCCCACTACATTGAGCGTACCAAGCACCACGGCCAGAAAACCCAGAATCAGGGCCAAATAATCATCGGCGCGGGCATGACCCATGACGATGATCGCTCCAATGATGACCACGCCGTGGATGGCGTTGGCCCCCGACATAAGTGGCGTATGCAGAATGGCTGGTACGTTGGAAATCACCTCGATGCCCAACAGAATGGACAAAATGACGATGTAGATAAGTTGTTGATTGTCAAGAAAAAATTGAAACATTCGGATGATCGTAGGGGCGACTCTTACGGTCGCCCTGGTTATGAATTAGTAAATACCAAATATAGCATCCAGATAAAATTGGGATATCGCTGTGCTTTATTTGCCTTTTGCAATTTTGCCTTTTTTTATTAGGCCGTTTGCATCACCTTTTTCAGGCGTTCGCTGACGATTTCCCCTTGGTGCGCAATGCAGGAGGCGGCCAGAATATCTTCCTCGAAATTGAGCACCAATTCTCCTTTGGGCAGCAAAAGTTTCAGGAAATTAACCACATTTTTACCAAACATCACGCTGGCATCTTTTGGAATAGTCGTAGGCAAGTTGCTGTCGCCAATGATAGATACGCCATTGATAACCACAGTTTTGCCATCTTCGGAACCAGCGCAGTTGCCCCCCGAAGAAGCCGCCAAATCCACGACCACTGCGCCTGGTTTCATCTGTTCCACTGTCTCGCGGGAAATAAGCAGCGGCGCGGGACGACCCGGAATCTGCGCGGTACAAATCACCACATCGGCGAGCAGGGCATGTCGCTGGATGAGTTCGGCCTGACGACGTTTGAAATCTTCGGTTTGTTCCACCGCATAGCCGCCCGCGCTGGTATCGTCGGTGGCACCTTCCACTTCCACGAATTTCGCGCCCAGACTCAGCACCTCTTCTTTAGCGGCCCGGCGCACATCGAAGGCTTCCACCACCGCGCCGAGGCGTTTGCCCGTGGCAATGGCTTGCAGACCCGCTACCCCGGCACCGAGCACCAGCAATTTGGCAGGTTTCACCGTCCCGGCAGCCGTCATAAACATGGGAAAAAAAGTAGGCAAATGGGCCGCCGCCAGTAGCACCGCCTTATAGCCCGCCACCGTCGCCATAGACGACAGCACGTCCATCGCCTGGGCGCGACTGCTGCGCGGCACCATATCCAGACTGAAAGCCGTGGCCTTTCTTTGGAGCAGCACTTCGATCAGATCGGTACGGGTGAGGGGGTTGAATTGGCCGATCAGCACCTGACCGGGCGAAAGGCGGGCGAGGGTCGTGTCAGGGGGCGGCTGAATGGACAACAGCACCTGCGATTGTTGCAGAACTGCTTCGCGATCAACGACTTGTGCGCCCTGCGCCGTGTAGTCCGCATCTTTGAAAAAAGCCCGGTCACCGGCACCTTGTTCCACTAAAATCGTCTGCAGACCATTTTTCAATAAGCCCGCAACAGCATCTGGCGCGAGGGCTACGCGCTGTTCGCCGGGGGCTTCTTTCAGAATACCAAGGATCATATTTATGTTTTGGTTAGGCTATTCGGGCAGGCAATAAGGGCGGACCGTGGTGTTGCCAGCGTTTTAGCGGCCCCAAAGTAGTAGTTTTCACGAGAAGAGAAAAATTGAAATAGACAGGTTATTTTTGGCGATAAATAAACAGCATGGAGACGCGCCACCACATCGAATATACTACGGTGAGTACACCGGACGAAGTGACCCAAATCCTGGCCTTGCAAACGGCCAATCACGACAGTACGCTCTCCGCCGCCGAGAAAGAAGCGCAGGGTTTTGTCACCGTGCGCCACGACCCGGACGTGCTGCAACGGATGAACAAAACCGCGCCGTCGGTGATCGCCAAAGACGGCGACCGCGTGGTGGGTTATGCGCTGGTCATGCCGCGCAGTTTCGGGGCGGAGGTGCCGGAACTCGTGCCCATGTTCGATATGCTGGACGAATTGACCTGGCATGGCCGTAGCCTGTGCGATCATCCGCGCTGGTTCGTGATGGGCCAGATTTGTATCGCTGATGGTTATCGCGGTCAAGGCCTTTTCGATGGACTGTACGCCAAAATGCAGGAAGTCTGCGCCGCGAATTATGACTTTACGGTCACCGAAGTGGCGGCGCGCAACACGCGTTCACTACGGGCGCATCAGCGGGTGGGTTTTGAGACGATGCGCGTATATGATGATCCGGTGAGTGGAGAGACGTGGTACGTGGTGGGGCTGGCGATGTAGTCGTTTACTTTTCGTAAAATTCTATCGGCAAATTATCCGGGTCGCTGGTAAACGTAAAGCGCTTATTGGTAATCTCGTCTATACGGATGGGTTCTACGGCCACATTAAAGGCTGCTAAATGCTCGATAATCGGCTCTAAATGATCTACTTCAAAAGCCAAATGCCGCAGCCCGACTGCTTCGGGTCTGGAAGGGCGTGGCGGCGGATCGGGAAAGGAGAATAATTCGATGATATACTGGTCGTGTAGAGCGAGGTCTAATTTATAAGATTCTCTTTCGGCCCGGTAGGTTTCTTTAATAATTTTTAGGCCTAATATAGTGGTGTAGAATCGCTTGGAGACGGTGTAGTCCGAGCAGATGATGGCGATGTGGTGGATTTTGTTGAGCATAGTGTGGAGAGGTTTTACAAAGTTTTTATAGCCTTAAATATCTTATATTGTGTTTCCAACACCGACAAATTAAACCCATGCGCCGTTTTTGGGAGTAAAAAATATTTCTTTTTAGGGGCCTTAATTTTATTAAAATATTTTTTTGTCAATTCTTTGGGCGTTAAAAGGTCCTCACTGCCCTGGATTAGATAAACGGGTATTTTAAATTCTAGATTATCTCTCATCATATCAATATTGGAACGCATAGATGGAACGCCCAACTGACTGTCGCCTACATAATTGACAAAAGAATAGTCATCACCATCATCGCGATTTTGCTGATCTTTTGGATTATCATATTCCGCCGATTCGACAAACCAGGCGGTTGGTGCGGGGATTGAATTTGCTCTTTCATATTTTTTAACGATTTTAAATAACTGACCCACCTTTCTTGCTCTATCATAAGGAGGTTTACCAAGCGTATTTAATGTTTCTAAAGATTCCTTGTCTTTTTTATCTTCAGATATTCGATAAACCCGATTATAAAGGGCCAAATCGTTAGAAGGATGCATAATTTGTGAATGCCCTACATAAGCATAAAAAAGGTCGGGTCGCTTCGTAGCCATCTTTACCCCAAGTACAGAACCCCAGGAGGTGCCGAAAAGAATTATTTTTTGTTTTTCCAAATGTTTAATTAAATATTCTGATAATTCCACCCCATCGGCGACCATTTGTTCAAGAGTCAAAGGGTTCGCTTTTAAATATTCGGGAGTTAATTCTTCCGGGGCAGTCTGTCCAAAGGTTCTTCCCGTTCCACGTTGATCCCATTGCACAATGATAAAATCTTTTTCCCACTCTTTGTAGAGGTTGTCTGAATATGGAC
The DNA here is from genome assembly GCA_031425155.1 of Saprospirales bacterium. GTDB lineage: Bacteria > Bacteroidota > Bacteroidia > Chitinophagales > Saprospiraceae > M3007. Next base: position 497 of record JANPIV010000058.1, on the reverse strand, counting down.
TTATCGGACTGCCTGGGCCGCCGTGCATAAACAATATAACCGGTTTTGATTTTTCTCCGTGTATGGTAACCCATTGCTCCACACCATTTATAGTAATAAATTTTTCTTCCCGAATGCTATTTTTTAGGACAGCATCATTTTTCGCAGCATTATCCTGGGCGGAGGCAAATAATGGAACTGCCAAGAAGATGAAAAATGCAAATATTTTCATAAAGCAGATAGAGATTTTGTAATTATTCCTGCTTGTTATTTTGATACTGGGGAAGTAAGACATGCTGATTGCGTTTTTAGTGGTTGAACTGATTAGAAATGGATGTTAGTCTTGTTGCGATAGTTTTATAGAGTACATAGTAGGTTTTGTCATTCAGAGCGTAGCGTGGTATCTGAGGCCGAAGGCCGACGCTATAAAACTTTTTAATTTAGGCCTTAGGCCTCAGATTACACGCCATAAGGGTCTGAATGACAAAAAGCGAAAAATATTTTAAAAAATTTTTGTC
>JANPIV010000057.1:0-27104 GCA_031425155.1 Saprospirales bacterium | reverse complement strand
TCAATTCTGCTAAAATGCTGTCATTCAGAGGCGTAGCCGAAGAATCCGAGGCTTGAAAAGCATCATTTTTTGCTTTTTTTGTTCAAAATCAGATTCATCGCTACGCTCTGAATGACACGTTTTTTAGAACTAATCGGCCCTCCCTTTCGGGGCAGGGGGATAGGGGTGGGGTTGTTATTTTATTTTTTTCCCTTTTTCAAAATCATACAACGTCAACCACCTTAACTGATAAAACGCCGCCCAATAATCGCGCAGCACCCCCACATAATCCCGTTTCGCCTGATCTTTTTCAGTAAAAGCAATACTTAGATCGGTAATAGAAAGGTCGCCTAATACGTAGCGTTCCTGTGCAATCTGGTATTTCTCCGAAGCAATAGAATCCGCCTGCGTGGTTAGGGATAATTGATCTTGCAGCAAATCAAATAAAGTGATCTGCGTGTAGATTTCCTGCTCAAAATTCTGCTTATCCTGTTCGATGGTATATTGCGTCAAAGTTCGGTTCGCTTCCGCCGTTTTAGTGCGCGATTCAGCACGGCCCCAATCCAGCACCGGCACCACAAATTCCAGCGTCACCAATTGCTGATTCTGTGGGGCCTGATACAGATCGCCGACCCGCGCCCCGCGATTAGAAATACCGGCATTGGCAGTCAAGGTCGCATTTAGTCCACGTTCGGCTTTGGCCTTCGCTACGGCGCGTTCCGCTTCCAGGCGGCGGCGACTGAACCCAATGGCATCCGAGCGATTGGCAAAGGCCTCCGCCAGAGCCGTTTCCGGTGCGATAGCGGGCAAAGTACCCGGTTGCGGAGCCACGAGTTCCAGCGGTGCGTCGTTTTTCAGACCCGTGTAGGCTTTCAGGTTCAGCGTGGCTATTTCCAGATCACGTTTGGCGGTCGCCAGGGCTTTCTGGGCTTTTAGTTGTTCTAGTTGCAATTGTAGTATTTCATTCCGGCTGATTTTACCCAACACATATTTTTCATTGGCAATACGCAGAATATCATTGGTGTTTTTCAGATTAGTAATAGCGATATTTTGATTGACCTGCGCTAATAACAGATCGAAAAACAGGCCATTCGCCGTCATCGCAATTTGCTCCAAAGCCTCTATATATTCTTGCTGGCTTTCCTGATAGATCAGTGGCTCTATCTTTTTATCCCATTTTAATGGATTAAATTGCAACAGCGGTTGTCGCAAACCCACGGCAAATAAGGTGCTATTGTACAAGGTATTGTGCCGGTTAAAATCATCAAAACGTTGCAACCCGGTGGCGGCATAAATGGTGCCGCCGGTGCGGGAAATCTGCTGCTCCAGCGAGAGGCCCAGCGACGAATTATTGAAGCGCACCGGCTGGAACTGAATCGTGCCGTCCGGTTGCACCACCTCATTGAAAGTCCGCGAAAAGGCGGGCAAACGTCCGTCCAACAGCAGTTGCGGTTTAAAATTGGACTTAAAAGTGCGGTATTCCCAGTATTTCGTCTCCTTCGTCGTCGCGGCCTGCCGCGCGGCAATGGACTGCGCTTTGGCCATATCCACCACCATCGGGAGTTGCAAGCGGACGGGCTCCTGCGCGAAAAGCGGCTGCACCAGCACGATAATTATCCAGGCAATCAGTGGCTGCTTCATTTGATCTCGATCTCGGTTACGTTTTTATACGCGCTCATGTCCGACACAATTACCGTCTCGCCGGGTTGCAGACCGGCGGTTATTTCCACAAAATCGAAGTTCGTTAGGCCGGTCTTGATGCGCCGACGTTCAGCTTTTCCATCGGGACGCAGCACAAAAACATCCTGCTCCGCGCCGCCTTTGAAAGCCGGGCCGTTCTTGACGCGCAGCACCTGTTTGCGTTCGTCGGTGACGAGATACAGTTCCACTTTCATATTCGGACGCAGTTGGCTGCTGCTTTTTTGGTCGTCCAAAGCCACATCGAAAGTCACTATATTGTTCGATACCGCCGGGTGGATGTTAATCAGCCTGCCGCGCACGATAGAATCGTTGATGCGCACGATAACGGCCATGCCGTTGTGCATTTGTGGCGAATAACTGTCTGATATAGAACCCAGTATCTTGAAACTACGCAGATCGGCAATGCGCGCCAGGATGTCGCCTTCATTGATTTTGGTGCCTAAATTAAGGTTCACGTAGGTCAGCACCCCAGCCCGTGGTGCCACGATATTGGCCTGCTGCAACTTCCGCTCGAACTCGCTCAACTGCTTTTCCTGGATAGACGCAGTGATCTGCGATTCGCGGATGCTGGCCCGCATCACCTGCTGGCGACTGCGAATGTCATTCTCCAACTGCCGTTTTTCCAGTTGCGCTACGCGCAGTTCCGTCTCAATCTTTTCAATGGTCGCCTGCGTTCCGCCACCCGCCTGAAAGAGTTGGCGGGCATTTTTCAGGTCGGCTTGCAGGCTCACAATGCGACAGGCTTTGATCGAATCCTGGATTTTGATGTCGTAAAAACTCTTGTCCAGTTCGAGTTGGATTTTCACAATGCCGTTGCGTTTGAGATCGAGTTCATCCTTTTGTTTTTCAAACTCGATCTGGGTGAACGCCTTGTCCAGTTCGAGGATTTTGTCGCCCACTTTTACCGTGCTGCCCGCGCTGACATAACCCTGCTGAATAATGGCCGCGATGGGGCTGGTGATGACTTGTTCCAATTCGGGCTGCACCTCGCCGCCTGCTTGGAGGGTGTTCTCCACATTGCCGGTTTCCACCACGGCGGTACGGATGTCCGTGCGTTTAGCCGAAGTGGAGAGCGTGCTGCGCAATCCCCACGTGGCTGCTGCCAATATGGCGACGATTAGCACGGCGTACAGCCAGACTTTGCTGCGTTGTTTTTGTATAAATTCCGGTGATACTGCTCTGTCCATTTCCGACCGCTTTTTAGTGCGATATAACCATAGAGATGCGAACGCCGTGCCAAGCGGTAAGTCATTTACAATCAATAATTTACGTTGTTTTATGAAAATAAAAAGCGTTCGATATCGAACGGTTCGTTCGCTAAAGTACCGCCGGATTCAGCCGCCGACTATAATATTGATTTTACAGCATTTCTCAGTGAGCCTCTATTTACTCTGTGAGCCTCCGTGACCCCATTTTTTGTTTCACAGAGGCTCACGGAGTAAATAGAGGCTCACAGAGTTTATTAAATTCAGTTTAATCTGTACTCAACATTTCTCTACCACCTCAACTTTTTCCCTGTTCCTCGTGTTCGTCTTGTTCAAAAAACAGATCATGGAAAAAGTATGGTTAATCACTGGCTGCTCGACGGGCTTCGGACGCGAGTTGGCCAAATACGTACTGGCGCAAGGCCACCAAGCCGCTGTAGCCGCCCGTAAAATCGCCGACGTGCAGGACATCGTGGCTGGTCACGAAGACAAGGCCATCGCCGTCACGCTGGACGTGACGAAAGGCGACCAGATCAAAGCGGCGGTGCAGCAAACCAAGGACCGTTTCGGTCGCATTGATGTGCTGGTGAACAATGCCGGCATTGGTTATTTCGGCGCGGTGGAAGAGAGCGAAGAAGCGGCAGTGCGCAACATGTTCGAGATCAACTTCTTCGGTCTCGCCAAGATGACCCAGGAAGTGCTGCCCATCATGCGCGCCCAACGCAGCGGCCATATTGTGAACATCGCTTCCATCGGTGGACTGGTGGGTTTCCCGGCGGTTGGTTTTTACAACGCCACCAAATTTGCCGTGGATGGTCTCTCCGAATCATTGGCCAAAGAAACCGCGAAACTGGGCATCAAAGTGACCATTGTGGCTCCCAGCGGTTTCCGTACCGATTGGGCCGGTCGCTCCGCCGAGAATAGCCCGATTGTGATTGACGATTATGCTTCTACGGCGGGTGCCAACAAAGGCGCGATTCGTGGTTACAGCGGCAATCAGCCTGGTGATCCAACACGGGCGGCGCAAGCGATCTTTAAAGCCGTGGAATCAGAAAAACCGCCGCTGCGTTTGCTGCTCGGCAAAGGCGCCTTGAACGGTGCGCGGGCTAAACTGGATGCGTTGAAGAAAGATTTTGATGCCTGGGAAGAGACGACGGTGTGGGCGGATGCGCCGAAGGCGGGGTAGTAATAATGGAAGCGCGGATTTTAAATCAATGATAAAAATCCGCGCTTCCATGTTTTGTGACAAAATGTTGTAAGGATTTATAATACTGATCTGAATTTTAAATATGGCCACCGCAAGACGTGGCCGCTAGTATAAATCCTAAAATAAAACAAAGGAATATGGCGATCAACCAATACCAAATATAGTTTAAAGCAGTGCCTGGGTTGGGCTGTAAAAGCCAATTGCCGGTTTTCCAGGCTACAAAACCAGGATAAGCAAATAAGATAAAAGCGACATACGGCTTTTGTACTGCTGTGTTATTTATTAAAGAATTTAGCAAGTTGAAAGTCCACCACAAGGTGAATGACGCAGCAGCGGAAAAAGTAAGGGCGTTGCATATCCAGAAAAAACTATTTGCTATTCTGTCTGCTTTCATAATAACATTATAAAATCTGCTCAGATACGATTATAAATTTTTCCGACTCGATTGCAGGATGCTTTCGATCAATTCTTCGTTGGAGATCGGCGTTCCGTCGGCTTTATGCGCCACTATATTCTCCCCACTTTTGCCGGATAATTTGACTAAAAAAAGCGTAAATTAACGACAAAACCTCCGAATCATCGGTCTGGTCAAGCAATGTGTTAATAGAAACTCTTAGATCTTGGCTGTTCATATATGATGCGACATTGTGCAACAAAAATAAACACTTTGAAACAACTGTTTGGATTTTTGTGTGGTGGCTGTATGTTTTGAAAACTGGCCATCTTCGCCGCGTTTGGCGTTTTCAGAAGCATAGAAGCAAATATCCTATGCTACCCACCCTTGCGGCCATCTTCCAAATATCTCCCAGTAAGCCTGTACCGTTGCCGGAGGCGACTTATAGCGCGCTTCTTCCATCGCCTCTTCCCGGGCTTTACCAAACTTTGCCTGCAAATCGGCGATGTCGCGCTGTTGGGCCTCATATTCCATTTGGGCTTGTAAGGCGGTGGCCGGATCGTAGGTAGCGGGGTCGGCATTAGCTTGGGGCGGCTGTGCGAAGGACACCACACCCACACCCGGAAAGGAATAGTGCCAGTCACAATCTCCCTGTTTTAGTATTTCAAAAATGTGCCGAAAAACTGGCAGGCATTTTATGCGGTCCTCGTCGTATAACAGGCCCATATAAAAATCCAGGTAACCGTATTTGTTGTTTACAGGGTAATGGTCATTGATAAAATCAGCGATAAAATGCCCCGAACCGCGCCAGGAGCCAAGATGGTAAATGCTACCGTCGGAGGCCACAACATCGTGATTTTCTGAAAAAATACTCCACACGCAGTCACCGACGAGGTCGAGCAAATCCTCCAATGGGGCGTTGGAAATCGGAAGCGACTCCTTTTCAAAATCTTCCAAGTGAGGTTCGGGGTAGGATCGCCCGGCTTTTTGAGACAGCGACTGCATGTTGCGGTGCATTTGCAGACTACGCTCATAGCGTTCCTGCGGGGAAGGATATTTGGCCGCCAATAGCGGGGAGTGTTCCCAACCTTGCGGGGCAAACATTGCTAATAGCGCATCCGATGCTAGGAAGATTTTGCGCAACAGCGCATTGCATTCCGCTTCCGATTTTTCTTGACGTTCCATAGAAATGAAAACGGAACGGCAACAAAATTAGTTCACGCTACCAACTAGACGGATTGTACCGTCGGTGCCAGCAACTTATACAACACCGGCGTCACAATCCGCGACAATAAAGTACTGGAAATCAAACCGCCGATTAATACATAGGACAGCGGAGAATACAGCGGATTTTCTTCAATAGCAATCGGTAAAAGGCCACCAATAGCGGTTAAAGAAGTCAGCAGAATGGGTACAAAACGAATTTCTCCGGCTTCCAGAATAGCCTCGTCCAGACCTCGGCCTTCGGCCCGCAATTGATTGGTAAAATCCACTAGTAATATAGAGTTTTTGACTTCAATACCCATCAGTGCAATCAGACCTACCACTACGGTAAAGGAGAAAGGATAACCCGTGGCTAATAGAATTAATATGGCCCCGATAATACCCAATGGAATAACGGACAATACAATAATAGTGCTTTTAAAAGTTTTAAATTCCAGAATTAACACGGCTAAAAGCCCAAATACCGTCACCAGAATAATGGTGCCCAATCCGCCAAAAGAGCGTTCGGCACTTTCCTGTTCGCCCGCAATAGTATAACCATACCCTTTGGGGAAATCTATAGTAGCGAGTTTTTCTTTTAGTTGGCTATTAATAGTTTGAGGCAAAAAACCACTTTTCACGTAGGCCGTTACGCCGGTAAAACGATTTTTATCATAGTGTTGAATAAAATTAGGCGAAGGTTTAAATTCAATTTCGGCCACCTGACTAAGTGGGACAGCGGTGCCGAGCACATTATTGACATACAGATTTTTGAACACATCCAGCGTCGCAAAATTGCCTTTTTTAGGAATGCTGACCGTGAGGTTATAGTCCTCGTCGTCGGATTTAGCGGTAAAAGTGCCGAGATTCAGACCCGCAATGCCGAGGCGCACCATGCGGTCTATTTCGGCGATGGGAATGCCAAGCGTGGCGGCTTTGTCCTTGTTAATACGCACCGCCAGACTGGTTTTAATGGTCGAAATAGGATTGTCCACATAAATAGTGCCTTCGGTATTGGCAATCACGGTCTCCACCTGGGCCGCTATTTTGCGCAGCGTATCCAGATTTTCACCGGCCACGCGAATGGCAATGGGCGCATCCACCGGCGGGCCCTGCTCGAAATTTTTGACGGTAATTGTGGCCCCCGGCACGTTTTTAAACTTCTCCCGCAGTTCGTCAATCAGCGCGATTTTCACCGAAGGCGGCGTTTTTTCCTGCAATTGCACAAAGACCTGGCCGTAGTCGGGGCTTTCATTTTCCCGGATCACGTTGTAATAGACCCGTGGATTGCCGCGCCCGATATTGGAAGCATACCAGGTCACCTGCGCTTTACCACCAGCATAAACCGACTTTGGCTCTATCGAATCGGGGAGCAAAGATTGCTGGCGAAATTCCGGCGTGACGTATTCATGGATCACAGAATCAACGAGTTGTACCAGACGATTGGTTTGTTCCAGACTCGAACCCGGCGCGCCCTCCACGTCAATGTACAGCATGGGGCGTTCGCTGGCGGGGAAGAGGCCGAAACCCGCCCGGCCCGCCAAAGCCAGTACGCCGAAGAAAATGACGGCGGCCACCACCATCGTCCAGCGCGGATGACGGAGCCCCAGTTGCAGCAAACGCGCATAACTCACCGAAATCAGCCATTTCATGCCGCGAAGCAGGATATTGCCCCGTGGGTCTTCGTGCCCCGACAAAACGCGGCTGCTCAAAAACGGCACGATGGTGAGCGACACGAACAGCGAGGCGATGATGGTGCAGACCACGGCCATCGGCAGCGAACGGATGAAATCGCCGGAGGCATCGGGCAAAAAGACCAGCGGCAGGAAGGCCAGCACCAGCGTGGCGGTACAGCCCACCACGGCCAGCCCGATCTGGCGCGTGGCGAGGATGGCCGCGTCGAAGCGGCTATATCCGTCACGAATCCAGCGTTCGATGTTTTCCACGACCACAATGCTGTCGTCCACCAGAATACCGAGCGCGATAATGAGGCCGACGATGCTCAATTGATTCAGTGAATAACCCAATTGGTCGAGTGCGAACAGACCGATGGCCATGCTGAGCGGGATGGACACCATGACCACCAGCGCGGCCCGCCAGCCGAGTGGCAGCAGCGTGATGAGCACCAGCAGGATGGCGATGCCAAAATCCACGGCAAAGCGGGTCAGGCGTTTGCGCACCGAATCGTTCTGGTCGAACACTTTCACGTAGTCCATGCTGGCAGGCAGGCCGGTGCGAAACTCTGCGACCACCTTGTTCACCGCTTCGCCCACATCGAAGATATTTTGGCCGTCTTTCATGCGGGCGGTCACCCACACGCAGCGGGTACCGTTGATGCGGGCCAAGTGGCGCGGCTCTTCGTAGGCATAGTCCACGTCGGCCAAGTCTTTGAGGTACAGTACTTTACCATTATTGCCATTGATGACCGTATTCCGTACTTCGTCTATATTTTCAAAATCGCCGCTGGTTTCCACAAAAAACTGCCGGTCGCCGACATTAACCGAACCGCCGGGAATACTCACGTTTTCGCTCTGCAAGGCACCCAGTATGCGGCTCACCGGCAGCCCCTCGGCGGCCATTTTGGGCAGGTTGATGTTGATCTGCACTTCGCGTTTGGGGTAGCCCCAGGTGTCCGCGCCTTTGATGCCGGGCAGGCGTTCGAGGTTCTCTTCCAGTCGTTCGGCTTCGCGGCGCAGGTCGGCGTAGGAGGCATTTTCGCTCACCAATCCGGCCTGCAAAATCGCTACGTCGGAGGAGGCAAATTTCTGGATGGTAATGCGATAGATGTCCTGCGGCAGTTCGGGGCGCAGCGCATTCACCTCGCGTACCACTTCTTCGTACTTCTTTTCGGTGCTTTCGCCGTGTTTGAACTCGATGGTCAGGATCAAAAAACCGCTGGACGACACCGAGCGGATGCGGTCAATATTTTCCAATGCACCCAACTTCGCCTCCAACTTGTCGGTGATCTTGTTCTCTATCTCTGCTGGTCCGGCCCCCGGATAGACGATGACAATGTTGTAGCCCGGCGGCGAGAACTTGGGGTCTTCGGCGCGTGGCATATTGAGCAGTGAGCCGATGCCCAGCGCCATAACGAAGCAGAAGATGATGAAGGTGAACTGACTATTTTTGACGGAAAATTCGGCGATCTTCATATAGACGAAAGGTGGAAGATTGATTTTAAATCAATCCGAATGACTTTTGTTATCTTTGGCAATGTTTCAGTTTGGTGGATGGGGCTATATTGAGCCGCCCGAAGTCCATGTATTGACTTTGGAGGATTTTGAACGTATTTTTGTCATTGATTCGGCGCGTGAACGGCTTTTTGGGCGTTTGCTTGATTTGGTCAGTGATTTAAAGGGTTTGGGGGCAACAGGGTTTTACCTTTGGGTAGATGGGAGTTTTGTGACGAAAAAGCGTTTTCCAAAAGACATTGATGTAGTAGTATTTTTTAGAGAGTCGGACATTGAAAACATGATTGATTTTTTAGTGCCTATTTTAAGCAATTATGAAAATGATCTGGACATTTTTTTCACGACTAAACAGGATGAATGGAGTTGGAAAGCGTTTTTTAGCACGGATAGAGGCTACCGACTTAAAGGTTTCGTTCAACTAAAATTTACAGCATCACCATGATTTCTTCCGAAGAATTGAGACTGCGTGTTAACCGTCTTATTGATTTGATTGCTATAACCAATCAGGCCATTTCGCAGCATAAAGGTCCCAGCCGTGCAGACGCTTTTCAAATGGAACAGTATAGCCGCCTCAAATCCCGCTATGAAAAAGAACTGCTCGAACTACTTGCTACTGAACTTGATATTCGCATCCCCGTCGCGGCCTGATTCCCTACATCTTCTTCACCCGTTTTCTTTCCGTCAAATACGGCGCACCCGTCGTCACTACCTCGGCCACCCCTTCCAGTCCGCTGCTAATAATCACTTGATTTCCTTCCAAAAACGCGACCTGCACGGGGGCCTTCCGCACACTTTGTCCATCGGCTTGCAGCGCAAAAACAAAGGCTGATTTGCCATCGCCTTCCACAATGGCTTCCACCGGAATCATCGTATAAGACCTTGATTGTGAAGGCGTAATGTCCACCTGGGCAAATAGGCCCGGCGCAAAACGTTTGCCCTGCGGCTGAATGCGAACCTCTACCGGATACAGTCCACTCTGCGGATCGGCGGCGGGCGCGAGGTCGGTCACTTTACCATTGAATGACGTGCCTTCGTAGGCATCCATCGTGACTTTGGCGGGCATCCCAAGGCTCAATCGCGCCCAATCGCGGTCGCTCACATTAATCTTGATGACCCAGTCGTCTTTGCCCGTCTCGAACAGCACAAACACCGGCGTACCAGGCCCGGTGATCTCGCCTTCGTTCATCAGTTTCTTGATGATCTTGCCGCCTTTGGTAGCCCGGATTTCGGCGTATTGCTGATTAAAAGTTGCAATACGTGCCGTTTCCCTGGCTACATCGCGGCCCGTAGTCGCATTTTCCAGTAGTTCCAACGTGGCACTGCTATCGCGATAAAGGCCTTGTACGCGGCCCAGATCGCGTTCGGCTTTGGCGAGTCCTTGTTGCGCCTGGTTTACCTGCGCGTCTATTTCGGTCTTGTCCAGCGTAGCCAGCAATTGGCCGGGACGCACCACATCGCCTTCGTCCACATAAATTTTGCGGATCACCCCGCCGATCTTGAAGGCCAGCCGCTGCTCCGCCGTGGAACTCAGAATGCCGCTGGCATGGACTGGCAGCGCGATGCTGCGTTGCTGCACGGCTACGGTGCGTACCGGAATGGCTTCTTCTTCCGTCACTATTGCCTGTTTAGGAGCAGGCGTCTTGGCGCCACAGCCGCCGAGCAGGATGAACAGGCCACCTAAGGCAACTATACCAAAGGTGAGCGGGATAAATATTTTAAGGATGCGGGTTTTCATATTTTATTGATAGTCAGTTTGATGATGAGCGTTTTGGAAATCGGGGCAGAAGGCGTATTTTTGTGAAAAATTTATTGGTCATGGGAGAAATTTCTTTTCAAAGACAAGGTGATGAGTTTGTCATACGGTTTAAAACTGCCGATTTCAATCGGGAGTTGATCCAACAGTTGAGCGATCAATTATTCTGGGAATACGCTTTACGCAAAGCAGGCCTGAGTGAGATGGAAATTGAACGTTTAATTGAAAAAGTACACATTGCTAATACAAATCAGGAAACAGTTATTGAAAAAAAAGAATTGACAGAAGAAGAGATTTTTGAATTGACGGAAGAAATTCAAACGGACTGGTGGGAAAAGAACAAGGACAGATACTTATCAATGATTAACAAGGCTGTATGAAAGTTGTAATTGTCGATCTGAATAAGATTTTTTCAGCACTACTGAAAGCAAGCCCGATCCGAACACTTTTACTTTCTGCAAACCATCGGTTTATTGCTCCGAATTACGTCATCGTTGAGTTGTTTGAAAAGTATCCTCGCATTGTTCAATATTCCACTCATACTGTTGAAGAAATCATTGTCATTTTAAATCAGTTAGTGCGTAACATTGAGTTTATTCCAGAAAACGTAATTTCTATTTCCAATTACAAAATTGCTTACGATTTGTGCAAGGATATAGATTTGAAAGACCTTGCGTATGTTGCTCTCACCCTTGAATGGAATGGTGAACTTTATACCGGCGACAAAAAACTAATCAACGGCCTCCGCGCCAAAGGGTTCGATCAATTCTTTGAGCCGTAATTACGTTATTCCAGGTTGTTTTCCGTCGCTTTCCGATGATGTTCTGCATGATAAGCCGTGAAATACAACATTTCGCGTAACGTCAATTTGCCCAATAGTGGATGTGGTACAATCAAAGTGTCCAATTGTTGCTCACTATATTTCATCAGTCGTCGATTTAGTTGCCGTACTAGTTTTTCTATGGTAGCAATTAGTTTTTCCCTTTCTGCCAAGCCTATGGTCGGCGGTGGCAGGTAGCGACTGGAAGCACTATATCCGGCGGCTAATTTCTGCTGGTATTTTTCCACCAATGCCTCATAACTTCTGGATGGCCGGTTGGCTTTGCCAAAAAGCATTCGTAATGCCCAGGTTGGCAAGCCAGCCACCAGTGCTACTGGCTGCACACTGCGCCGAATATGATCCAATTGCTGACCCGCCGTCCATTTGCCGTTTTTTGACAACAAATAGTCCGCACCTGAAAGCGCACGGATGGTTTGTAGAAAAGCCGTGTGTTGCGTGGTCAAGAATGTAGATAAAGTAGATTTATCCATAAGAAGCAAAGGGTAAATAAGCAAAAAGGCAAGGGGCAAAAGATAAATCAGCAAAGAAGCAACATTTAGCTCAGCGTGACCAATAAACCAGTCAACTAATTAACCAATCAACCAAATCACAGTCCCGCTGCCTGACGCAAGGCCGCTTCTTTCAAGAGTATATCTGTCCAGGCCAGCGTGGACTGCAAACGAGCCGTGGTGACGCGATTCTGTGCTTCCAGAAACTCGATAAGTAACACTTGATTCGCCCGGTACTTGTTGTTCACAATGCGAAAGGTCTCTTCGGCAGCCCGCAGGCCCGTCTGGGCGGTAGTGTAAGTATTACGGGCCGCCTCAAAAGCATTCCAACTTTGCGTGACTTGCAGCGCGATTTGCTGCTGTACCTGCGTGAGTTGGGTGCGCGTTTTTTCGTTTTCCAGCCGCGCCATTTGGGTTTTGCTTTTGCGCAGCCCGGCGTCATAGAGGTCGTAAGTCAGACCAACTTGCCCCAGCGCGTAAGTCTGATCGTTGCCAAAGTGATAGCCGAAACCCTGAAAACCGAACTCGCCGCCGATGTAAAAATCGGGCAATTTGCGATTGGCATCATTGCGCTTCACATCCGTTTCGGAAGCAGCCAGGCCAGCGCGCAAAGCGGCAAATTCCTGGCGGTTTACCAGGGCTTTTTGAATCAGGTCGGCGGGCTGATAAGCCGAGGCGGTGACGCGCAATAAAGCCGTGTCAGCGACGACCTCGCCTTGTAAGTCTTTGTTAATTAGGAAATTAAAGTAGGCGCGGGCCGTATTCTGACTGCTGCGTAGTTTATATATTTCGTTGTCGGCTTTGCTCAGTTCATAGTCCGCAGTGGCTACCACATCGCGGGTGGCCACGTTGTTTTTGACCAAAGATTCATTGAAACGGCGCAGTTCGGTGAGTACTGTTTTGGCGTTCAGCCAGACTTTTTCGGCTTCCAACGCCTGTAAATATTGCAGGTAAGCGTCGGTGATCTGGTAGCGTAATTCTTGTTCATAAGCCGCTTTTTGGGCCGATTGGCTTTCATATAGTTGTTCCTGAATCTGGCGATTGTAGCGCAGGTCGGAGTTGAATAGCGGGTAAGCAAATTTGATCTTCGTCTCCTGGAAATTGTCGGGCAGAAACTGGATTTTCTGGTTTTCTACCTGCGGAAAAGCACCACTTTGCGTAATTTGATTCAGCGTAGCATAGACTGGATTTAGCAGGTCGCCAATGGGCAGGTCGGAGCTGCGTCCACCCACGGCGCGGGTATAATTGGCATTAAAAGCAACGGTCGGATAGAAAAGGCTCTTCGCCTGCCGGATGCTTTCCTGGGCTTTACGCAGGTCAAGTTCCCGTTGTTGCAGGGCCAGATTGCTCGCCAGACCCGTGCGCACGTAGTCGTCCAAAATGGCGGAATTCTGCGCATAAGTAGTGGAAGTACTACTGTTTAATAGAAAAAGTATTAGAATCAGGCAGGAAAGTTTCATGTAAAATAACCGTTTTCTTAAACTGAACAACGTTTAGTAACTGGGACAAAAGAAGGTCGTTCGGCGATGTTGGGCAAGTAAAAAGAGATGAATGGTAGATTTTTAGGGTTGAATGGTGGTTTATAAACAACCCGCCATTTTCACCAGCATTTCAAAAGATCGCTCTGCCAGCCCTTTTCTTCTTTCTTCCGGGTACATCCGCATCCGGTCGCGCACGAAGAGCGACACCAGTCCGTGCGCATGGCACCAGAGCGTGTAAGCAATGGCCTCCGTATCGGTGCTTTTGAAATATCGCCGGTCCACACAGGCTTGCACTGTATCCACAAAAAAGGCGTGGGTGGCTTTGCCCAACACCCAACAATCCTGATTTTCAATGTGTTCCATCGGGGCACGGGTCAGAAACAGCAGATCGTACCAGTCCGGGTGCTGCATTCCGAAGTCAATGTAGAGCCGTCCAAATTCCGTCAAACGCGCCCACGGATCTTCGATAGACATAGCGGGGGCCACGTGATCGCGCTTGGCCGCCGCCGCCATAAATTGCAGCGCGTAATAGATTTCGTTCTTGTCTTTGTAGTAAAGGTAGATCGTTGCCGGACTGTATTCAATCGCCTCCGCAATCTGCCTAATATTCACGCCATCATAGCCTTTTTCCCGAAAAAGGTCGTGCGCTGCATCCAGGATGAGCTGGCGCATTTCTTCTTTTTCCCGTTCTTTTCTTTGCAGAATACCCATTGCGCTTGATTAACGGTGCAAATTTACTGAACACTGTTTAGTGGCGCAAGACTGTCGGACATTTTTATATCTATTTCTGAAAATAATAGCCAAATTTTGGAAGATTCGAGTACCTCATCAATTACCCAGTTGCCAGGTGCTTTGGTCAAATCCTCGAATCCTCCCATCCTCCATAAATTACTAATGCGCCTGTACAAACCGCACGACCTCGCGCCCGAACTTGTCCGGTTCCGACACAAATGGTTCATGCCAGGAATTTTCAAAAAGAGCCCATTCTACCGTTGTGCCAGTCAATAATGCCTCCGTATCGTGGCCAATTTCCACCGGCACTACGCCATCTTTCAGACCCCAAAACAAACCGACCGGCAGATGAATCCCGGCCAGTGCCAACGATTTATCAAACTTCAAACTTTCATGGGCAAAGAAATCAGCGTAGGCACCCCCATGCTGAAACTGTGAGAACACCAGGCCCGGCGATGTAAAGGCATAGCGCAACAGAAAGCCCTTGTCGTCGTACAGCGACACCGGATTGCCGCCCAAATCCAGCATTTTCCGGTAAATGGCCGACACTTCATCCTGCGTGATAGTCGCCAGGGGCGATAGCGGATGATCGGCCAGAAACTGCAAAATGTCCGCCCGGTTTTGGGCCGTTGCTTCGCGCAGCGTCCATTCCACCAGCCGCTCGGCCCAGCGATAGTTGGAAAAAGTGCCATTCACCAGCATTACGCCGGCCACCATATCCTGGTTTTCATTGGTAGTGAGGAATTGCCAGGCCAGCTCTACCCCAAAACTATGCGCCAATAGGTAGATTTGCACTTCCGGGTATTGCTCGTGCAGCAACTGGACTACATAGCGGGCATCCTCTCCAAACTGGTTGTAATTCAGGGTTTTAGGGTCGGCATTGCCCATGCTCGATCCGGCAATACGCTGATCCCAGTAGGCCACGGCCACGTCTTTTTCAATGGTTTGCAGGTAGTCGCGGTAGCAAATGGAGCAGTCGCCGGGACCGCCATGCAGGTACAGCACCAGTTTATTGGAAGCGATGTTGCCGCGCACCCAGACCGGCATTTCCGCGCCTTTGTGACGGAGCCAAAAGGTATTTTCCACCGCCGTGCGGTCTTCTTTTTGGCAGGAAGAAAAAAGGAGGAGGCCAAAAGCAAGCGGCCAGAATATGGATTTCATATTATGTATGTTGAGAGTGTTGAAAGGTGGAGGGTGTTGAGAAAATTTTGATTTGCAAATTCATTTTTCAGGCCGGTAACGAATGCCCAATTCCAGCGCAAATCGCGGTAGCCAACTGGCGTTGTAGGGCATTTGGCCCATCAGATTGAGGCGGGCATACCAAGCCAGTGGCCAGTGGCGGCGAACCTGATAATCGTGACCAACACCCACGGATAGGGTAGGCAAAAACGCCAGGCGTCCGGCTCCGCGTACCCGTTCGAGTGTGCCGTCGGCTGCGGGTTGATAGGTTTTGCCTTGCAGAAAATAGCGCATCACGGCTGGCGACGCGCCCCACTCGAAAGTGCCGCCGCGCCGACCCGTGCGCAGCCAGGTGATCTCCGGCGAGACGATGACCCCAATATGGTGGTGCGGGTGCCGGTAAGTAGCCAAAGAGAGGCCCGCCAACCATGCTTTACGGACGGGCTTGCGGGTGAGAGTGTGTTCCGCGAGTTGCCATTCGCCACCGATTTTCAGGCCATAATGGGTGACGGTTTCACCGAAATAAGCGGCTTTCCAATTAAAAGGCCGCTGTTGTGCAGCAGCGGCGAACGTACAAAACAGTACCAGTGCGAGCCCCGAAAGATGTTTCATTTGAGAAAAAAATTTTTGCTGATGAAGATGGAATATGTTGCCCTATAGACCATGCAGGCAGCAAAAAAGTGGCAGATTGTCTTTTTTGATTCCGATGAAACCATAAAAAACGAGGCTGAAGTCGGGACTTTGGCCTGCGAAACACTGGAAATAAAAGGTGAAAAAAATCAACCATTCAGCCATTGCCGAAACTCGGTTGCCTTCTTTTGACTAATGACGACCGGCGTAGCAGATTCCGGGGTGAGGTGCAGGGCCAATTTGCCATTTTGCTCCGTCGTAAAAAAACGGCAGGCGCGGCGGCTGACGATGAACTGGCGGTTGGCACGAAAAAATTCGGTGGGATCGAGTAAAGCCATGAGTTCATCCAGGGCATCCGTAAACATATACTGCTCTTTATCAAAGGTTTGCAGCATCGTCCATTCGGCTTCTTTAAACAAAACGGCGATCTCGCTCACCGCAATGGGGATGTGCCGGTTGCCAGCGACGGCCAGGAAAGTACGGGGTCGGTTCGGGTTTGGCGGCGTTGGCAGTACCGGCATTTCAGCATACGCCACCGGCTGCACGGCTTGCTCGCGCAAGTTTTGCAGGGAAAAAAGTTCGGCGTGTAACTGGTTGATTCTTTGCTCGTCGTGCCGGGTTTTGTGATAAAAAGAATAACCCGTATAAAGGGCATTCAGCAGCGCAAAAACAACCACGGCGATGGGCAATTCATACTGCCAAAAAGTAGTATCGTTCAGCGTAACAGCATAAAATAAACGCAGGTGCACCACCATCCAGACAATGCAAACCAGTACGGGCAACAGTACGCATTGCAGCACCTGGGTCCACATTCGCCGGGCAAAATGTACCGTCCAAGGCAGCGTGGCGTCGAGGCGACGAATGCGATATTCCAGCCAGGTCCAGATCAGAAAAGTGAGCAGAAAAATGCTGATGGAGTCAGTCAGATAATCGCGCCAGCTGGCCAGCACAGCGGCAGGGTTGCTGCCGATAAAAATGAAAAACTGGCTGAGGAATAGGGAGCCGAGGAGGCGGATAATTAAAGAATGGAATCTCATGCTACTATCCTTTCTTTAAACCACTTGCCGAATCCGCTCGACTATCTGTGCCCAGGCCTCATCCTCATTGGCCCAAGTAGAAATCGGCTTACCTTTTTCCGGCAGGGCGTTTAAGATGCCAAAAGGCGCACCTGTCCAGGCACAGGGCCGGATAATGATGGGAATAAATGTCGCCAGTCCGTTTTGATGACGCTGCATGGCTTGCTGCATTTCAATATCCCATACATAATCGGTAGCCAGCAAGTCAGCACTCACCAACAGAAGAATAATGTCGGCAGCATTTAGTTCGCGTTTGATGGCCATATCCCATTCTTCGCCAGCATTTATTCTGGAATCATCCCATACTTCGATCAGATGCTGCCGCTCGAAGATTTTGAGATGGGTTTTGAGTTTGGCAAGATATTCTTTGTCCGATTTCGAGTAAGAGATAAAGACTTTTTTGGTCGCCATAATAGATTTTTGAAAAACAATAAATGAATGAAGATCAATAAGTTTTGAATTTTCCGAAGGGTAAGTTTTTACCCGCTTGGCCTGCATTTGGATCGCTTGTTGCACATCATCCCACCAGACAAAATCACGTTCATCAAGCGAAATTGCAAAGTTAGTCTGTTCTTCCTCTAAATCTAAAAACGACTGAAACACTCGTCTCATGACTTCTTCTCGCCCCAATTTGTTGCCTGTTTGAATTTCTACCTGAATTTTGAAATTCTCTGTGCGCTCAACTAAAACTTTTAAATTTTGAGTTTTAAATAGCAGGCCATTTTTCCAAAAAACACGACCTTCCGCTTGCTCACCCCAATTGCAAATGAAACGCGCAATATGGCTTTTCGGTAAAAAATCTGGAAACCATAGCGTGAAAGCATGAGTCAGGATGTTATCTTCCTTCAAACCTTGCAAGTATTCGCTTTTATGGCAAGTTTCGGGTAGATACTGCGGGGCGACATACTTTCCGTTAGGCATACCTGATTCTTCTTTATCTGGAAAAATCAAATCAAACTCACGCATTATCTCCACAAAATTGAGTGCTTCCGCTTCGTTACAGTGCAGGGTATCGAGTACCCAACTCAAATCGAATAACCCTTCGCGTTCTAACACTTTGCGGCTCAAAATAGCATAGATACGGTTGCAAACCCAATCAGGGCGCAGAAAAACCCGGCGTTTCAGCCGCTCATTTTGATCGAAATATAAGATATCACCAGTAATGTCTCGGAGATAAATCTGTACCAAATCCATTTTCGCATCTGGCTCAATATCGCGGCACATAACCTCGAAATCTATCCAAGACATTTCGTTCACCGGGTTATCGCTAGACGCCAATGCCCGCACACGATCGCGGATGTCGCGGTGATAGACGGCGAATTCGTAAGTCATCATCTGGCTTTCGAGAGTTTTAAGTAGTTCTCTTTCAAAAAGTTGAAAGCGCATTGTCCATTCGCTGGATTCACCTTTTTCTTGTTCGTTTGCTGCCGCTTCGATATCAATGTGGTTATTTCGCCATTTTGTAGGCAGATAGTATGGCTTTTGATCAAGTTCGTTAGGTGGGTTGTGGATGTCGTAACCCTGTTTGGCGCATTTGTTTTGCACCAGTAGCACTGGAACTGAGGCGTCGCTCTCACGTTCGTGGCGGGCATATTTGTTCAGATTAAAATGGATGTTTTGCAGCCACCATATTTTGGAGAAATGTTCAAGCGAAACAGTGTACACTTTTGGGTCGTTTTCATAGTATATCTCTGTTGGCGCAATACCACCTTTGTCCGTTTGCGTATCCCAGACGAGCGCATAGACGGCATTACGGCTCAAAAAAAGGCGGTGGGTGGCGTGGTAGTATTCTTGGCCGCCGAAATCCCAAATATTGACTTGTATGTCGTGTTCTGGGACTTGCCAGCGATGGTTTTGAATGCCGTGGGTGGTAGGTTGCCTGGGATCATAGGTTTTTTCGCGGAGGTAACGGCTTAGTGATGTTTTTCCAGTGGTGCTATTGCCGATCAAGATTAGTTTTACCTCTGTACTTTTAAATTGCTGTTTGGAGCGTTCAGCAAAATATTGGAGGATAGCAGTGTTACCTTTTTTAATGATTTCAGAAGGCGGAGTCACTACTTTACATCCTCTAATATTAATTGTATTTTTTAAATATTTTCTCGTAATAGCCTTCCCTTTGCTCAATAGTGTAATTAGAGGAGAAAGATCAGTAACGGACGTATAAGCAATATTTATTTCCCTGAGTCTTATCAAGTCAGATAAAGGTGTCAAATCGTTTACATCCGAAGAATACTGAAGATCAATCCTTCTTAGATTTTTTAGATATTTTAAATATTCAATATTTTGAACATACGTTGAATCTAAATATAAGTTTTGAAGTGATGTAAGGTTTTCTAAAAAAGAAATGTCATCTACATAAGTTTTAGAACATTTAAAAACCTTCAACAAAGTAAGATTCTTCAAGATAGAAAAATCATTAATGATCGTATTACTTATATTTAAGTTGGTTATATTTGTTAGATTTTCTATGCCATTTAGGCTTGATAATACTACTGATTTGCAAATTAATACATTCAGACTGGTTAAATTAGAAATAAAATGCAAGTCAACTATCGCTGATGTCTTGTTAATGATTAATTTTTTTAACTTTGGAAGGTTAGGGCACTGTCTAATTATTTTCTTTGATAAGAAAAAAGCCTTGACAAGGTTAATTTCTCTTGATTCAGCGTTAAGATTTGTTTCTTCTAAAAACTTCAATTCATTTAAACCTATTTTTAACTCCTCTAACCAAACTAAATTTGCTATTTCCTCTGGCACCTCGTTCAACCCACAATTCCTCAAGTCTAACTTTCGGGCATCTTCTCCCCGCACGTGTTTATCTTTGTTTTCAGCGATCCGTTGTAGGGCAAGTTCAGACATAAGAGGTAGAGTGTTTTTGGATTTTAAAATTGAGAAGGCTGTAAATTTTTTAGCAATATATTTATCTCCGCCGCCCCAACAACCACTCCTCAAACGCCCCCACGCCCAGCGCATTCAGACAATCCGCCGCCGTGAGGCCTCCTTTCCGGGCAGTCATCACACCATAACGCAGATCATGAATGCCATCCTGACTATGCGCGTCGGGGTTGATACTGATCTTGATGCCGCGCCGCAGGGCCTCCGCGATGAGTGTCCAGTCCAGATCGAGGCGATACGGATTAGCATTCACTTCGATGGCCACCTTGTGCCGGACACAGGCCTCGAAAATGGCCTCCCAATCGAGCGGATAACCTTCGCGGCTGAGCAACAAACGCCCGGTCGGATGGCCCAGAATAGTCGTATGAGGATTCTGAATGGCGCGTAAAACCCGCTCGGTGGCCTTTTCGAGCACCATTTTCAGGTTGGTATGCACCGAAGCAATCACAAAATCGAACTTGGCCAGCACCGCCTGGTCGTAGTCCAGCGAGCCATCGTTCAGAATATCGCTTTCAATGCCTTTAAAAATACGAAATGGCGCGAGTTCGACATTGAGTTGGTCTATTTCCGCCATTTGCGCCAGCACCCGGTCGGGCTTGAGGCCATTGGCATAGAACGCCGCTTGACTGTGGTCGGTGATACCGATATATTGGTAGCCCAGCGTGCGGGCGTGTTCGCACATATCGCGTAAGCTATGCAAGCCATCGCTCCAGGTGGTGTGGACGTGTAGCACACCCTTTATGTCATGATCTTCAATGAGTTGCGGCAGGTTCCCTTGTTGCGCCAGCGCGACGACCTGGGCGTTTTCGCGTATTTCCGGCGCTACATAAGGCAGATTCGCTTTTTCAAAAACGGCGGCTTCGGTGGCCAGATTTTTAAAATCCACGCCCGCAGCCGCTTTGGCAAAGGCCTCTACGAAGGCCGGGCTGCCCGTATAACGAAAGAGTTTGGAACCAAATTCGGCGGGTAAACAACGGTGTAACACGATCAACGTTTGGCTTTCGAGGCGCACCAAGTAGTCGTCGCCTTCCTGCTTTTCCAGCGTGAGTGTGGTGCCATCGAAAGCCGGGCTGAGGTCGTCGGAGAAGCCCACCAGCAGTTCCAATTGGTCTATTACCGAGTTGCGGCGGCGCAGTTCGCCCACTGCAGCAACGTGTGCGCCGGGTAGGTGGCCGGTGAGCCAGATGGTCACGAAATCGGCTTCCCGCTCGGCGGTGGAGAGGTGGAGTTTGTCGCGGCTTTTGAAGTAATATTCGAGTTTTTGCTTGAGGTCTTCCTGGGTTTTCAGGCCAAAACCCTTGTATTCGATCAGGCGATTTTCATTGCAGGCGTACCACAATTCGCCCACCGATTCGATACCCATATCCAGCCAGACGGTGCGTACTTTTTTGGGACCAAAACCATTTACTTCCAACATTTCGACCACGCCGGGTGGCGTCTGGGCGCGGTATTTTTCCAGGGTCGGCATTTTCCCGGTGCTGATTAACTCCCTGATTTTCTTGGAAATAGCATCGCCGACACCTTTGATGCCTTTGATTTCGGCATCGCTCATTTCAGCCAGCGGGCGGTCGAGTTTGCGCAGCGCGAGGTAGGCATTCTGATAGGAGCGGATGCGAAAAGCATCTTCCTCGTGGAGTTCCATGAGATTGGCGAGCTCATCGAAAGCGTAGGCGATTTGTTTGTTGGTCAAGGTGGGTAAGTATTGAGAAAGTGGAGGATCTTGAAATTGTTGAAAAGGGTCGAGGATACTGGCAAAATTAGCATATTGCCATACAATCACGCCGCATTGGGTGCATAAAACTCGTTTGTTTTGTCGGAGAATAAAAGCAACCTTTCCAGCTCCTACTGGCGTCCTTCGCTTCAAACGAACCAACTTTTCTATGTGCAAGCCCTACACCCTGCTGTGCTTTCTATTAATGCCTTTCACGGCTATCTGGAGCCAAAAAATTTATACCATCACCCGTCTGGAGCAGACGCCGCTGCTGGATGGCATTCCCGATGATGCTTGTTGGCAGCAAATAGTACCCCTTGCCTTTTGCTTGTTACCTTCACATTCCCCACCACCTCTTTGCATACAATAACCATACAAAACTGCCGATCCAGCACAGCAGTACGATTTGCAGGAAACCATCGCGCAACAGAGCACGCGTGGGCGATTCGGTTTTATTAAAAACCAGCGTTAATTGCAAATAGCGCAGAATACCCAGAATGACGAAAAATGTAGTGTAAAAAATCTTGTCGCTGCCAATACGCAGGGTCACTTCCGGCGAAAAGCAATACATTAAATACGCCACAATCGCCACCGTGGAACAAACCACCATACCCACATCCAGAAACGGCAGATTATACCCTTCCAGCGACTTCCGAAAACTATGTCCGCCCGTCATAATGACGTATTCGCCGCGCCGTTTGGCCAGTCCCAAAATCAGAGCCAGTAGAAAAGTAAGCACAATCAACCATTGCGACACCGCCACGCCCGTCACTACGCCGCCCGCAAACACGCGCAGCAGAAAACCCAATCCAATCAGCGAGACATCTATTAAAGCAATGTGTTTTAACCAGAAAGAATAACCCACATTAATAATAAAATACAAAATACAAATAACCAGCAGAAATGGATTCAGGAAAGCCGCCAAAGTCGCGCCACCGATCAGCAGTATAATCAGAATCACCATTGCCTGGCGCAGACTGATGACTTTGCTGGCAATGGGACGGTTGCGTTTATCCGGGTGATTGCGGTCTTGCGGGGCATCCACCAGATCATTTAGCACATACACGGCGGAGGCGATGAGCGAAAAAGCCACAAAGCCCAGGCAGGCGTCGGTCAGGATAGCGGGCTCGGCCAGCCGCGCCGCGAAAAACGCCGGGATGAACAGGAACAGGTTCTTGACCCAGTGTTCCGGACGAAGCAGCGCAGACAGGTGGCGAAGTTGCATGGCGGCAAAGTTACCGCAATGGCTGTATTTCAAAAAGATCGTTGTGGCGAGTGCTCGTTTTAGCCGGACCAAACAAGCGATTGGAGACTACAATGGCGGTTTGTGTGGACAAATTTGGCACAAAAAATAAATCATCTGCCGGCGAATTTACCGGAGACTCCATAGACGTCAGGAAACCCCAGTGATCTCCATAAATGCTGGTAAACACATCCAGACCACCCAAGGTGATTTGTCCATTGCTGCTAAACCACAGCGTAGTGCTGGCCGGATCGAAGTAAGGCGTGAGTTCATCGCCGGCAGAATTTACGACGGAGCCTACATTTTGCGGAAAGGAAAAATCCAGATCTTCAGAATTGAGCGGGCGTTCGCAGCCATATAAATCCAGTCCGCCGAAACCGCCGGGGCGATCGCTGGCAAAAAACAGCCGTTCTATATCATCAGATTGGGTCACGAAAGGCGTCAATATGGTCGAGCCAGGCAGATTAATGTAATCGCGCAAACGTTCCGGTTCGCCCCAGGTACCCGTGGCCGCGCGGCGGGTAACGTAGAGCGCGCAGGGCGGATAAGCCCCGCTGGCATCCCGCTCTTCCGGGCAACGGGTGTAATAAAATCGCTGGCCATCGGGCGAAAGCGAGCCGCTGCCCAAATCCGCCCAAATAGCCGATGGTAAGCCCGTCGCTGGTTGCGGAGATTGCCAGTTCCCATCGCTGCGGAGGCTGCGCAGGAGTTCCGTTTTCCCACGGGCTTTGCTGAAAAAATAGAGCACATCGTCGTTCCAGCGGATGGGTGCGAACTCATTTTCCGGGCTATTCAGACTGTCCGACAAGCGGCGCAGCACTAATCCTCTATATACAGTGTCTTGACTTGCAGGTAGTTGTACAGCCATTTGACAACCTTTTATTTCCGTGTCTATTATTGCGGCCACCTTTTCCCGATCTGCCTGGGCATAATTTCCCCGCATTTTCCGGAACACTTCTATAGCTTCCGTTGGTTTACCCGCCTGTTTCAAAGAACGCCCGTAACGTAACCAAATCAAGTCGTTTTTGGGCAATGCTTTTTCGCCAAAGCCATAACATTCGGCGGCTTTGGCGTAGTCGCGTAGCGCGTAGTAGGCTTCGGCAGCCAGCAGCATGGTTTCCGGCTGGTTCTGCTTCAGGCGGGCGGCTTGTTCGTAAGCGGAGGCCGCCCCGGCATAGTCGCCTTTAGCCCACAACTGATCGGCAGATTCGACCAGTTTGGCAAATGACTGCCCCTGCATACCGAACGGAAAAAGCACCAGTAGCACCAATCCCCCGATTGGCGCAAGTTTCGCCCAATGTAGAAAAATGTAGTCGGCAAATAACTTATAACTCATAACTTATAACTCTCTATTCATAACTTCCTGTAAAACGCGGGGAAAATGCACATGCTCCAACGCCAGCACCCGGTGCGCAATATCGGCAGGCGTATCCGTTGGCAGCACCGGACAGCGGGCCTGAAAAATAATATCGCCCTCGTCGTAATGTTCATCCACGAAGTGAACTGTGATGCCCGACTCCACTTCATTGGCGGCCCGCACCGCCGTGTGTACGTGCTGGCCATACATGCCCGCGCCACCGAATTTGGGTAATAATGCCGGGTGAATATTCACGATTTTACGGGGAAAAGCGCGCACCAAATGAGGCGGGATCAACCACAGAAAACCGGCCAGGGCAATGAAGTCCACCTCGTATTCATGCAGCACCGTCAGTACATCTTCCGTTTCATAAAACGAAACCCGGTCGGTTATGTGCGTCGGAATGTCATGCTCACGGGCAATGTCGAGCACCCCCGCCTGACGTCGGTTCGAGACGACCAGGGCTACTTTCACCTCCGCAGCGTCGCGGAAATACTCGATGATTTTCCGGGCATTACTGCCGGTGCCGGACGCGAAGATGGCGAGGTGTTGCATTATTGCTTTCTTGTTTTACGCGCAAATAAACGCTTAAAATCCGGACTTTCCGTGCCCATCCATTTATCCCAAAAAGTGAAGTACAAACCGTAATTATAGCGAAATTGCGCATGGTGCAGGCCATGATGCGTGGCACCAATCCACCATTTACTGAACCAGTTTTGATAAAACGACTGTGGATAAATCTCGGTATTCAAATGATTTATAATACTGCTCGCCGTCATAATAATTAAAATTAAAGCAATTACAACGTAATGAAGCGGAATAATAAACAATAAAGCAGGCAATATAATGGACTGTAAAATACTCTCGCTCGGATGAAAGGAAAAAGAAGTCCAGGCCGACGTGGTAATACTGTCGTGGTGTAATTTATGCACCCAGCGATACACGCGTGGCCGGTGCATCCAGCGATGCAGCCAGTAATAATAGGTTTCGTGGAGCAGCAAAACCAGCACCAGGCTGATGCCCAACCAGAACAGCGGATAATCGGCCACTTGCACATACACTTTCGTCCAGCCTTTTTGCCAGGCGATCATCATACCCGTGCCAACCAAAGAAAAAATAATGGAAGTAATGCAGGAATAGCCGATCTCACGCCAATATTGATGGTTGCGCCGGGGTTTGGTATTTATTTCAGACTCGGCGAAAAGTTCTTTGTACCGAACTTTGAATAGATATTGAAATATCAGGCATAGCAGCACATAGCGACCAAAAATCCCCAAAAAGAAGAGTAATGTGGTTTCTATAAAAGTAACTGGCTGGGTGAAATCTGTCATTTTTTGATGGCTAATGAAGAAAAAAGCAGTTCAAAACTGCCCGGTATTGCTTGTAAACACAACATGCCGATCAAATCCAACAAGGGAAAATCGAAAATGGCACTTGAACAGTAGAGAATATAAAAAAACGGGCCGTTCAGGTTTACCTGAACGGCCCGTTTGCAACAGTGAAGACTACTTTAATCCTTCGTGAGCACCACTTTAAATTGTTTTATCTGTTCGCGGTCGCTGAATACCGTCAGGTAATAAATTCCCGCAGCAGAACCAGCCAAATTAAAATCAGTTCTTTCATTAATGATACTATTCGTCAGCACCACTTTTCCACTATTATCAGTCAATCGGTATTTCAATCCATTTGTGTATTGATCCAGATTTTTGCTCACCAGCACCAACGGCCCGCTGGTCGGCGTAGGCATCAGGCTAAAATCATGACGATCGTCCAGCTTAACGGATTGAATAGAGGAATACTGGAAAGTCCCATCGCGATTCACCATCCGCAGGCGGTAGTAATTCATACCCGATTGTGGCTTCAGATGCACATAGGAATAATCAATTGCCAGCGAGGAACCGCCTTTGGCCTCCACTGCTGCCAATTGGCTAAATACCCGTCCATCACGAGAATATTCAACACCGTAGTAGGTCAAATTCACCTCATCGGCAGCCGTCCAATCCAACTGCGTAGTGCGATCAGGCGTGGCAGTAGCAGTAAATTCCAACAATTCTACTGGTAGAGGCACACTAACCGTCATCATTATCGTCGCGCTGTTGCTGCAAACGCCATCCGTCACGGTATAACTAATCGTAGCCGTGCCCGCAGTAATACCAGTCACTAAACCCGTAGCACTGACGGTAGCAGTATTGTCATCGCTGCTATCCCAAACCCCGCTTGGAGTCGCATTAGCCAGTTGAGTGGTTGCACCAACATTGACAGCAGTGGAGCCCGTAATGGGAGCGACCGTTGGCAGCGGATTAATAATGATTGAAGTGGTCGCGGTCACTGCCGGGCAACCGCCCGTGGCAGCAATGGTGTAAGTCACCGTATAAGTTCCGGCGGTGCTCAAAGCCAGGTCCACGTCACCCGTGGAAGCATTGATAGACAAACCGATGGTGCTGCTATACGTGCCGCCCGCTGTACCCGTCAAAGTCACCGTAGCCGTACCCGCATTCGCGCAATAAGGACTGCCGGAATAAGCAATCGTCGCTGCCGGTAAAGCCGTGATAGTGATTGAAGTGGTCGCGGTCACTGCCGGGCAACCGCCCGTGGCAGCAATGGTGTAAGTCACCGTATAAGTTCCGGCGGTGCTCAAAGCCAGGTCCACGTCACCCGTGGAAGCATTGATAGACAAACCGATGGTGCTGCTGTATGTACCGCCCGCTGTACCCGTCAAAGTGACCGTGGCCGTACCCGCATTCGCACAATAAGGACTGCCGGAATAAGCAATCGTCGCTGCCGGTAAAGCCGTGATAGTGATTGAAGTGGTCGCCGTCACTGCCGGGCAACCGCCCG
>JANPIV010000056.1:0-106866 GCA_031425155.1 Saprospirales bacterium | reverse complement strand
GTGGACAGTTCCCGAAAGGGATAAGAGGCTGTTTTAAAACCTTGAACGGAGCGAAAAGGCCTGAATTTTGGCGATAGATGAAGATTTATTTTTAGTGCATAGCCGAGTCTATTCGCTAAAAATAAAGCAAAATATAGCGGCAAAAGGCAGGACTTTGCGCCCAGTGAGGGGTTTTAAAACAGCCTCTAAAAAGAGCGATATGCGCGAAGAAGCGTTAAATAATAATAAAACACTGCAAGATGAGCCTGACCGCCATAGAAGTAAGAACCATTTCCGTACACGTGCTTTTCTGGTTCGTGTACCTCATTTCGGAGTACTTCGCCAATGTGATGCACCTGCGGCCAGACGACAACCTGCGTTTTTTTCGCTCGATGTTCCTGTCGTTGCCGGTATTGATTACAGCAACGTATTTTATTGCCTTGTACGCCGTACCGCACTTCCTGAAAACAGAGCGCTGGGGCCTTTTTATTTTGCTGGTCATAGCCGCAGCCCTTTTTGTTTTTTATGGCCGGGTCAAGTGGCTGGAATTGGTGAATTATTTAGAAAATCAGCGTATTTATTATAGAGTGCCCGTGACGAAAGTATTGAGTAATACCATCCGTGATTATGCGATTATTGCCCTGGCAGTGTGTATTTATATCATCGGCGATTATCGTAATGAACAGAAAACCAAAGCGCAACTAATGAAATCGAAGGCGGAAGCGGAAATAAAACTACTGAAAGGCCAGTTGCATCCACATTTTTTATTCAATTCACTGAATAATCTGTATAGCCTGGCCCTGATCAAATCTGACCTGACCGCCGACAGCATTTTAAAACTCACCGAATTACTGGATTACCTGGTCTATCGGGCTAATATGGATAAAGTACCGCTATCCAAAGAAGTACAATTGCTAAACAATTACATCGGCCTGGAACAATTGCGCTATGGCGACGATCTACATATAGATACTCATATCGCTCTGCAAAATGATGTGCAAGTGGCACCGCTTTTACTGTTGCCTTTCGCGGAGAATTGTTTCAAACACGGCGGACCGGATCAGGACGGTTTATTTCGGGTGGAAATAGAACTGACTGCCGACGATCAGCACCTGATTTTTTATATTCGCAACAGTAAGAAGGCCGGACGCGAAAGCAGTAAACATAGTGGCGGCGTGGGGCTACAAAACATTCGGCAACGTTTATCTTTGCTTTACCCCAGGCACCATCAATTGCATATAGATCACCAGCCGGACGCCTATTCCGTACGGCTTGAAATCAAGTTCCGGGATGAAAAAATTTAGATGTTTTATAGTGGACGATGAGCCATTGGCTATTAAAGTCATCGAACAGCATTTATCGAAATTAAGCCAGTTTGAGGTATGCGGCAAATCCACTAAACCAGTAGAAGCACTGGAACAAATCAAGCTGCTACAGCCCGATCTGCTTTTTATGGATATTGAAATGCCGGAAATAAACGGCATGGAATTGATCGCTACTTTACAAAATAAACCTGCGATCATTATCACCACCGCCTATCGGGAATATGCCGTAGAAGGCTTCGATCTGAATGCGCTGGATTATCTGGTAAAACCCATTCCATTTCCCCGATTTCTGAAAGCCATTGAGAAGTTTCTGGAAAAGCAACTGCCAGCCACACCCATGCCGGTGCAGGATAGTGAGGCCTGTATTTTTGTCAAAGCCGACCGCAAGACCATCCGCATTCTATTGAGCGATATACTTTTTGTAGAAGGCATAAAGGACTACACGCGCATCGTACTGGCGAATCAAAAAATTATTACCAAAATAAGTGTGGGCAATTTTTTCAAAGAATTACCCGCAGATCGTTTCATCCGGGTGCACAAGTCTTTTATTGTTGCTAAAAACAAAATTACTGCTTTTACGGCATTGGATGTAGAGATAAACGGCGTGGAAATTCCGATTGGCAGACTGTACCGGGAAGATTTTTTTGAACAGGTGGAGGCGGGGAAGGGTTAGTAATAATGAAGAGATTACCTTTGCCTTTCAATCGAAACATTTTACCAATGGATAAGACAAAACTCGCCGTAGATGTATTTGACAAATTTGCGCAGCTATACCAGGATAAATTCATGGATACGGGTTTGTACCATGACACGTTCGACCTGTTTTGCCAAAGCATAACCAGAGAAAATGCAGATATTCTGGAAATTGCCTGCGGACCGGGTAACATCACCCAATACTTATTAAAAAAACGACCAGACTTTAAAATACTGGGCACTGATCTCGCCCCGAATATGCTGGCGCTGGCTACAATCAATAATCCCACTGCCGAATTTAAAATTATGGATGGCCGGGATATTGGTACGCTCGGCCAAAAATACGATGGCATCATGTGCGGTTTTTGTCTGCCTTATTTATCCAAGGAAGAAGCCATCAAATTGATCCATGATGCGGCTCATTTACTACATCCCGCCGGGGTAATTTATATCAGTACCATGGAAGATGATTATAGTAAGTCAGGATTGGAAACATCCAGCGCGGGCAACCAGATGTATATGCACTACCACGAGGCCGGTTATCTGACGGAGGCTCTACAGGAAAATGGTTTTGACATCCTAGATTTGCAGCGGAAAGAGTACTCCAAGCCGGATGGAAGCCCCGTGGTAGACTTAATCATAACTGCACAAAAATGACCAGGAAAGAATTAACGGAACTGTACAAGAACACGAAATTCCGCATGGGCGTATTCCAGATCAGGAACACCGTCAATAACAAGGTATTCGTGGAAGGCAGTGTCAATCTGGATAAAATATTCAACCGGCATCGTACGGAACTGAATTTCAGCAACCACCGCAATACCGCGCTGCAAAAAGACTGGAAAGAATATGGCGAGGCCAACTTCGTCTATGAAATCCTGGCCGAAATAGAGCCGCCGGAAGGCAATCAGATAGCCATTAATAAAGAAATAAAAATGCTCGAACAAATGTACTTTGAGGAGATACAGCCCTTCGGCGACAAGGGCTACCATCAAAAAAGCACGGCCCCATGATAATAGTATGAAATATTAATTTGCATAACAGCAAAATTTCAAACATTTTCTACATTTTAAATTAAAATATGCAAATCTAAAATACGCCAAAACATTTTTCGGCAAAATTTTACCTTACTTTTGCGCCATACTTAAAAATATTCGTTATGCGCAAAATGAAAACCCTTCCCTACGTTCTTTCCCTGACTTTTTTACCCGCCTTACTGCTTGCTCAGGCCGGTAATTTCGCTGCCATAGATGATTCCATCTGTGTCATGCTGGGCAGCCCCATCACCTACAACGTAAAGTCCAATGACCAACCGCCCCTTTCCGGCGGACCCGTCCGCTTGATTGGCGGTTCCGAATGCTTTGGCCTGGGGCCGGATGGAAATTTGTTCTTTCTGCCCAATCCGGCGGTGGACTGCTGCGGCGAGCACCAGCTGGCTTATGAGTACCTGAACTGTCCACAAGGTGCGCTCTGTGTAGCGAAGATAAAAATAACGGTAAAGTGTACAAAACCAGATTGTTTTCTGGTAAATCTGAAAGATTACTTGCCCGGGGCCGGTAATCCCACTGGTGGCAGTCCGGACGCAAATTGTGCTTTTGCCTGCGAAAATTCTACTTCCACCTACTATATTGCTTATAACCCGACAAGTAGTTACGTCTGGTCAGTGGGCGGCGGTGGCACTTATGTAGCAGGGGCTAATCCAGCCGAAATTGTGGTCACCTGGGGGCCACAGGGCGCAGGCACCGTCTCGGTTGTAGTCACCGATAGTAACAATATCGTTACCACCATCCAGATATGTGTGCAAATACTGGAAGGGCCGGTGGCAGATTTCCAACCCGTTGATTCAGCGGTCTGCCGCAATAGTCCGGTCAGTTTTATCAATAATTCTACTGGTGGCAGTAGTTTCTTCTGGAATTTTGGCGACGGAAACACTTCCAATATGTTCCAGCCAACGCACCAATATAACCTGCCCGGTAGTTATACGGTGACCTTGGTCGTCACCAAAAACAACTACGATGCGCATGGCAATCCGCTTTGCTGCTGCGTAGATTCTACTTCGGCAGTAGTCTTAGTGGATTCTCTGGAAGGCCCCGACATTTTCTGTATTTCTACGTTATGCGCCGGAGATAGTTCCAAATACTGGACCAATGCGACCAATTGTAGTAGTTATATCTGGACGGTCCTGGATGAAAACGGTTTGCCAGTTCCTTTTGCTGGACAAGGCACGGACACGATTTCTGTCGGCTGGGGTGCTGGGCCTTTTGGCACTATTATGCTCGAGGTAATGGGCTGTGACAGTGCGTATTGCAGCGAACCAGTGACGGCAATCGTACCCATTATTTCCACTACCGTGGCCATCGCCGGAGCAATAGCCGTCTGTGAAAATGCCACCGCGACCTACACCGTACCGAAATGGCTCAGTGTGTACTACGACTGGCAAGTGAGTGGTGGCACCATCCTCGCCGGGCAGGGCACCAATGTCGTCACTATTCAATGGGGTACTGCACCGGGGCCCGGTATTATTCACATAGATTATACTAGTAATTTCTTAGGTGGATTACCCGGACAAGACCCGGCGGACTGTTCGGGAACTGCCGATCTGACGGTAGCCATCAAACCGCAATTTGATATTACGGGGCCACAACCGGCTATTGTTTGCAAGAACGCCACTTCTACTTTCAGTGCTACGGCATTGCCTTCTCCCAATTATATGTGGACTATTACGCCCTCCGTGCCATTTAGCGGACAAGGCAGTAATTTTATTACCGTTAATTGGAATACCGCACCGGGTACCTATGTCATCACTGCCTCGCCGGTAGATACTACTAAATACTGCAATAATTTAGCAAGCACTATTATCCAGGTAATAGAACTAATGCCACCCGATAGTATTACCGGCCCTCTCGAAATTTGCCCTGGCGGAACCTATACTTATTTCGGGCATTCGGCCCAAGTTGGCACTGGATTTAATTGGCTGGTTACCAATGGTTTACCCGCTACATTTACGGGCAATCCGGTCACCGTCACCTGGGGGCCAACCGGACCATATAGTCTGGTTCTTTCTCAGTTTAGTCTGGGCGCACCTTTCTGCAATTCGGATACGATTCAACTGAATTTACAACCTAAATTACTAAATGGTCCACTCGTAATTACTGGTCCAACTGCTTGTACCAATAGCATCCAGAATTATAGTGGCGGGCCTGTGCAACACCCGGATGCCACTTATACCTGGACTATTTTCCCGGTGAGCGCCGGTAGTGTCATCAGCGGACAGGGAACTGCTAATATCCAGGTTCAGTGGAACAATAGTCCGGGGCCAGTCACCCTGACCCTGACGGTGCAGCTTTGTAATAATTCATTAGTAAAAATGCAGCCTATCACGCTGAATGCGGCGGTGGTGCCCGTCATCACGCAAAACGGAGTGCTTTGTCCGGGAGTATCCGCTATACTGGATGCCGGTGCTCCATTTACGGCGTATCAATGGTCGCCAGCCGCACCGAACACCCAGATGATCCCGATTACCACGGGCGGCACTTATATTGTGACTACTACCGATGCCAATGGATGTACAGCCATTGATACTTATAAAGCCGTTCCCCTGCCCGGCCCCATCGCCGCTATTTCTACGGGCGACCCGACCCTGCTGTGTATCCGCTCCCCCCAGCCCGACACGGTGCATATCGTCGCTCAGACCGGCCCGGGGTACACTTTTGCCTGGTATTGTAATGGAAACTTGCAACCTGCTCCCGCCCCGCCCCATACTTTTATACACATCAATACAATGGTGGACACTAGTTTCGCTTATTGGGTGGTGGTGACGGATGCGAACGGTTGTACTAAACAATCTAATGTTATTATCGTCCAGCAGGACAGTTGCATCGGTGGGCCGGGTACGGATTGTAAAGCGCAGCCTTATAGTTTGGCTTTTATTGGTACTAATCAAGTACCTAATTGCAATATAGTAGATTTTGCAGCCGCTGCCAGTGGCAATGTGATCCTGCTTGGCTGGAATTTTGGCGATTCGCTCAGTAATACGAATACGGGTACGCTGGCAAATGCCGTTCATGCTTATACCTCAGCAAAATGTTATTTAGTCACGTTGTCGGGTCTGGTGGCGCAAGTCTTGCCGGATACGGGATTTTGTGTAGTGCAGTTTCAGGATAAGGCTTGTGTGCCCCTGGCGGCCGATTTTCGGTTCACCGATAGTTGCCGTACGGTAAAGTTTATTAATCTGTCCACGTTCGTTCCACCGAATAACCCGACTGGCTGGTTATGGTCTTTCGGCGATGCCACTACTTCTACCCTGCAAGATCCGACCCATACTTATCTAGCGCCCGGCACCTACAGCGTGACTATGACTGTCAGTAATGCCGCTGGTTGTCAGGCGACAATCGTGAAAAACATAGTGGTGGGGGGTATGGCCCCGCCAGTCCTTACGGCTACACCCAATCCGGCCTGCGTGGGCGTACCGATCAATTTTACCGGCACTGCGGCCGGTGCACTTTTCTGGCTGTGGAGTTTCAACGATGGCGCGACCAATGCCAGCCAGAACCCCAGCCATACCTACCTGTTTCCCGGTACCTACCAGGATACGCTGGTAGTAGAAAATGCCGATGGCTGCCGGAGTTTTGCCATCATTCCTATTACCGTATTCCCGGCGGTGCCGGATGATACCATCGCCTACACGCCCGGACGGACGGTATGCGCCGGAACCCTGGTGACGCTCACGGCTCCCGCTGGCACGGGTTATACTTACCTGTGGACGACCGGCGCAACGACGCAGACGATCACCACCGGCATGGCCGGAAGTTACGATGTGACCATCACCGACGCGAATGGCTGCACCTTAGTACCTGATTCTGTGACGATTATCATCCTGCCTGCCCCGCCGGCCTTCATTGCCGGGCAGCCAGTCATTTGCGACAGCGGCTGCACCACACTGAGCGCGCCGCTGGGTTTGGGCTATACCTACCAATGGCTGGATCAAAGTAATAATCCGCTGATTCCGGCCCAAACTGGTGCCACTCTTACGGTGTGCAGCGGAAGCCTGTTGCCCGCTTATGCCGTGATGGTGACCGATGCCAATGGCTGCTCGGCTACCTCGGCACCGATCACGGTGAACGTGGCTATTTCGCCAGCCTTCACGGTCACGGTCAGCCCGAATGCCTGCGCTGGAACACCCAATATTATTAGTCTCTCGCCCGTGCAGCCCAACGTGATCTATACGTGGAGCACTGGCGCGTACGGCCCGTCCATTACCGTGGTGCAAGCCGGTACTTATACCGTGGTTGGCCTCGATACCCTGACTGGCTGTACGGGACATGGCAGTGCAGTCATTCATCCCCTGCCCGATCTGTGCCTGACACCCGTCGGTTGTTATGAAATCTGTAACCCGGATACGATTTGCGGGCCAGCAGGTTTGGCCGCCTACCAATGGAATCTGAATGGCGTACCGATTCCCGGCGAAACGTCGGTCTGCCTGATCGTCATGCAAAGCGGGACTTATACGCTGACGGGCACAACTTCCTTTGGCTGCTCCCTTACGTCCGATTCTTTAATGTTACTAGTAAAAGACTGCGGCTGTCAGGATTTGAGCGTTTCGGCGGAGGCCTCCGAGACGGATAGCTGCTGCTGGACTATTAGTTATAATAATCAGTTCGGCGGACTATTGGGGCTGAATATTCATACCACGGATGCCGATCTTGATTTTAACTTAAATAGCCTGGATACTGCCCTCGCAGTCTATTCTATTGGGACCAATGGCATTACTTTGGTGAATAACCAGAATAATGTGCCGCTGCCAGGTGGCCCGCTGAATAGTTTTATTACTTTTTGTTTAAGTAATGTAGTACAATCGCCCCAGCAAATCATTTTTGACTGGTATGATTTTGAATTCCAGGTTGCCTGTTCGGATACCTTGATTTTTGACTGCCCGGTCGAGCCGGATTGTCTGTATTTACTGACCGATACTATTTACTGCGACCACGATACAGTACGCTACTCTATTACGGTCTGTAATCCAGTGGATAATGCCTTTCCGGTCGGTTATATTGCTATTGTTCCCAGCAGTCCGGCGGGTATAATAGTCACACCTCCGGCGATTAATATAGTAAATAACCCGATGGCACCGGGCGAATGCCGGACTTTTACCTTTACATTAAGTGGGCCTAATCTGGCGGGACAGGTCTTTTGTTTTAATTTAACGGCCCATGATAACATACCGGAACCAATAGATACCACTAAATGCTGTTCGCTGGATACCATTTATTGCATCACTATTCCTGATTGTAATCCTTGCAATGATGTGGGCGTAGAACACGTCACCAGTGTGCCTAGCGGAGGTGCCAATGGCTGTTGTTACGCTATTTCGCTGTACAACAATTTTGGCCCCAATACTTTTGATGGTATTAGTCTGTGTCTGCTTTCTGCCAATACCAGTATGACTATTACCAACCCCTTTGGTTCTGGTTGGTACACCAATAATTATACGCCCACGATGATCGGTCTGACCGTGGTGCCGCCCCTGGGAACCAGTGTGCCGACCGGGCCATTTACTTTACCAACTATCTGTATTACTACCGGTACCGCGCCGCCACAATTCCTGGAAATAAAATGGATGCAGGATGGGCAGATCATTTGCCGGGATACCATCGAACTTTCCTGCGAGCCGCCTTGCGGTTATATTGCTGAAGATACCATTATTTGTCAGGAAACCGGCGGCTGGGCCTGGCAGGGTGCTATTAAAAACACCTCCGCTTTTGTAATGGGTACAGCGAATATCGTCTTCACCAGCCCGGCGGGTTTAGGGATTTATAATCAAACTATTAATCTGGGTGCTTTGGCACCCGGTGCTACGCAGCCGTTCAGCCTCCTGCTGGGTGCTCCTGCTATGCCCGGCGATACGATCTGCTTTACGGTG
Organism: Saprospirales bacterium; assembly: GCA_031425155.1. GTDB lineage: Bacteria > Bacteroidota > Bacteroidia > Chitinophagales > Saprospiraceae > M3007. The sequence goes on along the minus strand of JANPIV010000056.1, from coordinate 97,950 downwards.
GCCCTGCATACGCTGGATGAAGATAGTCTGCATACACACTGCTGCAACTTCACTGATTGCATTGTGCTCCCACCTTGTCTGCCCAATCTGCTTTGTCTCTGCAACGCCGAATTTCTGAATGTCGGCACTTATGCAATTGCTTATCAGGCATTGGATAACAATCCCCAAACGGCGATCTTCACCCCCACCGGGGCACTCACCAGCTGCGATGAACTGGTCTGGCGCTGGACGGAATCAGGCGTGACCGCTCAAACAGTGGGCAGTGCCTCCGTCAGTCATACTTTCCCTGCGCCCGGCCCGTATAATGTGTGCATTGTCATCAATCGGATGGATGTAGTTGGGACGAAATGCAACACCCAACTGTGTCAGGATATAGAAATTATGGCCATTAATGCGACGCAGGAAGCCACACGCATAGCAGAACCAACCGTCTTTCCTAACCCGACCAGCGGCCAGTTGTTTGTGCAATTACTGCCTAAATGGGAATCAGATGTACAGTTTCATTTGTATGATGTCCGGGGCAATATGCTGCACCAATGGCAGGTGTCCGCCGCCGGATCGTCGCGCATCCCATTGGAGGTCAGTGCCGTTCCCAAAGGCGTGTATATTTTGGGTATTGAGACAGAGGGGAGAAAATGGATGAAAAAAGTGGTGGTGTTGTAGAAGGGGTTGGGTAAGGAGCATAAAGACCTAATGATTAGAATCTAAGCATCTTAACTTTCCGAAAGTGGGTCAGCGTACGCCTTTCGGAAAGTTTTTTTATTTTCCGAAAAGTAGCTGCCAAATAGTCTTCTATGCCTAAAGACACAGAATATGGAACTAATATCCGCCTGCTCCGTGTTATGCGGGCATTGTGGAGCGGCCTTTTGCTTACACCATCCAGCAAACTTGCCAGGGAAATAGATTAAATACAGGCATTATCAATCTGATAATACCCGCCCTTACGCTGTAAACGGCTAGTCCGGCTCATTTACATGTCAGCAATAAAAGCAAAGCAGGAAAAAACAGTTACGCGTAGAAAATGATCTGGATCATTTTCTACGCTAAAATCGTCGAACGACTTGGCGGGCTGGTAAAATGTATGTTATTTTCGCCCCCGAACAACCGATAACAGAAGTTACACGGCCTTTAATCAAACCTTTTCTGCCGGAACCTCGTAAATAGGAACATGTCTTTTTAATCGTGCAATTAATTGTAAAACCGAAATAATTAACACCGATCAAACGCACCCAAATGCACCGGCAAGTAGTGATCGGAAAAAAATTTTGTAACTATCCATTTTTAAATGCACAATGACATGATAGTAGCCTTAATTTTCGCAATGTTTATTGCTCTATGCGGCCTGGCAGTATTGGTGGGTTGCTGGAGTTATTTGGATGATCACCATTTATAATAGCAGCCATTTGGATTGAATCTTCCAATGCTATAACTGAGGCCTATAAATAGAAAGGGAACCGTGTCGGCACGATTCCCTTTGTCCCTGCATTGCACCAGCCTGGAAGTACTAAAAGTAAGGGACGTGTAAAAAATTAGTTAGTACCTGCGTCTTCACGTTGAGTTGTCATGTCGTAGAGAAACGGAGACATCCACACAAACTAGGTTATTAGAAATGCCTTCATTAGGAAATTCCGGATTACCTGGCTTGTATAGGTGTCTTCACTCCGTTGCGACATGACCACTAGGACGGCAGAAAACCGCACAAATTATTTTTCATACGTTCATAAATGGCTATTTTCCTAATTCCTTCCAATTTGTCGCTTCCATTTCTACATCATAATGGCTGGCCGCTTTTTTGATATTGGCAAAAGCCAGTTCACGGTCGGCGTCGGGTACATCCTCGACCTGGTCAAAGCGGGCGATGGCATTCCGTACGTGTGAAGCATTGGTGAGGGGTTCTTTGCGTTGTTTGGGAAATGCGAAAATGCTGTCTGGCAGGTTATCGCGTTTTTTAGAGTCCAGTTCGGCATTCGTCGTATGCGGCTGCCAGGTGGCTTTGGTCGGCATGATAAGTTAGTTTTAAGTGAGTGAACAAATTCTTATACACTCCTATTTCAAAAAAAATCATGCCGCTTCAAAAGTGTGTTACATACCCTGATACGAATGGGCTTTCCATCCCTGAGAGGCTGTTTTTCTACCACGTCTGATCCCGATTCCAGTAAGGCGGTAAAAACGGGTTTTGCTGCGCTGCTTCCTGACGACGGCGTTCCTCTTCTTCGGCTTCCCATTGTCGCTGCGCCTTGGTTTTCTCAAAAGCATTACGGGGCAAAAAGTACTGTTTTTCTACGCCCTCCTCGTCGGCAAACGGATGATGACGCCGCTCCGTCTCTTCATCTTCCAGTTCACTCTTGAACCAGAACGCGGTAACTATACCCGCAATGCTGCCCAGCAAGTGGCTTTCCCAGGAAATGCCTTCCTGATCGGGCAACAGCCCGAAAAACATCCCGCTGTAAATCAGCATCACAATACCGGCCAGAATAATGGAGCGCAGACTGCGCCGGAAAATACCCGTCCAGAAAATGAACGACAGGATGCCATACACGACCCCACTCGCGCCAATATGCGACACGGGCCGGGCCAACAGCCATACCGCCGCGCCGGTCATAAAGTAAATGATCCAAAACGCCTGCATCGCCACTTTCCGGTAGAAATAAAAAGTGATGGCGGTCAGTACGAACATGGGAAAGCTGTTGGAGATCAGGTGCCCCCAACTGCCATGTACCAATGGCCCGGTAAAAATGCCGCTCAGGCCCCATACCCGCCGCGACATGATGCCATACATGCCGGCATCAAAACCCGTCAGATATTGATAGGAATGAACCACCCAAAGCACAACGATGACAAAAGTCGGGAAGCGCAGGCTTTCCAAAAGATGTCGCCGCGTGATCTCGAGGCTGTCATTATCGCTGTCTATAAAGGAACTCATTGTGAAAGTGTTGAGAATGTGGAGAGGGGTTGAGGTCGTTGAGAATGTATAACCGCCTCAGGGCCGCCCAAATCTTTTACTCAAGTCTACCTGCATGGCTATACCGAAAACCGGGCCGAGGCCACTACTCTGCGCTTTGGGCCGAAAACGCAAACCAAGATCGTCGCTGGTATCGAAATTATGCAAATGCGCATCCACGAAAGCATCGGTGGCCGTAAGCAAATACGCCAGGCCGAGAATCAGGGAACTCTGGTCCACGTAGCGGCGGTAGGTATCGCGGGCGGATTTGAGCGTCGTTTGATCCACAGTTGCGTAGGCTGGGTCGGTCGGGTTCGTGGCTGGATCGCCATCGGCCAGTAATTTATAATTGTCGCGATATTCACGGTAGGTGCGCACGTTGGTGACTTCCAGCCAGACCAGTCCGCCGAGGGTGGCATAGACGATGGGTACCTTCCACCACTTCTTGTTGTAGGCCTGCCCGGAACCCGGCACGACCAGCGACATCAACGCGGCTTTGCGGGGGTTGGGATAACCATCGGTGAAAAAACCGCGAAAAAAACCGGTTTTGGTCTGCACTATATTGGAATCGGAGGCAACATCGAGCGAATCCGGCAACACTAATACCGGGTCTTGCGCCGATACTTGCAGCGCGAATCCGGTACAACAAATAAATAAAATCAGCCGTAAAAAGTGAGGCATGGTAATGATATAAGCGATTTATTAGCCTTTTGGTGTCACAGAGGCTCACGGAGAAAAAGGAGGCTCATGGAGAAAAATTATTTTTTAAACCCTCTGTGAGCCTCTGCGTAACTCCCGCAAATAAACGCGCGAAAAGCCAAATCGTTGCCAATATGCCGACAGGAATACAGAAACAATTCCAACCTGCGGAGATAGCTGCCAGACAACATTTTCTGCACTCTTCTGCCTTCTCTGCACTTCCAATCACCTATAAATTGTACTTTTGCCCGCCGAAAGCCCTGCCACCCACCTGACCACACCACTGTATGGAAGTGCACAGCACCGAATTTATTGCCAGTTACCCCCGGGAGAGCGCCTGCCCGAAGGAGGGGGTGCCGGAGTTTGCCTTCATTGGCCGCTCCAACGTTGGCAAGTCATCGCTGATCAATATGCTGACTAAAAAAGGTATGGCCAAAGTATCGGCTACGCCCGGTAAAACGCAGTTACTCAACTACTTCCTGATCAATCGAAAGTGGTTTCTGGTGGATTTGCCCGGCTACGGCTACGCGAAAGTATCGAAAGATAAACAGAAGTCGCTGGCCAACATGATCAGTGGTTATTTGTTGAATCATACGGCGATGGCGATGGCGTTTGTGCTCATTGATTCCAATATTCCGCCCTCCAAAGTCGATCTGGCTTTTATCAATGGCCTGGGGGAACATGGTATCCCGTTTACGCTGGTTTTTACCAAAATTGACCGGATCGGGAAGGTGACTTTGGAAAAAAATATTGCCGCATTTATGGCCGCTTTGTCCGAAACCTGGGAAACTTTGCCGCCCTATTTTGCGACCTCTTCGGAGTATAAAACCGGAAAAGAAGAACTGTTAAACTATATCGGGGAGTGCTTAAAGAACTACGTGCCAATTTCACAATCTTGAAAAAAGAAATCAAGATTTATCCGCGCGTCATCGAACGCATCGAAGACTGGCCGATCTATCGGCTGAGTAAGGATCGTGCCGAGTTCATCCGCGAAATAGACGAATTCACGTTTCAGCGCATCGCCGGGCGACACCGCAAGGATTTGTCCGATGTGCTGGTCAAGGTGTTGTACCAGGAACGCATTCGGATCAAGGAAGACCCCTGGAAAGTGGACCCGCCCAACGAACGACAGTTCTGGAACCGGATCAGTAAGAAATTGATCCAGAAATCGCTCGACCGCCACAGCCCGGAAGCGCAGGAAGCCGCAGAGGAAATCCTACGGAAAATCATTCACCGTTATTCAGAAGAGATTGTCGGCACGTTCCAAATCTCGACTTTCCGGTTTGCGCAGCGTTTCCTGACCGCTTTTTTCAACCGTATTTTTAATGCCGCCGTAGGTAAAAGCATCCGCGCTATCTGGCGTGGTCGGCGGCACCTGTACGAACGATTTCACGTGGTGGGCGATGTGGACACGGTGCGTTCGCTCATGCAGCACGGCACGGTCATCGTGGTGCCTACCCACAGCAGCAACCTCGATTCTATTCTGGTCGGTTACACGATGGATCAGATCATGGGGCTGCCCTCCTTCAGTTATGGTGCGGGCTTGAACCTCTACAATTTTGGCCCGGCGGCTTATTTTATGAATCGCCTGGGTGCTTACCGCGTGGATCGGCGCAAGAAAAACAGCATTTATCTGGAAACGCTGAAAACGATGAGCAATCTCAGCATTCAGCGCGGGGTCAACAGCCTGTTCTTTCCAGGCGGCACCCGCTCGCGTTCCGGTGAACTGGAAGATGACCTGAAAATGGGCCTGCTCGGTACGGCAGTGGAAGCACAGCGGGCCTTGAACCAGAAAAAATTGCCCAAAAAGGTATTCATCGTCCCGTTGGTCATTTGTTATAACTTTGTGCTGGAAGCGCCTTTTTTGATCGAACAGCACTTGCGTAGTACGGGCCGGGAGAATTATATCCGCCTCAAAGACGAGAGTAAAAGCATTCGCAGCTGGTTGCGTTTTGTGTGGCAGTTCTTTTCGACCACCAGTGACACTACGCTCAGCGTCGGGCGACCGATGGATGTGCTGGGGAATTTTGTAGATGCGGAGGGTCGCAGTTTTGATAAATTTGGCCACGAACTGGATATTCGCGAGTATTTTATGGGCAAAAGTGAAGTCAATGAAGACCGGCAACGGGAAGAAGAATATACCAAACTGCTGGCGGATCGTATCGTGGAGCGTTATCACGTCGAAAATGTCGTGTTGAGCAGTCATTTGGTCGCTTATACGGTTTTTGAAATGCTGGTCCACGAAAATCCGAAACTTGATCTGTTCGGTATTCTGCGTTTGCCGCCCGATGATTATCGTTTTCCCGTGGCTGCCGTAGAAGATGTGGTGGAACAAATGCAGGTCCGATTGTTTGATATGGAACGCGCGGGAAAAATCCGGCTTTCCCCGGAAATTCATCGTACGGCCAAAGACATTGTGCGCGAAGGCGTGCAGAATCTGGGCATTTTCCATACCGAAAAGCCCCTCAAATTCGATTCGCACGGCGACATCATATCCGCCAATTTCCGGGTGTTATATTTTTATCATAACCGGCTGAACAGCTACAATCTGGATAAATCCATTCATTGGCGTTCGGAAGAAATCGAGGTGTTGCGGGTGGATTGAAGGAAGAATAAGCAAAATGGCAAAAAGCAAAGGCTTTTCAGCGGGCTTCTCAAATTTGACAACTTTTTGAAAGTTGTCAAATTTTGTACCTGACTACCAGCATTTTGCGTACTTAGGAACGTGCAAAAAATAAGATAGCAGGAACAACCTTACTTGAGTTGTCATTCCGACGCAAGGAGGAATCTGCTAAAGTGCTGATTACCAATGCCACGCGACCAGATTTCTCCTGCCGTCGAAATGACATCCGGATGTAGGAAAGTGAGAACTTATTTCTCTCTCATTCCTTAACCCATTACTTTCAAATTTTGAATAACAAAACTCAAGATAATGTTCGACAACAAAAGTGCTACCAATCTGCAAGCGGGTCAGGAATTTCTGGCTCAAAATGCCCTGCGTGAAGGTGTCGTCACCCTGCCCAGCGGCCTCCAATATGAAATTCTGGAAGAAGGCAGCGGCACCAAACCATCGGCGACCCAAACCGTGCGTTGCCATTATCACGGCACCACCATCGCGGGCAAAGTGTTCGATAGTTCGGTGCAACGCGGTCAGCCCGCTTCTTTTCCGCTCAACCGCGTCATCGCCGGTTGGACGGAAGCCCTGCAATTGATGCCCGTCGGTAGCAAATGGCGCCTTTACATTCCTCCCCAACTCGCTTATGGCAATCAGCAGATCAGCGCGGAAATTGGCCCGAACAGCACGTTGATCTTTGAAGTGGAACTGCTGGGCATTGGGTAATTGGTACTGGCAATTAAGTTTTGACAGGTTTTGTTCATCCCATGTGGCGTACACACCTCCCCCGGCCTACGGTATCCCCCTCCAAAGGGGGATACCGAGCACGATTTCGCCCATTATCTCTTAGCTAAGGGCGGAGACTATCCCCCTTTTGGAGGGGGTGGCCGTAGGCCGGGGGAGGTAGGCCGCGCCCTGTTCGCCCAAGAAACTTAATTTAAAATTAACTAATAACCAGTAACTGCTCACATTGGCCACATTCACATATTGACCACATTAATACATTGACCACATTTATTTCAAGCAATGCACTACGAAAACCTGCAAATAGACATCATCGACGGCATTGCCCTCGTCACCATCAGCCGGGAAAAAGCCCTGAATGCGCTGAATAGCCAGACGATGCTCGAACTTCAGCATTTCTTTGGCGAAGCCGCTTATGATATAGAAGGACTGAAAGGCGTGATCCTGACCGGAGCGGGCGAAAAAGCCTTCGTGGCCGGGGCGGACATCACCGAATTCAGTGGTTTTAGCGGCACGGAAGGCATGGAATTTGCCAAACGCGGCCAAGATATTTTCTTCAGTATCGAGCAATTCCACCGGCCTGTCATAGCGGCCGTCAATGGTTTTGCGCTGGGCGGCGGCTGCGAACTGGCGATGGCCTGTCACCTGCGGGTAGCAGGTGAACGCGCCAAATTCGGGCAGCCGGAAGTCAATCTGGGTCTCATACCCGGCTACGGCGGCACGCAGCGATTGGTTCAGTATATTGGCAAAACCAAAGCACTGGAATTATTGATGACTGCCGATACTATTGATGCCAATGAAGCCTATCGGCTCGGTTTGGTCAACTACGTGGTGTCGCCGGGTCAGGAAGTGGCCAAAGCCAAAGAGTTACTGGAAAAAATTGCCGCCAAAGCACCAGTCGCCATCAGCAAGATCATTGAAAGCGTAAATGCTTATTATGAAGAAGGCGTGGACGGCTTTTGGAAAGAAATAGATGCCTTTGGTGAGTGCTGCGCAACGGAAGATTTCCGCGAAGGTGCAGCGGCTTTTGTGGAAAAACGCAAAGCTAATTTCAAGGGAGTTTAAAATGTGGTAAACAACTGCTTCTTATGTTCAAACTAATTCCAATGTTGTTGCTTTTAGCCGCTTGCACACCACGCACTACCGTTCCGGTAAAAGAAAGAACACCTGAGCAACCGAGCACTGCATTGGACCAGCAATCTGGTGAAATTCAGGTGTTTGTGTGTAGTCGCGGCTGCTACCAATATCTGGTAAAAACCAATGGAGTCTTGTACGCACCCATCGGTTTGCCGCCGGAATATCAGGTGGACAAATCCGCTTTTATATTTTCGGGGCAACTGCAAAATGATAGTACCATGATTAATAAACCCGGTGCCGATGATCGGCTGGTACCGGATTTTAAAGTACGGAATTTGAAAATCAATCAAATCCGACCCAAGTGAACTATTAGTTTATCATGACACAACAAGTAACGGAGACTGACATTCTCATCATTGGCGCTGGTCCCGTGGGACTTTTCGCTGTTTTTGAAGCGGGATTATTAAAATTGCGCTGCCACCTGCTGGATGTATTACCCCAACCGGGCGGCCAATTGACCGAAATTTATCCCAAGAAACCCATCTACGATATTCCGGGTTATCCGAGCGTACTGGCGGGCGATCTCGTGCAGAATCTGCTCGAACAAATCGCGCCTTTTCATCCGGGTTTCACCCTGGGCGAACGCGCGGAAACGCTGGAACGGACCGACGATGGCCGCTGGCGGGTACAAACACAACGTGGGCTGGAATTCCTGGCTCCGGTGATTTTCGTCGCTGGCGGTCTGGGCAGTTTTGAGCCGCGCAAACCACCGATTGACAACATCGCGCAGTTTGAAGACCACGGCGTGGACTACTTCGTGCGCAATCCCGAACTCTATCGCGGCAAGCGGGTGGTGATCGCTGGTGGCGGCGATTCGGCCCTGGACTGGACGATCTTTCTGGCTGATGTAGCCGACGAACTGACGCTGATCCACCGCCGTACCGAGTTTCGCGGTGCGCTCGATTCGGTGGAAAAAGTGCATGCGCTGGCCGAACATGGCAAAATCAAACTCGTGACCAATTCGCAGGTGACTGGTTTGCAGGGCAATGGCCAACTAACCGGCGTCCAGATAGAGCACGATACGGAAGGCAAATTCCTGGTGGCCGCCGATAATTTTGTGCCGCTCTTCGGCCTGACGCCGAAACTTGGCCCCCTGGCCGACTGGGGTCTGCAACTCGATAAAAGTGCCATCGAGGTGAACACCACAGACTACGCCACCAACCAACCCGGCATTTTCGCCATCGGCGATATCAATACCTATCCGGGCAAACTCAAACTCATCCTGTGTGGCTTTCACGAAGCTACGCTGGCCTGCCAGTCCGCGTTCAAAATCGTCCACCCCGACCAGAAACTATCGTTCAAATACACGACCGTCACGGGCATTGAAGGCCTGGCCAGCACCCCTGCCCTATGAAGCAAACTATCCTGATTACCGTCGTGGACCGGGAAGGCGAATCCCATCCTTTGGAGGCGCCTACCGACATGAATATGAGCGTCATGGAGCTCTGCAAAGCCTACGAACTGCCCGTAGAAGGCACCTGTGGCGGCATGGCACTATGTGCCTCCTGTCACGTGTATGTGCTCAATGATCGTCCGCTCTCCGATCCCTCCGACGATGAACTGGCCATGCTGGATTCCGCCTTTTTTGTGGCCGCGAACAGTCGGTTGGGCTGCCAGCTACACATTCGGGAGGAGATGGACGGGCTGGAGATAAAGTTGGCCCCGGTGGGTCAGTAACTTATTGTCTTTCAAACCTATACACTTTCAAATGACCCATATTGGCGGCGTGTTTATTTAGCCTGACACAGCTTCCTGAAATAATTTTTAACAAAATTTTGCCTGAGGCGATACAAGGCATCGTCAATAACGAGTAAGTTTGCTGCTCAATATTGAGTATGATTGACGCCCTCATTTCTTCCAAAACGCGAATTAAGCTGTTGTTGAAGTTCTTCCTCAACAGCAATGCGACTGCCTATCTGCGCAGTCTGGAAAGCGAATTTGGCGAGTCTTCGAATGGCATCCGTGTAGAACTCAACCGGCTCGAAAATGCCGGATTGCTGGTCTCTAACAGCGCAGGAAACAAGAAGATTTTCCAGGCGAATACTGCCCATCCCCTATTCGGCGAAATCCACAGTATTATCATGAAGCATATTGGCTTCGATCAGATTATCGAGAACGTCATTCAGCGTTTGGGTGATGTGAAGCGGGTGTACCTGGTCGGGGATTTTTCCAAAGGTATTGATAGTCAAATCATTGACCTCATTTTTGTCGGTGATTTTGATAAACCCTATCTCATGGAACTGATCGCTAAAGTTGAAAAATTAATCAAGAGGAAAATTCGCTATTTGCTATATGACAACCAGGAAATTGAAACGATGGACTGGAGCAAATACGCCCCCGAGCCCCTCTTACTCTGGGATAAAAACACTGCCAACTAACTAACCAAGATGTACGCCGAATTATTAAAAAAAGAAAAAATACTGGCCGTAGTCGGTCTGGGTTATGTCGGTCTGCCGATTGCCCTGGAATTCGCCCGCCACTTCCGGGTGATCGGGTTTGATATCAATAGCAGCCGCATCGCCCTCATGCAACAGGGGGTGGATCCGTCCCGCGAACTGGATGCGTCTGCCTTCGCAGGTACGGACATCCAATTTACCGATGATCCGGAAATACTGCGACAAGCACACTTCTTTATCGTGGCAGTGCCAACCGATATTGACCAACATAAAGTACCTGATCTTACGCCCCTAAAAAAGGCATCGGCGAGTGTCGGCCAGGCACTTTCGGCAGGTGACTATGTGGTGTACGAATCCACAGTTTATCCCGGCTGCACCGAAGAAGATTGCCTGCCCATCCTGGAAGCGCGCTCCGGTCTGAAAATGGGTCGGGATTTCAAACTGGGCTATTCTCCCGAACGTATCGTACCGGGCGATAAAACCCGCCCCCTGACCAGTATTCTGAAAATCGTCTCCGGTTCCGACGCCGAATCCCTGGAAGAAATTGCCCAGGTATATAGCCAGATCATTACCGCAGGGGTTTACCGCGCTCCGACGATTAAAGTCGCGGAGGCGGCCAAAGTCATCGAAAATACGCAGCGGGACCTGAATATTTCGTTAATGAACGAACTGGCCATCATTTTTGATCGTATGGGTATTGATACGCAGGAAGTGATCAAAGCGGCCGGGACGAAATGGAATTTTCTAAAATTCTATCCGGGCCTCGTTGGCGGCCATTGTATTGGAGTGGATCCATACTATTTGCTGCACAAATCCGTCCAGCTGGGTTATGAGCCGCAGGTAATCCTGAGCGGACGGCGCATTAATGACGGTATGCCCGCTTACATTGCCAAAAAACTGGCGCAACTGCTGATCCAGAAAGACAAAAATCCCGGTCAGTCCAAAGTGCTGGTCTTGGGGATTACTTTCAAAGAAGACGTCTCGGATATCCGCAATTCAAAAGTAGCGGCCCTCGTACATGAATTGCAGGAATTTTTTATCAATGTGCACGTGGCTGATCCGTATGCATCACCCAATGAAGTGGCCCACGAGTACAAACTGACCCTGGTGGACAAAATATCGAATAACTACGATGCCGTAGTCGTCGCAGTGGCCCATGAGGAATACCGGACTTACGACCCGGCCTTTTTCAAATCCATTATGTCGGCAAAACCGATCCTGATGGACCTGAAAGCACTTTATCAGAATACCGATGCTGAGCTGGAGTACTGGCGTCTGTAAAAAGCAGGTCAGCATATACTGTTGTTATTTATAATTTTTTAATCTGATTAGCCTGTATTTAATTTTATTAGTTGAGTTTACATTACTGCATAAGTGTCACGCCACTTATGAAAGGCGAAGCCTTGTTCCAAATACTTTCTAAACTGGTATTCTTGCTATGGCAATGCAAATGGTTGACCTGAAATCGCAATATCACCGGATCAAGACGGAAATTGATCGGGAAATATTGTCTGTATTGGAATCTACTACATTTATTGGTGGCCCACAGGTAAATACTTTTCGGGAGCAGCTGGAACAGTATCTGGGAGTACGGCATGTCATTCCTTGTGCCAATGGTACCGATGCCCTCCAGATTGCGATGATGGCCCTTGGTCTCCAACCCGGCGATGAAGTCATTGTGCCCGCTTTTACCTACATCGCCACCGCCGAAGTGATCGCGCTATTGGGGCTTACGCCGGTCATTACTGATGTGGATCCGCACACGTTCAATATAACGGCAACACATATTGAACAGGTTATTACTTCCAAAACCAAAGCAATTGTCCCGGTACATTTGTTTGGCCAAAGTGTTGACCTGGAACCAATTATGAACCTGGCTCGTCAACATGACCTGTTCGTGATCGAAGATAATGCCCAAACTATCGGTGCAGATTATACTTTTGCCGACGGTGTCCGGCGCAAAACCGGCACTATCGGACATTTTGGGTGTACCTCCTTTTTCCCTTCCAAAAACCTGGGCTGTTATGGCGACGGAGGTGCACTCATGACCAACGACGACGCATTGGCCGCTGCCGCCCGTATGATTGCCAATCACGGACAATCACGCCAATACTACCACGATAAGATCGGCGTTAATTCGCGGCTCGATGCGTTGCAGGCCGCTATTCTGAACGTCAAACTTGGCCATTTGGATACTTATAATGCGGCTCGCAGACGGGCTGCCGATTTTTATGACCAGGCTTTCCGCGATATTCCAGAATTGGTGGTTCCGGCACGGCAACATAACTCAACCCATGTCTTCCATCAATACACTTTACAGGTAAAAAACGGGAAACGCGACGATCTGAAAAAGTACCTGGGGGAGAAAGGCGTGCCCGCCATGATTTATTATCCAGTGCCTCTGTATATGCAGGCGGCTTTTCAGCAGTATTGGCCAGGCGGCACCTTGCCGGTGACCGAACATCTCTGCGAATCTGTCATTTCATTACCTATGCACACTGAATTAACAGAAATGATGCTGCAGGAGATCACGGAGGCAGTGCGGGATTTTTTTAAAACGAATAACCAATAACCACAGTCAAATCAGCAAATACAGACAACTATGCGTTTATTTTTATTTATCTGTTTGGCGGTACTACTTGGTGGGACCAGTATGTATGCGCAAAACACCAATCCCATCATTGAACAGCAGGCACGGTCTGCTATTCAGGCAAGAGGACTGGATGAAGGCGAAGTACGGGCAAGACTCCTGCAGGAAGGAATAGATATTGATAATATCAGGCCGGAACAGTTGGTGTCACTGCAACCAACTATTGAAAAAATACTGGATGATCTGGAAACAGAAAAGAAAGGAAGGGCCAGAAATAATAATTCTACTATTCAACCGTATTCCTCCACCCCTACCGATACGGTGATAGTAGAGGAAATAATGGAAGATACCAGTATCAGGAATAATACAAACCTGAGAAAAAATGTAAATCCTAGAAAAAATATCCGGCGCGATACGCAGGATATACTTCCAGCCGGCATTTACGGCCATCAGTTATTCCGCCAGAAAGATAACGCTGCTGCTAAAAATAACAGTGATATAAAGCCTCCCGACAGTTATGTCCTAAGCTCCGGCGACGAACTGACCGTCAGTATATTTGGGTCTTCTCAGTTCGACAGTAAATTTACTATTAACCGGGAAGGATATATCAGTCCTTCTAATATGCCCAGGATATTTCTGAAAGGCATTCGTTTGGGACAGGCCAGAGAACTGATGCGTAGTCGTTTTGGCAGTTTCTACCGATTCGCGCCGGAACAATTTGCCGTGAGCCTGACCAGGGCGCGCACTATTACGGTCAATGTCTTTGGCGAAACAAATAATAGCGGGAGTATTACTATCTCCGCTATTAATACGGCCTTTAATGCATTGGTGACTGCCGGTGGCCCCACCGAACTGGGAAGTGTACGGAACATCCGGGTGATTCGCGGTACACAGATCAAACGCCTGGATTTATATGAATTTATTAATAATCCGGCCGTTCAATACGATTTTTTCCTGGAAGATAATGACATCATTAATGTGCCGGTGGCACAACGCGTTATTGCAGTACAGGGAGCCGTGCAGCGTCCCTATCGTTATGAACTGATCGAAGGAGAGCAATGGAACAAACTGCTGGAGTATGCCGGTGGATTTTCGGCCAATGCGGCGCGGGAGATCATTCAGATCAGGCGGTTTGTGGATGATAAACAAGTCCTGATTGATGTAAATTTAAAAGACCTGGCTGCCGGCAAAGATGACCTTACCCTGCTGAACGGGGACTCTGTTACGGTACGAAGAATTACTGGCAATATTGAAAATACTGCCACCATAGATGGTCCGGTGGAGTATCCGGGCAGCTATGCTATATCTGAAACACCGCGTATTAGTAATTTGATTACTAAAAGCATCCTGCGCCGGGAAGCACGGACCGATGCGGCCTTTCTGGCCCGCACCAATTCCAACCGCACCGTACGCCTTATTCAGGTAAATATTGCGGCCATCATGGCTGCACCAGGCAGCGCAGCCGATCTGCTGTTACAACCGGAAGACCGGCTGGTGGTCTATGAGCAAAGCCGCTATACGGACACGTTGTCCATTGGCGTGAGCGGAGCGGTCAGAAATACAATAGATGAATTTCCCTTTTCGCCAGATTCGGCGATCACCGTTGAACGGGCCATTTTACTGGCTGGTGGCTTGCGCCCCGATGCGAATGGCATTGGTTACATCCGGCGCAGTAACCCAAATAATTTCAAGGAAAAGCAATACATTGATGTATCTTTAAAAGAGGCAATTGCTAATCCTGCCTCTTCCTCTAATCTGGCTTTACAACCGGGGGATGAACTGATCGTACTCTCCGAACTCACTTTTACAGATGCTGCCACTATTAATGTATCGGGGTCGGTGAGAGAGCCGGGGGAATTTTATTACGGCAAAAACATGACGCTGCGCAATGCTCTGACGCTGGCGGGTGGTTTTAAACTGGAAGCGTCGCGTAGCAGAATTGATATTTACCGGGTCGTACAAGTGGACGATACCCCCACCCGGACGGTAGTGGCCACTGTACAGGTGGATGACCAGTTCAACCTCCAGAATGCCGATGGCTCCGAATTCATTCTGCTGCCTTTTGACGAAGTAGTGGTTCGCAGCACGCCCGCCTTTGAGTTTCAGCAGTATGTGAATATCAATGGCCAGGTGCGCTATCCTGGGAAATACGCTTTAATCAGCGATAACGAGACCCTGGCAGATGTCGTAGAACGCGCCGGTGGTTTGTCGGAAGAAGCTTTCCCGGAAGGCGCTACATTGGTACGCAATGAGGATAATAAAGGAATTATCGTCATTAATATGCCGGAAGCACTGCGTTCGCGTAATTCTCCTTCCAATCATATTTTGCGGCAGGGTGACGACATTACGGTGCCCAAGCGTCAGGACCTGATTACGATACGCACTCCCAACACCGAAGCCGCCAAAGTACTGCAGCCACGTTTATTGCAGGTTGGGCAGATCAATGTCGCTTACAGCGGAGGCAGACGGGCTGGCTGGTACATACGTAAATACGCTGCCGGGTTTAGTAAAACTGCTGCGCGCAGAAGTGTAGTCGTGAACCAGCCGAACGGAAAAATAAACCGTACCCGTAATTTCATATTTTTCAAAATATACCCCAAAATCACGAAGGGATCGGTAGTTATAGTGGGGGCAAAGCCCATCAAACAAAAAAAGGCGGATGGCGGTAAAAAAGTGGATTGGGATAAAGCCTTAACCCAAATCCTGGCAACGGTTGGTGCCGTGGCCACCGTTATCCTGGCATCCGCCGCGTTGAAAAATTGAAGTCCAGCCAATTTTAGTGGAAATACAAAAGCCATATTTTGTACATCCGTCCAGTTATGTGGATGAAGGCAGCCGTATTGGTGAAGGCACCAAAATCTGGCACTTCTGTCATATAATGCCGAATTGCACGATTGGACGTAATTGTAATATTGGTCAGAACGTCGTCATTGCCGCAGAGGTTATATTAGGCAATAATGTAAAAGTACAGAATAACGTCTCTATCTACACGGGCGTTACCTGCGACGACGATGTATTTCTGGGTCCTTCTATGGTTTTTACCAACGTAATTAATCCCCGTAGTGCGATCAATCGTCGCACAGAGTACACCCGCACCCATGTAGGCAAGGGCGCAAGTATAGGGGCTAATGCCACTATTATTTGTGGACATGATATAGGGGAATATGCTTTTATCGGGGCCGGTGCCGTCATCACCAAAACTGTACCCGCCTATGCACTCATGGTGGGTAATCCGGCCCGCCAAACTGGATGGATGAGCGAATACGGTCACCGTTTGGCCTTTGATGCGCACAACCATGCTATATGCCCGGAAAGCGGCCAACAGTACGAATGTATTGACAATAAGATACGCAGGATTCTATAATGCATTCCAGTAATAATAATATTAATAGGCCGATAAAAAACTCTTTAAAAATTATTACAGTAATAGGTGCGCGACCTCAATTTATTAAAGCAGCTATGGTCTCGCAAGCACTTGCCTCGAAGGGTATATCGGAAATAATCATTCATACCGGTCAGCACTTCGACAAGCAAATGTCTGATGTATTTTTTGATGAATTGGAGATTCCGGCACCTGCTTACCATTTAGGTATTCATGGTTCATCCCATGGCGAGATGACGGGCAGAATGCTCACAGAAATCGAAAAAATCTTATTACTGGAAAAACCCGATTGCGTACTGGTATATGGCGATACGAACTCTACGCTGGCCGGGGCACTGGCTGCTACAAAACTCCATATACCAGTTGCCCATATAGAAGCAGGGTTGCGGTCTTTCAATCGCAAAATGCCGGAAGAAATAAACCGGATTATGACCGATCATATTTCTACCTGGCTTTTTGCTCCAAACGCCCATGCAGTGGAACACTTACATAAAGAGGGCATTGAATCCGAAAAAATAAAGAATGTCGGGGATGTCATGTATGACGCAGCACAGTATTTTAGTCAAAAAGCAGAAAAGAAAAGCAGCATCTTGTCTCATATTCATCAAAGGCCGGGAAATTATATATTAGCAACTATACACAGGGCTGAAAATTCTGATTCGCCGGAAAGAATGCACAGTATTTTTTCTGCATTGAACGAAATAGCCTCTACCCTGCCGGTAGTGCTGCCCATTCATCCGCGGACTAAAAAGAGGATGGAAGAATTCCATATTCGGGCCGATAAAATCAAAATAATAGAGCCCGTAGGATACCTGGATATGGTCATGCTGGAAAAGTATGCCGCGATGATTATAACCGACTCTGGTGGTGTACAAAAAGAGGCTTTTTTCTATCGCGTCCCTTGTATCACTCTGCGGAGCGAGACAGAATGGACAGAATTGGTAGAGTTGGGCTGGAATACTGTGGTGAATCCAGTCTCCAAAGCAGTGATTATTGCGGCTTTTCATGCTTGTCTGCATAAGACGGGTGCAGAAAGTATGCCTTACGGTGATGGGCATTCTGCCCAATTGATTGCCAGTCATTTTATGAGTATTAAAGACAATAGCCCTGACATCGTCAGCACTGCCGACTTTAATTTTTATTAGAACAGGTACGTACTAACTGCAACAGAAGCAAAGAAGGTTTGGAAGCACCGCGTATTGCATCCAGTTTTTTTACTTTGCAAGCAGTTTTTTCAATAAAAACACAATAAAATTTTGTCGAATACTACATGGCCTCATTAGTAACGAGTAATTTTGCTGGCCAATGTTTCTTATAATCAGCGCATCCTTTGTCTGTAAAACAGGTCAGGCGTTGATTCTTTTAACAATTATGTCAGGCATTATTCATCCAGTCGCCGATCAATGTATAAGTGCCACGCCACTTATGAAAGGCGAAGCCTTATCGGGCGCTGACCTTCAACCGGGCTGCAAGCAAGGGTTGACTGCTCCGTCTCTACAAACGTATAGAACAAAAAGGAAAAATGATTACTAAAGACGTTTCCTCCTATCCCGCTAATGATAGCGCAGCAGTGAGTGAGGAACTTTCATTAAGTGACCTGGTAGCACGTATGAGGATTTATGCTGCTGAATTGCGTCGCTATTGGTGGATAGTTGCCCTGATTTGTTTGCCGTTTCTGGTTTGGCAAGGCTATCTGGCCCTGACCACCCCACCAATGTATGAAACGGATCTGACTTTCATGGTGGATGAAGATGCCGGTGGTACTTCGGGTCTGCTGAACAGTGTCCTTGGAGACTTTGGCCTTGGCTCGCAAAAGAATAATAATGATCGTATTGTTGAACTGGCTAAATCCATGCGCATTGTACGGGGCGCACTATTCACCCGGGTAGAGATAGATGGCAGCAGCGATTTCCTGATTAATCATTTCATTCGTTTGCATAGATTGCAGGAAGAAGAGTGGGACAAACCATCTAAAAATCCGGAGCAACCCAGTTTAAAGGGATTTCTATTTACCCGCGATAGTTTTGAGCAATTTAATCGCCTGGAGTATGCTGCTTTAAAATCTGTGTATGGGATTTTGCTGGGCGATGAAAAGCATAAGGCCATATATAGCACTCGCGACAATCCAGATTCGGGCATTATGTCTCTTTCGCTTTCTACCCGTTCAGAAAGCCTGACCATAATATTGTTACGCACTATTTTTGATCAATTAAGTACCTTTTATATTCTGTCCAGTACGACAAAACAACAAGGAACTTTTAATATTATCCAGGCCAAAGCAGATTCCTTACGTCGCTTGCTGAATGGAACAGAATATCGCGCCGCCCGATTTAAAGAACAAAACAACCTAATTCTACGGCCAACCGATCAGCTACCAATTGAAAGATTGAGCCGCGAGAAAGGTATGTACAGTTTGATTTATGGCGAAGCACTAAAGAATCTGGAAATCGCTGACTTTTCTCTGCGCAACAAAGCACCTTATATTCAAGCCATTGATTTACCTATTCCACCGCTGACAGGTATGCCTTATGGTAAGAAAAAGGCATTACTGCTTGGCCTGGGGCTGGGTTTGCTGGCCGGTTGCTTGTTTGTAATAGGCCGGAAATTTATAAGGGACGCCTTAAACAGGGCAAATTAAAAGCCAGCAAAATTGCGTATCAAAAACACTCCATTTCTGTAACCTGAATTCTTTATTGTACTATTCATGAAAAAAGTTGTTTTCGCGGGCTCTGCTATTGATGAATACTGTCTGGAGGCCTCCTACAAACGGGCTTTTGAACACTTAGGATTTGAAGTGCACTGGTTTGATACGTTCAGGTCGCAGCAAAAATTTCTTCATTTTGGCCAGGCAGGCAGATATGTGAATGATTTCATTGGTATCAATGCCTGGAGGAAAAAAATGCAGCGCGAGTTCGTTCTGTATGCCAAATCACACGATCCAGAGATTATCCTGGTTTTCTGCAATACGAATATTCCTATTAATTGCCTGGCTTTCCTGAAATCAGTTATTCGGGCTAAAATCATACTCGTATGGCCGGATACATTATTTAATGTAGAGGCCCATGTAGCCACTGCCGCTCCACTCTATGATGGAGTAGCCAGCTACAGCCGCGATGCACAGGAGGTTTTTACCAATATGGGTTTTAAAAATGTGAATTGGATTCCATTGGCTGCCGATGAACAATTGCATGGCCAAACTAATAAGCCGGACGGCTTTGCCTACGATCTATGCTTTATAGGCAACCATAGACCGGAACGGGCCCGGGATTTGGAAAGCATTGCCCGCCAGTTCCCTAAACTAAAGCTTTCCATTTGGGGATCTACCTGGAAAAAGCGTAATCATCCTTTACTGCAGTCTTATATAATCGAAAAGCCACTGTTCGGACAAACAGCTGCACAATTGATGAATAAGTCGCGTATCAGTCTGAATATAATTGACGATACTAATTATCCGGCGGCTAATATGCGTTTTTTTGAAACTCCGATTGCTTATGCCTTCCAACTGGCCAGTGCCTGCCCGGAATGGGAAGGAGAGTATACCGATATGACTCATCTGGCATATTACCATTCTACGGAAGAACTCTTTACTAAAATCGAGCGCATCCTGTCGGACGATGCCCTGAATATAGATATCCGCCGTGCAGGTCATGCGCTTACCAAAGCAAAGCATACTTATTCGCATCGCGCCCAAGCCATTATTGATCGTTTCCTATAAACATTATTCATGCAGAACATTCTCATTACCGGGGGCGCAGGATTTATCCCCAGTTCATTGGCTGACCAGCTTCGGCACAACCCTGACACGCATATTGTATTAATTGACAATTTCCTGACTGGCAACGTCCAGAATATTCCCCAGGCTGAAAACGTCCGTTTTATTAAAGCCGACGTCAATGACTACCCTACCCTGCTGGCAATCATGACTGCCAATAAGTTTGACTATGTCTTTCATTATGCGGCAGTAGTGGGTGTACAGCGCACTATTGATAACCCGGTAACCGTTTTGCGCGATATTGATGGTCTAAAGAACATCCTTGAATTAAGTAAGAACACTGGCGTCAAACGCATCTTTTTTTCTTCCTCTTCAGAAGTTTATGGTGAGCCCGTAATTATTCCTCAGCATGAGGAGACTACGCCGCTGAACTCCAAACTTCCTTACGCGGTGGTCAAGAATCTGGGCGAATGTTTT
Organism: Saprospirales bacterium; assembly: GCA_031425155.1. Taxonomy (GTDB): domain Bacteria; phylum Bacteroidota; class Bacteroidia; order Chitinophagales; family Saprospiraceae; genus M3007. Next base: position 77,258 of record JANPIV010000056.1, on the reverse strand, counting down.
TGTCGCGCTTACCAACAGGAATTTGGCCTGTCTTACACTATTTTGCGTTTCTTTAATACCTATGGCATCAAACAAAGTCCTGACTTTGTGGTTGCCAAATTTATTCGTGCTGCCCTGCAGGGATGGGATATTACGCTTTATGGCGACGGTACTCAAACGCGTACGTTCTGTTATATTGACGATAATATTAGTTTTACAACAAAAATATTACAAGAGGACCTGTGCATTAACGACGTAGTCAATGTAGGCAATGACTTGCAATATACTATCCGTGAATTGGCAGAAATGATTATACGTCTTACTGGATCCAAGTCCAAAATCATATATCTGCCACCACTTAAAGAAGGTGATATGACCCGTCGCCAGCCCGATAATCTCAAGATGCGCCAGATATTAGGACGCGATTTATTACCGCTGGAAGAGGGACTATCCCGCATCCTTGCTTATAAGGGTAACCAATGAAGACATCCGGCAATTCCAGTCGGCTACCTTGCCTTCACCAGCCATTCATCTTAAGATTTGATTCACGGTAGCCGACGCTCCAGGATTCTGTCTGGTATTTCCGCTAATCTATTCGCACAAATAGCTAATGTGGGAATTCAGTTGGCGGGAGTGCCGCTGTTATTGCACTATTGGGGCGTAGGCTATTATGGCGAATGGCTGCTTCTTTTTTCTATTCCCTCCTATCTGGGGCTGAGCGATCTGGGAATGGGTACAGTGGCCACCACAGAAGTCTCTATGGCCGTGGCCCGACAGGATTATGAACATGCGCAGCGGGTATTTCGGGGGGCTTTTTTTAGCATTGCTTCTTTCGGGCTACTGGTTTGCACAGTATTTTATATTGCTCTGTGGATATGCCCTCTGCATCAGTGGCTACATCTTGAGCAAATTAATCCCCGCGAACTTAACCTTGCGCTTAGTTTTTTAGTAATCTATGTACTGATGGCAATATTTCTCAGTTTGCCTTTAGGTATGTATCGGTCAGCGGGTTATTACGGGCGTGGCCAGATAATTTCTACACTCTTTCGAATTGCGGAGTTTCTCAGTCTGTTGGTGGTAGTTATTGGCGGCGGCGGCGTTGTACTTGCTGCAGCAGCATTTATGGTAGTCCGCTTATGTTATGTTACGTTCATTTGGTTCGACATCCGGCAAAAAGCGACCTGGCTTCGCCTAAAGAAATTTAGCTGGGAATGGCCAACTGTACGTCCGTTACTACTGCCCTCTTTTTCCATGATGACGGTTTATCTCGGACAAACTTTAGTAACCCAGGGCATTGTTACTATTATTGGTATTACCTTAGGATCAGTACAGGTAGTGCTGTTCTCCACCGTGCGTACGCTTTGCAACTTTGCCAGACAGTTGGTCGGCATTATCAATCTTTCTATTTTCACTGAATTCGCTATTACTACTGGTAATGAGGACCTGCCAGCAACCCGTCGCCTGCACATTCGCAGCATACAGGCAAATGTGGGGCTCACCTTACTGTCAGTGATCGGGCTAAAACTATTTGGTCCGTGGGTGTTAGTGTTTTGGACCAAAGGAAGTATAGTCGTGGAAGAACCCTTCTTTACGCTTTATATTGCTTATGTCCTGGTTAACAGTCTGTGGATTGGCAGCTGGAATATGCTACTGGCTTGCAACCGTCACCAAAGTATTACGCGTTATTTCCTGCTGATGAGCGGAACGGTGATGTTTGCAGCCTATTTTGGAGTATCAGCATTTAAATTAAACATTATTCCGATTGCGTTGCTGCTCTCTGATGCTGCATTTTCCTGGTTAGTACTGCGTAAAAGCCTCGATTTGCTACAACAGTCGCCGCCAGCATTTTTTCGGCAGGTATTTGCCTGGCCAATACGCCAGAGGTTATGAAGCAAAAATTCATTCTGTTGAATATTTTGATTAATTCGGCCTTGTTTGTCGGATTAACTTTCCGGTACGGGCTGCCCTGGTATGAATCCGTTTCGCTTGCGCTGACTTTCTATTATCTGCTAAACTTTATTTTTGTATTAGGCAAAAAATTAGCCCTGCTGGATGTTATTATTTTGTTGGCCCTTGTACAATGGTTGGCCGCCTCAGTTATCAGCTATGAAATATTCAACAGGTATAATAAACTAGCTAATCTGTGGGGGACGTTTATGAGCTTGCCTGCGGCAGACTACTTTAGTTATGTATTACCGGGGACTATTATGCTTATTATCGGCTTGAAATTTCCGACCCTCTGGCATTCCCCGCCCAACCACCAGCAACTGATCCAGAATGTAAAACTTTATCTCCATGATAAAGGCCATATCGGCTTATGGATGTGCGGAATAGGCCTGTCAACCATTTTTTTTGTGCCGTTCCTGCCGGAAGTAATACGAGCCATATTTTATCTGTTTGCTCAGCTGCTGTATGTTGGACTGTTCTATGTACTTTTTTCAAGTTACCGGCGCAAGTCGCTGATCTTACTGACCGTATTGAGCATCACCCTCATTCAATCTATTATGGGTGGAATGTACGGCGATCTGGTCTTTTGGTCCCTGTTATTTACCATTGTATATTTGATGGAACATCGGGTCTCCATGATCTCTAAATTAGCTATTATTTCATTGAGCATCATGATGGTCTTTTTATTGCAATCCATCAAACACGAATACCGCGACAGGACCTGGGCTAAAGGCCACATACGTAATAGTGATTTTAGTTATTTCTTTGAATTGGTAGGCAGCAGAATCAGTGATCCGGCCACCATTTTTGAGCGGGAACGTGTATTTAATATGGCTATCCGTGCTAATCAGGGATTCTGGATCAATAATGTGCTGACCTACGTACCCAAACACGAACCTTTTGCCAATGGGGAAACGTTGCTGACATCAGCCGCTGCTGCCGTCGTTCCGCGTATTTTCTGGCCTGATAAACCCCGTACCGGTGGTCAGGACAACATGGTACGCTTTCTGGGGCTGCCCGAAGGATTGGAATCGAGTTTTGGTCTATCGCCTATTGGGGAGTCGTATGCCAATTTCGGTAGAACCGGTGGTATTATCTTTATGTTTTTCTATGGTTTTCTGTTCAATTTCATTTTTCATCAATGCCTGCGGACAGCTCAGAAGTACCCCTCTTTTGTGCTCTGGCTCCCCCTATTATTTGTCAGTTCACTTACAGTAGAAACTGACTTTCTGAGCACCACCGGCATCCTGATAAAAACCCTGATGTTCGCCTGGTTTATATACACATTCTCCCGTATTGTATTGCGTATCAGAATATAGACTGGCAGTAAAGGTTTTCAAAAAAATTTTCAATAGTCAAGTCAGCAGCCAATGTCAGCATCAGCCATCGTAACAGGGATCACCGGGCAGGACGGAGCCTACCTTAGCCAACTTTTAATAGAAAAAGGTTACAGGGTCATAGGTTTGGTGCGTAACAACCCCAAGATGTCGCTGCACGGTTTGCAATACCTCGGTATAGAAAATGAAGTAGAAATTATAGAGTGCGACTTAAGTGATATTAGTCAAATAATAAAAATACTGAACAACATTCAGCCAACTGAAATTTATAATTTGGCGGCACAAAGCTCAGTGTCTTTATCATTTCAACAACCTATCACGACCCTCCATTTCAACATCATTTCCGTATTGAATCTGTTGGAGTCTATTCGCCTGGTGAATCCAGCCATTCGATTCTATCAGGCATCGAGCAGCGAAATGTATGGTAAAGTGGCGCAGTTGCCCATTGTAGAGCAAACCGCCATTCACCCGCTCAGTCCCTATGGTATATCTAAAGCGGCTGCACACTGGATTACCGTCAATTATCGGGAGGCTTATCAGTTATACACCTGTGCTGGTGTACTATTCAATCACGAATCCTACCTGCGCAGCGAAAACTTTTTTGTAAAAAAAGTTATTCGCGAAAGTATTAATATTCATAAAGGGAAGGCCGACATATTGGAAGTAGGCAATATCGAATTACGTCGGGATTTTGGGTTCGCGCCTAAATATGTGGAAGCTATGTGGCTGATGTTGCAACAAGCCCAGCCCGATGACTATCTGATCTGTTCGGGTGAATCTGTACTACTTCGCGACATTATTCTGCATATATTCAAACGTTTAAATATAAATGAAGAAAAACTACATATAAACCCAAAATTCCTGCGCCCTACAGATATTCAGGACATTTATGGTATTCCCTATAAAGCAAAAGTGAAATTAAACTGGGATTACAGCATGCCTTTTTTTGAAGTACTAGATCTGCTACTGGAAGAGGAACTGAGGAACTATGGAAAAGCCTAAAATAAAAGTTGTTTTTTTTCACCGGAAGCCAGGAATAGGCACATTCAGCCTGGAGTATATTTTTGAGGATGTCCGGCGGCGTTTGCCTGCTCATTTTCAACCGGTAAAAGCCGAATGCAGCTACCTGAGTCAGGGCTTTTTCAAGCGCTTGTACATCACTTTTGAAGCGATGTTCAGACAGGGAGATGTAAATCATATTACCGGTGATGTACATTTTCTGGCACTGGGTATGAAAAAGTCGAAAACTATTCTGACTGTACTGGACTGTGTTTTTTTAAACGAAACGAATCCAATAAAACGGGCCATCCTGAAAACTTTTTGGATGACGTTGCCCATAAAAAAGTCTGTTATGTTAACGGCAATATCTGCCGCTACCAAAAACGAAATCCTGAAACATTGCAATATAAAACCGGAGAAGATACGGGTCATTCATGTAGCCATTTCGCCTGATTTTTATTACCAGCCAAAAGCCTTCAACACCAGTTATCCTACATTTTTACATATTGGTTTGGCACCTAATAAAAATTTGGAACGGGTAGTAGAAGCGGTGGCAGGCCTGCCATTAAAAATGATTATAGTTGGGAAATTAAATGATGCCTATCGGGCTAAGTTGTCTCAGTATAATATTGACTACGAAAATTACTTTGGCCTGAGCAACGAAGCCATTCAAAACTTATACGCTCAATGCGATGCGCTTTTATTTGCCTCTACTTATGAAGGCTTCGGAATGCCGATTTTGGAAGCACAGGCAACCGGCCGACCCGTTATAACCAGCGATTTGCTTTCCATGCCAGAGGTAGCGGGCGATGCCGCTTGTCTCGTTGACCCTTTTAATATACAGTCCATTCGTACCGCAGTACAAAAGATCATACAGGATGGCCCTTACCGGGACGATCTGATTCAAAAAGGGCTCGAGAATGTAAAGCGCTTCGACCCGGACAGGATAGCTGGCGAATATGCAACTTTATATGAAGAAGTGACACGCCTTAGGCAATAATAATTTGCTCACCAGCGATTGGTAGTCAGCTAATTATTGACCGTGCATAACCAAGTCTATTCGCTAAAAATAAAGCAAAATATAGCGACGAAAGGCAGGATTCTGTGTCAGTGAAGGGTTTGAAAACAGCCTCTCAGAAAATGCACAAAAGCATTCTAATTCTAACAACATTTAAACCAATTTTGCATGTATAAAGACAAAGTTCTCTTGATAACAGGTGGCACTGGCTCCTTTGGCAATGCCGTCCTGAAACAGTTTGTGGATTCCGATCTGAGGGAAATCAGGATATTCAGCCGCGATGAGAAGAAACAGGAAGATATGCGGATTGAATATCAGAGCAATAAAATCAAGTTCTACATTGGGGATGTGCGAAACTTTGATAGTATTAATTCGGCCATGCATGGTGTTGATTACGTGTTTCACGCCGCTGCATTAAAACAAGTGCCCTCTTGTGAATTCTACCCGATGGAAGCAGTCCGTACCAATGTATTGGGTGCCGAAAACATGCTCGAAGCAGCCTACCGCAACGATGTAAGCAAAGTAGTAGTATTGAGCACTGATAAGGCCGTTTATCCGATCAATGCAATGGGCCTGTCCAAAGCAATGATGGAAAAACTGATGGTCGCCAAATCGCGACTGCTGGAGTCTAAAAATATGGTCTTCTGTGCTACGCGTTATGGAAACGTAATGGCTTCGCGGGGTTCCGTTATTCCCCTGTTTATCAAGCAAATTAAAGAGGGTAATCCGATCACGATTACAGACCCTCACATGACCCGCTTTATGATGTCATTGGATCAAAGTGTGGAATTAGTAAAATTTGCTTTTAGCAATGCTTTTGCAGGCGACATTTTTGTTCAAAAATCCCCTGCATCCACTATTGAGGAGTTGGCCATTGCTTTAAAAACAATATTCAATGCTTCAACTGAAATCAAGGTAATCGGCACACGGCATGGAGAAAAACTCTATGAGACGCTGCTAAATCGGGAAGAAATGGCAAAATCGGATGACCTCGGTAATTATTACCGGGTGCCCGCTGATAACCGTGACCTCAATTATTCCAAATATTTTGTGGAAGGGGAAGTGAAAACATCTAATCTGGACGACTATAATTCGCATAATACGCATCGTCTATCGGCCGAAGAACTGCAAAATTTGTTACTCAGCCTGGATTATGTACAAAACGAATTAAAGTAACCTGCTTATCCTGCATTCTTGAAAGTTCTATTCCCTATCAACGTATCTTATCCGGCACAAGGTGGTCCCAGCAATGTAGTGTATTGGATAGCCAAAGCATTAGTGAAGGAAGGAGTAGAAGTAACTATTATCACTACTAATAGTGAAGTAGAAGGAAAAGTTCCGGTTGACCAATGGCTGGACACTGATTACGGACGGGTGATTTATCATACGTCCCGTTCTGTACTTTTCCCCTGGCGCATGATGTCTTTCACCCTCGCTGCAATACCGCAGTGTGATGTAGTACACCTGACCTCCCTGTACTATCCATCTTCTATAATGTCGGCTGTGGTAGCCCGCTGGTACGGCAAACCGGTAATATGGTCGCCTCATGGAGAATTATATCAGTATGCAATGGAATTTGGCAGCCGAACTAAAAAACCGGTATTGTGGCTGATCCGACGGTTTTTGGCCAAAAAGGTTGTTTTTCACAGCACCAGTCCAGCAGAAACGGAGCGTATAAAAATCGTACTGGATACGCAGGCGCGGATTGTGGAAATCCCTAATTATCTGGAGTTGCCAGATTTTGTTATTCCGACTCATTCTATCGCCCCTTATTTCCTGTATATTGGCAGGATACATCCAATCAAGGCGATTGAAAACTTGATCACTGCCTTGTCGCAGTCGTCAGCATTCAAAAATTCAGGATTGAATTTCATTCTTGCCGGCGACTACAATAATGCTTATGCAGAACAACTCAGACAACAGATAACTGATCTGGGCTTACAGCAAAAAGTCCAATTTGTTGGCGCAATAGAAGGAGACGCTAAACAAGAACTGTATGCCAACGCTTACTTTCTAATTCTGCCTTCCCACACTGAAAATTTTGGTAATGTAGTCGTTGAATCATTGGCTCAAGGTACGCCAGTCATCGCTTCTATGGGCACCCCCTGGGCTATTTTAGAAGAAAAACAGGCTGGTTTTTGGGTAGATAATCAACCAATGGCTTTAACTGCTGCGCTTGAAAAAGCCCTGCACCTTTCTCCCGAAGACTATCAACAATACCGGCATCGGGCCATGACTTTAGCCCACCAAAGTTTTGATATTCATGAGAATGTGGGGCAATGGATAGCAGCTTACCAAACGCTTATTGCCAATTATAAGCATTAAATTAAAATAAATCCAGTGAAGAAACTAAAAGTAGCCACCGTAGTTGGTACGCGCCCCGAAATTATCCGGCTGGCCGAGTGTATTAAAAAATGTGACCGTTGTTTTGAACATATTCTGATTCACACCGGCCAAAATTATGACTATACACTCAACGAAATATTTTTTGAAGATCTGGAACTGCGTAAACCAGATTATTTTCTGAACGTAGCGGGGAGTCATTTGGGGGAAACAATTGGTAATGTGATCGCCAAATCCTTTGAAGTGCTGACCAAAGAAATGCCCGATGCACTACTTGTGTTAGGCGATACGAATAGTGTGCTCTGTACGATTGCAGCCAAAAGGCTCAAAATCCCGATTTTCCACATGGAAGCAGGCAACCGGTGTTTCGACCAGAATGTACCCGAAGAGATCAACCGAAAAATATCGGATCATATCAGCGACATCAACCTGACTTATACCGAACATAGCCGGAGATACTTATTAAGTGAAGGTTTTCGGAAAGATCATGTCTTCGTGACTGGTTCTCCACTGCGGGAAGTGCTGGACAAATACCAGGAAAAAATCGCTCAAAGCACTATCGTTGATAAATTAGGATTGGAAAATGATAAATATATAGTTGTGAGTGCACACCGGGAAGAGAATATTGATTTAAAAAACCATTTTGAAATTCTGGTGGACGGATTGAACCATGTCGCCGAAAAATACCAATTTCAGATCATATTTTCTACGCACCCACGCACTAAAAAACGAATACAACAATCAGGCTTGCAATTCCATCCACTGATCAAAAACATTGAGCCGCTTGGTTTCTTTGATTACGTAAAATTGCAACAACATGCTTATATTGTCCTCTCGGATAGCGGTACCATCAGCGAAGAATCGGCCATGATGGGTTTCCCGGCGGTGAGTATTCGTACCAGCACCGAACGCCCTGAGGCTATTGATGCAGGCAGCATTGTGCTGGGCGGTATTACCCGCGATCAGATCATGCAGGCGATAGAAATAGTAAAACAAACAGAAAGCACGGGTCACAATGCTGAAATCCCCTGGGAATATCAGGTAACAAACACGGCTGACCGGGTGATAAGGGTAATACAAAGCTATACTTCTATTGTAAATAAAGTTATTTGGAACAAATGAAAAAGAAAATTATCATTATTGGTTCGAAGGGCATGGCAGGCCACGTTATTTATCATTATTTCAAGGCTTTACCTGCATTCGAGGTAGTGGACCTGGCACGAAACAATGATTTTTTTGCTTCTACTTACAATATAGATATAAATGACACTGCTATGCTCAGCAGTATATTGGAGCAGGAAAAACCATTTGCAGTAGTCAACTGTATCGGTATATTAAATAAAGATGCAGAAGATAATCCTGAGAAAGCCATATTTTTCAACTCCTATCTGCCCCATTTTCTGGCAAAAGAAGGGACGAAAAATAATTTTAAATTAATACACATCAGTACTGACTGTGTATTTAATGGCGAAAAAGGGGATTATATAGAAACCGATGTCAAGGATGGTATAGGGTTCTATGCACAATCGAAGGCATTGGGCGAAGTGACTTATAGACATCACCTGACGATCAGAACTTCCATTATTGGTCCTGAACTAAAAGATACCGGCATTGGCTTGTATCATTGGTTTATGCAGCAATCCGGCACCATCACCGGCTACACAAAGGCCTTTTGGGGCGGCGTAACCACATTAGAATTAGCCAGGGCAGTAGAAGCCACTATCGAACAGAATGTCACTGGATTAATTCACCTTACCAATGGCCATAAGATTTCAAAATTCGACTTACTGAACATTTTCAAATCCGTTTTTAAAACGGAGGACAAGACAGTAATGCCTTACGAAGGAAAAGTGGTTGATAAGAGTTTATTATCAACCCGACAGGATTTCAACTATTCGGTGCCTTCCTACGAACAAATGGTCCTGGATATGTATGTTATGATGCAGAAAAATCAGGAAAGATACCTAGCCAATTATAATTTTTTCCCATGAAAAAAGGATTAGTGCTGGGCGAGGTTTTTTACCCGGAAGATTTTATTATCAATGACCTTGTTTATGAATGGCATAAAATGGGATTTGGTATAGAGGTTTTAACCCGTGCTCCTTCCTACCCTTTCGGAAAAATTTATGAAGGGTACAAAAATAAGATTTATCAGCAAACGAAGTTTGAAGGAGTTAAAGTCCACCGGTTTCCTTTTATCCGTGGTTATCAGAATAATGTACTGATAAAAGTTCTGAATTACTTTAGCTTCCTGTTTTTTAGTGTAATTATTATTTTATTTATTGGCAAAAGATACGATAGAATTTTTATATATCAAACCGGCCCACTGACGCTGGCAGTAGCGGCAATAATTGCCAAAAAACTGTACAAAACCAAAGTAACCATCTGGACTCAGGACCTCTGGCCCGATACTGTTTACGCTTTTGGATTTAAGAAAACCAAAGTGCTCAAATACTTTCTGGATGGGCTGGTGAAATTTATATATAAAAACTGCGATACCGTTTTGGTTTCCTGTGAAGGATTTGCCCATAAATTAAAAGTTTATACCCCTGAAAAAGATATTCATTACGTGCCAAATTGGCCGCTGATAAATGAAATACCGGAAACAAAAATTACCTTGCCCGGAAAATTCAATTTTACCTTCACCGGGAATATTGGAAAAATGCAAAATCTTGAAAATGTTATTTTGGGATTCAGCACGTTTTCACAACAATATGAAGACGCACATTTGAATATTGTTGGCGATGGCTCTAATTTGATCGCTTTAAAAGAATTGGTAGATACTAACTCTATTGCTAATGTCAATTTCACGGGCAGAAGACCATTGTCGGAAATGCCAGCTTATTTTCAGGCAAGTGATGTGCTGATCATTTCGTTGGTGGATACTCCTATTTACGAAATTACCATCCCATCCAAATTCCAAACTTACCTGACCGCTTCGAAGCCCATATTTGCTATAATGAAAGGCGAAGTAATGAATATGGTGGAAAAGTACAATATTGGGTTGGCGGCTATGCCTGCCGATCACGCACAGATTGCAATGGGTTTTGAGAGATTATACGCAATGAGTGCCCAGGAATATGCCGTCATCTCCGGGAATGCATCAAAGTTGCTTCAGAAAGATTTCCTGAAAACAAATGCAGTCAAAAAACTCACCAGCCTTTTCTGGAATTAGCATCGCCTCTATGGTTCACAGTTTACAAACGATTTAATATGGGATTGGGCAAAAAAATTATTTCCTATTTCGACAACAATCTATACAGGGACTATCCAGACGGCTGGGATAATAAAATATTTCGGGAACTGACATTAAAGCACCTTAAAAAAGAGGATACTTTACTGGATATTGGTGCCGGGAGAGGGGCTTTGCCAGAGATGAATTTTCGGGAACAAGCCAAATATTGTGTAGGTGTTGACCCGGACGAAGTGGTGAAAACCAACCCTTATATTCATGAAGCGCACGTCGGTTTCGGCAATGACATGCCTTTTTTAACCAATGAACGTTTTGACGTGGTAGTCTCCAATAATGTGCTGGAGCATATTGACGACCCCGATAATTTCTTTAAAGAGGTGGCCAGGGTACTGAAAAAAGGAGGCATTTTTATTACTAAAACGCCAAACTTGTACCATTATATGCCGACTATTGCGCGGCTGACTCCTTTCGCTTTCCACGACTTTTACGGCCGGCTGATTGGAAGACCCTCGCATGATACTTTTCCAACATTGTATCGGGCCAATACCCCTGAGAAACAAAAGTACTATGCAGAAAAGGCTGGCTTCCAGATAGAATCTATTCAAGTGATTGAAGGCCGCCCGGAATATCTGCGATTTAATGTATTTACTTACGCAGCAGGTATGCTGTATGAGCGTTTAGTAAATGCCTTACGATTGAATGGCTTGAAAATAGTCATCTTTACTGTCTATAAAAAACTATAACCACACTTGAAAAAAGCACTTATTACTGGCATTACCGGTCAAGACGGCGCTTACCTGGCCGAGTTACTCCTGAAAAAGGGATATGAAGTGCATGGTGTCAAGCGACGCAGTTCCTTATTTAATACTGGCCGTATTGACGCATTGTACCAGGACCCGCATGTAGATCATCGTAATTTTATATTACATTATGGTGATCTTACTGACTCCACCAATCTCATTCGCATTGTGCAGGAGGTACAGCCCGATGAAATCTATAACCTGGGCGCGCAAAGCCATGTACAAGTGAGCTTTGAGACCCCCGAATACACCGCCAATGCGGATGGAACGGGCACTTTGCGCCTGCTGGAAGCGATCCGGCTACTGGATTTAACGGAGAAAACCAAATTCTATCAGGCTTCTACCTCCGAGCTGTACGGCCTGGTGCAGGAAACGCCACAATCTGAGAAAACACCTTTTTATCCGCGTTCGCCTTATGGAGTAGCCAAATTATATGCTTACTGGATCACCGTGAACTACCGGGAATCTTATGGTATATTCGCCAGCAACGGTATTCTGTTCAATCACGAAAGTCCATTGCGCGGCGAGACTTTTGTCACGCGTAAAATTACCCGTGCAGTGGCTAAAATTGCCCTGGGCTTGCAGGATAAACTATATCTCGGCAATCTGGACGCTCAACGGGATTGGGGCCACGCAAAAGACTATTGCGAAGGCATGTGGCGTATTCTGCAGCATACCGAACCGGATGATTTCGTGTTAGCCACGGGTATTACTACTTCGGTACGCGAATTCTGCCGGATGGCTTTCCGGGAACTGGGCGTGGAACTGGAGTTTACCGGAACGGGCGTAACCGAAAAAGGCCTGGTGGCTAGCTCGGAACATCCCAACTTCCAGGTAGGGCAGCAGGTAATTGGAATTGATCCCCGTTATTTCCGGCCAGCCGAAGTAGATTTATTAGTAGGAAATGCAGCTAAGGCCGAATCTGTGCTGGGCTGGACGGCGACCTGTCCTTTGTCGGAATTGGTGCAGGAAATGGTGCAAAGCGACTTGCAGACTTTCCGGCGGGAAGAGTATCTGAAAGCAGGTGGATTCACCATACGCAACCAGTACGAATAGGGAAGTACTGGTTATTTTTTGAAATTGTTGAAAAATACTGGTAATAATAAGAGGCTTTTTGAAAGGGTACATGTCAAACTTTCGCACCCATCTAAACATGAGTCATCCCGAATTTTCGCAAAAAGCGAAAGAGAGGTCGTTTCAACCTAAGATTTTAATCGTGGGAGAGGAGGGCAAATGGAGAAAGGAACGGTTTTAGCCGTTTTTATACCTTAAGGAACGTGTGAAAAATAATTTGTGAAGTTTCGTTTTTCTTAGTTGTCATGTCGTAACGGAGTGCAGACATCCACACAAGCCAGGTCATCCGGAATTTCCTAATGAAGGCCTGTCTGATAACCGGGCTTGTGTGGATGCCTCCGTTTCTCTACGACATGACAACTCAACACGAAGACATAATTAATAACTTATTCCTTACACGTTCCTTAATAAGCAGTTATAAACCGTTAAAACGGTTAGACACCTACCGTTTTATGTATTCCCACGATTAAAATCGTGGGTTGAGAAAATTCGGGATGACTCAGGTTTGGCGAAAACGAAGATTTGAAATGCTCCTTTTGGAGACCATTTTGCGTTAATCACCTATTAAAATGTTAAAAGCCCGAACAACATCCGCAGAAAACCTTGCATTCTTTCTGATCTCTTTTCTACTATTATTACCAGTATTTTTCATCAATTACCGGCTAACGGTATTTCATGCCCTTCCTTTTGATTCTTATTATGAATTTATTGTCGCTATAGATGGTAAAAATGCAGCATTCGAATTCTATGCCCCTACCGGATACCGCCTGGTGTATATTGGAACTGCCTATTTTTTCTATAAACTCATGCCCTTTGTTCCACTCTCGCAGCTGGATAGCGGGAGCGATTTTTTTCAGATAAAGGCACTGCAGGCACTGGCATTTACGTCTTTCCTGTTTTTACATTTATTTTATTTTACTACTTTTCTTTACGTACAGAATAAAATCAAACAATCCTTTATATTTTCATTAGCGACGGCAGGGTTAATATTCCTGTTTTCTCTTTTCATGTATCATTTCGGCGTAGATCCGCTATATTTGTTCTACACTACCCTATTATTGTATTTTATTGATAAAAAATCTGTATTTATTCCGTTATTATTGTTTTCTATTGTCGTGAACGAAAAAATAAGCCTTATTTTTCTTGTATTCTTTTCTATTACATTGTTATCCAGGAGCATCAGGCAGGCAACTTACGTAAGATTTGCCACAGCGGCAGTGGCGTTTGGGTCGTATTTTTTGATGAAAATGATCGTGAAATTTCCGGGATATGAATACCAGACTGACATCAGCTCATTCTATGATCGGGTATTAATGAGCATTCCTTACCTAATTTCTTTTAAAGGTTTTTACGTTAACATTTTCCCGCTCATCCTATTATCATCAATAGCGATATATGCAGCAAAAATGCAGGTTTTTATGGATAACTCCTTTTTAAAGCATTGGGCCACTGGTTTTATTCCGGTTGTCTTTTTTATCTTTGGTGTACACGCCTGTTCTGATTATTCAATAGGGCGTGTTGCGATGTATGCTTTACCTTTTTTTATCGCTCCGATAGTATGTCTGCTGGATAAGATAAATACCCGATATACTGATCAAACATCTATTATCTGAAACAGGAGTAAGATTGCAGCATGAAGCAAACTGATAAAATATATATTGCCGGACATGGCGGCATGGTTGGTTCGGCCATCCACCGCAAGTTGTTAAGTGAGGGTTATACTAACTTTGTACTGGCCTCCTCGCGGGAAGTTGATTTGCGTAATCAGTTGGAAGTCAATGAGTTTTTCAGAAAAACACAGCCCGACTATGTATTTCTGGCCGCAGCCAAGGTAGGCGGCATCCTGGCCAACGACACTTACCGGGCCGATTTTTTGTATGACAATCTGATGATCGAGGCCAACGTCATAGAAGCAGCTTATCGCCACAAGGTCAAAAAACTAATGTTCCTTGGCTCATCCTGCATCTATCCGAAACTGGCCCCGCAGCCGCTGCATGAAGACGCTCTACTTACAGGTCTGCTGGAATCTACGAATGAACCTTACGCTATTGCGAAAATCGCCGGTATAAAGCTGTGCGATGCCTATCGGGCCCAATATGGCTGCAATTTCGTCTCAGTCATGCCCAGTAATCTATATGGCCCCAACGATAACTATCATCCCCAAAACAGCCACGTATTACCCGCAATGATTCGTCGCTTCCATGAAGCGAAGCAGCAAAATAAGTCCGAAGTTACTATTTGGGGCACGGGGGCACCACGCCGCGAATTTCTGCATGTAGATGACCTGGCGGATGCCTGCTATTACCTGATGCAAAATTATAACGAACCGGGCTTGATTAATATCGGAGTGGGAGAAGATATTTCTATTCTGGAATTGGCCCAACTTACCCAGCGTATTGTAGGGCAGGAAGTACGAATACAGCATGATTTGACCAAACCCGATGGGACTCCGCGTAAGTTGTTGGATGTCAGCAAATTGCGCTCCTTTGGCTGGCAGGCAAAAATCGGATTGGAAGAAGGCATCCGGCGGGTGTATGAAGAGGTAAAAGAAAAGTTATAGTTGCAGTTTCCTGGGCAATCCTTACTTTTATACCCAAAATATCATCCCAGCCTGAATTTTTCCCACCGCTGGCATTCATAATTGCTAATTCATCATTATTGTGAACCCTCATACCTACGTTGCCATCATGGCAGGTGGCGTTGGCAGCCGTTTCTGGCCAGGCAGCCGCGAAGCACGCCCTAAACAATTCCTCGATATGCTCGGCGTGGGCAAGAGTTTGCTGCGGCTTACTTTCGAGCGTTTTTTGCCTGTTTGTCCGGCAGAACGT
This sequence comes from Saprospirales bacterium, assembly GCA_031425155.1. Taxonomy (GTDB): domain Bacteria; phylum Bacteroidota; class Bacteroidia; order Chitinophagales; family Saprospiraceae; genus M3007. The sequence goes on along the minus strand of JANPIV010000056.1, from coordinate 61,740 downwards.
ATTTTCGTAGTCACCAACGCGGCTTATCGCGACCTGATCCGCGAACAAATACCGGAATTGACCGACAACCAGATCGTCTGTGAACCATCCCGCAATAACACTGGCCCCTGTGTCGCCTATACTGCTTTCAAATTAGCCGCACTCGATCCGGAGGCCAATTTTATCATTGCGCCTTCCGATCACGTGGTGTTGAAAGAGACCATTTTTCTGGAAAAAGTGGGTCAGGCACTGGACTTCGTCGCTGACCATGATGCGCTGGTTACTTTAGGCATTCAGCCTTCCCGTCCCGATACTGGTTACGGCTATATTCAGTTTGGGGAAGTAGTCACTGAAAATGTGCGTAAAGTGTTACGGTTCACGGAAAAACCGAACCTCGAGACCGCCCGCCAGTTTCTCGATTCCCGGGAATATCTCTGGAATGCCGGGATTTTCATCTGGAGTGTGCGCTCTATTCTGGCGGCTTACCAACAGCTGAGCCCGGACATATTTCATATTCTGCAAAAAGGGACCGGCTTGTATAATACGCCCGATGAGATGGCTTTTATTCAGGAAAACTACCCGACCACGCCAAATATCTCGGTGGACTTTGCCATTATGGAGAAAGCGCACAACGTTTACACCATCCCGGCTGAATTCGGGTGGTCCGACCTTGGCACCTGGGGCAGCCTGCATAGCGAATGCCCCAAAGATGAACATAATAACGTGTTGCAGGGCGACCGCATCCTCGCGCTGGATGTCGAAAATTGCCTGATCCGTACGCCTGCGGGCAAACTGGTGGTGCTGAAAGACTTAAGCAACTACATTATCGTAGATGAAGGAGATGTACTGTTAATATACCCAAAAAGCAAAGAACAGGAGATAAAACAGGTGACGGCATTGGTAAATGAGCACTTCGGAGCGGCCTACTTGTGAATAAATTTCAAATTTTTTTGGCAGCAACATTTTGCAGCTTCGAAAGTCTTCCTACATTAGCCCCATTATTAGTTAAGTTTTTAATCTGCACACATCTCTCTTGTATGATCCCGGTTCTGATAATGTCAACATTTTTAAACAGCAGCTCCGGATGAATTTCTTTTCAGCAATCTCCGTGTACCCCGACATTCAAGATGGTGCGCCGGTATTTTCCGGTACCCATATCCGTATCGAAACTTTTTTTGATTATCTGCGTATTGGCGTCAGTGTCAATGAGTTCCTGGACGAATTTCCGTCTGTTACCCATGACCAGGCCCTGGAAGTATGTGCATTGGCCGGGCCTCAACCCTACTCGGTGGATAAGATCGCCGCTCTGGTGGGTAATCCCGAATCGCGCATTCAGCCAGGAACAGGCCGTCTGCTGGTGGCCGCTTGATTTAGCCAGTGAATATACGCCAAGGATTGCCAGAAAACAACTCCGATTGGGACGATGGTCGCACCCAATCGGAGTTTTTCATTTCCACTGAAACGATGCCTGTGGCTACCGGAAAAGACCGACATATATTAATCATCGCCAACTGCGCCTGGAACATTTGGAATTTTCGCCGCTCCCTGCTGGAGCAGCTGGTGAGCGATGGTTACAAATTGATCTGTGCGGCTCCTACCGACGGATATGAAGGCTTTTTAAGTGCCTTGCCCGGTGTACGGTTCGTACCGCTCCACCGCCTTTCCCGTAAAAGTCTTTCCCTGACCAGCAACTGGCATACCCTGATCGAGCTGTGCCGTCTTTTGCGCCAGGAAAATCCTGATCTGGTGATGCTATATACCATAAAGCCGAATATCTTCGGCGGCATGGCTGCCCACCTGACCGGTACGCGCGCTATTGCTACGGTGGAAGGCCTGGGATATACAGCCACTGCACCAGCATTGCTGCGCCGATTAATTTTTTTTCTCTATCAATTAGCCTTTCGTTTTGTCCATAAGGTGGTGTTTCTGAACCACGACGACTGGGCGGCTTTTTTGTACAACAGAGTGGTGCCTCCCAGTAAAACCCTGGTTATCAAAGGGATTGGCGTAGATACAGCTTACTTTCTGCCCAGTGGACGAAATGCACCAGCGGGCCCGGTATTCTTGTTTATCGGACGGCTTTTAGCCGACAAGGGAATCCGTTATTTTGTCCGGGCCGCACAGCTCACGAAGGCGATAATGCCCCAGGCGCGTTTCCAGATTCTTGGCAAAACCGATGCAACCAACCCCACTTCTATCTCGCACGATGAACTGGATGGCTGGATACGCGATGCATCCATAGAGCATCTGGGACATAGCGATGATGTACGGCCTTTCATTGCCAACTCGCATGTAGTGGTGCTGCCTTCCTACCGTGAAGGCATGCCGCGCGCATTGCTGGAAGGCATGGCCATGGGCAAACCCATTATCACGACCGATAGTGTGGGCTGCCGGGAGACGGTGGATGAAGGCAGTAACGGGTATATTGTTCCCGCCGAAGATGCCGAAGCACTTTCGGCAGCTATGCTGCGCTTTATACAGCTTTCTCCGGCAGAGAAAGAAGCAATGGGGCGTCATAGCCGTCAAAAAGCATTGAACGAGTTCAGTAATGACGTCGTATTGCCACAATACCTGGAACTGATGTCCAGTGTGCTAAAAAAAAGAAACCAGGAGTGATCAACTGCTGTGTTGCAGATAAGCTATGATAGGGCTTATTTTTACTTTCCACGACAATTTATTACGCGCAAAAGCCTGCATCTGCTCACGGGATTGCTGTTTATTCGCTATTTTTTGAAAAAAATGCTGGAGTGCTTTTATATCCAGTGGCGAATCGTCGGCGGGGACTTGCAAAGCGTATAAAAAATCCGGTCCAAAATCGGCATCTACCCCGGCGAAAACAAACGGTAAACCAGCCGCGCAATATTCCCGGTGCTTCAGCGGGGTACCCTGTGTCAGCCCGATGCGATGCAAAGCCAGGCTGCCTACCGCAATATCGGCTTTTTGATAATACTCCTTTATTTGCTGGGCGTTTTGTAGCCCGGTAAAATTCACATACGCTTCCACCCCGCACTCCTGTGCCATACGCCGCAGCGTCTCGCTTGCGTCTCCCTGACCAATAATGGTCAAACTCACCTTGGTGGCATGCTTCTTTTCCCCGGCATAATATTTTACCAACCCCGACAAAACCCGATCCAGACCATGCCAGTGCGCAATACTGCCGGCAAATACGAGCGCTAAGGAACGCCTGTCGTGACTGATCGGTGCTTTTACCGGAAAATCTTCCGGCTGTATTCCGTTGGCAATTTGCAGCGTCGGAATGCCCCAGATGTCTTTTTCCGGCCCGATATGCAGTGCCAGATCCACATATTGCTGCAAACGTTGGCGGCAGAGGCGATCCATCCATAGCAGAAACCGACCACGGACTCCCCGCCCCAACTCGTAGTCATAAGGCCAGGTGGGAAAATCAAGGATGATTTTTAACCGGGGGTAACTTCGCTTTAAACGGCGCAAAAAAAGAATAAAACCCGGGTGGGTCGGCATGTGCCGAATCACGATAAACTGGTAGTCAGCAAAATTAAGTTTGCGCAGCAACAGGAAGTCGGCGAAAACAAAAAACATTAAAATATGGCCAATGGAACCCTTGGATGTACTCATCGGCCAACGGCCCCAGGGCTGCTCATTCAGCAACAAGCCTTCTTCTGAAAAAAAAACCCTGTCCGGCTGATAATCATATACCTGGAATGCCCTGGCGATGTTCCGGCATTTTTTCACCACTCCGGCATTTTGCGGATCATCAAAGTGAGTGCGATAGTAGAAAAGGCCGCGCATGGTGGAGTTGATTACTGGTTAACTGCCAGATTATTAATGAATTGATTATACAGACTACGGAGGGGCATACCGTGAAGGTCTGGTTCAAAAAAAACCGAATTATGAAAATTGACGGTAATGTGGGTGCCCGTCTGGTTAGCATGGGTGAATTCGGCCCAGAGCTTCGACATAGCCGCAGCGTCGAAACCGGTTTCGTACAGCAACCCCATATCCATCACCACCAGAGGCTTTTCCAGCCAGGTATAAGGCTTTTCATGTGCAAAGTCATACAAATGATAGGCAAATCCGGTACCGCAACGAAACCCGATCCGGTCCCAATGACCAAGCGTAGAGTCCTCGGTCAGGTGGGTTTGTGCAATAATGGCGGCCGTATCTGGAAAAGCAAATCGCAGATAATGCTGCCGGGTATGCCGGATCGTCCTGCCACTCCACTGTTGCAAGCGGTCCAATTCGATTTGAAAAAGATGGGCATCCCGCCAGGTATGATAGCTGGGATGCAGGCCTAATTGGTAGCCCAGATCGGCGGCTCTATTCCAGACGGTCCGCATGAAGGGCTCCTCTGGCGTATAGCTGGGATCCGGGGGAAAAGGTTGACTGACGGCCGCAAAATATATAGTCCGTTCCAGTTGGCTTTGATCGGCAAATAGCCCTTCTAATACACTGAACGGGTCGGCAGCCTCTCGCCAGCGGCAAGCCCCATATTGCCGGAGCAAAGGCAGCCAGCCTTTCAGGCTACGATATCGCCAGGCAGTGCCGCCCAAATAACGCCATAACTTGAATCGGGGAGAAAACAAACGAAAATGGTCAATGTCATGGGTAACGGTCCAGGAAGTGGGCCGTTGTTGTGGCAGAAGACCGATGGCGAGGTAAATAGCGTTTACCAGGTGATCTACAACCGGGAGGTGGTGCAGCTGGTGGCGGGGCAGGAACTGGCGATCCGCCGCAAGGGTACCGTATTCATCCAACTCTTCCGGTTTCACCTCGTATTCCTCCAGGCGACTCAGATGAAAAAAAAGGGTCTCTATCCAGTCAAAAGCAAAACAGACAGCACTATCGGCGACCGGCAGAACGAAAGGAGCACTAGATGAAGGCCCGGGCAATGACTTTTCAACAGAAAACAGCGTATATTCTCTGAAATGATAGCGGCCCGGGGCTAAAAAACGGGTGACGGGCAGTACAGTTGGCAAGATCAGGTTTTGTGCGGGCACCTGAAACCCCGTTTTCGCCGTCCTATCGCCATAGGTAATAAGAATTGCCTCCTCTGATGGCCCATCAGTAAATAGCCAATGGACTCCTCCGGCAGGGGCGTTCGGATGATTAGTCAAAAAATCGAGGACGTATCCGATACGTGGCAAAAAAGATCGGAAGGCCGGATCAACGAAAAAAGCGACTTTGTGGGCGACGGACATATTTGGCTAACCTGACTACAAAACGAACCAGGGGATTCGGATAAAGGACGGCCCGAAGGTAGGCTGTTTTCCCGGCACCGAAGGAAGCAAAAAAATCCCCAATGGAAGGCACACTGCCTCCTTCAAAATCAAATGTACGGCCATTCGCCGCGGACAGTTTTATAGCCTGCCAGACTAAAAAACGGGTGGGAGAAAAAGTTTGGGTCTGCTCCTGCCTGGAAACCACCAGCAAATAGGTGGTTTTTTGATCCCAGACAGAAAATATGCCGGCGAGCAAATGCTCCTGTCGATCATAAGCACATAACAGCTGTCCCTGCCCATGCGCTGCACACGCCGTAAAAACAGATTGAAATGCCGTGGCTGCTGCGGGAACAAGTATTTTTTTTGCCTGGGCATGTTCTCTGTATAATGGCATAAACTGCTGCAGATCAGTCTCCTGGCGCACCTCCATCAACCGGCTTGCTTTTTTTATTTCGTTCCGGGTAGTAGAACGGAATTTTTGGAACAGTTCCATTTCATCAGCGACAGGTGGCAACTGGTAGGTATGCCAAATCTCCACTTCAAAACCGCTCTTTTGCCACCACGCAGCCTGTTTTATATAGCGCACGGACTGTAGCAGCCAATATAAACTGCTTCCTCTTATCTGACTGACGAGTGCATCCAGCAGGGGTTGACTAAGCGCATTTTCTTCGGCAAACCACGGGCCGGAGACCGGCGTATAGGGAGGCAGCGTATGCCAGTAAAAACCATAACGGCGTTTGGTGAAAACTGGCCATATACCAATCGGCGCATTCCGGTCATCCTTAATTACGTATTTTTGCCAGTGCCCTTGCTGCCCCACGGCATCCAGCCACCAGAGTTGGAAGAAAATGGGCAATTCTGCTGCATACAGCTGACAAAATGCCGCATACTCTAATTCGGATGCAATCAATAGATGACCAGAGGGAAGTGACCGGGGAACTTGCGGTTGTGGGGAAAAAGCAGTCATATATAATACACTTCATGTTAAAGCAAAATCTTGGGAAACTCCCTGATTAACCGGCTCAAAATTAGACATTACTTCGAGCATCCCAAATGGCGCTTGCTGGCCAGTCAGATCCTGGCACAGGCGACCCTGTTTCTTTGCCTTCCGCTCATATCCAGATATTTCCCTTCTTTAGAGATCGGCCAGTGGAGTGTCTTTCAGTCTTTTGCCCTTTTTCTGTGGTCGTTTTCTCAGTTAAAAACCGATATTTCCCTTATACAAGCCGATAATGAAGCAGAACGCCGGGGCCTGGTGGTAATGGGAATGTCCCTACATCTTTTGATTAGTTTCGCAGGGGTTATTATATTGGGAATGACCAATTTCGGGGAACGCCTGCGTTTTACTGATTTAGCCTTGTTATTGGTTTACCTCGCCGGATTCGGATTGAATCAGATGGTACAGAACTACTTATTGGGTAAACAATTATATGGGCAATTGATGTCCGTAAGAACGCTCACCCCACTCCTGTCTTTTCCCGGAAGTATTATTTTATATTTTCTGCACGTACCCAATGGACTGATGATTGGACTTTTAGCAGGCGTATGGATACCCGCTATTCAGCCTTTTTATCAAAACAGGATAATACAACTCTGGCGGGACAATAGTATGCAGCGTATAAAAATGTATTGGAACAAACATCAAAAAAACGCTACACTGGGCAGTGTAAATGCGCTGGTGGGTTCTTTAACCGATCAGTTGCTGGTGCTGATTATTGCTAATTATTTTAAGGAAACGGTGGTTGCGGCTTATTTCATGGCTTTCAGGTTCTGTACCGCACCCATTTCCATCGTATCTGCTTCTATTGGTCAATATAATTTTCGGATGTATCAGGAGTTATACCGGAAAGGGCAGTTTTTGCCAAAAGTACCCATTGATTACTGGAAGAAATGGTTGCCGATGTCTTTAGCCTACTATGGCGCGCTGATTCTATTTGGCACTGAAATATTTACCTTTGTACTGGGTAAAGACTGGGCGTATGCCGGTTATCTCGCTTCTTTACTAGCCGCACCCAGTGCATTGATTTTCCTGACGTCTCCCACCAGCAGCGCATTCACCGTTATTCAAAAACAGGAATACGTCCTGGCGCTCTCTATTGGCACTTTTGTTCGGTTGTTCTGCATGGTACTAGCTATTTTATACGACCGGCGCATGGAGACCTTCGTCCTTATTTACGCTATTACGGGTATCTTATATACCATCCTTTTTAATGGCGTTATGTTGTACGCTATTAATGCCGCACATAAAAAAATGTAACATGCACGTACTTATAATTCCCAGTTGGTATGTCAGTCCGCAAAGACCGGACCTCGGAATTTATTTTCGGGAGCATGCACTGGCTTTATTAAAAGCCGGACAAAAAACCGGGGTAGTATATGTAGATGCCGGTCTTAATAATGCCTGGAGCAAACTCCGGCAAATAGCACTGCCTAATCCTGTCTTTTCTATAGATGAAGGACTACCTACCCTGCGCATGGATGTATTGGGGTTTCCAAAACGTTTTAATTGGTCAATAGAAATGTATGCCAAACTCGTGCTTGAATGTTATAAAGAATATTGCCAAAAAGTTGGGGTGCCGGATATTATTCATGCGCAAGGTTATACAGCCGGTTTTGCCGCCAGTCGTATCAAGCAGCAGTGGCAGGTGCCATTCGTTTATAGCGAACACATGTCCACGCTAAAAAACCACCAATACCCTGCTGCACACGGCAAAATGCTGCACACTTCCCTGCAAAATGCCGATGTTATCACGACGGTGAGTTCCGCGCTAGCGGGCTGGTTGCAGGAGAAAACCGTACGCCCTGTTCAGGTAATTCCCAATTTGGTAAATATTCATTATTTCCAACCTGATCCGGCCAAGAAAACCAGCATTTTTCGCTTTCTTTATGTCGGCGACCTGATCCCCATCAAAGCACCCGATGTACTTTTGCGGGCATTTGCTGTTTTCCTGCAAGAAAACACTCCCAAAGATGTAAGTCTGGAAATAGTCGGTACTGGTCATTTGCGTACTACATTAGAAAAACTATGTCACGATCTGGCTATTTCGGAATACGTGCATTTTCATGGGCTACTGCCTGCTCCTGCGGTGGTGGCAAAAATGCAGCAGGCAAATTGCCTGGTGCTGACCAGTGAAACGGAAACCTTCGGGGTAGTACAGATTGAAGCAATGGCTTGTGGATTGCCGGTTATTGCTACCGACTGCGGTGGCCCGGCGGATATTGTGACCCAAGAGACAGGAATATTAGTTCCAGTTGGTGATATAACTGCATTGGCTAATGCGATGACTACGATGATACAACAATCAATTCATTATGACCCCATCAAAATAAGGGCCTCGGCAGTAAACAGATTTGGCTCGGAACAAGTAAGTCAACGGTGGATAGATTTATATAAGAAAGTAGTGAAAACACCCCATGCATATTAATTTTAACCAGACTTATTTTATCCATTTAGCATGATAATCACTGCTAAAATGCCCAGGAACAAGTAATAAATCTTCCAGGCCGGTAATATCTCCGTTTACTGCTTCGAATCTGGTTAGTTTACGTTCATTAATTTTAACCTGGCTATATATTTTATAGTTATTTTCCTGGCAAAAATCTGATAATTCTTGCAGAGAATAACCAAATTTTTCAATAAAATAGGAACTAAATTCACCATAAATGATTGGCCGATATTTTTTAATAAATTCTTTGGCACCCCGCAAGAAGTAAATTTCATACCCTTCTATATCAATTTTTATAAAATCGCAGCGTTCTATCTTATTATTTCGCGCAAAATCGTCCAATGAAACCACGGATATTGTTTCTACTTTAAGAAGGCCATTTTCTGCTTCTGTTTTCAGTACGTCATTTAATATTACGCTATTACCAGTGTTGCCATTTTCTACCATACTAATTTCCAGCGTGGCTTCCTGCTCACCAAGAGCGATCTTGTATGGTTTGATATTGTGCAAGGCATTCACTTCTATCGCCTTACAAAGATTAGTGTAATTAGCAGAGAAAGGCTCGAAGGCATACACCATTCCACCTATGGATTGAAGATGCCTGGCAAATGGAATGCTATAGTAGCCAATATTGGCCCCGACATCCATCACCACCCAATCCTGTGCAAATAAACGACTGAATTTGTCTATGAGTGGGGTATCATATATACCACACCAGAAAGGCAAATGATGCGTTTCGGATCTTACATCTATTAAGAAGATGGAACCATCCTGGTTTTTAACCAAAAATTCCGGCGCAGACCAATCCTCATTGCGCATAATTCCATGAATTAGCAAAGATATGCGATGCTTACCCCTGAAATACGGGGTTTTCCTGAATACGGAGGCTAATGATTTTATTAATGCTTCTTTCATATCGAAACGCAAAATATAGTTTCCCATTTAGCAATGTTATAGAGCCTCCACATTTGATTTTGGTCCAGATCAGCAGGCGTACTTTTTAGCAATTCCTTGATGATGAGCGAACTGCTGATATCAACTTGCATCATCTGAACAAAATCACCATCCATCCAGTCTTTTAGCGGCGCATTAAAGCCAATTTTATTTTTTCTCCAGACAATGCTTGTGGGCAGCATCTTTTCTACTGATTTTCTTAATACCCACTTACTCCAGCCCTGGTTAAGTTTAAAATCCTGGTTAATAGACAGCGAAATTTCCAGGAGTTCCCAGTCCATAAAAGGCAGTCTGGTCTCAATAGAATGCGCCATAGAATTTTTATCCTCGAAACGAAGTAAATGAGGCAGCTGCATGGCCATAATTTCTAATTTTTGCAGAGCAAATGGCTTATCATAATTATCAGCATAGGCTTTGAATAAATCATACCGCAATGCTTTCCGGAAAACATTATGCAAGTCGAACTTATGCGTTTGCCGCCAAAACCGCAATTTCGGACTGGTATAGTAAAAATAGTTTTTAAAAACTTCCATCAATGATATAGCATATCGGTCACCTATTTTTTTCGATTTATACAGAAACCTCAAAAGGCCATCTTTCGCTATCACCATAGGAATATATCGCCGATAACCGAACAGCGTTTCATCTGCTCCCTGCCCATCCAGCAAGACCGTAATACCCGCTTCCTTCGCTTTTTTCATGACAAAATATTGCATAAATACGCTGGGACTCGAAAACGGATATTCCTGAGTACGAATTACGGTGCTTAGAGACTGCAAAAAATCATCTTTATCTGGTTTAGTAACATAAGCATTCAGCGCAAGGTGGCTGGATACCTCTTGCGCATAATGGGATTCATCAAATTCTGGCTGGGTGCTGCTGGCCGTAATGGAACAAAATGGCAGGCTGGATATATGCCTGTGCTGCTCATTGGCTACTGCCGCAATAGAGGAACTATCCAGACCGCCACTCAGACAGGTCCCTACTTTTACGTCTGAACGCAACCTGTATTGGATAGAGCGGTCAAATGCGTTGGCAAAACAATCAATAGCATCTTGTTCATTTAAACGACTCACATCCTCTCTAAAATTTATGGAGTAATACTGCCTGATTGAAAAAGTATGGTCGTCCAGGTCATAGACAAGGTTATGGCCGCCTTTTAATTTATAAATATTTTTAAAGAAAGTATGCTCGTCGTAGTCGAGCAGGTTTAACACCAGGTAATTAATTATCACCTCTGTATTGGCCTGTACAGCAGGCATTTGAGTTAACAATTGTTTTATTTCGGAGCCGAAAACAAAGCGGTCATTATCCTGTACAAAATAAAACGGTTTTACGCCAAAACGGTCGCGGGAACAGAACACCCACCGGGCTGCTTTATTATAGATCGCAAAAGCCCACATGCCATTAAATTGCAGCACACAGTCTTCCCCCCAGTAGTCATAGCTGGCCAGAATGACCTCCGTATCTGTCCGGGTATGAAATATATAGCCTTGCGCTTGCAGTGCGGCTTTTATTTCAAGGTAATTATATATTTCCCCATTGAACGTGATAACATATTTATCACGCCACGCCATGGGTTGAATGCCGTCCCTGCTCAGGTCTATAACCGCCAGCCGCCGATGCCCCAAAGCCAGCCCACCATCCTGGTAAAAGCCTTCTCCATCCGGCCCTCTGTGTTGAGCCGCATCGGTCATGTGCTTTATGCTGTTCAACAGGCTTTCGGCAGATAAATTATTCTTTCTATCTATAATGCCTGCAATTCCACACATGATGAATACCTGCCAAATATTGGTAGAAACGGAGAATTTTCTGCTTTCGGTAAGCAGTTATTTTCAATAATAACCTGGTAAATTCATCCATCACTGTTTATCGCATCAACACCATTTTCCCAAAGCCCTGCTTAAAGAAACCGTCGGATTTCTGGTTTTCAAAAGCCTCGAAATCTGATCCATCGGCTTTTTTGGCCACTACCCGATAGAGATAAACACCATTGGCCAATTGATCGCCGAACTGGTCTTTACCATCCCAGCAAAAATCGCTGATGTGGGTGCCTACTTGCAACGAGCCGAATTCCGCAGTGGTGATCTCCCGTACGACCCTGCCACTCACGGTCATAATTTGTACTTTAAAATTAGATGGCGATTCGGCACCCGTCATGGTATAGACAAAACAGGTGGACGTAGAGAAGGGATTCGGATAATTGAGCAGATTGGAAATAGAAGATTTAGTGATTACTTTAAAATTAACAGAATAATCCAGAGCAGCCGACAAATTGCCAGCGGCGTCCCGTCCATTCACGACCAGTTTATAATCCCCATCCTGCGTAAAGGCAGGCCGCCATTCGAGTTTAGCCTGGTTTTTACGCGGCAAATCGCCGGGCGATGCCGGGAAATAGGTTACGGTAGGATCGTTAAAAGGCAGAAGCCTCATCTGACCATCGGGATATACTACTTGCAAACCAATAGCAGCTGTATCGGTCACTGCAATAAAACGATTGTCATCTTTTAGCGAAATCACTACCTCTGGTTTAGCAGACACCAGATCGCCATCCATAATGTGCAAGCCATCGAAACTCACATCCAACAGCGGGTTACGATTGTCGCGTTGTACCTGAAAAGGTTGTACAAAAATATTATTGGTATGCAGTAATTCCGGCTGTGCCATGTCTGGATTCACATCAATGATCAGTCTCTGCTGCCCTTGCATCGAAAGCGTTGGAAAGACTACGGAGGTATGTAACGTATCGCCAGCCGGTAGCGGTCGGAATTTACGCAACAAATCCTGCTTGCCATTATCATTCTCTACCCGAAACCGCACTAGTAGAGAATCCATGGGCGTATCAGAAATATTAGCAAAAGCAACGGAAGCGCGCATGGGGTCGCCCTGTTGCAAAGTATCATTATAAAAAGTAGCGTACGCCGCCGGATGAACAGCCCCCTCCGGGTAGGGATCATAGAGTACTCGCAACTGGCGCAATTCCACCGAAGTATGCAGCAGGGAATCTTTTGTTTGGTATAGGACTTTCAAATGCGGAAACGTGTGGGCATCCACGCTGGCAAGGTCTTTTTCTGCCGGTTCCTGCAAACGATAGATCAGGCTATCCTGCCCGTTTGTTCGCACTCCATAGACCAGGAGAGTAGAAATTTCATTAGGATTATCCAGATCAGTACGTTCCCATTGAAGTTTATTCCACCTTTTGGCCGGCCCGACCAACGATGTTTCTGTACTACCAGTGTACCACTTGGCCGGAAACTCCCGGCGGATAGTAATTACAGAGTCCACATGAGTTGACTTTATTACTATATCAACCGCTTCAAATTGTGGATCGCCCTTTTTGAATATCAGTCCATACGGGTACGGCTCATACGTGAAATTGGTCAGCCCCCGAACCCGCTGAGCACCCGCAGCTTCAAAGACCTGGAATAGATTTTTGCCATAAGTAATAGAATCGCCGGCCCAAAACTGTGGTCCGTAACCGATGGTATCCCCCGGGTAATTCGTAGCATACACGGCCACCACCGATTTATCGGGCACTTGTTGTTCCAGAAAATCCATCAGTGCTATGCGCTGGCTTGCATCTTTGGTTTCAAAGAAAAAGAAGGGCTGCTCCGATGAAGTTGGGTTAGAGCCACCGGGCGGATTCCGAATAACGTGGCCGGTAGTTGAATTTTCTACCATCACCAACACGCCATTGCGGGAGCCCAGGTAAACTAACCACTCGTAATCACTCAGCACTCCTTCATAATAACTGTTAGACAGGCCGGTAATTCCATTACTCAGTGGGTCCCGGAAGGCCACGACCACCTTCACTTCGGTCAGGTTATCAGCAAAATCTATGCGACGTTCGTTGATTATAGTATCCAGCAGATTAAGATCGTTCTGAATAAACTGGCCAAAATGTGACTGGTTCCAACCGGCAGGGCTGCCGGCCAGAGAAATAAAAGAACTGGGTTGCCAGATTATTTTATTTCCAATCAAAGTATCTCTGGCCACCCGCCAATAATATACTTTTCCATCCTGTAATTGCAATTCAGGTTTCCATTGCACGAGTCCCCCAAAGACTACACTTTCAGTCCTTTGCAAAAGTGGACTGCTGAACGATTCCAGCGTATCCAGTTCAAACTTAAAACGCTGTAGTGTATTCTTGAAAAAAGGTGCGTAGGCACTCAATGTAACCGACGGCTTCGATACAATAGAAAATGGCGGAGGATATACTGGTCTAATCTCATTAGTGTAGAAATATGCTTCTACGCCTTTAGTACCCGAGCCGTCCACCAGATCGTTATTACTTTCGGCAGCCATGGGCAGCTCAGCCACCCGATTGTCTGCATCTGCGGTGACCAGAATACGATTGTAACCGACCATTTTTTCATCATCAGCCGCAAAAGCATAATGATAAGAACCCCTGAAAGATGGAGCGAGTATGGTATCTATTTTTAATAAACGGATGCTGTCATTTGGCAATTTCTGCTCTATTCTGAGTTGAATAGAATCCTTCTTGTTTTCGCCTATATTGACCAGGTCAAAATCAAAAGAATAATCAGAGCCATTTATAGTAACCGGGTTAGGTTCGATCCGCACTGACTGATTATCTACCAAATAATCAGGGGCAGGCTGGCCTGGAATAACGACAGCCGGGTCGCCCTGCAGGACCATTTGGTGGGCAAGGGAGCGTAAACTGAGCCAATTGGTAGCATGAAGGGAGTCAATAAGGGATTTCAAAGTAAAACCGATACTACTTCCGTAGGCAGGACCACTCAACAGCTGGTAATATTCTTTACCGAACGCATCCAGCGCATCCGCCAGTCCATAATCGCAGGTAGCCACATAAGCTATGGCCCCGCTTCTGGGGGCCAAAACGAATTCTTCGCCCAATCCTATGGACACCTGGGAAGCCAAGCCGGAATAACAGCCCAGCACCATCATAACGGGATAACGCGGGTTATTACTGTAGTCCCTGGCTCTACCAATGTCGTAATCTACAACATTAGGAGAGGAATGCCCGAAAATCAACCACATAGCGGCCCCTTTATTGATTTCCTCTTTTTGTTTGCTGAACCCGGAAGTTTGTACCGGATCATTAGAATCTTTAAATAAACTTACCACTTCTGCCCCAATCCTGCCCTTTCTTAATATGTCAGAAAAGCCGTTTATATAACCTTTAAGCAGGGCGCGCTCGCCCTCACTATAGCCTCCACCAGCATGGACCACCTTTTTCATCCATGCCTTATTAGCCAATGATTGCTCAGGGTTAGACAAAGCAACATCGCGCTCTATTATTTTATTCAAATAATCGCTTATTTCCGATGGTTTGGTTACTGCCAGCCTGCCCACGGCCAGCAACGGAGCACTGAGCCCGCCTCTGCGCATCACGAATGGCCAGTCAGTACCCGGCGTACCATAAACAGGTACAAAAAAATTAGTATTGGTCAATGCTGTCTGGGTGCCTGGATCGCGAAAGCTGCTGTAATTCAATCCTTTACCAATAAAGAAAAGATACTTTGGATCAGTCCATTCGCGATGGATATATTGAACAAAGTTCCGAATACTGACAGGATGGAACGCAACGCCATAAGCAAACTGGTCATATAGTTCGGTCACATCTACGGTTACTACATTATAATTACCACCCGGAGCACTCGACCGATAGCTGGCATAATCTGCAATCGCAGAATTACTGCCCCCCTGCATCAGCGCAGGATGAGTCAGAATAATATAATTACCATCCAGTTGGGAGTAGTCCCGAAAAGAAACCGGTTTTAAATTCTGAATAGTACGAATACCTGCACCAGCCACCACAAACTTTAATCTCGACGACGTCCCATCATCCTTCACCTTAAATTTCAATTGATTGCCCTGTACCACGGGCACGTACCGGGAATTGGTCGTTAAATCCAGCAGAACGGCATCAGATGGGCCATTTATTCCATCTACCTCTAAATACCGGTAAGTAGTGCCACTAGTCCCGCTATTTAATTCAAAATAAGCGTCTCCCTCGTTTGAAAAATTAAATTCGCGGGGATACCGCGTCGTAATATAACCTATAGCGCGCCGATCCTTGTTGGATGCTTCGCCTAAAAGTTCCAGTTTAAGGCCCGGATTAAATTCATTTAAGGCTACTGAAATATTATGTTGCATTACTTTCCAGCCATAAAAAGTATCGGTCAGAATTAGTGCGTCATTAATGCGCAATGCTTGCCGGTGTGCCTCTAATGCAACTCCGGCATAGCGTATAGCAATAGACGCGTTCGGCCCATTAGCAAACAGTTTCTGCGGAGTTATTTGATTTACACTACTTATTGTTTGAGGTTCCGCAAAACCTTCCCCGTCGAACCAAGAATTAGCGACATACTGAGATTCCTTGCGTTTAATATGCGAAGATTTGAATAGCAGTTCGTTATTGAACCAGCAGTAATCTTCTTTTGGCGGCAAATTGGTCATCTCATTTTCCACCTCTGCGTACCGCAAACCCACACCCGTGGTCTCCCAGGTCAGGAAATAAGCAGCCGTATCTGTAAACATGCTATACCGCGGATTGACATTTTCTGCTGCCGGATCATCGAACAAATGCTGATCCAGTTCGTCGCGGTTTTTTTGTCCGTAGAACTCGATAAAATCGGTTGATCCCAACGGGGAGTCGCCGGAAGAAATGAACAGCGGTGTCTGTTGACCATTATGATACAACCGGAATTCCTGACTGGAAATAGCAGCGACCGGAATACCGGCCGCCAGCAGGGACGCGGCAGGGACGCGATATACGCCGTCAGCACCTACGCTGATTTTGTAATATGTCTTGGAATAATCAATCCATTCGTTGCCCAGCAGGGTATCGGTCCCTACCACCATTTGACTGAAAAGGGCCGTCTGGCTAATGGCAAAAAAGCAAAAAACAAGTAGAAATTGGCGCATAAGGAATATTTTGGCAGCAAAAATAGACGACTTATTATAAAATGAGCGGGTAGAAATTGGCAATACCCGACATTTGAGATTTTCAATCAGGTTTTCGGAAGCGATAGGAATACAAGTCCGGCTGACCTTCGTAGTAGCCATCCAGCACCAGATTCCTGGAAGCACTTTTAATGGCCTCCACCGTTTCGCTCACGCTGGCTACCTGCGCCCCGTTCACCGCAGTGATGACCAGACCAGGCTGCATATTGGTTTCATAGACAATGCTACCCCGTCGCACACTGATGACCATAGCCCCGCGGGCCTGCAAAGTACGTCGCTCCTCCCGGCTCAAGTCACGAAGTTCGAGCCCAAACTCTTTCTCCAGTTCGTTGCCCTGCATCTGTACCACCCCATTGGAGGATTTGTTATTGGCATCTTTCAAAAGCAATCGGGAGCGGTATTTCTTGCCCACGCGCCAGTATTCGAGCGTCACCTGATCGCCGGGGCGATAACGTCCCACCAGTTCCTGCAATTCAGAGGTACTGCGCATCCGCGTATTGTTCAGCCCGATAATGACATCGCCAATTTGCAATCCAGCGGCAGAAGCGGCACCATCGGGAGTAATGCGGTTGACCAGAATACCTTCGGCATTGGGCAGGCCAAATTCGCGGGCACGTTCTCCGTCCAGATCTTCAATGCCAACGCCGAGAAAAGCCCGTTGCACCAGGCCAAACTCCCGGAGATCACGAATGACTTTTTGCACGAGGTTGGACGGCACCGCAAAGGAATAACCTTCATAAGTGCCTGACCCCGTGATAATTGCAGTATTAATACCCACCAGTTCGCCCGCTGTGTTGACCAATGCGCCCCCACTGTTGCCGGGATTCACGGCAGCATCGGTCTGAATAAACGACTCAATACTGGCTCCGCCACCTAATATGTTTATATTGCGGCCTTTGGCACTGACAATCCCGGCGGTGACGGTGCTTTCGAGGTTGAACGGATTGCCTACGGCGAGCACCCATTCGCCTACGCGCACCGAGTCGCTGTTGCCAAATACCAGAAAAGGCAGGTCGTTGCCTTCGATTTTCAGCAGGGCAATATCGGTGGACGGGTCAGAGCCCACCACTTTGGCTCTATATTCCCGCTTATCGGCCATCGTCACTTTGATGTCGGAACTTTTTTCGATTACGTGGTGATTGGTCACCACATATCCATCCGGCGAAAGGATGACGCCGGAGCCGGAAGAGCCCGTCATAGAACCCGTTTTCCAAAATCCGCTTTCATTCTCGATCAGTGCCCGTATATTGACCACCGCCGGGGTAGCCACTTCGGCGGATTCGATAAAATTGGTGGGCGAAGCGGAGTGAAATTCGCCGGTAGAACGCGCATTGAACAGTTTTTCTACCAAACCCGTATAACGAACTTCCCCTTCGGCATTATTCCACACCACCCGGTTGTGACGCTCCAATTGGCTGTAAAAAAACACAGAAAGTAGCGAACTGGCCACGCAAGCCAGGCAAAGCAGCAAGGATTTCCTCATAGTCTTGTGTAGGTAGTACGTTTGCGAAAACGCTGGTCTTCTTGTTTTAGTTTAAGGCCTGTGCGCTCTATTGAGGCAAACGCAGATAATAGAGACGAATTTTTGGCCCGTCTGGTTGTACGCTTTTTGTTAATTTTTTGCTTGAAAAACGAAAGCCAAGATAAGCATAAGTCTGCGTTACAACAGTCAGGCCAACGTTTTTTTAACTGTGTAATGACCTTGTTTTGTGAGCAGGAGTGATACCATTCAGCCGATTTTAACATTCTTTTAGCCATCCAAACGCTGCATCCTGGCCAGACTTGGCGGACATTTGTGTTTCACTATCGTCCGCCTTCCCATTTGGATCGGAAAGGCGATTAAATTACTGACAAAATGAAATTTTGGAAATATCAGGGCGCGGGCAATGATTTCGTGATGCTGGATCAACGCCAGGAACAACCCATTACCCGCACCGATACCGAACTCATCGAGCGGCTCTGTGATCGCCGTTTCGGCATCGGCGCGGATGGCCTGATCCTGCTGCAAAACCACCCCGACTACGATTTTGAAATGATTTATTTCAATGCCGACGGCCGCGAAAGCAGCATGTGCGGCAACGGTGGACGGTGCATCGCTGCCTTTGCGCAGGATTTGGGGGTTACTACCGGCACGTGTCGTTTTCTGGCCATTGACGGGCCTCACGAAGCGCAGGTACGTACGGATCATCCCGACGCTGATTTGGCCAACGGCCAGGCAAAATATTGGGTGGAATTAAAAATGATGGACGTGCAAAACATTGAACGACAAGACGTTGACACCTATGTTTTAAATACCGGTTCGCCGCACTACGTGCATTTTGCCAATAAAATAGGCGACCTGAATATGGTGGAAGCGGGCCGGGCGGTGCGTTATTCCGAGCGTTTTCGGGAGGCGGGGATTAATGTCAATCTGGTGGAACCAACGCCCGCTGGCCTGCGTATTCGCACCTACGAACGCGGGGTGGAAGACGAAACGCTGGCCTGCGGCACTGGAGTGACGGCGGCGGCACTGGCTTATGCCCTGCGTAACAAAATGGCCCCTGAAACAGCGGGCGAGACGGCTGTGCAAGCCCAGGGCGGCCATTTGTCGGTCCGTTTTCAGGCCAGTGGCGACGGCTTTCGGGAGGTGTGGCTGTGCGGCCCGGCAACGCAGGTATTTGCGGGCATATTCTAGATTTCAAAAAATTTGATTGATGATTGATGAATGCAGATTTTTGATATTTGATGTAAAAAACTTCCCATGCGACTTATTCTACTCTATCTAATAGTTTGGCTGCTACCCACGCTGGCCACCGCCCAGACTACCCTTCCCAGCCGCATTACTTCGGCCCGGCTGGAATTGCAGCGCGCTTTCGCTGCCGACGACCCGGCTGCTGCCGCCTTGTGGATGGATTCGCTGAGCCGACTGGAAACTGATACTTATGTGGGCCTGGTCTGGGATGAACGCTGGCTGCTGTATATTTGGGAAGAGGCCTACGGCAATTTGTTCGATGAAGTGATGCGCTTCGATGAGGCCGAACGGGAGCGGCAAGCCAATAAAGTAGCCCCCCGAAACGATAGCCTGTTTGAGACGATTGACCGGACTTTGTATGAGCAGCGTTTTGAAATGTACAATCGCCTGCAACGCGCCCTGCTGAGTGAGGAAGAAAAGGCTTTTGTTGTGTTGCAAATAGATTATTTGCTCCGCCTGAATCAGGACCAAAAAGACTGGGCCATCCGCCTGGACGCATTCCTGCAACGCTACCCTGAGTCGCGGTTTGCTGATTTTATCCGTTCCATACGACCGGATGTGAAACTAAGCTCTTCGCCCAGTCAGCGGGGTTTTGGCATGTCACTTCTATTGGCTAACAGCCAGTGGAACAACCAGTTGGATCGTTCTATCAGACCAGCAGTTGGCGTAGAAGGCAGTTTTTATTTATGGCGCAAGGGCTGGCATCTCGGGGCTGAATTTATGACCGGCAGCACGAGACTGAGCCGCACCATCCGGCATAACGGGTTTGATTGGCCCAAAGAAGACCGGGCTGATTTTCTGACAGCGGGGCTGGAAATAGGCCGCGATGTACTGAACACGAAACGGCTGCGCGTCACGCCTTCGGTGGGTGGTTCTTTTGCTTCGCTCGTCCCGCCGGTGCCGGAGGAAGGCGAAAACCCGGACTACTATTCGGAGTTCAATTTCAGCGATGCACATTTGATGGCCGCGCTGACGACCGATGTCAAATTGTTTCGGAAAGAATGGAACTTACAGGGCGTGGAAAAAGGTACTTTCCACGGCATTCGGTTGCGGGTAGGCTATCACTGGCTGCGCATGGGCCGCAAAAGTCCCTTTCTAGATGGTCAGATGTTTTTCTTTTCAGTGGGTTATCATCTTTTTATACAAAGTCCATCCAAATGACCCGTATTACCCGCCGCGTCTGGCTGTTATCGCTCATTAGTTTATTCACCGATATGGCCAGCGAAATGCTGTATCCGGTCATGCCCATTTATTTAAAAACTATTGGTTTTTCTATTGTACTGATTGGTTTACTGGAAGGCCTGGCGGAAGCGGTGGCGGGACTGAGTAAAGGGTATTTTGGTAAATTATCCGATCATTGGGGACAACGCGCCGTTTTTGTGCAGGCCGGTTATGGATTAAGTGCCCTCTCGAAACCCATGCTGGCACTGTGGGCTTATCCGCTGTGGATTTTCTTTGCCCGCACTGTGGATCGCCTCGGCAAGGGCATTCGCACGGGTGCCCGCGATGCACTGCTTTCGGATGAAGCGACACCGGCCACGAAGGGGCAAGTATTTGGTTTTCACCGTTCTATGGATACTTTGGGGGCGGTGATTGGTCCGGCTTTGGCCCTGCTGTATTTGTGGTATTCTCCGGGAGATTACCGGACTTTGTTCTGGCTGGCTTTTCTTCCTGGTGTTTTGGCTGTGGCTACTGCATTTCTATTAAAAGATAAAGCCCGCTTGCCCCAGGCATCCAAACCGTTGCCTATTTTTTCTTTCTTACATTACTGGAAAAAAAGTCCGGCATTATATAGAAAAGTAGTGGTGGGTCTGTTAGTTTTTGCGCTATTTAATAGTTCCGATGTGTTTTTGCTTTTAAAAATCAAACAAAATGGCGGAAGCGACACGGAGGTCATCGGTATTTATATTTTCTATAATCTTGTCTATGCGGCACTATCTTATCCAATTGGCATTCTGGCCGACCGATTAGGGCTAAGACGCGTATTTATTAGTGGTCTTCTAGTATTCGCGCTGGTTTATTTTGGAATGACGATGCAAACAAGTGTACTGTTTTACGTCGCCCTGTTTTTCTTATATGGTCTGTATGCAGCGGCGACGGATGGCATTTCCAAAGCCTGGATCAGTAACATTAGTGACCCCAAAGATACGGCCACGGCGATTGGCACTTTTGCTGGATTACAAAGCATTGCTACCATGCTGGCCAGTTCGTTGGCTGGATTGGTGTGGTATCAATTTGGGGCAAATGCCACGTTTTTATTAACCGGAACGATGACTTTACTAGTTGTGGGTTATTTTTTGGTGGTTGTTCCGCGTCGGATAGTGGGTTAGTAATTGATGTTATACAAAAAGTACAATTTATAGAATATCATATTGTCTAATTGTTTGTCATTCAGAGCTTAGCGCGGAATCCGAGGCCGAAGGCCGAGTCAAAAAATGAAAACATAGGCTACGCCCTCGGATTCCACGCCTTCGGCTCTGAATGACACGCGATAGTAGTGGGTACATCAGTTAATACGACTATTTCGCCAAGCCTTTTTTATACGTTTCTATTGCCCGCTGCCGCGCAAAAGTATGTTCCACCATGGGTGGCGGATATTTGGAAGTGCCAAATTCCGGTACCCATTGTTTAATATATTTATGGTCGGGATCGAATTTTTTAGCCTGCAATTCCGGGTTGAACACCCGAAAATAGGGAGCCGCATCCGTGCCGCTGCCCGCCGCCCATTGCCAGCCGCCGTTATTGCTGGCCAGATCAAAATCTAATAGTTTTTGAGCAAAATACGCTTCGCCAAGTCGCCAGTCCAGCAACAAGTGTTTGGCCAGAAAACTTGCCACCACCATACGCACACGATTGTGCATAAATCCGGTCGCATTTAGTTGGCGCATACCCGCATCTACCAGTGGATAGCCGGTTTGTCCAGCGCACCATTTTTCAAAATCTGCTGGTGCATCGCGCCAGGCCACCCGGTCGTATTCGGGCCGGAAAGGATGGCCTACCACATGCGGAAAATGATGCAGAATCTGGCTGTAAAAGTCGCGCCAGATCAGTTCGCCCAGGTAAGTCTCGCTCAACGCCTCAGCGTGGCGGGCTTTCTCCCGAATACTGATCGTACCAAAGCGAAAATGAATACCCAACCGCGAAGTACCTTCTATACCGGGGATGTCGCGTGTAGTAGCGTAGTTTTTGATAAGGCCCCGCGCCACGACCAGACTGGGAAAAGGAATACCGGCTAGTTCAAAACCCATTGCTTGCAGGGTTGGTATGGGCAAGGGTATGGTTTTCAGGAAGTTGGAGAAATATTGCTGGTTGGGATACGCTTTTAAATAGAAAGATACACGCTCCTCGTTTGGCACTTCTTCCCAACGGCTGTGCAGTTTTTCCAGCCATTTCTTTTTATAAGGCGTAAATACGGTATAAGGCTTACCATCATCTTTTACGACTTCCGATTTTTCAAAAATAACGTGGTCTTTAAACGTATGTAGTGGAATGTTTTTACTAGATAATAACTGCTGAATACTAGTATCCCGCTGCATAGCATAAGGTTCGTAATCGTGATTGGTATAAACTGCCGCTACTGAATATTCTTGTAATATTTCTGCCCACACTTCTTCCGGCTGACCATAGCGCACTTCGATGGCACTGCCTATTGCTTCCAGTTCCCGCTGCAAATCCGTGACCGCCTGATGAATAAACTCTACCCGCGCATCCTGTGTATCTGATAAATCATCCAGAATAGCGCGGTCAAAAATGAACAGTGGAAGCACAGGATGCGGGCCACGCAGCGCATGGTACAGCGCAGCGTTGTCATCCAGACGAAGATCACGACGAAACCAGAAGATGGAGAGCATAGATAAATGTGGTCAATATTAATAATGTGGTCAATGGGCATTAATGTGGTCAATAGGTTAATGTGGTCAATGCCGATAAAAATATTACAGTATTCCCGGCTGAACAGGGCAACGGAAGGAAAGTTTTGGGAACACAGAAAGAGGGGCACTTGGTGCATTTACAAAAAAGCCTTATTTTTGGATTGATATTTAAACACGAGACAGGAAGCAGGGAAAAAAACAGGTTTATAAAGGACTGACTATCAAATTTTTCTCAACTTTTACCCGCCATAGCCTTTTTAGGCGAAGGAGGGTTCTCAACATTCTCGACCTCTCAACTTTTACTATAGTCATGCTGCACGAACAAGATTTGGAAATAGTCATTCCGCCCCGCATGAGCGATGCCGAATTTTTCCGCTTTTGCCGGGACAATGACGAATTGCGCATTGAGCGTGATGCAGACGGAAGCATTGATATTATGCCCCCTACTGGATTCAAAACAGGAATTGTTAATTCTGACCTGACCACGGAACTCAACATTTGGAATCGAAAAGCCCGGTTAGGTTTGGTTGGTGATTCCAGCACGGGTTTTCGCCTTCCCAACACAGCGGTGCGCTCGCCGGATGCTTCCTGGATTTCTAACGAACGGCTGGCAGAAACTTCTTCGGAAGAACAAGAGGGCTTTTTACCGGCTGCGCCAGAATTTGCCGTAGAAATTCGTTCGCGTAGTGACCGTCCCGGGATTATTCGCGAAAAAATGGAAGAATATATGGCGAATGGCGTACTACTGGCCTGGTATATTGATCGGCCCGGCCAATTTGTCGAAATTTATAGGGCGGATAAGCCAGTAGAAACCGTACACGGATTTGACCAGCAACTGTCTGGGGAGGATGTGCTGCCGGGTTTTGAATTTGATTTGAAGTGGATGAAATAATAACCTTATACCTCCGTTGCATATTAAAAGTACGTCATACATTCACTTAAACATCTTTTAAAGCCTATGAAATCTTCCGATTTACCCGCTTCCAAATCCCGTCTTGTTTTCTATTCGTTGGCCATTATCGCCGTAGTTGCGCTCGCCTGGTGGTTTTTACAGTCTAAAAACAATAGTAACCCAACAGCCGCGTCTCCCAATCCAGTAAATGCTATTACTCAATTGGAAAGCGACACTGCCATTGCCGAACCGTTCCAACAGGTGCATGTGGCCCCGGTAATATGTACTATAAAATCTAATGTGGACACGGTGCTTACGCTGGCTGGCGGCACTTCTATCCAGATTCCGGCGGGTATATTTGTCAACGACCACAATGAGCCGGTGCTTAGTCCGGTCGAAATACGTTTCCGCGAATTTCATAGTGCCGCCGATGTCATTACGTCGGGCATTCCTATGGAAGCGGTGCCCGGAAATGGCCGCGATGACTGCTTCGAGACAGCGGGTATGTTTGAAATAAAGGGCTATGCCGATGGGCAACCCATCAAAATTGCCGAAGGCAAGTCCCTGACGGTAAATTTGCGGTCAGATGCCACCGGGAAGTATGATTTCTGGAAGTATGATCCACAAACAACCAGTTGGATCAATCAGGCACCGGCGAATCAGGTAAACATTCAGCCATCTGAATCCGCACCGTTACCAGAAGGTGAAGCCAGTTTTTCTAAACTAAGTCTGCAAGTGCCTTCCGCTCCCGCTAATCTGGAAACGGACCCACGTACGCCTTTACAATTTAAAGGGCTAAATATGGACGTAAGTAAATGCCCCGAATTACGTAAAAAGAATAGCCAAACCATTCTATTATATGCTGGTAAAAACGCCAAAGTAGCAGAACCGAAAGTACTGAAACAAATCAGTAAATTCCGGTGGCGGAAAGGCACTTTAACGCCCACTTCTGATGCCAATATCTATACATTAGTGATGGAAGGCGATACAACGCTGCGTTTGCCGGTTACTTTGGCCTTATCCGGCAAAGAATTCCAGACCAAACAACAGGCCTACGAAGCATTAATGGCTGAATATCAGCAGGGAGCAGCCCAACGAGAGTATATGGGAAAACTGGCCGAACAACAGGCATCCATTACTCGCGGTATGGCGATTCAGGGCTTTGGCTTGTACAACCATGATTGTTTTTATCAGCGGAATGATGTGCAACAAGTGGCCGGGAATTTTGATTTCGGTGGCGAGACTATATCGCCCAAAATACGCGATAAAATTATTGTTTATTTAATCACCGGGAATAACCGCGCTATCGTGCAATATCCTGCTTACTACTGGAATGCCATTAGATTCAGTCCAACTGATCGTAACAGTCTGCTGGCTGTACTGCCGGATGGTCGGGTAGCCACATTTTCACGCAGTGACTTTGAGCAATCCCGTCAGGAAATGGCTAAATCAAATAGCGAACAGCCTTTCGTGTTTAAAATGAAAGTGCAGTCGAAACCGGTGGACAGTGTGGATGATCTGCAACAGACTATCCATCGTATTGCTATTTAGTAATTTGCCTTTAAAATTATGCTTAGAATTCTATTATTGTGGTGCTGCTGCACGGCAATGGTCATCTCTATGACTGCGCAGGTGCCGCTGTATCCAGTGCATCAACAAGGAAAATGGGGTTTCGTCACTTTTTGGGGTGGAAAACCGGAGATGACCGTTGCTCCGAAATACGATCATTTTTCCGGGCGTTTGCCCTGGCATTCCCTGAATTACGGTTCGGGTTTGTCACCTTTTCGCTTGTTTGAACAAGATCAGAAAGTGGGCTTACTGAATGATAGTTTGCGGGAAGTGCTGCCCGCCAACTATCAATATATTTTCCCGCTGACCCGTCGCTATTTTGCAGTGCGGTCGGATTCTATGCTGCGTTTAGTCCGTACCAACGGAGTGCCGGTTTTAAAGGAGCAATTCGACGATATTTTCGCGTTGGGTGTGGATAGCCTCCATGAAATCCAGTATATTATTGTAATGAAAAATAACCTGCGCGGTATATTCAGTGTACCTGAAAGCCGACTGTTGTTTGCGCCACGATTCGATTATCTGGAACTGGTGCATCCCAGTGGTTTCTTTAAAGTAAAAGACCCGCAGGCCATAGATCAAACACAAGCCTGGGGCATCGCTGATAAAAACGGTAAGATTATTTTACCTTGTCGCTACGCCGATGTCTCTTTTTTGAATCCCCGGTTATTCGCCGTAAAAATTACCATACCGGTGCCAAAAGATAGCCTGCACGAGGCTTCGTTTTTATTCAAATGGAAAATAGTGGCCGATGGCGTAGAAAAAGAACCGGAATATGACGAAATACAACAGTTAAATAGTCATTGGGCACTGGCTATTAATGACAAAGAAGAAACCAGGGCCATATTATGGAGCCTGGATTCTGTTAAAACGGTGGCACATAAATACAGGAGGTTAAAACCATTGGATGAAAATTACCTGATTGGTGTGACCCAGTTTGGTAGCGGAGAGCGACTATTAAAAAATGATCTAAGCACAGCATTAGATACCAATTATCACCGAATAGAATTTGCCGGATTTCCAGGCATTTACCGGGTTATTCATCGGGATAAATGGGGACTGGTCATGCCCTCCCAAAGCAGGTCCCCTACCCTACCCTTAATTTATACTGGCATTAGTGATTTTAAAGACAGTATTGCCCTGGTCTGGAAAGACAGGCGTTGGGGGGCCGTGAATTTTAAGTTCGACACCATCGTGCCTTGTATTTTTTATACACTCGAAAGAGTAAGTTCGCGGGTGCTGAATGGACAAATGGACGAAGAAGGCAATTTTAAGATCATTGCTTTGGATCAGTTCTTTAATTTCCAGAAGGCCACTACTTTACGCAAGAGTATTGAAAGCGTAACTATTCTAAATGACCAATCCTGGTTTGAGGCCTTCCCATATCATAACTACGAAAGACTGGAAACCCTCCCCACCGAAAGTCTCTATTGGCCCGGCTGGGACGATTTTAATACCGATATAACGGGTTTTGCCCGCCCCAAACCCAGCAGATATGCTTTCCCGATGGTGATAGATAAGGTCGTGGGAATTATATTTAAAAATAAATCCGTTACTATTCCCTACGCCGCCGATTTTAAGGGGAATAAGATATTTACTATGATGATGTATGATCTGGATGGTAAACGCATCGCCGGATCGCCCGTCATGGCGGGGTGTATGCCATTTAAAAGCCGAACGCCCTATACCGTTTTTATTGATACGCTGGGCTTGATGGGATTAATAAACCGGCAGGGTCAACAGTGTCTGGATTCATTAGGCCAGCCACTGCGATTTACTTATATCGGCCCTTTTAATTGTGGATTGGCCAATGTTTGTGTCGGCGGACGGCTGGTATTTCAGAAAGCCGAGGATGGAAAAGTGTTTTCGCTGGGCAAAGCCGGGCTATTTCAGCAGTTGTTTGGCTGGCAGGGTCAAAGTAAAGGTTTATTTACCTACGGGTATAATTACTATGTAGAATCTAATCAGAACGATCAGCCCCGGTGGGGCGTGATTGATATGCAGGGCCATTTTGTGGTGCCGCCCACTTTCGATTTTTTAACTCATTATTACTGGGTGGATAGTCTGGCGAAAGTGGGCAAGTATGGAGCCAAACCAGGCGACCCGCTCCTGTTTAGTTTGATAGATATCAAAGGGAAAGTACTCTTTCCGCCGAAATATCAAAACATCAGAAGATACGACCATTATTTTATCCCGGAAAATCGGGCTGCACCAAAGTACATTTTTGATACACACGGGGCTTTTGTCATGCAAATTGATACACTGCCACAAGGCTATCGCAGCGGATTTGCGGAGGGTCTGAGTGCAGAACGCGATTCTAATGGACGCTATGGTTATATAGATACCTTAGGTTATTTTGTGCTTTCGGGCAAATACACGGCTGCGCGTACCTTCTCGGAGGGTCTGGCTGCCGTCTGTGTGGATAGTTCGGAGTTCTGGCATTTTATTGATCGCGCTGGAAATATTATATTCAAAACCTGCGTACCCAAAAATCAGGGTAATTGGCTAGGCAATTTCAAAGGTAACCGCTGTTATTTCCGGGGAAAAGCCACGGCGAAATATGGCTATTACAACCGTCAGGGAGAGCAAATTATCCAACCTTCTTTTAAATCAACGGGCAATTTCACTAATGGCGTGGCCGTAGTCACCTCCGTGGATAAACAGGCCAAAGTAGAAATACCCGGTACTATTGATTCTATGGGCAATGTACTGCTAAAAACCAGTATGTTATACCAGAAAATACAACCTTTTAATAGTGCTAAAACGGCAGTGGCACAAATACGCGACACCCGGAAATACGTCATGGTAAGCAGCGTCGGTGAACCCGTTACGCCGCCTTATGATTCTATTACGAATCTATTAAACGGGTTTGCCAAAGTGCTGGCTAATAAGAAATGGGGTTTGGTGGATGGTCATGGGAACTTGCATTTACCCATTGCATTTGTAGATATTGATTCGGTTGCAGAAGGTATGGTCGCGGTCCAAAAAGAAAAACGTGGTTTCTGGACCTATTTTGATACGGCTGGCCAGAAATTACCCGTCGAAAATATAGCGGAAGCCGGTTTATTTAAAAATGGATATGCTCAGGTCTTAATTAGAGATACGATTAATCAGGAAAATCAACAGGTATTAATAGACCGGCAGGGCCACATTTTTAAACTACCAAATGGTGTTCCTTTGTACGGCGTAGAAGGTGTTTTTGTCCGCTCAAAGAAAAGTTCCAAAAATTTTACCGATCAAACTGGTTTTAATTTAGTACAGCAGGAATTCGGCGACATTCAGCCCATTAATCCCGATCTATACATTGTCAGGAATTTTACAAACGAATGGGGAGCCATTAACCGCCGTGGTATGACCGTCATTCCGATCCATTATAACCGGATACTAGTGCGCCGGGGTTATTTGCAGGGTGTCAGCCCCAAACTATACGGCCTGGTCAGTCGGGATGGTAGGGAACTATTGCCGCCTGAATATGAAGACGTCGAAGAAATGACCGATGGAATTTTCAAAATCACCCGTGGTGGTGAGATCGGGTATTATGATTTGAAAAAGGGCTGGATATGGGCTTTGCAGAAGTGATTTCCTTTATTTCACCCACGCCATGATCCGTAACGGCCCGCCGCTGCCGCCTTTGATTTTCATGGGCAGGGCAAAAATATAACTCCCGATCACCGGCAGTTGGGCCAGGTTGGCGACATTCTCAAAGACCAGAATATTTTTGCCCAGCAGCATCTGGTGACTGCCAAAGTCCTTGGATTGACCATAGTCAATACTCGGCGTATCCAGTCCAATCGCTTTGATCGCGCGATTTTCTACCAGCCAGGTGGCCGCCATTGGGTCGAGACCGGGGAAATGCAGAAGCAGCACGGCCTCTGCCCCGCGTTGGGTGGTGCCAAAATACTGCTGCGCATCGGGATAAAATGGGCCATAGCCGGTACGGAGCAACACAATGGCATCGTTCGGGATGCGACCATGCTGGCTTTCCCAGGCCACAAAATCCTCGGTGCTGACCAGATAATCGCGATTGCGCAGGGCCTTTTCTGAGACATCAATGACGATGGCCAGACCTTGCAGGCGATCCAACGGAATTTGGTCGCTCGTCCAGCCCTGGCGGGCAAAGTGAATGGGCGCATCCAGGTGAGTACCGCCATGTTCGGGCGCACAGAATTGGTAGGAAGAGTAGAAATATCCACCTTCCGTAGTGCCTTGAAACATCGTATCGAGGTGAAACGGGATATTATTATTGGGCCAATACAGCGTAGAATCGGAGAAACTATAGGTCAGATCAACCCAATGGCCGCTGGCCAGCAGCGTACCCAATGTCATTCCGACTGAATCCGGCTGCGTAGTGGCAGAAGGGCGGTCACAGCGGGTGCAGGTAAGTAAAATGCTGAATAAGAGAAGATTGCGCATGGTTTTGAATTAATATTACTTACAGTAGTGTTTGGAAGAATCCGAACTTTATATTACGGCGTGGCAATATACAACGGCAAAACAAATTTCTATTTGGCCACACATACACCCGCAGTTAACTACGCCATTCCAGCATCATTTTAAAAAATCCCTCCCCCGCTGTTCACGAAGAAAGGCTTATTGGCAATAATGAACCAAAAAAATCCATCCAATGAACAAATCTTCCTTTTTAACCGGTTCCACCTGCGGCCTCCTTTTGCTGGCCCACCTTTTCTTCACCATCCAAATTTCCGCCCAAACAGCCGACTACGGGAACGAGGCCAGCCCTTATCACTGTCTGCACACGGAAAAATCTACTGAATTATCACTGAATGCCCCGCCAGCCTGGGGAAAAATCGAAAGTGCCGAC
This sequence comes from Saprospirales bacterium, assembly GCA_031425155.1. Lineage (GTDB taxonomy): Bacteria > Bacteroidota > Bacteroidia > Chitinophagales > Saprospiraceae > M3007. Next base: position 31,329 of record JANPIV010000056.1, on the reverse strand, counting down.
TCGCCCGATAATGCTGCACCCAGTGTAGATGTTGTGTTTGATCAACAGGAAGGCAATGCACTGCTCTATGAAACGGTTGCCGCCTGGACGGGCAGTCAGGCCGGAAAAGCCCAGGTTTCCTTATTAATGTGGGTAAAAAACAAACAAGCCACTAGTATTTCCTGGAATAAAGTGGTGTTTGAATACGTGCAGAATGGCGTGACGAACACCAAAACGTTCAACTTTTCGATGAACGCCATTGCTCCCAATGCCTGGCAGGGCTGGCAAAATAGCCGTGATTACCACCAGGTCGGTGATGTACTCTACCTGAATGCCCCGCTCCCCAGTTCACTGACCGTAAAATTCTATTTCGCCGGTTACTCCACACCCGTCACCTTTACCAAATCGCTGGCTCCATACAACAAGACTTATGGAATGCCTTTCCGCGCCTTCGATCTGGCCAGCAACGAAGTATGGGAAAGTGCCAGCACCCACGGCGGCGGTAGTCAGGTTTTTGCCTACGATATGAATGTACAGGGCCTCGAAAACGGCGTATGGACCTGGAATCTGCCCGGCACAAGCGGCACCGAAAATGCCCACGCCCGCATCTGGGGCAAACCAATTTACGCGATGGCCGATGGCATAGTTAAAGAGGCGGTCAATAGTTGCCCTAACAACCCTAAACCCGGAGAATTGGCAAATTTTCAATCCTACACCAATGGTCACGCTGGCAATCACCTATATATCCAGCATGGCGAAAACATTGTTCTCTATGCACATTTTCAAAAGAATTCGATAAATACTGCCCTGCTATCAGTCGGGTCGTTGGTTAAAAAGGGTGATTTCCTTGGCTTGGCTGGCAATTCGGGCAATAGCAGTGGCCCCCACCTGCATGTCCACGTACGCAAGGAAACTTCGGTCGAGACCGGTCCTTTCCGTCCGCTGCTGTTCAATACGGGTTATACCATTGCCAAAACCAGTTTTACCAGCCTCAGTTCGAGTGCCGACTGGACACCACTGACCGCCCATGGTATTCCGGGTTACACCAGCACCCGCGCTTTTATCTGGCCAAGCAGTGGTAAACCATTGTATAACAGCAATGTATATAATGGCGTTTTTCGGGAAGGCACGGGCGGCTACGCTCTGTGGACGGGTAACTCGGCGGTCGGAATCCAGCAGAAAGACAGTGAGTACAAAGCCAGCGGCCTCCGTATGACCGACCTGAACGTGACCAAAGTGGGCAATAATCTGGAATATTCTGCGGTGTGGCGAGCCGGAAGCGGAGTATCGAAAGTACAAACCGGCACCACCTGGGCGGCGTTTACCAGCGAATGGAACACGCTTTCGGGACAAGGTTACCGGCTGCTCGATCTCGAAGTATTCACCGATGCCAATGGCGTGACCAAATACGCCGGGGTATATGGTGCTGGCAGTTGGGGCCATTATCTCTACGCTGGTCTGACGCAGGCGGCTTTCAATACTAAATGGGCGCAACTGGGTGGCCAGGGCTATCGCCTGGTGGATGTAGAAGTCTATAAATCCGGCGGGGCGACTTTCTATGCCGGCATTTGGAAATCTGGTTCGGGTGGTTACGCACTGTGGCATAGTGGTAGTTGGTCGAGTTTCACCACCAAATGGGCCGAAATGAACGCCCATGGCTACCGTTTGCTTGATCTGGATACAGATGGCACGGGTAATAACACCATTTATTCTGCCACTTATGTAGCGGGCAGCGATGGTTACGCGCTCTGGGAAAGCAACTGGAATTCCTTCGCTTCTTACTGGGAACACGTATCTGGTCGTGGTCTGCGACTGATTGATTTCAACGTGCGTCCCGCCACCGGCCCCGGCTTTACGGACGACGATGGCAGTGATTTTGCGGGCGACCGGGAAAACGGCGATCTGCTGTTAGTTGGCCCGGCTTTCCCGGATCGTGCGGAGAAAACAGTGGGTAATATAGCAGTGCAAGTGTTCCCAAATCCGGTGTCCGACCAGTTTTCGATCACGACTGATGCAGACATTCAAACCTGGATGCTGCACAATGCGCTGGGCCGGGTGGTACTGCGCGGCGAGGGCGAAACGGGCTCGCAAAGTGCTATGATTCAAGCCGATATGTTACCCATTGGCCTCTATCAATTGACCGTGCGGACGGCGAAAGGCAATGTGACCCGGCAGGTAGAGGTGATGCGTTAGACAATAAGTATGAGTTTGGTTAATAAAAACGATTGCCCGTGCTACAATGGTGGCGCGGGCGATTTTTTTGTTGGGGGGGGGAGTCACACCCCCGGCGGATGCTCACCCAAAATAAACAACGCCGTTCGCAAACGCACTAATTGTGGACGGTTCATGTGAAGGGCTTCCACTGTTGCCCGACCAGTTGGAGTCAGGCCAATAATTTGGGCAAAGGATTCATCCCAATCAAAATGGTCCGTCCAAAGATGTTGACGAGGATGAAAAAGAAGAACCATTTGTTGGGTAAGTGGATCAGTTGCTTCGACTTTGACGGATTTATGCGAATTGCAACCAGGACAAGTCAACGCTAAATTGTCCGGGTCGTTGCTGCCCCCTTTCGCGAAGGGAATTGTATGGTCAATAGCAAACGATTGCGTCGCATAATCTGCCTGACATTTACAATATTCACAACAGCCATGCGCCCGTTGAAAAACGAATTTCCGAACGGATGAAGAAATGCGCTTTTTAGCCATTTTTACCTGGCACCAAGCCCAATTGTTGCATTAAAGTACGTACAGGCAAGTTACGCAATCTCGCTAATGCAGCCAGATGTTCCACGCGTTCTGCATCAAATTGCTCGACGATTTCTATCAATACTAATAGTTCCTGTTGCTCTGCTTCGGTACGATTTTCAGATTGCAACAGATTATCAAAACGCTTTTGCTGAACATCCGAGAGACTCTTGCGGTTAATTTTCTTTAGCAAATCAGCTTCTTTTGGGTCCAATCCAAGCCCTTTGCGACGAGCACGAAGTGCCAGTACATTTTGTACAAAATACTCAAATTCTCCCATATCCAGTCGGGCAGCATTATCGAGCAATTCAGTCGTGGAAAGTGGCGCGTTCATAATAGCCATTTTTTACAAAGTTATACCGTTTTTAAACCAATCCTACCGTATCACCACCTCTTTAATAAATTCCTCCCCCAACTCCTTATTCAGCAGCGTACGGATTTTGTCTTTTCCATAACTCAGTTCCTGCTTGAGCGGCGCAGATAGAATGGTGAGGTAGAGTACGTTTTTGCGTACCGCAATGTTGGAGGTGTAGGTCGAAATGGTCTTGCCCATGAGTTCTTCCCACAGTGATTTCACGCGCGTTTCGCTGAGTTGCGGGCCAATGTGCAATTCCTGAATCATATCTTTCATCGCATCCTGGAGCGACAGGTCGTTTTTCTTCTTCATCGTTGCGCAAAATTACGGCGTCGCCCAGTCAATTCCCGGACGAAGCCCATTTAAAATTGTGGCTAACCCGACTCCGCGAAATTTGGCAAAGGCAAAAAGACTTTTTAGTTTAAAATCGGCAATATAATAGAGAAAATTTTGACTGAGTAAATATTTGTTGTAGGAATAAAATTGGAGAGCCTAAAATTTATCGGCTATTTTGCCAATGCCCGCTACATTTACTGCGTTTATCATCCACAATCTTCTCATTTCAAAAACTTGATACACAATGAACAATTTCCGCATGGCTCCCCTGCTCCTGGCACTGGGATTCCTATTATTTAGTACCACCCCCTTGCTCCAATCGTGCAGTTCCTCCTACGATGCGATGGGAATGCAGAATGTGACCAACCTGAGTACGAAGTTGACCACCCTGATGGGTAAAGCCTCTGGCACTAATTACGATACTAATAAAAGTGAAATTACAGCAGTGACTGCTGACCTGAAAAAAGCCGAGGATCATTGCGCTATGCAGAAACGCAACAAGGAAATTGCTAATTCCTGGCAAATACTACGCACCGAGCAAGTGGAACCATTTTTGACCCGTTGGAAAGAAGGAAAATTAGACAAGGATTTTGTCAAAGAAGCTACTGCACAAGTGCAGAAAAGCCTGGATGCTATTAAAAAAGCGGAACAAGCAAAAAGTAAGTAAAAAAGGAATGTGGTCAATTGGATGAATGAGATCAATGTGCGGCCACCCACTTTTAGGGTAAATTTCGCGTAACGTATTGGTTTTATTGCCAATCCCGATAAAAACCGGGATGTCACTGCGTTCCATTTGCTTATTGCTATTTTGCAATTTTGCCTTTTCTGAATGAACCTTCTTCCACCTTAAAAATATAATCACCATGCCCGATAAAAAAAAGGATATCAAAGTTGCACTGGACGATCTGGACAACCAAGTCATTTCTCTGGTGGGCGAATTCGTAAAACGGCGCAAAGCCCACTACGAAAAGGCCGCCCAAATGCTGCATCAGAACCTTAAAAAAGACACCAAACGTTATGCGGAGATGTTGAGCGATAAGAAAATATCCAGGGAAGATTTTGAGTTCCTGCTGCAAGGCCGCGCCGCGCAGATGAAGATCGAACTGCTCGCGGAGTTGTCCATGTCCAAAGCCAAATTTGACGACATCGCCGGGGCCGTTTTGAAATTAACAGCCAAAACGGTGTTTGAAAACGTTTGATTATAAGCGTTTTAGGCTAAAAATTATTTTGGACCGCCCGTTGTGCTTTGCATGGCGGGCAGTCCTTTTTTTGAAAGAATAGCGACCCGTGCGGCACGCTCTACATCTGTTTTTTTCGGAAGGAAACGCTATCTTTGCCCAATTTTCAGAAAATGTAGTCCTATTGGCTACAACCTGCCCCGATATTTCATCGGTTTTGCAAATTGACCAGAATAAAAAGCAATGTACGATAACAACCCGACGCTGGAAGGCGTCAAGACCATAGACGAAGCCCGGCAGGGCCAGGTGCTATTCCAGGAACGCTGGGCGGAGACCGAAGTGCTCGGCGGCAAGAAATTCTACATCGAGAGTTACGGCTGTCAGATGAATTTCAGCGATTCGGAGATCGTGGCGTCCATCCTCGGTGAGGCGGGCTTCACTGCCACGCGCAATCTGGAAGAAAGCGACCTGATCCTGATCAATACCTGCTCCATCCGGGAGAAGGCCGAGGAGACCGTGCGCAAGCGGCTGCGGGTGTTCGAGATCATGAAAAAGAAACGCCCTGGTACGCTGGTGGGCGTGTTGGGCTGCATGGCCGAACGTTTGAAAAAGCAATTTCTGGAAGAAGAAAAACTGGTGGACCTGGTGGTCGGGCCGGATGCTTACCGCGATCTGCCCAACCTGATCGGTGGCGCGGAAGAAGGTCAGCGCACGGTGAATGTGCTGCTCAGCCGCGAAGAAACGTATGCCGATATTAGCCCCGTTCGCCTGGATTCCAACGGCATCACGGCGTTCATCAGCATTATGCGGGGCTGCGACAATATGTGCTCATTTTGCGTGGTGCCCTTCACCCGTGGCCGCGAACGCTCGCGCGATCCGTTCAGCATTGTGGCCGAAGCGACGAATTTGTTCGAGCACGGCTACCGGGAAGTGACGCTGCTGGGCCAGAATGTGGATTCCTACAAATGGACCAATCCCGAAACCAATGAGCATGTCACGTTCGCTAACTTGCTGGAAATGACCGCTTTGGTGCATCCCGATCTGCGGGTGCGTTTCAGCACCAGCCATCCGAAGGACATGACCGACGATGTGCTGCACATCATGGGCCGCTACGATAACATTTGCAAATACATCCACCTGCCGGTGCAATCGGGCAACAGCCGGGTGCTGGAACTGATGAACCGCACCTACGACCGTCCGTGGTACGAGCAGCGCATTGAGGCCATTCGACGTATCCTGCCCACGGCGGCGGTGTCCAGCGACATTATTACCGGCTTCTGTTCTGAGACGGAGGAAGAACACCAGGATACTTTGAGCATCGTCGAATGGGCCGATTTTTCGATGTCGTTCATGTTTTTCTACTCCGAACGCCCTGGTACGCTGGCCGCCCGCAAGTACGCCGATGATATACCGGAGGAAGTCAAACGGCGGCGACTGAATGAAATGATCGTGGTGCAAAGAGCGGTTTCGCTGCGTCATAACCAACGTGATCTCGGACAGACTTTCCGGGTGCTGATCGAAGGTAATTCGCGCAAATCCGACCAGGATTTTTGCGGACGCAACAGCCAGAACAAGATGCTCGTGTTCCCGAAAAAAGAGGGCTTTCAGCCGGGAGATTATGCCTGGGTGAAAGTACGGGAAGTGAGTAGTGCGACGCTCTTAGGAGAAATTGTTTGAAGGAATAACTGTGTTGCAAAAAGTTATACTATACCTCAAATTATCTGAAAATTATGGCAAAACCACCGCACCGGGGAAGACTGCAAGCCCAGTCGGACAACGTGGAAGAATCCAAGGCTTGGGCGCAGGACAAACCACCAACCTGGCAAGAGGGCCTGGAAATGTTGAATAAACTGGAAGATAAATTAAGTAAAAAAGAACGCGAAAAAAGAAAGGAACAATTTAAACAGGCTGAACGATTTATTACAAATGCTGGCAAGTCTGGTGGTGTCCAAAGTCCTATTAAAAAAAGTTTTGAAAACGAAAAATTTGATGATGGTACAAGATTAGATATTGAAGTTTCGGCAGGCTGGTTTGCTGTTTCTATTGCATTGGTTGCACTGATAATTATTTTTGTTTTATGAAACACTTATTTAAAAATTTTCTGGAAGACAAAAAAATCTATCGCCTCAACGAGCGGTATTATCAGTCTATGTTTAATGAAGTACTGGCGCAGGAAGTGCAGCCATTTTACCGGACCACTTATGGCAATGGAGAAAGTTTTCTGGATGGTAATCCTATTTTTTCCACTGCTTATCACGACCGGATTGTACGTATTATTCAAAAGTCCCCTTCTTCCAAACCAGCCTGGCGCGTTTGGCTTGACCAGTTTGATAATTTAGAAGAATTAGTAATCTCGCTGGAACTGACCGACCAGTCTTCTCCGCTCGTGCGCCAGTTTGTTCAAAAATGGCTGGTAGAGCGTTTGCCCAAAGAAGATATGCAAGAATTAATTTCCGAACAAAAAGCACGGCCTTTACCATCCTAAGAGAAAGTATCATTGTCGTACTTTCGCGGCCATGAAACGATCAACCGAGAACTGGATCACCGGCACTTTGGCAGTGGCCTTCCTGACTTACGTGGCCGCACGGGCCTGGCTGCTTCCGATCACCCACGACGAAGGCGCGACCATTCTCAATCACGTACCCCGTCTGGTGTTCGATACGCTCGCTTTTAAAAAAGAAGCGAATCCGAACAACCACATTCTCAACACCTTAGGCATCAAAATACTGCTGGGCATCTTCCCTGGACATCAGTTCGTGGTCCGGCTCCCGGCCCTCATCGGTTGCGCATTCTATCTATGGGCGAGTCTGGCGATCTGCCGCCGCGTATCGGAGCAGTGGTGGGTGCGGCTGTTCGGACTGATCGTGCTGATTGGGAATCCGTTTCTGGGCGAGTTTTTTGGACTGGCCCGGGGCTATGGGCTGGCCGCCGGCATGATGATGATGGCCTTGTATCGGGCCTGGCAGTTTTTTGAAAACAATAACCCCCGTACACTGCGGGCTGCTTTTATTTTTGCCGGATTAGCGGTGTATGCCAATTTCACCCTGCTACTTTTCTTCGCGCCATTCAGCCTGCTCCTGTTTTGGGCAGCCTGGCAACAGAATCGTAGCTGGTCCACTTTCCGACCCATTGTCCGTCCCGCATTCTATACATTTGGTATTTATATTTTGCTGTGGATCACCCCATTAAAACACCTGAGCAAAGACAGCGAACTGGTTAATTGGAGTCAATTATCCTCCGATTTTGAAACCATCCGCCTGCTGATGCGTAGTTCCACGCACGGCTATCCCTATCTCGGTGGCGATACAGCCATCACCTTGTCGTGGGCGGTGCTGGTGGCCATGCTCGCCGGTTGTGTGCTGGCCGTCTGGCAATGGAGGCGACAAAACTGGCAGTTTGCCAAAGACCCGAAAGTATTCCTGGCCGCTGTTTTCCTGGGTGCAGTGATCGCCAATTTAGCCAACGTCTATCTCCTCCACAAGGCGCAACTCAATGCCCGCTTATCGGTGTTTTTCTACCCGCTTTTTGCCCTGCTGCTCACCAGCATGGCCACCTGGACCTGGCAGCGATTTGGCAAACGCACCTGGATTTTCCTGGCTCCCGTGTTACTTATTACGTTGATTAACAACGTGCGGTGCATGAATCTGCGGGACACTTTCGAGTGGTGGTTCGATAGCAGCACCTTTGCCGTGCTCGACAAAATGAAAGAAATACAGGCCGCCGAAGGCCGAACCGAACCCTACACTTTCGATGGCAACTGGGTCATGATGAACTCTTTTATGGTGCATGCCATTGAATTTCCGCAAGGCTACCAAAAGACGGTGGCGTCGGTGAGTTGGCATCCTGACCGCCCCCCTATACCTGGGCCGGATTTTTTCTTTGCGATGAATGAAGGCGAGGTAAATGCGCTGGGCGATGCCTATCAGGTGGTGTATAAGCCGCCGTTGGGTTTTTTGTTAAGGAAGAAATAATGATGAAATAAATATTTGATAGTCAATATTATATGCGTAAATTTATCGACAATTCGCATAATGTGCCACAGGTCAAAGCGCCAATTAGCCAAGCGGTCGTCGTTGGAAAACATTGTTACATCAGTGGGCAGTTGTCTACTGATTGGGCAGGCAACTACGTCGAAGGCTCGGTGGTGGAAGAGGCAAAACGTGCTTTTGAAAATGTTTTTGCCATCGCTCAAGCGGCCGGTTTTAGCAGAGAGGAATTGGTTTTCATTGATATTGCTTTTCTGGATTTGAAAGATGTGGGCGTAATCAATGACCTGTTTGACCAATTTTTTAGTCCTGACCGACGGCCCGCTCGCACTATTTATCAAGCAGCGGCTTTGCCTTATGGTGGCAAAGTGAAGGTGACAGCTATTGGGTTGAAGGACTGAAAATCAGCATCCATATTTTTCACCGCTACATTCACGGCCTTTCCTACATTTGCCCACACACATAAAAAATCCAGCCGTGACCAAAACATTAACCCTCTTCCTCGCACTCTGTTTTTTCTTCTTCCAAGGCTTCGCCCAAACGCCTACTATTCAAAGAGTTGACCCGACAAATTGGTGGGTAGGCATGAAAAACCCGGAACTGCAATTGCTGATCTATGGTAAAAACCTGAAAGGCTCCGACCTGAAAATCAACTATCCCGGCGTGAGTATCCGCCAGGTGTATGAGGTGGAAAATGCCAATTACCTGTTCGTGGATTTGTACATCGCGCCGGAGACCAAAGCCGGTCAATTCAACCTGGAATTGAGCAAAACGGCCCCCGTGCAGCGTGGGAAAAAGACGGTCAATGAGACGGTCAAGATCACCCAGACCTACGAACTCAAAGCCCGGGACAAACAGCCGCAGGAGATCAACGGCAAGGATTTTATCTATTTGATCCTGCCCGACCGTTTTTCCAACGCCGACCCAACTAACGATAAGTTTGCCGACATGGCCGACCCGGAATCCAACCGTGACAACCCCTACCTGCGGCATGGCGGCGATTTGCTGGGCATCCAGAATCACCTGGACTATTTTACCGAACTGGGCGTCACCACGCTGTGGCTCAATCCGGTCATCGAGAACAACCAACCGCAAACCAACGAGGGCGCCGCCATGCGCTCGGCCTACCACGGTTATGGTTTTACCGATCATTATAATGTGGACCGCCGCCTGGGTGGTAATGCGGCTTATAAAACCCTGATTGATGCCGCCCACGCCAAAGGCCTGAAAATCATCCAGGATGCGGTCTATAACCACGTGGGTATCAATCACTGGATACTGCGCGATCTGCCCATGAAAAACTGGCTCAACCAGTGGGACAGTTACACCAATACGTCTTATCGCGATGAAGCGGTGATTGATCTGTTGCACGGCAGTAAAAGCGATTTCCGGGTCCAGCAAAGCGGTTGGTTCGTGCCGTTTTTACCCGACTTGAACCAGCGTAACCCGTTCGTAGCCAATTACTTGATTCAACACGCGCTCTGGACGGTCGAATATTTTGGCGTGGACGGATGGCGCGTGGACACCTACCAGTACAATGATCTGGAGTTTATGAATCACTGCAATACTGCCCTGCTCAATGAATACCCGAAGATGTTTATCACCGCGGAAAATGCCGTAAATACACCCGTTAGCCAGGCTTTTTTTGTGCGTAATAATTTGAATGTGCCTTTCAAAAATAACTGCCCCTCGCCCAACGATTTTATTTTTTATAATGCGATCAATGCTGCGCTGAACGAGAAAACAGATTGGGGCAGCGGCCTGAACAAGTTGTGTACCATGCTGGCCCAAGATATGGTCTATGCCGACCCGAACCTGAACCTGACCTTTCTGGACAACCACGACCAGAACCGTTTCTTTTCCATGATTGGCGAGAATATGCAGAAGTTCAAACAGGGTGTGGCTTTTCTGCTGACCTGCCGGGGCGTACCGCAACTATATTATGGTACAGAAATACTGGTGAAAAACTTCAAAGACCCTTCTGATGCCGAAGTACGCCGCGATTTTCCCGGTGGCTGGCCAGGCGATAAGGAAAACAAGTTCACCGCTGCTGGCCGGACCGCATCAGAAAACGAGGCTTTTAATTTTACTAAAAAACTGGCGCGCTATCGCAAATCCTGCTCCGCCCTGCAAACCGGGCAACTGACCCAATACATCCCGCAGGATGGCATGTACGTGTTTTTCCGGCACGACGATACGAAAACGGTCATGGTCATTATGAGCCAAAGTGACAAGTCGCAGACGCTTTCCACCAAACGTTTCGCAGAAAGCATGAGTGGTTTTACGACCGGGAAAAACGTGCTGGATGATGCTTCAATAGCGGATATTCGGCAGATAAATGTACCGGCGATGTCGGTACAGGTGATTGAATTGGGGAAGTAAGCAGGACTGCAACCAACTTTCTTTACTGGAAATACTTACTGCAAATGCGCTGCTCGTTAGTGCATTTGCAGTTTCTTTTTACCGAATATAAAAAACAAAATGTTTTGTCGCAATCAGCCCAGTAAGTTGTCGCATTTGCCACCCGCCTGCCATATATCTTGATTTTATCTTTGTTTCTCAACAAATTGTTTTTATAATATGAAAAAACTTTCTTTCTCCACCCACATCAGTGCATCCAAAGAACAGGTTTGGAATACCCTTTGGAACGATGCCACCTACCGCCAATGGACAGCGGCTTTCCACGAAGGATCTCACGCCGAAAGCGATTGGCAGGAAGGCAGCAAAATCCTTTTCCTTGGGCCCAACGGGGATGGCATGACCAGCCGTATTGCCCGCCTCATTCCAAACGAATTTATGTCTTTTGAACACCTTGGCGAAATCAAGAACGGGGAGGAAGATTTTTCCCAAAACTGGGCCGGAGCCTTCGAGAATTACACCCTGCGGGAAAGCGATGACGCTACCGACCTACTTGTCGAATTGGACATAGATGACAAACATGAGGCGATGTTCCAGGGGATGTTTCCCACGGCTTTACAAAAAGTGAAGGAACTGGCCGAGGCCTGACAATTCATTCCTCTCCGGACGGGTATCAGTGCCACAAGTAAAATAATTTACTGAAATCAGTCTATTCTCCGCAGAATTTGCGGAGAATAGACTGGATTTTCTCCGCAAACTCCCTACAAATCCCCCGTCTCCCGCAATGCCTGCTCCATCCACGTACTCCGCGTATCGTGGTACATTCTGAATTCGGCCAGTTCCCGGCGATAATCGAAATTATAAAACTGGTTCTCGAAATGATTTTCGCGGGTCGGGAACACCGTTAAAAACGTGGCGTACCACCGGATGCGGCCCCCGCCGGATAGTTCCAGAATGGGCAATTCCAGAAATTCTTCCGCCGGAAAAAACTTGAAAATCCCCTTTAATTTACGAATGATATCTATCGCAATGGCGCGTTCCGGGCGACGGTTTTCCTGACGGAACTCGCTGATTTCGTGGAAGTAACGCGCCAGTTGATCCTTGCGCCGCTTTTCGGCGATACGCCGTCGCACTTCCAGCAGCCGGTAGCGTTTGGGTTGTGCCGCCGCCAGTTGTTGCAATATGCCGATGGGGTCGAGGGGCACCGCATATTTGAACGGTTTCCATTTCCCTTCTCTGTCTATGTTAATCCAGTGAAATTTGACTTCCTCCGTTAGTTCGCTGAACACAAAATCCAGATAACGCAAATCAGGATGGAGTTGATAGCCGCTCAGCACCTCGCGCAGTAGCCGCATGGCCATCGGACGCTGTTCCTCCTGACCGGCTTTCAGTTTATTCCAATTGGGCAAAATGCGTTTTTGGAACAAATTTTCGGCAATGATCTGGCGCACCGACTCCTCCGTAAAACGCGTGGAAAGCGTGATAATATTTCTCAATTCAAGCAGCGCATTATAGCCCAGCATCGCGCTGTCCGCTTCGGTCACCAGTTGGTCGGGATCGTGGTGCAACCAAAGCAGCAGCCCGTCGCCGGTCAGTTCGCGGATGCAGCGATCCAGAAAATCCTGGCCCCGCTCCGGGAAAGCCCGAAAAGCCACCACCCACCGCCGCAGACAGGAAATGACGATGCGCCGACTGTCGAGCTCGTGCGGGCGGCGAAAATCCAGATACTGCCGACTCACCCGCACCTGATCGTAGTCCTGGTCAATGTCCGCCACATAATGCAGCCAGACGCTTTCTTTCAGATTGGGAGCCACTTGCAGCCAGCCCACCCGACCGGAATGGTCCTGCACAATTTTTTCGACAATCGCCTGGGTATCAAAGTCATAGCCCATGCTGTCCTGATGCGAGCGCACTTCTCCCTGACCATCCAGATCGAACCAGCGCAGCAACATCGTCGCTTCTTCCTGCGGCCCCAACAGAAAATTGGGCAACAAATGCACCAGTGCCAACCGCAAAAAAGACTGCTCCTCCGACGCTTCCCGATCATCAAATATGGCATAACCCAACAGGCAGGCCTGCACAAACCGGATGACCGAAGCCTGCGGATCGGTGAATTTCCGGTAGCGTCGGCGTTCTTCGTCCAGTTGGCGACGCAGGCGGCGGCTTTTGGCCTGCAAGCTCAGGAAAAGTTGTTCGCGCAATCGCTGGTGCAGCCGGACCGGGTTTTGGCCGCCCGCTACCAGCAGGTTCAGCAGTTCGTTGATGCTGGTTTCCAGTTCAAATCTTTCCCGCGATAAAAACACAAATTCGCCGTTGGTGACTGCCACTTTCTGAATCCAGTCGAACTTGCCGCCGCCGCATAACTCATTGACCAGCAGTTCCAAAAAGCCGGAATACGGATGCACCGAACGAAAGATCAGTTCGCCCATTTCGCGGGCCCGGCTGATGATGCCCCGGTTGTCGGGGGCTTCCTCGCCGCGTTTGCCGGTATCCAGCAGGTGGTCGTTGGGCAGCATATCGTAGATGCGGCAGAGGGCCTCGCCCAATTCTTCTGCCGCAGCTTGCAGGTTATAACGCCCCGTGGAAGTCGGACATTGACCCGCCTCCTGGTATTCCCGCAAACGGCTGGCGTAGAGGATGATATGATTGAGCAATTGGCGTTTATCGTCGTCCACGGCATCTATGGCGATGCGGTCGGGGGTTTCTTTTTGCAAATAGGCCAGCAGCAAATACTCGTACAATTGCGCGGAGCGCGGGTCAATGTGGCTGCGTACGTGGTCGCCATGCTGGTAGGCGCGGCCAAAATTTTCAATGCCCATTGCATCTTGCGCCAGTAGTAGTTGACGACGAAAATCGGCCTGTTGGGGAAGCGTCAAAGCACCGATTGTCACCGTATGGCCATCTTCCCCGACTTGCCCCGGCAGATTGAGCGTTTCCGGCATAGCGATCTCCTCTTTGGGACTGAACAAAGCCAGGTTGCCCGGCTCCGAGTAGGTGGCCCGTTGGAAAGCCAGCCGCCAGTCCGGAACCAGTTCGGTAGAGTGTATTTTGTGGATAAGATACTGTAAATCAGTGCGTAACACCGTGGCCTTTTCAAGAAACTCTGCCAAAGTGATTTTCGCCGCCCGCCCTTGACGCAGTATTTCGCCGAAATTATCTTCCAATTCGTAGGCGGCTTTTTTCAGTCGGGCATCGGCGGCGATGGCCCGCAGCAAAGCAAAAACGGGCAGCAAATTGAGGCGTTCGCTCTGTTCTAATAACCGCTGCCGCGCACTTTCCATACTGATCTCGAAGTCGTCGGTGGCCACCAAATTGCCAGACAAACGTGGCTGCTCGAGCAGGCGGCGTGCGGCCTGGGCCACCCGTTGCAACTGCCGGTCGCGATCAAAACCGTGGTGCATAATGGGCTGGTCGGCCTGCGGCGCAATGGGAAAAGGCTGAAAATCAGCGGGCAAATCGGCACTGCGAGCATAGGCTACCAGGATTTGCAGGGCCGGACGGCGTTCGCGCTCCAGGAACTTGGCGGTCTCAAATTCCAGACTGGTCTCCTGTCCCAGATAGTCCGCCGAGAAAACGATGATACACAAGTCGGCCCAACGCAGCCAGGCTTCGCCGCCTTGCAAACTATCGGTGCCGGGGTACTTGCTTTGGCGGTTGCAAATCTCGATGGGCCGACCCGCGAAGGTGGTGAGCAATTGTTTGCGCAAGCCCTCGGCGGTGCCGGTGTCGGCGTAGTCGTAGGAGAGGAAGATGCGCATACGCGAGAGAGATGGGAATGGAATTTATCGGGGCAGGCAGAAATTTTGAAGGAAAAATTTCTGCCTGCCCCGATAAATTCATTTACAGGAAAAAAGGTGGATTAGCAGCCACGGACATTCTGCTTTTAAAGATCAGACATCCGGGCAATGGTGCAAAAATGGGAATTGACCCAACCAAACCCATGATTTCCAGCGTCTTTTTTTTAGCAGTCATTAATCAATATTAAAATAACAAGACATGAAGTACAAGATCATTTTAACCACGCTGGCCATCATCCTGACTTGCCTGACCACTTTTTCCTGCAAAAAGGATCGTGAAGCGGACAATGAACAGTTCTGCACGCTGGTCAACGACCAAAATTTCGATGCAACGTTGCCTCTGGTGGATACATTTCTGGCAACGTTGGACGGGAACAACCAAGAGGAGAGTTTGCAAAAATTGAAAGAATGGCTGGATGCTAAAAGTTGTGTAAACACCAGCAGCATCCTTTGCAACTCTTGTATCAAAACCCTGCCCGCTCAAAGTGAGTTGAGTATTGAATTCAATGTCAACGGACAAAACGTTACTTTGACTTTGGATATCAGCATGGGCGAAACTTTAAAAACCCTCACTTATCATTAAACAATGTACATTAAAGATTTTGCTATCGAAAGGTATTTTGCCCGGTACGAATTTAAAGCCAGGTACTTGTTATCGAGTTCAGATTGTGATGGTTTTTCCATGCAATATGTGCTTGATCTGGCTTCAAAAGAAGAGCGAAAAAGTTGGGATAATTTAAAACTCGGCTATACAGAGACCAGAGGCAGTGTGGATTTGAGGAACGCCATTACACAACATTATACCACCATTGGTATGGACGATGTTCTGGTTTGCTCGCCGGGAGAAGCAAATTTCGCTTTGATGAATGTTTTACTAGAAAAAGGCGACCATGTTATTTGTATGTCTCCAATGTATCAATCGCTGTATCAGGTGGCCAAAAGCATTGGTTGTAAGGTCCTCTTTTGGAAACCGGAAACCAGTAACAATGCCTGGTATTTTGATCCGGCACGACTGAAAGAGTTGATTACGCCCAAGACGAAAATGATTATTGTTAATTTCCCCCACAATCCAACTGGATATTCGCCCACTCCATCTGATCTGGATGCAATAGTAGGTGTGGCCAGAAAACATGGCATTGTGTTATTTGCGGATGAAATGTATCGGTTTCTCACCCATGATGCTCAAACGGATACCCGTTCTGCTTCCGATCTGTATGAAAATGCCGTCAGTCTGTGGGGAATGGCCAAAACTTTTGGCTTGGCGGGGTTACGCTTAGGTTGGTTGACCAGTCGCAATAGTGAATTACTAAATAAAGTAGAAGCCTTTAAAGACTATCTTTCTATTTGTAATAATGCGCCTGGCGAGGTTTTAGCCACTATTGCCTTGCATAATAAAGACCGCTTTGTACAACCGAATATTGCTAAAATAAAAAACAATATCGCGGTTTTTAAAGAATTCAGTACAAGGAATCAGCACTTTCTGGAATTTCCTTTACCCAATTCGGGTTCCACTGCCTTTGTCAAATTGAAAATAAAGGAAAAAGCCATGTCCTTTGCCGAAAGACTGGTGCAGGATACGGGCATTATGCTCTTACCTTCCGAGACCTTTGAATATGGTAGCAAACACGCCAGAATAGGATTTGGGCGGGGAAACTTTCCTGAGATATTGGAAGTTTTTGAGCAGTATATTAATAATGCGAATCATGGGTTCGATTAAGCAAGCAAATGAATGCCAGGCACTTAGCCCTGCCAAGTCTAAAAAAGACTTGGCAGGGCTCACACTAACGCCCTGGGAATCAACACCGATTTTTAACCCATGATTCGCATTAATAAATGAAACCTGCCCTCCCCTACTTCCGCAGCCCACTCAAATACTCCACCAAATCCGCCAGTTGCTGGTTATCCATCGCATAATGAAAACCCGCTGTCATCAGTGATTCGGGCAGTTGTTTTTTGCTTTTTATGTCCTGCATTTTGTAGGTACGCAATTCGCCATTGGGCATTTTTGCCACCAATTCTGTTTCCGTCTGACTGGCGATAAGCGCATTGACCACCGAGCCGTCGCGCAGTTTGATTTCCCAGCCTTCGTAGCCAAAACTAATGCCTGCGCTGGGATACAAAATGGCCATGTACAGCCCTTGCTTCGGCAGTTTAGCCCCAATTTGCGAAAGCCCCGGCCCGTAGTTGATGCCCGCGCCATTGACCTGATGGCAGTTGGCACATTGTTCCGTATAGAGTTTTTGGCCCTTGGCGGCATCGCCCGAAAGTTTGGTTAGCACCGCAATATCCGGTACGGGTTTGGTAGCATTGGTATGGCTACCCGCGAGGTAACTTTGGGCTTCCAGGCGCACCGGCATGCGCCAGGCATTACTCACGCCCTGCACAGCAGCGGGAATAAATTGGGTCGGTATTTTTTTGGTTTTCAATAGTTTAAGTACCTGTTCCTCGCCACCCCAGGAATTGCCGAGGTATTCAAAAGCCGTGCGGCGCACCACCAGACTACGCTTGGTATCGAAAGCCGTTTTTTCCAGAAAAGCCAGCTGCTGCTGACGGCCCGACCAGCGAATAGCGTCCAGCAGGGCCAAAGTTTGCGTCTCGTCGTTGCGATTTTGGAGGGCTTTGGCGTACATGGCCGCGCCCCCTGCACTCGCCAGTAGCACGTCGGCGGCCTTCCGGCGATCCTGATTTTTCAGGATCATGCTGAACAGTCGGTTATGTTCCTCAGTCAATTGATAACGCTCTGCAAACTCGAGGTACTCCGTGCCTTCCAAACCAGCCATAAGTTTCAGGAGGGCGGCCTTTGCATCAGGATTGGTTTTTACAAAATCGGCATCGAGGTGGCGGAGAGCGAGGCGTTGTGCATCGGGCTGCGTGGCACTATTTTTCACCATACTCAGCAGCACACTGGAAGCCACTTTTTTGTCGTCCTGAAAATCAAAAGCACGGAAATAACGCAGCCGTTCGGCCAGCGGCACTTGCGCATCGGTAGCGAGTTGTCCAAGCAAGGGCGCGGCAGTGGCACCACGCGCCCGCCAGACGAGATCACGCTGCGCAGCGGTGGACTGGCGCACATTGGCGGGCAGTGAGCGGGCATATTCGGCGAAATAAGTGGGCCAGTTACCGTCCGCCCCGATGCCGAGGGCTTCCAAATACCAGCGATCCTGACCATCGTGTTGTTTGGCCAGTTGCGCCCAAAGCGCGGGCGCAGCCGGGTCTTTCGAGTGGCGCAGGGCAAGGGCGCACTCGCGACGCACCTGCGGATTAGCATCATTGACCAGCGATTGTACGATTTCCAGCACCGGCGCACAACCTTGGCGGGCGGCGCGCACGGCGGCGATACGGAAGTCTGGATTGGCGTCTTTGGCGGCTTGACGGACATAATTTGCCCCGTTTTTGCCTTTGGCTAACAACCAGAAAACACGGGCACGCAGGGTAAGATTGGACGTTTGGTTATATAATTTTTCCAACTCTGGTTCAGCCTGTGTGCCCATTTTATACAAGGTTTGCCAGGCACGAAATCGGACGGAAAGATTGGCATTTTGCAAAGCGAGCAGCGTAGTTTGGGGTGTGGTGTAGTCGAATTTTGGCACCACATATTTCGCTGCACTGGGCGGAGCGACTCGAAAAACGCGACCCCGATTCTGATCGCCCGCCGCATGGCCGCCCACGCCGGGATCGTACCAGTCGGCGACAAACAGCGAACCATCCGGTGCGACACACACATCGCAGGGGCGAAACCATTGATCCACTTTACTTTCTAAAATATTGACTATCTCCGCTTTATAACCCGCGCCGTCGGGCGTTTTAGTATAAGCCCGCACCACATTGCGACCCGCTTCGGCATGAATGGGCTGGTTGCGATACACTTCCGGCAGCAAATCGCCTTCATACACGCACATGCCGCAGGGCGAACCGGAGCCGGTTTGCAGCAGGTTGGGCACTACGCCGGGGTCGTTCAGGTGCCAGTGGCGACGGGGGATTTCGGGTTCGATATTGGTACGATTGACCTGCCAGCCCGCGCCGGTCATTTCGTCGGTGAAGCCGTAGTTGCCGTAGTCCATCACGTAATTAATACGCACGCCCTTGTTACCGTCGTCGTCGTTGTCGCTTTGCCACATCGTGCCGTAACTATCGAGGGCCACTTCGTAGTTGTTGCGAAAATTATGGCCCATCACCTCGAAATTGGTGAAGTCCGCATCGCAGCGAAACACCATGCCCTGGCGGTAGTGTTTCGGGTCCACCGGGCGGCCATCCTGATCCTTGATGGGCTGGTTGTTTTTATCCATCAATTGCTCCCCGGCGTTGCCGAAATTGAAATAGAATTTGCCGTCCGGCCCAAACACTACCGCGTGGAGGCCGTGGTCGTGCTGCTTCCCGCCCACGCCTTGCAGGATGATTTCCTTGCGGTCGGCCTTATCGTCGCCATCCGTATCGGTGAGCAGCCACAGGTAGGGGCTTTGCGACACCAGCGCGGAGTGACCCATCACCCACACCCCGAGCGGCGAAGCCACTTCCGGACCCTGGTAAAAAACGGTGTTTTTGTCGGCCTTGCCGTCGCCGTCGGTATCTTCCAAAATCAGGATGCGGTCGCCCGCCGGATGGACGGGATTGCCATTGATCTCCGGGCGATA
Organism: Saprospirales bacterium; assembly: GCA_031425155.1. Taxonomy (GTDB): domain Bacteria; phylum Bacteroidota; class Bacteroidia; order Chitinophagales; family Saprospiraceae; genus M3007. The sequence goes on along the minus strand of JANPIV010000056.1, from coordinate 11,965 downwards.
GTTATATGCTTCGCAGACCCACACCCGGCCCCGGTCATCCACGTCCATATTGGTAGGATTGGTCATGACTGGTTCAGAAGCAAACAGTTGCGCGGCAAGACCATCGGCGACGATGAGGTTTTTGACGGCATTTTCGGGTTTACGCAGTTCGGCTTCGGGGTCGCCGACGAAGGTGAGCGAGAGGAGGGCCAAGGTGGCGAGGAGGAGGATGTTTTTCATAGTGCGTGGACTGATTTGTGGTGTGTTGCGACGAGGTTCAAAGATGGGAAAAAGTTGTTTTATCTCTCTATGTCTGGCTATATGAAAGTAAAACGGTGTTCAAAAAAAATTCCAGGTTGTACAAAAAAGCATTAGTTGGCGAAAGCATTTCTCAGGCTACAACCACAGCGGTGCAAAAAACTTTTCATGCAAATATAATGTTCAATAACATACCTTACCCGCTTAATCGGATTGCCTCTTGTAGAGCCAAATGAGCGGGTAAATACCCTGTAGTGAATTACTTTCATCCATAAAATTTAAAAACAATGCAACAGAAGTCCCCCCTTTTCACTGGCTGCACCGTCTCATTTTTGTCCACGGCGAGGCGTTTTTTATTCCTGATCTCCATGATGTTGTGGGTAATAGTGCCTTTATTTTCCCAAATTACCTGGGATGGCAGCGAAAGTGCCGACTGGAACAATCCTGGCAACTGGTCCACTAATACGTTGCCGGGTACCAATGATTTCGTCACTATTCCCGGTTCGACACCCAATAATCCTACTTTGAGTACAGCCGGGCCAACGGTCAAAACGGTTACTATCCAAAGCGGGGCCGTACTTACTATTACAGCAACGGGTACACTGGGAGCCGAGAATGGTCCTTCCCGGGGGATTTTGAACCAGGGTACGGTAAATAATAGCGGCATTATTACCATCGGCGCGACTGTCACCCCCTCTCAGCACGGTATTCGCAATCAGGCTACCTTCAACAACAATCCAGGCGGACAAATATATATCGACCGGACCAACGGTAGCGGAAGTTACGCGCTATACAATGAGAGTGGCACTTTCACCAACGAAGGCACCATCACCATTGGCGGAGTGAGCAATGTGGGAGATAATGGCCTGCGCAATAATAGTACTTTTAATAACAACGGGCAGATCACGATTGATCGTGCGAACACTACCTTGCTGATAAACAACGGCCCTTTCAATAATCAAGGCGACATCACTCTGGGCGCAACCCAAAACAGCAGCAGTTACGGTCTTCAAAATAATAATGTTTTCAACAATACGAGCGGGACAATCAGTATAGACCGTGCTTTAACGGCTGCACTGCATAACCAGATTGGCACTTTCACCAATCAGGCCAGCATCACCATCGGATCTATTGCCGGCGTGGGACAATATGGCCTACAGAACGCAGCCATTTTCAACAATAATATCGGCGGTCAGATCAGTATCGAACGATCTACCAATTCGGGGCTTTACTGCTCTGGCAGCACCTTTAACAATGCCGCCAACATTACCATTGGGGCTACACAGACGGTAGGCATTTATGGTCTCAACAGCCGGGGTACTTTTAACAACAATACTGGCGGACAGATTATGATTGATCGTTCAAGTACTTGCGGAGTTTTTAACGATGTCAACAGCTCGTTTACCAATCAGGCGACCATCACCATTGGCAGCGTGGCGAATGTGGGCAACTATGGCCTGCAAAATAGTGCTACTTTCAATAATAATAGCGGGCAGATCAACATTGACCGCGTCGCCACCAGCGCAGTGTATTGCACTGGTGGCACCTTTACCAACCAGGCTGGCATCATCATCGGAGCCTTGAACCCGGTGGGTACCCTGCTCGCTGGCAACGCCAACACGTTCTTCAACAGTACGGGCGGCCTCCTGAAAGGCAGCGGAGGCATCTCCGCCAGTAGCTTCAATAGCAGTGGTGGTACGCTGGCACCGGGTAATTCGCCAGGCATCATGACTTTTTCCTCGAGTGAGGGATTCTCCAACAATACCTTATTGATCGAAGTGAACGGAACAGGCGTAGTCGGCACCAATTATGACCAGGTGGTAGTGAATGGCACGGCCACCCTCGCCGGCACCCTCGCGCTCTCTATCAACTATACGCCTGCCAATGGCGACCAGGTGACCATCGTGAACGCGCTGTCCCTTTCAGGCACCTTTGCCTCTGTGACGGGTCTGCCATCCGGCTGGACGGTCAATTATAACAGCCCGTCCAGTGGACTGGTTACTCTGTTATACACGGTATTACCCGTCGAAATGCGTGATCTGACGGCCCGGCTACTCGACCAGACCGTGCAACTCAACTGGCTTACGGCTTCCGAACATAACAACCGGGGTTTCTATGTAGAGCGCAGCGGAGATGGTCTGCGCTGGACGGAACTTGGCTTCGTGGCGGGTAAGGGTACTGCCACCGAAGCACAGAACTATGGTTTTTCAGATAAAAGCCCGCTGTCCGCAATAAACTATTATCGCCTGCGGCAAACGGACTACAACGGCAGGGAAACGTTATCGAAAGTAGTGAATATAGCCGTAACTTCCCCGACTAATGTGATGGCCCATCTACGGGTCTATCCGAATCCAGTGTACGGCGAACTTAATCTGCTGCTACCTGAAAATACCGAAGAAGAATTCACGGTGCAATTGTTCAGCCCGGCAGGCCAACCCGTGCGTGGCATAACCCTTCGCAAAGGCATTAATCTATTGGATATCAGTACTTTGACAGCGGGTGTTTACACTTTACAAATATTGAGTGCTCAGGAGCGTTCTTTTAAAAAAATCGTAGTGCAACAGTAGCTTCTTGTCGGTAAATAATTTCATAGAAATCAGGCGTTTGCAACACCGTCTTCGAGGCTGTCTCCCAAGTTGAAAATTTGACAGGATGAGCAAGATATAGAGGATGTATGGCTGTAAAAATCATCCATTTAATCTTGTACATCATTACCATTCTGTCAAAAAAGACCACTTGTGATACAGCCTCGTTTATATTATAACTGGTTTTATTTCCCGGCTTGCACCCTCCAATCCGGCTGCAAAATATGTTTTTTTCAAAATATCCAAATCTGCGAAACTCTCTATTTATCACTTTTGTTGGTCTCCCTATGCAAACCTTGATCCTTCATCACCTCCACCGCATCGCGCAGGAAAAAAACATCCGCATCCTGTACGCCTGTGAGACCGGCAGCCGTGGCTGGGGCTTTGCCTCGCCCGATAGCGACTATGATATTCGTTTTATCTATGTGCATCCGCGCGACCAGTATTTATCTATTAGTAATCCCACGGATACGATCACCACTATTTTTGAAGATGGTGGAGAAATACTGGATTTCAATGCCTGGGATTTGCGGAAAATCTTGCATCACTTACGTAAATCCAATGCAACGCCTTTGGAGTGGTTGCAGTCGCCGATCATATATGAACAGGAAGGCAACTTTCGGGAAGAATTATGGACCCTGGCTCCACAATTCTTTAATCCACAATCGGCAGTACATCATTATCTGGGGATTTGTCACAACAGTATTCGCAGCGGCATTACCGAAGGGCAGATCAAAATAAAGAAGTATTTCTATATTTTGCGTCCTTTATTGGCGGCGAAATGGGCGGCGGAGCGGCAGACGATTCCGCCGATGGAGTTTAAGTATTTGCTGACACAAATAGAAAACGATGCGCCTTTAATGGCCGCGATACACCAACTTTGGGCTGAAAAAGAAAAAGCAGTGGAAGGGGAGGTCATTCCATTAGTCCCTATTATTCAGGATTTTATTGCAGTGGAAGTAGAAAAGTGTAAATCGTGGACGGCTGATGGACGGAAACCCGCTGCTGACTCTGCTACATTAGATGTGTTTTTTAGAAAAATGCTGATATAATTGTTGTTTCGGCAATCCTATAAGGTTTTAAAAATCTTATAGGATTAAAATGGCTAAATACATTTACATAATTTTTGGCAAAACCCGGCAAATTAACTTATGAGACGGCCTCGCAGGTACGCTCAACCCCTCAACATTCTCCACCTCTCTACCTCTATCATAATGACCATTGCCGATCTAAAATCAAACAACCTGATTCTATTAGAGTGTATCAGTGGCAGTCGGGCTTATGGCACCGATTTGCCAGGTTCTGATACGGATATAAAAGGAGTTTTTATATTGCCGCAGGCCCAGTTTTACGGCCTTGATTATATAGAACAAGTGAGTAGTGAAAAGAATGATGAAGTGTATTACGAACTGCGGCGATTTGGAGAATTACTATATAAAAACAATCCGGGCATTTTAGAGATGCTGGCTTCGCCCAATGATTGCATTTTGTATAGTCATCCTTTATTTGAACCTTTTCTACGAGAAAATTTTCTGTCGCGTTTGTGCAAAGAGACCTTCGCTGGTTTTGCTTTTGCGCAGATAAAAAAAGCGCGGGGGCTGAATAAAAAAATCAACATTCCCATGCCACCGACGCGCAAAACACCATTGGACTTCTGCTTTGTGGCGGAAAAACAAGGCTCCATTCCCCTGCTGCATTGGTTGACGGAAAAAGGTTGGTCGCCAGAGCAATGCGGACTGGTGGCTATCCCTAATATGCGTGATTTGTTTGGTTTGTACTATGACGGCACTAATGAACTTGGCTTTTCCGGTATAGTAAAAAAGGAAACGGCCAACGACGTAGCCCTGAGCAGCATTCCCAAGGGTATGGCACAGAATGCGCTGATGTCTTTTAATAAAGATGCTTATTCCATGCATTGCCGCGACTACAAGGAATACCACACCTGGCTGGAAAACCGCAATGAGGAACGTTACCAAAATACCTTGACCCACGGCAAAAACTATGATGCTAAAAACATGATGCACACTATTCGCCTGTTGGATATGGCGGCTGAAATACTGGAAGATGGTACGCTGCAGGTACGTCGTCCCAATCGGGAACATTTATTGAACATCCGGCGGGGGGAATTTGAATATGAGGAATTGATGGCGCAAGCAGAAGAAAAACTACAATATATTGAGAATATCTATGCAAAAAGCACCTTGCCGGAGCAACCGGACAAATCGAAGATCGAGCAGTTGCTGGTCGCAGTCAGAAAAGGAATGTATTCCAATTCAGAGATTTAATGTAGTTTTGTCGCCTCCTTCTATTAAAATGCGGGCCAATGCAAAACTTCAACCAACTCCGCTCCCTGCTTGCCTCCGCCCACACGGCTGAGGCTTTACAACAACTCACCACCTGGGCCCAGCAACAAAGCCCGGTGTGGCAGCAGGCGGCACTTTTGTTACAAGCATCCTGGGCGAATAACGAGCAGCAGGCCAATCGCGGGTTGCTCGCTTACCAGGAAGCAGAACGGGTACGCAACCGCATCGCCGCCGGAGCCCTGGAACTCATAGCGGAAATAGAAAGTGGCGCGTCGGCACCCAAAACGGTGCTGGAAGGGCTGCAAAAAGAGTTTTTGAATGAGCAGGTGGCGCAGGTCATTCAGGGCGGCAACGTCACCAATCTCAGCGGTAGCCATATTAATGTGCAGGGCAGCCAGGATGTAGTGATTGGTTCGGGCAATAAGGTGACTAAAAACACTTATAATGCCCTGGGCCGCCGACAATTCTGGGGCATTGCCATCGGCTTATTGCTGACCCTGGCGGGCGGCTATTTTGCCTTCGATCTGCTGCGCGAGCGACAGGAACTCACTTATGTGTCGCTCCAGGAAATTCGGAGTGAACTGAAAATGCGCGGCGAACTGGACGCTACCGTGCAGACGCGTATTGAAAATAACAGTGCAACGCTGGAACGCTGGCTCGCGGCAGGCATGAGTGCTTTGCAAAACAAAAAATATCCCGTTGCCGTGGAGAATCTGGAAAAGGTGGCCGGAGAAGTGCCTTTGGCTACGGTACACCAAAATCTGGCGTATGCGTACGAACAAATCGGGGAAGACCAGAAGTCCAGAGAAAACCTCGCCACGGCGATAAAAATCAATCCGAATCTGGGAAAATCGGCCTCCGGGAAAGTGCGTTTTAATATGAGCGCTACCTGGACATCGCCGGAATGGGGCACCATGATTTTAGTGCAAAACGGCAACAAAATTACCGGCACTTATGAGCATGACCGGGGTCAGATAGAAGGCACCATCCAAGAGGATCGTATGCAATTCAAATGGTGGGAATTGACCGAACCAGGGCAACCCTACGCCACCGCCGAGAAACGCCAGCGCGGCGACGGATACTTTATTTTACAAAACAATGGCCAGAGTATCAACGGAATGTGGCGCTATGAAGGCGATACGGAATGGAATAGTAAATGGACGGCGGTAAAAAAGTAGGAATAACTACCCAAACACCCGTTTCAGCACTGCTTCCCGAAAACTCGCCCCCACCGGCAAGGCTTCTTTACCAACGTACAACTGATTGCCTTCCAAAGATTTTATCTGCGACAGGGCCACCATATAGGATTTATGCACACGAATAAATTGCTCCGGCGGTAGTGCTGTTTCCAGGTTTTTTAAAGAATCCAATGATAAAATGCGACCAGTCGGCGTGTGAAAAGCCACATATTCGCGCATACTTTCGATATACAAAATCTGGTCGAGTGCGAGGCGATATATTTTATGCTCGGATTTAACAGAAATATAGTTTTTTATAGTAGTAACCGGCGAATTCGCTCCAACAGGCGGCGCACTTTGTTCGCGTTGTCCCAATCGCTCGGCCACTTTATTGACGGCTTGCAGAAAACGCTCGAACGCAAAGGGTTTTAATAGATAGTCCACTACATCGAGATTATAACCTTCCAGCGCGTAGTCGGGATAAGCGGTGGTGAGTACGGTGAGCGGCTTATGCGTGAGGGTTTTCAGGAAATCAATGCCGGTGAGTTCGGGCATTTGGATGTCGAGAAAGAGTACATCCACGGGCTGCTGATGCAAGAGGGTCATCGCTTCCAAAGGGTTTTTGCATTGACCCATCAGTTCTAGAAAAGGCACCCGGCTAACATAGTTTTCCAGCAGCACGCGAGCCAGTTCTTCATCGTCCACGATCACACAGCGAATATTTTGCATGGATTACACCTTTATTTTCAATAATATAGAAAAATCCTGCGCCCCTTCCCGCACTTCGAGCGTATATCGGTCGGGATACAGCAGTTCCAGTTGTCGCCGCACATTATGCAGCCCGATGCCGCCGACTTTGTCTTTTGGCGAGCCACCCGCCGGACGACTGTTCTCTACTTTTAATTCCACACCATCTGGTTGGGTGCGCAGATCAATACGAATCCAGCCGTATTTCAGGTCTTCGATTTTGCTATGTTTAAACGCATTTTCTACAAAGGGCAGTAACAACATTGGGGCGATTTTCAGTCCGGGCCGCGCAGCATCGAAGTTCACCTGTACATTGAGACCCTGACTGTCTTTCAACAAATGCAGGTCAATAAAGTGGCGCAGATAGGCAATTTCTTTTTCCAGCGGCACCGTTTCCTCTTTGGTTTCATATGACATATAACGCAGCATCCCCGACAGCTTTAGCAGATTGTCGGGTGCGCGGTCGGATTTAATCACCGTCAACGCATAGATATTATTCAGGGCATTGAATAGAAAATGCGGATTGATCTGCGATTTCAGGAACTTCAATTCTGCTTCCAGTTTTTCACTGCGCAACAGGGCCGCTTCCCGCACTTTCCGATCCGCAAAACCGGCCACTTCTACCAGGGCGCTACCAATAAAAGCGGTAAAAAACGGCATGGAAACCGTAATATAACGCATGCCCGAACGGCCAGGACCGCCACGGCCCGGATATAGCCAATCGTTCAGGTAATCCGCCGATTCCATCACTACGGTCAATAAGAGCACACCGGCCAGTAAATAAAGTAGTTTTTTGCCCTGTTTAAAATAGAGACGCGGCAACAGCACTTCCAGATTAGTCCAGACCACCAGGGCTACACCCAAAAACGAGACCGTGCTTTGCGCCGGACGGAAACGGCCAATTTCCAAAAACAGCGGCACGAGCAGCCAAAGACTGCACCAGAAAAGCATTTGTAGCCAGGTCTTTTTGTGTGCCAAAAAATAATACATAAGTAGAACGGCAAATAGAACGCAGTAACATCCCGATTTTTATCGGGAAGGCAAAAGTGGCACTTTCCGGCCAATCGCCCGTTTATATTCAAGCAACGCCACGATTTTCTCTATGAAAACGCCCAATCGCACTATTTACAATAGATTGACCCTTAAATCAAGTTGATATATCCGGTCACCGCGTTCATGGATGTTTCAACCGTGTTCATTGAATAGATTTTTCCCACCAGCAGAATCCGACCACATTTGTACTATCAATTCAGACAAACATTATTTCACTTAATTCTATTCCAATCATGAAATCTATTGCAAAAGTGACCTTAGTCGCCCTACTGTTGTTCGCTGGTTTCCAACTGGCCCTGGCGCAGCAACCCTCCAAAAATGATGGTGCCAATCGTACGCCGCCCGATCCCGCTCAAATGGCCGAACGCCAAACGGAGCGCATGACTAAAACGCTGAATCTCAGTGCCGACCAGAGCAAACAGGTGCAGGCCATCAACCTGAAATACGCCCAGCAACATCGTGCCGCCAAGTCGGTTGCCGGAGCCGCCGCACCCACGCAGGCTGAACGTCAGGCCAAACATGAGCAGCGGAAAGCCGTCCGGGATCAACAGAATGCCGAACTGAAAGCCGTATTAACGCCTGCGCAACAAGCGACCTGGGAAAAAGAACGTGCCGAACATAAAGGCAAACACGGTGATAAAGGCAAAAAGGGAGGCAATTGCACCAAAACCAAAAAGGCTTAATTCACTGGATTATCTGGTAAAATAACTATCCCTGTTACCGGCCAATGTGGCCAGTAGCAGGGATATATTTTTTAAGTATTTTGTAGCATCTGTGCAGTACACTACGTGTGCCGCTACTACTTTGCATAAGATTCTATAATGCCATTCAGTGCTTTCGTCTCGTTTACCTGTTGTGCTTTTTCCAGCGATTGGTATGGACCTGTATAGACGGCTATATCGTCGCCTTTGGGCATGGTACAGACTGTAAATCCTGCTTTTTTCAACTGATTACATTGGCTGCTGACGTTGTCTCTTTTAGTGAGTACGCATACGCGGATATAGTAGTCCTGCAATGGCTCCGCCACTGGCACTTCCATCTCCGGCTCCTCTACCGGAGGAGTATAGTAAACCTCACGTTTTTTACTTTGAGGCGGCGGAGTTGGCACCAAGGTATCGGATGCTTGTTCTGTTGATACTTCCGTTACTTTACTGCTTTGAGTGATGGATGCTCCAGCGTGCTGGCCTTTAAAAACGCCTATTTTTTGAGCCAGGGCCACGCCGCCTATGCCTAACAAAACCACCAGGACAATGGGCAAAAACCCACTTCCTTCTTCGTCATCATAATGATAGTTATTATCGTCGTAGTAACGGCGGTCTCCCCGGTCGTAGTGGCGGTGGCGGCGATGCCCGCGGCCCCCGCGTCGGCCACCATCCAGCATATTGAAAATCATGATAATAAAAGCGGCCCCAACCAGAAAGCCGCCGATCACGAGGGCAAGATCGTAAGTACTAACTTTTTCCATGACTGATTTGATATAACTGATGAACTTATATCAATCATCTAATCGAAGAAAATGCCAGTTTTATAAAGTATTGACAATCAATAATATATCAAAAAGCAGAAACGAGATAAAACGGGGAAATTTACGGGCGGAGACGAGTTTTTTTCGGATAATCCGGAAAAGTATGCTGCAAGGAAGATAGAGGCAACCAGTCTTTGCAAGGTTAACACCCAAAAGCATGATCACTAAACAGCACCCATCATGTCTGCAAAATTGACTTTGAGCTTCAGCCTGTTTTTACTGGCTACTTTCGTGCAAGCCCAGGTTGACTAGCTACTACTGCAATACGGTACAGACAGCCTCAAAAGCCCCGCTATATAAATTCAGGGATGGAATTTTGCTTTATAGTCTTCCATACTTTGCAGTACAATCCGGTGGGCGACTGTTTTATCCTGAAAAGGCTCTACGACGACTGTTTTATTTTCCAGCCGTTTATATTCTTCAAAGAAATGCCGGATTTCCAGCATGAAATGAGGCGGCAACTCTTCCAATGTGCGAATATGGCTGACGCTCACATCATGCGCCGCCACGGCGATAATTTTATCGTCGGCTTCGCCGCTATCCAGCATCTGCATGACCCCGATCACTCTGGCCTCCACCAGACACAATGGCACAAAATCAATTTGCGAAATAATCAAAATATCAAGCGGATCATCGTCGTCGCAGTAAGTCTGCGGGATGAATCCGTAGTTGGCCGGGTAATAAACCGAAGAAAAAAGTACGCGGTCCAGCCGGAGCAGTCCGCTTTCTTTATCCAATTCATATTTAGCGCGGCTACCTTTGGGGATTTCAATGATTCCAGTCACTATTTCAGGGGCTTGCTTACCGATAGAGACCTGATGCCAGGGGTTACTCATATTTTTCAAGTTTTTGATTTGTTTACGATTGCTTTCCAGGGCTAAGGTAAGCATAAAAAAGCCACACAAAAGGAGGCAATTTTGTCAACGATTTTTTACTTTTATGTGGTAATCCAAAGAAAACCAGTAATAAAACGCCAATTAGGAAACGTGTAAAAATAAGTTATTAATGGTGTCTTCGTGTTGAGTTGTCATGTCGCAGAGAAACGGAGACATCCACACAAGCCTGGTTATTAGAAATACGCTTGAGCAGGAAATACTGGATTACCGGGCGTAAATTTTTATTTCGTTTTCGCTACCAAAAACCTATCAGGTTTTAAAAACCTGATAGGTTTATGACAAAATGCATTTATAATGAAAACAACCATAATATCACCTTTACATTACAAAAGACAATACGAAAGCACTTCAGAATTTGAATCGCTTGAAATCGTTGTGTCCTTTCAGCCGTACCTTGAGCATATAAAAGAGTTGCATAAAAATGAAAAGACGATCAAATCCAATTTTTATCAATTCATCATCAAGACATTTCGCAAGTTTCCCGAATTGGAAAAGCCACTGGCTTTAGAAACCATTAATCAGTATCCCGACTTGCTCGAATTGATGTACGCGACCCTATCGGATGATATTTTGAGTAATGAAAACGGGCAGCTTTGGGGTTTGAGTATGCCCTTGCAACCCATGTTGTTTTATAGCAGCGATGCCCTGTATGAGTTGATTGATACTGAAAATAAACGGGTGAGAAACGCCCCGATTATTGATAACAAAGCGACCAATAATCGGGAATGTATATTGTATTCGCTCGTGTTTGAAAAACTATATGGCGGTCCACCTGCTCCAAGAAATGAAATTTATCATGGTGTTTTTGATGATGGTACTTATCTGGAAAAATACTTCTTGCTCAATTTTGATTCAAGGTTTATCAAAATTTATGCGAAAGAGGCATTGCCTAAAATAGATACTGAAACCTTCTCTCTTTATTTACAGACTGACGAAGGCTTAAAAGAATTACAACGTATTCTGCCCATCAATTCGTTTAAAATAGAAGGTTTTACGGTGATTACACTCACCGATATTACGACGGATCATGTCGTGGATCATATAAAAACCCTCCTTTCAAATAGAGATACACTCAATTTACAAACGCTATATGATGATATTTTGCAATCCTTAAAAACGTTGGTTCAATGTCCTGATATTGAATTTGGCTTGCTGCCTTTTTTGAATATCAACAAAAAATTTGTTTTCAATGAAGACATTGCCAGCCACAGCATTTTCATAAAAACATTGAAAGAAGATGGGGCCGATGAAGACATTTATCAAGAAAGTGCTGTGAGGTATTTCAAAAACCCACGAGCACTTTTTTTTGAAGACATTAGAACGCAAAATGTATCGGAAGAAATTTTTCTAAAATGGTTGAAAAATAAAGGCATTATTTCATTTGCCTTGTTGCCCGTATTCAGTAATAATAATTTGACAGGTGTTTTGGAAGTTTATTCTC
>JANPIV010000055.1:0-63627 GCA_031425155.1 Saprospirales bacterium | reverse complement strand
AACATTTGGATGGTTCAATCATGCTAGAAGATTAAGTAAAGATTACGAATTCTGCCCCAGAAATAGCCAAAGCATGATTTACATAGCATCCATCAGAATAATGCTAAATCGTCAAAAATAGGTTTTAAAACAGCCTCTTAGCATCCCATAACTGTGCTGTGCTATCTTTATTTACTGTAAGAAAGTGGGCATTAAGTGAGAATACCGCTAAGGCAATGCCGTCAAGGTTGTCTCCCAAAGTCTTGACAAGGTTACCATTTTTGTCCCACAATTGCACAGTGCTTTCTTCACCTGCTGTAAGGATGTATTGACTATCGGATGAGAACTGTGCAATAGAAACACAACCTATCTGGCCTTGGAAGGTCTTGACAAAATTTCCGTCTTTGTTCCATAAATGCACGGTGCCGTCTTCATTTACCGTAAGGATGTATCGGCTATCAGGTGAGAAAATCGCTAAACTAATATCACTTGTTTGGCCTTCGAAGGTATTGACGAGGTTTCCTTTCTTGTCCCAAAGCCGCACTGTTTTGTCCTTACGCATCGTGAGAAGATATTCACTATCAGGTGAGAACACTAACCCGCCACCACCCTCGTATTTATCTAATATTTTTACCAGATTTCCGCTTTTGTTCCACAATCTGACAGATTGGTCCGAACTCTCTGTAAGAATGTATTGACCATCTGGCGAGAGCACTAGCATGTCGCATTCGATCGACTTCATGAACCAAGCTGCGGTGTCGCTTACAATATCATGCATGATCGCGGTGACACCCGGCTCAGAGCTACCACCGTTTAGGCTATCCCATGTGATCTGCCATGATACTACGGCGAGGTGCCAAGCCAGAGTGTAATCACCAGAATTGGCTTTTTGCATTGCCAGTGCTGCCATGCGGTTGGCACGGGCACTAAGTTCGGATTTTTCCCGTTCTTGCCTGATGCTGTCCCTTTGTACCTCCACCTGCTTCTTCTGCTCCTCAATCTTCCCAAACACCCCCTTCAACCGCGGCCCCACTTCACTCCCCAATCCCGAATTACAATTCAAGGCATTCAAATAAAACTGCACCGCCTTACTCAGCTCATTTTTGTTTTCAAAAGTCTTGGCCTTTTCTAGCATATCCCGGCAATCGGGTTCCTTTTGCCCAAACAAGGCCAGCGCCGGCAAAAAGAAAAACAGAAAACAAATCAAACGCATGACTCCGTTTATTTTAAAGTTTGTAAAGTGTCGATCCGCTGTTCCACATGCCGGTCGGGTATGGAATCGTGCAAAGTGTCGCGCCGGTAACCCTGGGCATGCAGGTATTCATACAGCGCGTAGTCGGGCGAACTGAGCGCCAGATAGTTATCCGCCTTTTTAACGATCTCCGTATAACGGGCCTGATAAAACTTTTGCAGGTTTTCCTGGGCTAGCTGCTCGTTTTGCTGGGCGGTATTTTTGGCGTCCTCCGCTTCCAAGCGGCGTTTTTCGGCCAAATTGGATTGTACATAGGCAAACACCGCCACCAACCCAAACACCACTGCCGCCGCCACCGCGCCCACCGTCACCAGTTGCTGCCGCCTTTCGCGCCGCTTATGATACCCAATACTTTGGGTATAAAATGCCTGCAATGCCGCCTCCAATCGCCCCACATTCAATGATTTATCCACCAATTCCAGTTCGCCCCGACTCAAATATTCCTTCGTTTGCAGGTGGCGTTTCTGCTTGTACTCAATCGTCGTCCGCGCCTCCCGTTGGCTAATCTCCTCGGCATTGAACTTGGCAAACACCTGTTCCGCCAGCCGGTCATGCACGATCTCAAAGCGTTCCTCATCGGTTTTGGCGAAGCGCAGGCGATTGAGAATACGAATATCGGCACCGGCCAGCGCGTCGAGGATGCGCCGCACCGTGTCTTCATGCAAATCGAGCCGACCAAGATGCAATTCATGCGCAATTTCGGCAGCACTGCGGTTTTGTTTGGTGCCCTGGCCAGTCACCAGTTTGAAGAGCACCTGCAAGGCGGCATTACTTCCCTGTGTTTCGCCGGAGCGGTAGGGGAACAGGCGGGTGTTCACGAGGGCCACCTGCCGGTCGAGGAAGTCCGAGAGCACATTTTGAAGTTTGTTTTCACCGACCAGCACGGTGTCGAATACGACGTGATCGCGTTTAGTTTCCGGCAGCCGTTCCAAATCTTCCTGATAAAGGCGGTCGAGATACACCTGGAGGGTAGTCAGGTCCACCTCGCCGCGTTCATCGGTCAGGTTGTCAAGGATTTGATTGGCAGTGCCAGGGGTAGTCTGGAAGGCCGGGTAACCGGAGTAGGGAGCGTGCAGGGTGCCTTCCACGACTTGCAAAAGTTGTTCGCGACGCATTTTTTCCACCCTAAAACGGTACTCGAACAGGAAGGGCAGGGCTTTTTCGTAGTGATAAAAATGGGCGATATACTCTTCGCGGGTGACGATGAGCAGTTTGCAAAAAAGGTCTTCTTCAAAAAGGCGCAGCTCCGCCAGAGCCTGAAAAAAAGCCTGCTGCTCCGTCTCCTCACCCAGCGTGAAAATCTCCTCGAACTGGTCGAGAATAAGATAGACCGGCACGTAAGCGATATTGAACAGGTACTGCAAGGCAGTACGTAGTGACAAATCGGCAGACAGCACGGCTTCCTTACCGGGGTAGCGCAGGCGGTAACGCGAGCGGTACTGTTCCAGCACTTCGTCGCGCAGCGATTCGATGAAGTTGGTGCCCCGCCGCACAAAGATGGGCAGCCAGTCGCGGGGGGAAAACATGCCCGGCAGACCGCACTGGATGAGACTGGTTTTGCCGGTGCCGGAGGCGCCGTAGAGCAGCATGAACTTGCTGCGCAGGAGGGCTTCGGCCAGCTGACGGGTTTCGTTTTCGCGGCCAAAATAAATGCGTATGTCCCCTTTGTCGTAGGGATTCAGCAGTTTGAATGGACTATTGGGTGGCAGCGGGGTCATACGGCAGCGAAATCCTGGTTGAGTTTGCGAAGTTGTTGGTACACGACCTGGAAACGCTGGCTGTCTTTTAGATCTATCTTCAAAGCGGCGGGAAAAACGGCCCCGTACCGGCGGATAACGAGGCGGTGGTCTTCGGCAAAAATGTACTGGTGATTCACGTCGCCGTCGAGGTATTCATACACAAATTCATCGCCAGTGGTCTGGTATTTCAGCACATACACGGTGGGGGAGTGCGCGATTTTGTCTTCGAGGTAAGCACTTTTATCAATGTAAAACGGCGACAGGTTCAGCGCACCGGCGAGCGGGTCCGAAGGCTGGTTGGCGGGCGCAAACAGGATGCAGGCATTGTCGCTGGCTATAGCGCGGGGAGTTGGGATCAGTTTAATATCGCTGAAAGCCCCGTGCAGGCTCATGGTCTTGTGGACATAAGGGTTTTTCAGGTCGAGAAAACGGATTTTATCCACCAGAATAGAGCGTACCGTATAGAGCCGGAATTTGGTCAGGAACAGGGCCGCACGAAGAAAACGACTGAAAATAGCTTCCGTTTGCAGACAAATATCGGCCAAACCTTCCACCTTGCCCGTGCGCGTCAACACGAGTTCTTGCAAGATTTCGGGCGGACTATCCGGGGCCAAAACCTGCTTCAGGGCTTCAATAAAATGATATCCTTCCGTCAGTTCGGTATCCACCGTATTCAGAAAGTTTTCCAAATGTTCTTCCAAGCCAAAGGGATCGCCGGGAATTTCTTTTTGTAAGGCAAAATATTGCCGCAGTCGCCAGATGTAGTCAGTACTGACCTGCCCGTCGGTATCGGGAATGAGGGGCAGTTGGTGCAGGCGTTCGGGCGATACGTGCGCTTTTTGGCGTTCATCCCATAGCGCAGAAAGGGCGAGATAACTGATAAAACGGGTCAGTTCGGTGTAGCCGCTCACCAGTTCTTTTAGTCGCTCGGCACCGGCTTCGGTCATGCTTTGAGAGTCCTCCACCGCAAACAGGCGGCGCAAATGCGTACCCACCGTCCAGGGCAGCCGCGTGATCAGCACCAGCAGCGGGTCTTTGCCCTCGGCAATTTCTTTTTGGGCTTCCGCGTCATTTTGCTCAAAGTCATACACCAGTTCGAGCAGGCTTTCGGTGGTGTGTGAGGGAACGTCGCGGAGCAATTGCGGCGGTAGTTGCGGCGGCGGATTTAAGGCCCAGTGGCGCAGGTGTTTTTGCTGGTCGGCAGTAAGTTGCGGATTCAAATACAGTCCCCAGAGTAGTGCCGTCTTTTCCGCCTCATTAACCCGCCCAAAACCGCGCGTTTCGACCACTACTTCGTGGTTTTTTCCCGTCGCTTTACTATGTAAAAAGGCAGTGGCGGTTTGAAAAGCTTGTTCCAACGTTTTTCCTTCCATCGCCCAGGTTTGGTAGAAACAAACGGCAAAACCGTAGGCCAATTCGTCGCCGATGGGGCGGCTGGTAGCGATCACGGCTCCAACTCCAGCCTGGTGGAATGCACCGACCTGACCAGCGGTCGCACAGCCGTTGAGAAAAACAAGTTGTAAACCGCTGCCTTGTGTCAGGCCGAACAATTCGGCGATGCCGCGCACCTGCCCGCCGCCGTCGAGGTGCAGTTCTTGTTGACCAGCATGACCAGCGTAGTGAAATACGGTGATTTTTGCGTTTCCCCGCGAGAAAGTACCAAATACATCGTTCAGATTAGCGGCGCGATTGGACTCCAAACCCCAGATTGCCCGTTCGTGCAAGGGGCGCAAAATGGTTTCCAGCTGGCGAATTTCTTCCACCAACTCCGGGAGCGGTGCGCCTTCCAGATGAGCGCCAGCAAGAAAAATGTTATTCATTGGTAAACCTGGGTGGTTTGTAGCCTTTCCCGCTGCAAAGATTCGGTCCCGGTCATTTCCGTGGCCTCCTGCAAAACAGGGATTCTTTTTACTTGAAAATGAGTAGAAAGGCAGTTTGCGTTAATTTTTAATTTTGCACCGGCTAAGATATATAAATTTCGCCTTGGCCAAAAATATGCCATTTTTCTTGGTCAAATTACCTAAACAACCTTTGTAAACGATGCCCACCTTACACGCGCTTTTTGTCGCCATTGATGCTTATCCCAATCCCAAACACGTGCTCGAAGGCTGCGTGGCCGATATGCAGCAGTTTCACCTTTATCTCGACACCCATTGCACCAAAATGGGCCTCGCCTTCCGCCCTTTGGTGCTGGCCAACGAGGAGGCTACGCGCGACGCCATCATCGCCGCATTCCAACACTTTCAGGCTGCCGAGACCGACGATCAATGCCTGTTTTTTTATGCTGGCCACGGTGCCCGCTGCGAGTCCCCGGAGATGTTCTGGGCCCTCGAACCCGATCAGAAAACGGAGTCCATCGTCTGTTACGACAGTCGTCAGCCGGGTGGCCGCGACCTGATGGACAAGGAACTTTCCTACCTGATCTGGACGGCCATGCAGGGCAAATCCATGCCGCTGATTACCGTCACAGATTGCTGTCACTCCGGTCGTTTGCGTGAAATAATAGAGGCGGAGCCGCTGCGGATCCGGCAGATTCGGGAAGTGGGGGCGGCTACGCCTGCGGAGTCTTATCTCGGTTTTGAACACTATAAAAAAGGCGAAGATGGGCAGGTCAGTCCGCCGCAGGCGCGGCGCGTACACCTCGGCGCGGCGCGGGATGTAGAGACCGCGAAGGAAGTGAATGTCGGCGGGGCATCGCGCGGGATTTTCACCTATTGCCTGGTGCAGGCCCTCGAGGCCGCCGGGCCGCTGGTGTCGTACACTAATCTGATGAATCGCGTCCAAATGCGGGTGCGCGCCAACATCGCCGATCAATCGCCGCAGTTGGAAACGACCTTTGCTGCCGATAAAAATCTGCGTTTTCTGAGCAATGCTGTCTCTGCTGGCCCGGTCACTTATTTGGCCACTTATGACCGGAATCTTGGCTGGATCGTCAATGCGGGAGCCATCCACGGTCTGAGTGTGGGCGACCCGGCCAACCTCACGCTGCTCGAACTGGTGGCAGACCATACCCCGATTACGATCATGGAGGTCATGCCCGACAGGTCGCGCATCGCCGGATTGGACGACCGCGATAAGTCGAAGGTCTATCTGGTCGTCGTGGCCCGTCATGCGGTGCCGAAGTTTGAAATTATTCTGACGCCCGACAGTGATCCGGCGGCAATTATGGCACTTCAGCAGGGTATTGGTCAGTATCCGTCCGATTTTTTCCGGTTGGGCACACATAGTGAGCCAGCCGATTTTTTGGTACGCGCCAAAGACAATGTGCTTTCCCTGCACAAGTTACAGGATGATCGTCCGCTTTTTCAACGCGTTCCAGGTTATGATGCGGCGGCCATAAAGATATTTCTCGCGCGGCTTGAAGTGGTGGCCAACTGGCGTCAAATACTGGAGCTCACCAATACGCAATCCGCTATTAAAAACGAGGAAATCACGACCATGCTTTTCTGCGTGACGGAACCGGGCAATTACGAAAACAATGCCCGCGTGGCCCTCGCTAATGGACAAGAGGTGGCCGATTTTTATTATACTTTTGAAAACGCGCAGTGGCATAAACCCGCCTTCCAATTAAAAGTTACGAATACTGGTCAGCGTCCTCTCTGGGTCAGTTTGCTTTATTTAGGCCATGATTTTAGTATTACGAATCAACTCCTGCCCAAACAAATGCTGGCACCCGGCGAAGAGGTTTGGGCGCAGGAAATCGTGGGCGCGGAGATATTTCGGACCATCTCCCTACACATTGAAGACGCATTTCTGGCGCAGGGCATTCAGTCCATTGAGGAATATTTCAAACTATTGATCTGTACCGAAGAACTGAATACGGATGCCTTCAATCAGCAGGGTTTGGCACCGGATACGGGGGCAGCGTCGCCCCTGCGTAGTCTCGATTTGCGCAGCCGCATCCGACCGGAAAAACGGGATTGGCAGGCGCGGGAAATAGTGGTGCGAATAGTTCGTGATATGGATTTGCCAGAAGCATCGAAAATAGGAAGTCGGCCCTGACATTCCCTACCTTTGCGCTTCAATTCTTTTCCCATGTCCTACTCCCGCGCCGGTCGCGTCCGCAAAGCCTACGGGACGGCTTTGGTGGTAGCCCTCAGTTATCTCCGCCTGATTTTCCTGCGCCGACTGCTGGGACAACGCTGGTACGACCGCCGAATCGGCCCGCTGCACCTCCGCAATGCAGAGCGCGTGAAGCAGGCCATCCTCGATTTACAGGGGCTTTTTATCAAAATGGGGCAGATGCTTTCCGTCATGTCCAACTTCCTGCCCGAAGCATTCCAGCGTCCGTTGGAAGCCTTGCAGGATCGCCTGCCCGCCCGGCCTTACCCGGAAGTGCAGCGGCGCATCGTGGAAGAATTGGGCCAAGTGCCAGAGCAGATTTTCAGTCGTTTCGAGCAGGTTCCCATGGCCACTGCTTCCATCGGGCAGGCCCACCGCGCGACTTTGCTGGATGGCACGGAAGTCGTAGTAAAGGTGCAACACTATGGTATTGAAGCAATTGCACGGATTGATCTGGAAATTATTCAGCGGCTGACGAAGATTTTTTCCTGGTTCATGAATATCAAGGGCATGGACTATTTATACGCCCAGATCCGGCAGATGATCGAAGAAGAACTGGATTTTGCCAACGAAGCCCGCGCGATGGAGACCATCCGCCACAACCTCGCCGAGGAGCCGGAAGCGGTGGTGCCCGAAGTATTTGCCACGTATTCGACGGGTCGGGTGCTGACGACTCGTTACTGTGTGGGCGCAAAAATATCGGACATGGCGCAGTTGGATGCCTGGGGCGTGGACCGCCGCGCACTGGCCGCCCGGCTGCTGCGCGTGTGGTGCCGCATGGTGTTCAAAGACGGGTTTTACCAC
This sequence comes from Saprospirales bacterium, assembly GCA_031425155.1. GTDB lineage: Bacteria > Bacteroidota > Bacteroidia > Chitinophagales > Saprospiraceae > M3007. Next base: position 55,791 of record JANPIV010000055.1, on the reverse strand, counting down.
GCCGATCCGCATCCCGGCAACCTGCTGGTGGACGAAAAAGGCCAGGTGACGCTGCTGGATTTTGGTGCCACGGCCCATCTTTCGCCCCAACTCCGCGACGGTATAACGCAACTCATCGAGGCGACCGTAAAGAACGATACCGATGCGATGGTGGATGCCTGCCGCACGATGGGTTTCCTCGCCGATGGCCCGGATGCGGAAAAAATGGCCCGCAAAATGATCGCCGCGTTGCGCAATTTCCTGCAAAACGAGATCAAACTGGAAGGGCTGAATTTCCGCGATATTCAGGTGAATCCCTTTAATAACAGCCTGATGGACCTGGTGAGCGACATCGGTTTTCGCGGCATTGCCGGTACGGTGCAGGTACCCAAAGACTATGTGCTGCTCAATCGCACGGTGACGCTGCTGCTGGGCCTGTCCAACACGCTCGATCCGGCCTACAATCCGCTGGATACGGTGCGCCCTTTCGCCCAGGAATATCTTTTGAAAGACAAAGGTGGCCCGCTGGGCTACGTCCGCGACCTGCTGCAGCGCATGCTCACCAACGCCATCGCCCTGCCCGATGAGCTCCAGAAAACGCTGCGCAAAGCCCGCTCCGGCGAACTCGAAATCCGTACCCCCGACACCGAAGCCGGCGCGCGTTTATTGGCTCGTGCGCTGCGGCGGCTGGTTTTTGCCGTGTTGGCAGTGGGGGCGGCATTTTTTAGCCTGCGCTTGCGGGAAATGGGACTTTTGGCAGAAAGTAAGTGGGGGTTTTGGGCGGCGGGGGCCTTGGCTGTTTTCGCGCTTTGGCCGATTAAACGGACCTGATTTTTAACGTTGCTTATTGTGGCTGTATCATAAGTTGCTTTATCGTTTTTAATTAAGAATTATGTATTGGCTTTAGGCAATTAAATCCTATAAGGTTTTAAAATCCTTATAGGATTACTGAAAATACTAGTATAATTCTGTCGGCAGATTTTGGCCTGACTTATGAGACAGCCTCACTACGCTCCATTTGCATTTTGCATATTGCCTTTATTGCCCCTTGCTTATTGCCCTTTGCCTATTTATTTACTCATGCACCCACTTTTGCATCAAGAACTCCTTACTAAAATCGCCCAGGGCAGCGAATCTGCACTCGCGGAATTGTACGCCGAGTTCAGCACCCGTGTGTTCAATACCGCCATCGGTTACCTGCAAAACACCGGCGAAGCCGAAGAAGTGACGCAGGATGTTTTTGTGAAAATCTTCCAGTCCGCCGCCCGTTTTGAGGGCAAATCTTCCGTCAGTACCTGGATTTATCGCATCGCCGTGAATCAATCGCTCGACCGGCTGAACCACCGCAAGCGGCAAAAACGCTTCGGGCTGATGGTCTCTTTTTTTAAGGGAGATAGCCTGGAACAGAAAATAGAGGTGCCGCATTTCGACCATCCCGGCGTGGTGCTGGAACGCAAAGAAAATGCCCGGCTCTTATTCCAGACCATCGAAACGCTGCCCGAACAGCAAAAAACGGCTTTCATTCTGAGTTTTGTCGAGGATTTGCCCCGGCAGGAAGTCGCCGAGGTGATGCAAATATCGCTCAAGGCCGTGGAGTCATTATTGCAACGCGCCAAAGCCAATTTGCGCATCCGGCTGGATGATTTTCACCCGGACCGAAGGATTTGAAAAGAAGTATCGTCTAATGAAGTAAATGAGTTATGGAAAATGAAAAATGGAAAGACGAGGTACTAAACAGCCTCGAAGGTATTCAGCGGGCGCAACCCGACCCGAATCTGTACGCACAGATCAGGGCGAAAGTGGTGGCCGGAAGCATGCAGGTGGTGCGCCGCCCATACCTGGCTTTGGCAGCGGCCTGTCTGACTTTGCTGGTCATCGCCAACGTGCAGGCCATGCGACAGTCACCCGTACACACCACGCAATCTTCAATTTATGTAGTGGATAATGCAAATTTCAGCCTTTACCGTTAGGGAAAATATGCAAATGAGCAATATGCAAATAAGCAAACCTGCACTATTTCCACGAAAACACTAAAACAATGAAAAAGGAAACTTTACTCACCTTGGCGGTGGTGTCCCTGCTGCTGCTGAATTTCGGCACTTTGGGCTTTTTGTTTTTTCGCCGTCCCCCCTTTCCACCCGGCGGAGGGCCGCGCCAGTTGGACCAGCATATTGTGGAGACTTTACACTTGAATGCCGAGCAGCAAAAGCAATTCGAGCAACTCAAGTCGGCGCATCACCAGCAAATGCAGGCCAGCGAAGAAGCCTACCGCCTGGCGTTGAGCAATTATTTTGCGCTGCTGAAAAACGACCCCGTTATGCCTGCGCAGCGCGATTCTTTGCAAACCATCCTGACGCGTATTCAGAACGAGCGCGCTATCGTGACTTTCCAGCATTTCGCCGATCTGAAAGCACTGTGCAGCCCCGAACAACGACAAAACTTTGATGCTTTATTGCCGGAATTGATGCAGGTTATTTTGCCGCGTAAGAATGAGTGGGAACAGAGAGGAAAATAGGCAAATAAGCAAAAAGGCAAAATAGCAAATGGAATGCAGTAACGTCAGTTGTAATACTCCGTAATCTTGTGTCATTCAGAGGCGTAGCCGAAGAATCTGAGGCATTCCCTTTACATAGAATTCCTTCGGGATTCTAACCTGTCCGGTTTTTATTTCTATAAACATAAATTCCCTTCTGGAATAAAAACAATGCGCAACTTACTATTCGCTATCACCATAATAAGCCTTTACGGTTTTTCTATTCCTCCTAAAACGGCATTCGGGACGTTGGAAATTACCATAAAACCGCAATTATCCGGGCAGCCACTCATATTGACTAATAAATTGTATCATAGTACCACTGGTGATAGCCTCTATATAGATGCGCTCCGGTTCTATATTTCTGCGGTGCAATTAGATGGAAAAACTGCTGTTTTCGCCGAAAATAATAGTTATCATTTAATTGATGCCGAAGAATCTGGTTCCCAAACTATTATTTTAAAAAACGTTCCGGTTGGTACGTATCAATCCTTATCTTTCTATATTGGCACAGACAGTCTCACCAATGTAGCGGGTGCCTTGGGCGGCGATCTCGACCCTACGCTGGGCATGTATTGGGCCTGGAATAGCGGTTATATCAACGTCAAAGTAGAAGGTCGGAGTAATAACTGTCCGACCTTATACCATGCTTTTGAATTTCACCTGGGTGGATATATGCCGCCGCATCAGACGGTGCGAAAAGTAGTAATACCATTGGATAAAATGAAAATCGTTGCAGGTAAAACTACTTTTCTACTAGTAAATACTGACTTGGCGAAGTTTTTTAATAGAATTCAACTAGCAATGACGAATAAAGTGGTCATTCCTTCCAAAGCCGCTGCTCAAATGGCTGATTATTTTCAAGACGTATTTTACGCAAAATAATGTTCCTCTCAAAAAGACTGCTTTCCTTCTGCTTATTCAGCCTGTTTTTCGCGCTGCTTTCCTTCACCGGCGACGAACTGAAATTGGTCGTCCCAGAAGGCTGGCCGCAACCCGTCTATGATTTTTCTAATAATCCGCTTACTTCGGCGGGTTTCCAATTGGGTCGTCAACTCTTTTACGATCCCCTTCTTTCCCGCGATACTACTATTTCCTGCGCCAGTTGCCATTTGCAAGCCACTGGTTTTGCGCACGTAGATCATGCTTTGAGCCACGGAATCGTGGGCCGCATTGGTCATAGAAATGCGCCTGCCCTGATGAACCTCGCCTGGAGCAGCTCTTTTATGTGGGATGGCGGCGTGCAGCACCTGGATATGCAGCCGATCAGCCCGATCACCAGTCCGGCGGAGATGGATGAAACCATGAAAAATGTAGTGGAAAAACTAAATAATACTGGAAAATACCGGCGGATGTTTCACGCGGCTTTTGGGGATAGTCTGGCGACTGGCCAGCGCACTTTACAGGCTTTATCGCAATTTATATTACTGCTGAATTCTGCTAATTCCAAATACGATAAATTCATCCGCCAGGAACCCGGTGGCGAGTTTAATGCCCAGGAAATGAATGGTTTAGCCATTTTCAGACAACACTGTGCCACCTGCCATACGGAGCCTTTATTTACCAGTGGCGGCTTTGCCAATAACGGCCTCCCCGTGGATACCGCGCTCCTGGATTTTGGACGCCTCCGCATTACGCAACATCCACAAGATTCGCTGTTATTCAAGATTCCAACGCTGCGCAATATTCAATTTACCTATCCGTATATGCACGATGGGCGTTTCAAAAAACTACTGGAAGTCGTAAATCACTACACCGCAGGCATCCAAAACAGCCCTACACTGGATGCACGTTTGCAAACGCCCATTGTCTTGACCCACGAACAAAAGATTGATCTGGTGGCGTTTTTACTGACGCTGACGGATCGGGAGTTTTTATTTGATGCACGGTTTGGGTTTCCGAGGGAGTGAGGGATTACCAAAAAGGTAAAAAAAGATTAAAAACCCGATCAATGATTTGAATTCTTGTCATTGTTTTTGCCAATAACAAGCAGATGAGCGAGTGTTTTTGCGATTTTTTACGTATTTTTGCGACAAAATTAGAGTAAAATGGCAAAGAAGCATATCCGTTTCGACTGGGCAGCCAAGAAGATGCTTCGGGACAAAAAAAACTTTGATATTCTCGAAGGCTTCCTCTCTGAACTTTTAAAAGAGGATATACTAATCGAAGGTCTTTTGGAAAGCGAAAGCAACCAAGAGGAAGAGGATGACAAGTTCAACCGAGTGGATTTGTACGCTGAAAACTCAAAAGGCGAGCATATAATTATCGAAATTCAAAATACGAGGGAGTTGGATTACCTCATGCGGATGTTGTTTGCCACATCAAAGGCCGTTACAGAATACCTTGACATAGGAGATGCATACTCTCGCATTAAAAAAGTGATTGCCGTTAGCATTGTCTATTTTGGATTAGGTAAAGGGGACGACTATATATATGTAGGTCAAACCAGATTTACAGGCTTACACACAAAAAAGGAACTTCAACTGACGAAAACACAGCAAAAATTGCTTAAAAAGCCAAGTATTCATCAAACTTATCCAGAATATTATCTTATCCGAACTACGAAGTTCAACGACATCATTAATGATACATTAGATGAGTGGATATATTTCCTTAAAAATAGCGAAGTATTGGACAACTTTCGGGCCAAAGGCATGAAAGAAGTTAGAGAGAAGTTGAATGTTCAAAATTTACCTGATGAAGAAAGAAAAAAATATAATAAATTTTTAGAGAATCTTCATACGGAGGCGAGTATTGCTGAAACTATACAAATAGAGCAAGAAGAAATAATGGAAGCAAAAGTAAAAGAAGAAACAAAGAAAAAAGAAATGGAAGTAAAAATTAACATTGCTATAAACATGATAAAATTAGATTTAAGTGATGAGCAAATTTCGGCAAGTACCGGCCTACCCATAAAGGAAATACAAAAACTGCGGCGCGAATTAGATCAGAATAAATAACCATGAGAAACATCCTCCATCTAAGTATTCTAATCCTCCTCTCCGGATGTAGCCATCCGAATGCCGAGCCAATAGGTCAAGTTGAAAAGTTAGACCCGGAATTGAGCAATATTATAGAAGAGAAGCCGGAAATAGAAGTGATAGCCGAAGGTTTCGACTGGTGTGAAGGTCCGGTCTGGCTGGCCGAATCAAAAACGCTGATTTTCTCGGATGTACCAAAAAATATCATTTATGCCTGGTCGGAGGCAGCCGGACTAAAAGAATATCTGACACCATCGGGATATACGGGTTCCGTGCCGAGGGAAGGGGAAAAGGGTTCTAATGGACTAGGTTTGAGCCGGGAGCATAAATTACTGCTCTGCCAGCATGGTGATCGAAGAGTGGCGATTATGGACGCTTTATTGAGCGACCCACAACCCACTTATATTAGCCTGGCCGACCAAATAGACGGCAAAAAATTTAATAGTCCCAATGATTTAGCCGTCCGCCAAAATGGAGATATTTATTTTACTGATCCGCCGTATGGGCTGCCCGGTTTGGATAGCGATTCTAGTAAGGAAACGCCGATTAATGGCGTTTACAGGATTTCACAGGGAAAAGTCACCCTGCTGATTGATTCTCTGACCAAACCCAACGGCATCGCTTTTTTGCCGGATGGTAAAACATTTCTTGTCGCTAATTCCGATGATGCCAAACCCATCTGGTACGCCTTTGACCTGGACGATCACGATTCCATCTATAACGCCCGGATTTTTTATAATGCCCTGGCGGAATCCAAAAAAGACGGTGGTGGACTAGACGGATTAAAAGTGGACAAAGCCGGTCATGTTTTTGCCACTGCTCCGGGTGGGATATGGATTTTTAATACCCAGGGGAAAATATTGGGGAAAATAAGACTGAAAGGCCGGGTCTCTAATTGCGCATTAACCGATGATGAGAAAACCCTGTTTGTGACCAATGACGACCGCGTACTCAGGATCAAACTTAGAAAATAAGAATCAAGCAGAATTAGTTTAACCTAAATTTTGCGTAAGTTATTGGTTTTTATTGCCTTTTGCAATTTTGCTTATTTTATTAGTACCCGTGTAAATTAAACCCCTCTGTCTCCACCATATCCACCCATTGACCCATTTTTTTTTGAATCACCCGGAAATGCTCTTCATCATCGGGCGTTATGAATGAAATGGCTTGTCCACTAGTTCCCGCCCGTCCCGTCCGGCCAATGCGGTGAATAAAATCCTTGGGCGAACGTGGTAATTCATAATTAATTACCACTGGTAACGCGGGAATATCAATACCGCGTGAAGCCAGATCAGTAGCCACCAACACGTTTATTTCCCCCGATTTAAAATAACGCAGCGCATCCGTTCTGGCTCCCTGACTCTTTTCACTATGTAATGCCAACGCCACTACGCCATTATTTTTCAATTTATTGACTACATTATCGGCTTTATAAACCGAAGAGGTAAAGACTAATACTTGTTGCAGATTTTGTTCTTTAATTAAATAGCGCAAGAGTGGTCCTTTTCGCTCGTCCGTCACACGATAAGCCACTTGTTTTATTAATTCCAAATGTTCGGCTTCCGGTATAATTTCAATTTTCACTGGATTATGCAGCAGCATTTCGGTAATGGTGTGAATATCCTTGCCCAGCGTAGCCGAAAACAAGAGATTCTGCCGTTTTGCGGGCAATAAAGCAAAAATGCGATCCATCTCTTCTTTAAAACCCAGATTCAGCATTTTATCGGCTTCATCCAGAATCAGTATATCTATATCGGATACATACAGGGCATTGTGCGCTAATAAATCCAGTAAACGTCCGGGCGTAGCGATGAGTATTTCCACGCCTTGCAGTTGCATCATTTGTGGATTGATGGACACGCCACCAAATACTGCCAGTGATTTGACGGGGCGCGGTAAATTTTCGCTGAAGAATTTCACTACGCCGCCCACTTGTACCGCCAATTCTCTAGTTGGTACTAATATCAGGGCCTTAATGTGCCGGTTTTTAGCGGCGGGTTTTTGCTGAAACTGCTGTAAAACCGGCAGCACGAAACTCGCGGTTTTGCCCGAGCCGGTTTGCGCAATGCCCAGCACATCTTTGCCCGCCAATACCGCCGGAATGGCGGCGGCCTGAATGGGGTAGGGTGTTGTGTAATCGGATTTGGCCAGCGTGGCTAAAAAAGGGGCGGATAAACCGAGTTCGGAAAAAGACATACTAGGTTGGTTTATAATAGCTTAGAGGGATGCCAAAAAGGACGGTGAAGGTAAGGTTTTTTGCCATCCTCGTGGCCATACCTGTTAACAGGACGACCAACGAAACATTTTTTTCAATACCAACGAAGGATTTTTCGCCATCTGTCGTCCAACTATGCGCGCCGGTATTTTCCGGCGTACACCTAAATCCGTTATTTTCAATATGTACAAGTTTCTCTCCGCCCTCCTCCTGGTATGTGTCGCGACCGGCCTTTTTGCCCAATCCAATCCCGCTATTACCAACTGGCTGCGCAACACGACCGGCATTCAGGGCCGACACTACGTGAACGGTAATTCGACGCCTATAAATGACACTTATCCGGCCAATGTGCAGACCGTGCAATATACCGCCGATAATGTTTACGTGAGTTGCAGTGGTATTCCGGCGTACATTATCGGGCCTTATCTGGATGGCAATCCAAATCAGGGCGCGAACAACAACAATATCTATAAAATAACTTTAAATCCGGTTAAAAACGCCGGTACGCCGACTAATACTACGGGCGGCACTATTGGCGTATTTATTAATGGTGTTTCGCTTTTTGATTATCGGGACGGGGTTTCTTATAACCTCAATACCGGCACGAATCAGGGTGGCCCGGGCGGTGGTATGGGTAATGGTGTCTGGAACCGCGATGCAGTGGTAGCCGAACGGCATGGTTTTGATTGCGCCAAGGGCCACCCGGCCATGACTAATTATCACCATCACCAGAATCCGAGCGCATTCAACCTCGATTTGAACGTTATTTCTAATATTTGTGATCTATATCTGGCCGATGGTCTGTATGTAATTGACTCTGCGCAACATTCGCCGCTGCTGGGTTTTGCGTACGATGGTTTCCCGATTTATGGTGCGTATGGCTATAAAAATGTGGATGGCACGGGCGGCATTACGCGTTTGAAATCCAGTTATAGTCTGCGTAATATTACTGTACGGACGAATTATGCTAATGGCACCGATGTTATTGATGGCCCGGCGGTCAGCGCTAATTTTCCGTTGGGCATGTATCGCGAAGATTATCAGTATAATACAACTTCTACTGCCACACCCGATTATTTAGATGAACACAATGGCCGGTTTTGTGTCACGCCGGAATATCCGAATGGTATTTATTGTTATTTTGCTACAGTGGATGCCAACTGGAATTCTGCTTATCCGTATGTCGTCGGGCCTACTTTCTATGGCGTAAGAAGCGTAACCCGCGTGACAGCCATCAATGAACCCACCACTATTTATACGGGTATATCGGCGGTACAAGCAGAAAATAGTCTGGATCAAGTAAATATCCAGATTTTTCCCAATCCAACCGCCGATTTAATTGTCATTCAAGCCAAAACCTTACTGGAACAGTCCTATCAAATAGAATTGGCCGATATGAGTGGCCGGGTGGTTTTATCCAGAACATTCTATCAGGGCAGCACTATTTGTCATCTGGAGACCGAAACACTTTATAACGGGACTTATTTTTTGACTATAAAAGATAGATATTCCCGGAAGACGTTTAAGGTGGTTATTAATCGGTAAATAATGTGAGTATTTGAAGAATCGAGGATTTGAGGATGCGATCAAATCCCTTGATAATCGGGTGATTGATCGCATACTCGAATCTTCAAATACTCAAATAAACTTACTATACCCCCATCATAATCTCCACCAGATTTGCGTCGCCCGGCAGTCCCAGTTTCTTGCGGAGCCGGTAGCGACTGCCTTCCACACCGCGCACGGAGATGTTGAGCAGATTGGCGATTTCCTTGGTGCTCAGGTTCATGCGCAGGTAAGCACACAGGCGCAGGTCGTTGGGGCTGGTTTGCGGATAGCGTTCGCGCAAGCGTTTGAGAAAATCGCCATGGACCGAATCGAAGTGAATAGCGAAATGTTCCCAATCGGCATCCAGTTGCGTGTCGAATTGCAGCGTGCGGATGATGCGGCGGATGTCTTCATGCAGCGTTTGCACGGGCTGTTTCTTTTCGAGGGCTTTTTCCAGTTCTTCCTGCAACGTGGTCAGGATTTCGCCTTTTTGCACCAGGTGCATGGTGGCCAGGGCCAGTTCCTGATTCTTGTGCTGCACTTCCGATTCCAGTTTTTCGGCGTGTAAACGATTGATTTCCTGTTCATTTTGGGCCACAATACGTTGTTGTTCCGCGCTTTCCTGCTGAAAATTGGTTTCGAGTGCGTTCTTTTCCCGTTCAAATTTGGCTTGCTGCCGCCGAAAACCCCAAGCCAGGGCCAGCAAAAGCAGCAAAAAATACAGACTTTTGGCCACCAGACTGGCGTACCAGGGCGGATGAATACGGAAAGCAAATTGCGCGGGCACACTCTCTACGCCATATTCATTGCGGGCTTTTACGGAAAAAACATAGTCTCCGGCGGGCAGATTCGGAAAGTCCCGCTCCGTCTTTTCGCTCCACGCCGACCAGGCATTGTCCAGTCCTTTTAGTTGATAACTGTAACGAATTTGCCGGGTTACTCCAAATACATTAGTAGAAAACGCAATAGATAAACTATTCAAAGTGTAGGGAATAGCAATTTTTTCCGTGGCAGTCGCAAAGCCGCCGAACAACAGGCTATCACCCGCGCCGGGCAGCGTCACCGCAGAAATCACCGCCCGCAGCGAAGTATCCGCCCGGCGCAGACGCTCCGGGTCGAGGTGTAGAAAGCCCTTCTCCGCCCCGAAAAATATATTACGTTCGTCCGCCGGGAAAATATGCTCGAAGCCGCCGACCATCTGCCCGCTCAGCAGCGGGAAAGTCTGTCGCCGGATTTTTTTCTCCAACCCCACATCCTGCACCCACAAAATGCCTACCTCGCTACCCCGGCAAAACCAGACATTGCCCTGCGAATCCTCCCGCAAATAACGCACCCGCCCAGAGCCGCCCAGCGACTGATCGAAAGCGGGTGCGGGCTCGAAATGCTGCGTTGCGGCATCAAAACGAAAAATCCCGCGATCCGCCGCCACCAGCATCGTACCACCGATTTCAAACACGTAATTATTTAGGTCGGAGGGCAGCCCGTCTTTCTTACCATACAACTGCACGTCCAGGTCGCGGAAATTGTCGCGCACCCGCACCCTGAAAACGCCCCGGTAAGGATGCGACACCCACAGCGAGCCGTCTTTATCGCGCACCATGATCCGGCAGGATTCATTTAGACCTACCAATTGCCGCCGGAAACGCCAGGGACCGCCCGGCAGACGGGTAAATAATGCTAATCCATTGTACTGTCCGGCCACCAAAGCAGTGTCATTGAGCGGCACAAACTGCCAGGCTCCCTGCGTAGCGGATATTTGCTGTGCGCCCTCCTTTTCTACCCGAAATGCACCCTCGTGATGCCCCAACAGCAGCGTACCGCCCACTTCGCTCAGCCCCCAATTCTGGCCAATCGTGCCGGGAACGAGGCTAAAATCCTTGTTCATAAATGGGTCGTTATAAGTGCCGAATGCCTTGACAAACAACCCGTTGGAAGTGCCCAGCCACAGCCGGTTTTCATAAATGCGGGCTGCGTAGCCGGTACCTTCCAGCGCACCATCCGGCAGAATGCGATAGAACGGCGAACTGACCTCCACCTGCGACAGACCGTTGTCCAGGCCCAGCCAGAGGTTGCGCGATTTATCGGCAAAAACCGCGAGTATATTGGTGTTCTGCAAGCCCTCGTTTTTTTGCAGCCATTGCAGCGGGCGGCGGTCAGCACCGAGCACGACCAAGCCACCGAGCGAAGTACCGAGCGCGATTTGCCCGCTGGATAAAAGGGTGGCGCAGTAAATTCTTTTTTCCCGAAAAAAGGCATCCAGCGGGGTCACCCAGGGCGTGAGAAGGTTGTTTTTCAGACAAAAAATACCGTTTTTGAGGGTGGTCACCAGCACCGTATCGCCACCCAATTGGAGCAGCGCGGTGACCGGACTGGCGGGTTGCAGCCCCGGCGGAAACAGCGTAAAATGCTGTCCGTCAAAGTTCATCAGCCCATTATTGGTGTCGTGGAGTAGCAGCCGACCGGCGACTTTACCGAAAAAACTTGTTTTTCCGCCGCTCGAAAAGGCCCGAATTTGGTCGTTTTTCCATTGAAAAAGCAGGTCGTCGCTCCGAAAATAGACCGCGCCGTCGTCGGCTACAACAATGTCCCACACATCAGCGAATTGCTGGTTTTCGGGTGAAATCCGGTCGTTGAGGGGCCGATACTTCAGCCGCCCCTGGGCATCGGGGCGGAAAAAACCAATCTCCCCTTGTCCACCGACATAAATGAGTCCGTCCGGGCTGACGGCCACAGAACGCACACAGGTGCCGTTGGCAATCGGGTAGCACTGCCAGTGCGCCCCGTCAAAAACGAGCAAGCCCTCATTATTGGCAAAAAGCAGTCGTCCCTGTGCATCCTGGGCCACGTCCCAGTTTTGCGTTCCAGCGTGGTAAGTAGTTTTAGGATAGTTGGTGATCGGAGGCAGACCGAGGTTGCCAGTCTGCGCGGGCAACCAACCGGGCGACAGCACAAACAGGAAGGCAAATAATTTTAAAATCAGGGGTACTGCCAGCGTATTTTCGGACATTGCTATTTCCAGTATGACAGGGCTGGCCGGTTTTGACAACTTCCCAGACCTCGCTTTGGGAAAATACCCAATCGTATGCGCTGCAAGATAGTCATGTTGGTTATTTTTAATAGTGTCGTAGTAATGTCGTAATGGCTGCGTAACCGTGTCGTACAGGGAAAATATTTATTTAAAAGCGCTATTCATAATTTTGTCGCTACAAAACCAATACATTCAAAATAAAATTTCATTTTTACCACTAACACTTTCGTATGAAGCGATTTTTTACCCTGCTCTTTGCCCTCCTTGGTGTGGGTGTGTACAATGTCACTGCCCAGACCATCCTCGATTTTGAAGCGGCGGCTACCAGCACCACCTTCCAATATTTTGGCAGCACCATTGATGGCCAACTCACCAGCACCATTGCCAACCCCAATCCCACGGGAGCTAACACCAGTGCCACCGTGCTGGAATTTAAAAAGCCAGCGGCCGCGCAGGTCTGGGGCGGCGGGTTTTCCAACCCTAATCCAACTACGCCCGTCAACGTGGTCAGCAGCACAAAAATCAGCATCCAGGTCCACTATGACCATATTGGCAACCTGACGCTGAAACTCGAAAACTCAGCCGATGGCGGTGCCAACTGGGTACAGACGGTCGCCAACACCAAGATAAATGAGTGGGAAACGCTGACGTTCGACGTAGCTTTGCCTAGTATCGAAGCGCCTAACACACCAGCGGCGGGGCATATTTACAACACCGTTACTTTGTTCACTGATTTTGGGGTCAGCCCAACCGCCGATCAGGTCTATTATCTGGATAATATCAAAGTCGAAGAATCCATCACCTGTACGCCGGTGCTCAATTTTGAAGCACCCGCCACCAGCACGACTTTCCAGTATTTTGGCAGTACGATTGATGGTCAATTATCCAGCACCATTGCCAACCCGAATGCTACCGGCATCAACACCAGTGCCACGGTGCTGGAGTTTAAAAAACCGGCTAATTCACAGACCTGGGCGGGTGCTTATTCCAACCCCAATGCTGCTACGCCGGTCAACCTGACCAGCGGTGGAAAAATCACCGTGAAATTTCACACCGACCATCCCGGCAACCTGACGCTGAAACTGGAAGAAGGCCAGAACGGTGCGCCGAACTGGGTCATTAAAGTACCCAACACGGTCGTCAATGAATGGGTGGAACTCACCTTTGATCCGGCACTGCCTTCCATTGAAGGACCGAATCTGCCTGGTACAGGCAATATTTACAACAAAATCGTGCTTTTCGCCGACTTCGAGCAGGCCTTCACCACCGATCAGGTCTATTATATTGATGACATCGCCGTATGTACTTCCGGCGGCATTCCAACGGCGGAGGTCACTTTTAAACTCAACATGAATGAGTTCGGCGGCACCTTCACGAAGGCTTATGTCAGTGGCTCGTTCAACAGTTGGTCGGGCGATGGCAACGAACTGCTCGATGCCGACGGCGACAAAATTTATGAGGCGACTTTGACGCTGCCCGTGGGGCTGTACGAGTATAAATTTACCCTGGATAACTGGACGCAGCAAGAGGCGTTTTCGCCTACCAGTACTTGCACCAACACGACTGTGGACGGCAGCAACGTGTTCACTAACCGCAAGTTAGTGTTGTCGGCTGATGCTACGGTGGGGCCGGTTTGCTACAACTCCTGCTACGGTTGCGGCGATGCGGTGAAAATCACGGTCAATCTCGGCATGGGCAGTTACACCCCCGATCCGGGTGGCGTGTATCTGGCGGGCGGCCTGGATTTTGGTCCTCCCGGTGGTCGTTTCAAAATGACCGATCTGGACGGCGACGGTGTGTTCAGCATTCAGATAGAACGTCAGCGCGGTTACTCGACTTTTTATGACTTTGCCAATGGTGCCTGCCCCGATTATTCCTGCAAGGAAAACCTGGAAGGTCAGCCTTGCGCCGTGGTTACCAACTATAATGACCGCTGGCTTCCGGCGGTGCAGCAGGATACGGTCGTCGCTACCTGCTTTGCCTCTTGCGCGGACAATGCCGCCTGTATTGTGGGCACTAACAGCCCGGCCCTCAGCAGCGATTGGCTGACTTTGCAACCTTCGCTGACCAGCACGGCTATTCGCCTGGGCTTCAACACACCTGCCACTGGTGTGGTGAGCATCCGCGTGTTCGATGCGACCGGAAAATTGGTGGTGACAGAAATGCACAAAGATTTGACCGACAATTATTTAATGCCGGTTACGCAGCTGAAGAACGGTCTTTATTTCCTGCTGGTACAAACAGCGGATAAAGCGGCGAGCGGAAGATTTGTCAAGCAGGATTAATGATTTTTTGATGCCTTTTTGAACATGGGTTACCCCAAGTTTTTGCAAAAGCAGAGAGATGTGGTTTCAACCCACGATTTTAATCGTGGGAGAAAAAGCCAGGTGGAATCGGGAACGGTTTTAACCGTTTTCGTACATTTAGGCATACATATATAAACCGTTAAAACGGTTACACGTCTTCTGTTTTGGCATATTCCCACGATTAAAATCGTGGGTTGAAAAATTTGGGATAATCCATGTTTAAGGGCTTGGAAAGTCTGTGTCAGATTTCTTTCGGGTACTAAAAGTGAGACATTGCTGATTTTTCGGGTACTAAAACTGAGAAACAACCCTGGTTTTTGGTGCCGAAAAATTTAATACTAAGTACTTCCGCTCACTTAGTTTAATCTAAAATTAAAGCAAAGTGCTGATTATCAACCCAATAACCAATTAACTAATAACCAATACCTGCTTATGAAGTTCCTTCTACCCATATTTTTTCTCCTTTTTTCCTTCAAAATAGCCGCCCAAGTCCCCATTTCCGGGCGGGTGGTAGATGCCAACAACGATGATCCGCTGATTGGTGTCACAGTCGCGGTGAAGGGTGCCACCATTGGCGCGGTCACCGATATAGATGGGCGTTATCGCTTTGAAGTGCCCAATGAAGCGGCGGTCTTGTTATTCTCCTACTCTGGCTATCGGTCGGAGGAAATTCCCGTCGGCACGCAACGCGAGATCAATGTCCTACTATCGGAGGATGCTACGCTGATCAATGAAGTCGTCGTCGTGGGTTACGGCTCGCAAAAACGCAGCAGCATCAGCGGCGCGGTATCGTCCATTACGGCGGAGGAAATCAGTGAAGTGCCCATTCTGCGTACCGAACAGGCCCTGCAAGGTCGCGTGGCGGGCGTCACGGTGAGCCAGAATAGTGGTTCGCCGGGCAGCACCCTGACCGTGCGGGTGCGTGGTACCAGCACTATCAATAATTCCGATCCGCTGTACATCGTGGACGGCATTCCAGTGGATGGCCTGGATTTCCTGAATCCGAACGACATTCAAAGCATCAATGTGCTGAAAGATGCGGCTTCGGCGGCCATTTATGGCGCACGCGGGGCTAATGGAGTGGTACTGATTACTACCAAATCGGGCGTAAAAAACCAGGCGGGTCGCATTACGTACGATGCTTATTACGGCACCCAAAGTCCCTGGAAAACCGCCAATTTGCTCTCCGCCCGCGAGTACGCCATCCTCTCCAACGAGGCGCACGTGGCAGCGGGCACCACGCCGCTGCCGGAATTTGCCTATCCCGATGCCCTGGGCCAGGGCACGGATTGGCTGGACGCTATTTTCAGCGATGCACCCATGAGCAGCCACCAACTGGGCCTCAGCGGGGGCGGCGAAAAAAGTACTTATTCTATTTCGGGCAATGTTTTTGACCAAAATGGTATCGTGGGCGGCGAAAAATCGGGTTTTCGACGCTACACCGTGCGGGCTACGGGCACCAATGCCGTGAAAGATTGGCTGACTATTGGCACCAACATCGGTTTCACCACGCTTACCCGCAACGGTCTGCCGGAAAACAACGAATTTGTCACGCCATTGGCCCGCGCCCTCAATATGGACCCGGTCACGCCGGTGCGCAAGTCCAACGGCACTTTCGCCTATTCGCGCTATTCGGATACGGACATTACCAACCCCGTGAACGCCATCGAACAGACCTACGATCAGTGGCATTCCGACCGGGTAGTGGGCAGTGTTTTCGCCGAAATGACCCTGCTGCCGGGCCTGACTTTCCGCTCGGCGTATAGTATGGACGCAACGTTTGCGCAGCAAAATATCTTTTTTCCAAGATTCGATTTGAGCAACGATCCGATCCTGGCCGATGCTCCGGCGGGCGAGAAAAGAGCGGTTAACTCGGTGGTTATCAACAACAACACCTGGAAAAACTGGCAGTGGGAAAACGTGTTGACTTGGCATACCGTCTTTGCAGATCGCCATGATCTGGCACTGACCGGCGGTATTTCGGCTTTGGCAAATCACCACGAATACAACGGCGGTGCGAACACCAACCTGCCTTCCAATGACCCGAAAGACGCATTTATCTCCAATACTATTGACCCGATTGCTTCGCAAAGTGCCTACGGCGGTGCGGACGAATCGGCTTTGCAATCGTTTTTTGGCCGGGCCAATTATGAGTTCGACGGAAAGTATTTGCTGAGTGCGGCGTTTCGTGCCGATGGTTCTTCGCGGTTTGGCGTCAATAATCGTTACGGCTATTTCCCCTCCGTTTCGGCGGGCTGGATCATGAGCCACGAAGATTTTTGGGCCGATAATTCTTTGGTCAATTTCCTGAAAATCCGGGGCTCGTGGGGCCAGAATGGCAACGACCGCATCGGTAATTACAGTTTTACCACGGTGGTTTATTCGGGTCAGAATTACACGTTCGGGCCTGGTCAGGTCATTACCAACGGCAGCGTGGCCCTCACCGCCGCCAATCCCGATCTGAAATGGGAAACCATCACGCAGACGGATTTTGGTATAGATGCGGAGTTGTTCAACAGCCGGGTGTCGTTTACGGGTGATTATTATATCAAAAACACTTCTGATATGTTGTATGCTGCACCTGTACCGCTTACGGCAGGTACGGCTGCGCCGGTGCGTAACGTGGCCAGCGTCGAAAACCGGGGGTTGGAACTGTCATTGACCTACCGCAATCGCGACCGCGCCTTCAAGTATAGCGTGGGCGGCAATATTTCTTTTGTCAAGAATGAAGTCACCAGCCTCGGCGAAGGTGGCGAACCGGTGTTTGCCGGGCGCGTACAATCGGGGAATGCCGACGTGACCAAAACGGAAATCGGGCGGCCCATCGGTTCATTTTTTGGCTATGTGACGGACGGTATTTTCCAAAATCAATCGGACATAGAACGCGCCGCCTTTCAAAACGAGAACACCGCGCCGGGCGATATTCGCTTCAAAGACCTGAACGGCGACCAGGTCATCAACACGCAGGATCAAACGTATATCGGCAATCCGTCGCCCGATTTTACCTACGGCGCGACGCTGGATTTTGAGTTCAAAGGGTTCGATCTCGGCTTTTTCCTGCAAGGCAGTCAGGGCAACGACATTTACAACGCTACGGTGCGCTACGATTTCAACTACGTCAATCGCCCAGTGTCGGTACTGAACCGCTGGACCGGCCCCGGCACTTCCAATTCCGAGCCGCGCGTCAATCTGCTCGACCCGAACCAGAATGCCCGTGTCAGCGACCGTTTTGTGGAAGATGGTGCGTATTTGCGGCTGAAAAATGTGCAGTTGGGCTACGCCCTGCCCAAATCGGTGTTGAAAAAAATGCGGTTTGAAAAATTCCGGCTGTATGTGTCTGCGCAAAACCTGTTTACTTTTACCAAACACACCGGCATGGATCCCGAAATCGGGGCGTATGGCGGTGCGCTGAATGCGGGCGTGGACAGGGGATTTTATCCGCAGGCGCGGGTGCTGCTGGGCGGGGTGAATGTGACGTTTTAGTACCCCGGAACCCTGTTCCGGGATGTCGCGGCGAGTTGTAATTTGACTCTTACTTTAACCCCCCGGAACAGGGTTCCGGGTTATTTCAACAACATGAAACATAAACTATTCATAATCATCACCCTGGCGGCCCTCTTTCCCAGTGCCTGCCAAAAAGATTTTCTGGAACGCAAACCAATTATTGGTTCCACGGAAGAGAATTTCTACCGCACTGAAGCGGATGCTATTGCTGCGGTGAATGCCGCGTATGCACCGCTGCAATTCGAGATTTCGCCCGCCGGACACTTTCGCTGGATTTGGGGCGACATCATGTCCGATGATGCCATAAAAGGCGGCTCCGGCGACAACGATGCCAACGAACTGCTGCAACTCGAAACCTTTCAGGGGCCGACCAATACCGAGAATCTGGAAAGCGAGTGGTCGGCGGACTACGAAGGGATTTACCGGGCCAATATTGTACTGGAACGGGTGCCGGGCATCGCGATGGATGACGCGCTGAAAAGCCGCATTTTGGGCGAAGCGCACTTCATTCGCGCCTGGTTTTTTTACAATCTGGTCACTATGTTTGGTGGCGTGCCGCTGGCCGATCACGTGCTGGCACCCAGCGAATATAACCTGCCCCGCGCCGATGCCGGTCAGGTGTGGAACCTGATTGAAACAGATTTAAAGACAGCCGCAGCTACCCTCCCAGTTCGTAGCGGCTACGCGCAGGAAGACCTGGGCCGCATCACGAAAGGTGCCGCCCAGGCCCTGTTGGCCAAAAGTTATTTGTGGCAAAAACGCTGGGCCGATGCCGAAAACATGGCCAATGAAGTGATTCAATCCAATGAATATCAGTTGGTTGCTAATTATTCCTCCATTTTTACGCAGGCCGGAGAAAACAACAGCGAGTCGGTATTTGAAATTCAGTACATGAACGCTTCGGGCGGCAACTGGGGGAAGAACAACGCCAACGAAGGCACGTTTTCGCCGGTGTTTCAGCGCGCGCGCGGCCAGTTTGAAGGCTTTGGTTTTAACATCCCCACCGAGGATTTTGTGCAGGAATTTTTCAAGGAAGGCTTTGAAGACCCGCGCCTGAAAAGCACGGTGTTTCGGGTGGGGGATGCCATGGGCGACCGGGGCATTTTTACCAAAGAAGCCACCGGCGGCATTGCCTATGATTATTACCCCAAGAAGTATTTCAGCAATAAAGGCGAGGACGCGCCTTTCGGCGATCCGAACCCAAATGGCGGGGTGAACGACCGCGTCATTCGCTTCTCCGATGTGCTGCTGATGCACGCGGAGGCGGCGGCGCAAAATGGCAATGAAGCTGGTGCCCGCACGTCGCTCAACCGGGTACGCGCCCGGGCACGCGGCACGGCGACCAATATTCTGCCCGATATTACGGCCACGGGGGCGGCATTGCTCACCGCCATTTATCGCGAACGCCGCATCGAACTGGCTTTGGAAGGCCACCGCTTTTTCGATCTGGTACGTACCGGACGGGCGCAGGAAGCCTTGGGGTCGTTGGGTTATCAGGAAGGAAAACATAATTTGTTCCCCATCCCGCAGTCGCAGGTGCAGGCGACGAATGGCGCGATTTTGCAGAATGCGGGGTACTGATATTGGTTGATTAGTTGACTGGTTAATTAGTTAATTGGTCATTGGCGGCTAATTCTGGATAATTTCCTGCACAAAACCAAGTTTTTTAATATTTCTATTGTTTCTCTGTGAGCCTCCAAATACTCGGTGAGCCTCTGTGAAACAGTGTTTTAAAGCAATAAACAGGATTTCAGACTAATAAAAACATGAAAAATACCCTGCTCTTTTTTGCCGTTTTGCTGGCCCTGGCCGCTTGTACGCCCGTCGAGGAAGACGATATTTCGCTGCCCGAACAACCGGCGGCCCCTGCTTTTTCCATAGAATTTTTAACCGGCGACTCCAATCGGGTGATCGTCAAAAGTACCTCGACCGGCTTTTTCGACCAAACGTTTGACTTTCCGGGCGGTATTCCGGCCAAGTCGAAACGGGCGGTGGACACCGTCTTTTATACCAAAGCGGGCGATTATTTGATCACGCTTTACGCGGCTGGCGAAGGTGGCGGCGGTGTTTCTAAAAGCACTCAGGTCGTCAAAGTAACCAAGGACGCAACGGCTCTTTGTGATCCGATGGTGGGCCTGCTGACGGGTAGTTGCGAAGCTGCTGGCAAATGCTGGACGTTTACCCGTGCCGCCGAAGCCGTGCGCGTCGGTCCGACTCCCGGCTCGGAAGAGTGGTACAAATCGCCGGTCAATGGCTTGCAGGATGCGCAATATGACGACCGATTTTGCTTTTATTTTGAGGGAGCCCGCTTTGAATACAACAATAATGGTTTGACGGTGGACCCGTGGAATGGTTACGCAGCCGTGCCTTACACCGCACCCACGAACCTGACCTGGTTTATTACCAAAGGCACCGGCGATGGCGGGAAAGACCAGATTGTGCTGCCTCCCGGCACGTTTATCGGCACCTGGGATTCCGGGCCAGTGTATGACATTGCCAGTTTGACGGAAACGGAACTGGTGCTGCGCTCGCCGCTTCGGGACCAGAATGGCGTACCGACTTCCGGCTGGTTTGAATTTACTTTGTTGAAAAATTGAATGTTTAGTGTGTAAATTTAACCAGCACTAAATTTTGCACAAACCATTGATTTTCATTACCAACTTGCCTTTTACAATTTTGCTTTTTTTATTTTCTTCTATGGATTTTTTGTTCAAATCACTCTTCTTTTTCGCTATTTTCGGGCTGGCGCAACAATGTACCGGCCCGCAAAAGTCAGCAGCCACGGCAGCAGGGCGAAAACTCGTATGGAGCGATGAATTCAATACGCCCGGCTTGCCCGACAGCACGAAATGGGGCTACGACTACGGTACTGGCTGCCCGAATGTGTGCGGCTGGGGCAATAACGAACTGCAATTTTACACCGCCCGCCGCGCAGAAAATGCCCGCATTGAAAAGGGCTCGCTGATCGTAGAAGCCCGCCGCGAAAAATGGGAAAAAAGCGACTATACCTCGGCCCGACTGGTCTCGAAACACAAGGGCGACTGGACCTACGGACGTATCGAAGCGCGACTAAAATGCCCCGTCGGGCGCGGCACCTGGCCAGCTTTCTGGATGCTGTCCACGGATTGGAAATATGGTGGCTGGCCCCGCAGCGGCGAGATTGACATTATGGAACACGTGGGGTATATGGCCGATTCTATTTTTGGATCGGCGCATACGGAGACCTTCAATCACGTCAAACACACCCAAAGTACGAAGGGAATTTATATTCCGGATGCGGAAAACAAGTTTCACGTCTATGCTATTGAATGGTATACCGACCGGATTGACTACTTCGTGGATGATGTGAAATACCATACTTTCTCGAATCAGCATAAAACACCCGATGAGTGGCCGTTCGATCAGCGTTTTCACGTTATTCTGAACCTCGCCGTGGGTGGGAACTGGGGTGGCGCGAAGGGCGTAGATGAGAGCATCTGGCCACGAAGAATGGAGGTGGATTATGTGCGGGTGTATACGTGGTGAGCGAGATTTATGCCCTCCTTCGCCAAGGCTTCGGCGGGTAGAGAGGGGGTGAGAATCAACTGTGGAGCCAATTGTTGGCCATTGTTTTTCGTTGTACTACCAGATTGCGATAAGTTACTTACCAATATTGTGTCATTCAGAACCGAAGGTGAAGAATCCGAGGCCGAAGGCCGAAAAGTAATTATTTCCTCAGATTCCACGCCTTCGGCTCTGAATGACAAAAAAATAACACTTTGATTTTTAATTAATCAATTAGAGTATTTAATAAGTGTTCTAATTGATTTTTAAATTAACAACTATGATTTCTCATAAAAATACTGCCGCTTTTCTATTCGTCGCGCTGTGCGTGATTGCTGCCTGCAAGAAAGACCCGGAGCCGGGACAAACGCTGCTGCCTGCCCTGTCGGTGGCGGATATATCGGTGCCGGAAGGCAATGCGCCGGGTACCATTTCTTTGCAGGTTACCCTTTCGGAAGCCGCCAAAAGTAATGTGCTGGTGAACTACGCCACACTGGACGGTACCGCCAAATCAGGACTGGATTTTACGGGAAAAACCGACGGCGAACTGCTCTTTGCGCCCGGGGAAACCACGAAAACCATTGAAGTGCCGCTGCTCAGCGATGCGGTGAAAGAGCCCGACGAAACCTTCCAGGTGCTACTGCTCAACCCCGTCGGTGCGACGCTCAGCCGCGAACGGGCCACGGCGACGATTCGCAACGACGATGAAGACAATCCTTTCAACATCCCCGCTACGGGTTACTCCACGCCGGAAACCTACGCGGGCAAAACGCTGGTGTGGCGCGATGAATTTGACGGCAGTGCAGTGGACGCCACGGCCTGGACCTTTGAAACCGGCGCAGGCGGCTGGGGCAACAACGAGCTCCAGTATTACCGCCCGGAAAATACGCTGCTCACGGCGGGCAAACTCGTCATCGAGGCGCGGAAGGAAAGTTTTGGCGGCGGGGCTTACACCTCTTCCCGTATGATTACGAAGGGGAAAAAAGAGTTCAAATTTGGCCGGATTGATATTCGGGCGGCACTACCGCAAGGGCAGGGGATTTGGCCCGCATTGTGGATGCTCGGCGGCAATATCAGTACGGTAAACTGGCCCGCCTGCGGCGAAATTGATATTATGGAACTGATTGGCAGTGAGCCTAATCGGGTGCATGGTACGGTGCATTACGGGGCTAACACCAGCCAGCATCAGTATAAAGGAGGCTCCAAAGCCCTGGCCGGGACCGCTAAATTCAGCGATGAATTCCACGTCTTTTCCATTAACTGGGAACAGGACAAAATCACGTGGCTGATTGATGATGTGCAGTTTTATCAGATCACCGCGGCCAACGTAAGTCCGGCAGCCTATCCGTTCAACCAGAATTTCTTCTTCATTTTCAACCTGGCGGTGGGTGGCCAATGGCCCGGCAGTCCGGATGCTACGACGAACTTCCCGCAACGGTTGATAGTGGACTACGTGCGGGTGTTTCAATAGAAAAGAAGTTTGCCAAGGCATTCATTTTGCAATACGTATAAAAGAAAGCGTCTCTCCACACCAGGTGCGGGGAGACGCTCATTTTTGGGCAAGCAGATAAAACTTACTCGTCCTCGCTCTGCAGCTCGCGTTCCACCTCTTCCATCTTCACATAGTCAATGGCTTCGCTCACCGAAGGCACCAGCGTGAGGATGGTCTCGAGACGAGATATTTCGATCAGTTTGGTCACCATCGGGTGCAGTTTTCCTGCGATCACGAAGGAACCATTATCTTTCCACAGCCGGTGACCTGTCAAAATGGCGCTCAATCCGCTGCTGTCCACATATTTGACATTCGTCAAATCGAGGATAAAATTACGCACACCCTCCTGGCTAAAGAAGATAAAGTCGCTTTTCAGACCCGGTGCTATCGTGGAATTGAGGTTCTCTTCGTCCAGGGCCAAGACAGCATATTGGTCTTGTTTGTCAATCTTGTATTTCATAAATTCGTGATTGTCAACGCGATTGATTAATAAAAGTGATTAAGGCACTCAGTTAAGACGGACAAATGTAACCATTACGCATTGTTTTTTATCAAAAATCTTAACAGCCTTTTTCTTCGTCCCCCATCCTGCCACCCCGTCAGGCGGAAATCAAAGTGGCATTATTTTTAACCATCTGCATTCCATTGGAAGATCGTAAGAAATACATAATTTTCCGACCGGCGAAAACCGAACCCGCAAAAAAATGTTGATTCCTTAGTTAAAGCCTTGCATTGTTTCCTCGGTTTGAACTAAACTTGTCGCTTCAATTATTTATTCCCATTACGTACGCTTCTCTTCGCCGATTACGATCACGCTTACTTTTTATCGCCCTTAACGATTTTTAGATAATGAACAATAAATTCTCTCCGGTCGTCAAGCAGATCATCAACCAGAGTGGCCAGGAGGCGCACCGGCTGGGACATGATTATGTCGGCACTGAGCACCTGCTGCTGGGCATTATTGCCGAGCGCGACAGCTTGCCTGTGCGGGTATTAGATGCTTTGCTGGTGGATGTACACGACCTTAAAAAAAGGCTCGAGCGCGCTATCCCCCGCCAAAGTTCCTATCCGCCTGCTGAAAACCTGTTCGTTGGAAAGTTTTCAGTGACCACCCAAATGCAACGCGTGCTGCAAGTGACTTTCGCGGAAGCGAAGATCATGCGCAATGAAGAAGTATTCCCGGAGCACCTGATGCTTTCCCTGCTCAAGCACCCGGATACTTTTGCTACTAAACTTCTAAAAGAATACGACGTGGACTACGAATCCTTCAAAAAAGAAATGGAATACGTCCGGTCTGAACAGGACCTGGCGCATCCCAATCTGTACAACCAGGCCTCCAGTGAAGGCAGTGGGGAGTACGAAGACGAAGAAGACCGCAACTACCGTTCCGGTCAGAAAACGCAACAAAAAAGCCGCACTCCGGTGCTCGATAACTTCGGTCGCGACATCAGCAAACTCGCCGAAGAAGGCAAACTCGATCCTATTATTGGTCGCGAGACGGAAATAGAACGGGTGAGCCAAATCCTGAGCCGCCGGAAGAAAAACAACCCGATCCTGATCGGTGAACCCGGCGTGGGTAAAACGGCGATTGTGGAGGGCCTGGCCCTGCGCATCCTGCAAAAGAAAGTGAGCCGTACGCTGTTCAACAAGCGTATCGTGATGCTCGATCTGGCTGCGCTGGTGGCTGGCACCAAGTATCGGGGCCAGTTTGAAGAGCGCATCAAGGCCATTATGACCGAGTTGGAAAAAAGCCGCGACGTGATCCTGTTCATTGACGAGATCCACACGATGGTGGGTGCCGGTGGTGCGACGGGTTCGCTGGATGCTTCCAACATCTTCAAGCCCGCGTTGGCCCGTGGCGAACTCCAGTGCATTGGTGCCAGCACGCTGGACGAATACCGCCAGTATATTGAGAAAGACGGTGCCTTGGATCGCCGCTTCCAGAAAGTGCTGGTGGAACCACCAAGCCAGGAAGACACCATTAATATCCTGCAAAATATCCAGGGCAAGTACGAGGACTTCCACAACGTGATCTATTCACCGGAAGCCATCACGGCCTGCGTGCGCCTGAGCGACCGTTATATTACGGATCGTTTCCTGCCGGACAAAGCCATTGATGTGCTGGACGAAGTGGGTGCCCGCGTTCACTTGAAAAACATCGTCGTGCCCCGCCATATTGAAGACCTCGAAAAGAACATCGAGGAGCTGAAAGAGCAAAAGAACCTGGCCGTCAAAAACCAGCAGTACGAAGAAGCGGCCAATCTCCGCGACGCGGAAAGCAAACTGGTGCGCAATCTCGAGTACGCGAAAGTGGAATGGGAAGACGAGACCAAGATCAAACGCTACCCGGTCGAGGAAGACGATATTGCTGAAGTGGTGGCCATGATGACCGGCATTCCGATTCGTAAAGTGGCCCAGAGCGAAAGCAAGAAATTAGTGACCATGAGCGATGACCTGCGCAAAATGGTGATTGGTCAGGAAGAGGCGATTACGAAAATCTCGAAGGCTATTCAGCGGAATCGCGTGGGCCTGAAAGACCCGAAAAAGCCGATTGGCTCGTTCATTTTCCTCGGCCCAACGGGTGTTGGTAAGACGGAATTGGCCCGTTCGCTGGCTCGTTACCTGTTCGATAGCGACGATGCGCTGGTGCGGATTGATATGTCGGAATACATGGAGAAATTCTCCGTGAGCCGCCTGATTGGTGCGCCCCCCGGCTACGTGGGTTATGAAGAAGGCGGCCAACTGACCGAAAAAGTACGGCGTAAACCTTACTCGGTGATTCTGCTTGACGAGATCGAAAAGGCCCACCCGGATGTGTTCAATATCCTGTTGCAAGTGCTGGATGATGGCCAGTTGACCGACGGCCTGGGCCGTAAGGTGGACTTCAAAAACGCCATTATCATCATGACTTCCAATATCGGTGCGCGCCAACTGAAAGACTTCGGTCAGGGTGTTGGTTTTGCGACCCGTGCCCGGCAGGAAGCCGCCGATGAGAACAGCAAGACGGTGATCCAGAACGCGCTGAAAAAGACCTTCTCGCCAGAATTCCTGAACCGGATAGACGACGTGATGGTGTTCAACAGCCTGGGCCGCGAACAGATTTTCCAGATCATTGATAATGCCCTGGCCGGTCTGATGAAGCGCCTGAACAACATGAAGTTCAAACTGGACCTCACCGATGAAGCCAAGGACTTTGTGGCCGAGAAAGGTTACGATCCGCAGTTTGGTGCCCGTCCGCTACACCGCGCTATTCAGAAGTACGTGGAAGATCCGCTGGCCGAGTATATCCTCAGCGAAAATCCCGGCGAAGGCGTATCGCTGACGGCCGAGATGAACGAAGCGAAGGATGGAGTGGTGATCGCTTTGAAAACAGCGGAAAAGCAGGGACAGGAGAGTGATCAGTTGAGTGCGTAACGTACAGCGGAACTTTGTTTCGCTTTGGGAAATATAGGATTGAAAAAGCCGCCGTGTTGGGACACGGCGGCTTTTTTTTATTGCGAAGGGAAAATGAAAGATATTGGTTGGGTGTGATAGTTTGATGCTGGTTTTCCATAAACATGAGCATGAACGCTGTGCTGCCATGCTTTGGCCTTATGTGTTGGTTAAGGGCAGTATATACGAGCATGCATTGTTAGCAACTTGGTTATTTATAGGCATTATTTTTCCATATTTCTATTGCAGTCAAATATGTTTTCTGCCATTCAAGATTATTAATCTCAAAATTTGAACCCGTTAGTTTTGAATTGCTAAAAACTTTGGAATGCGCCCTGATGGCTGCGATTATTTTGCCTTTAGGAATTGTACAATAATAGCCATCCCTGCAATTAATAAAAGAGTGTAAAATATCAGATATTATTTCCAAAATTTGTAATTCCACCTGGGTTGGGTTGTCACTTCGAATGGTTGTAGTTAGTAAATTGCTGTTGTGCGTTAATGTATTAGTTATCAAAGGTCTGTCCTCTCGATTTAATACATTTAGAATGCGTTTGACCTTTTTGCCTCTTGATAAATCCTTACAACTTTCAAGGATTGAGCGAGTAGCCTTTCTTAGATCCCGAATGTTTTCTAGTTCAATTTTTTTGTAAATTCTGCCCATTTTAAAATTATTTGGTAGTGTCAAACTATTTTATTTTTTCGAGTTCAGTGAATAGTATTCCATATTCACTCCAATCGGTTATTGTAATGAAATTCAATCTGTTTCCTTTATTATATTGAGCTTGAACAGGGCTAAAACCTTTAAATTCATTCCATATAATAAAGTGTTGATTAGCAATCGGGGTATCAGGAAAGAAATATGACATTTCTTCTACCACATCATTGATGTGTGGGTCATTAGCACCATAACCAACAAATAATACACTATAATTGAGGAAAATAGTTCTTATTAATTGCCCAATTGCAGGTTTGTCCTTCCTAATTCGTTGATAATCATTTTTAGTTAGTACTATGTCGTTAAATTCAATTGTCTCATTGGCTTTTACCTTTCCGTGAACGTGAAAAATGAAAGGCTCATTATGATATATTTTATTGGCTATTTTTTCAGGTTGTGTTATATCAAATGCACTATATTGGTATTCTTTTTTTCCTAGTTTTTTTGCTGCTTTCTGTAATAAATCATCGTAGTTTGATGTGAGCAAAATCGGATAATCAGAGTTAACTATGCTGTCATGATACTTGTGAGGATCTTTTGATAAAAATTGTTGTAATACTTGTTCATGAAAAGCAACTTTCGTGTCATATACCCCATTGTCTTGCAAAAATTTTAATTGCTCTTTTAACACTGTCACAGTCCAAATCGGATGCACGTCAATTTCTTTTTCCGCATTTTCAACTTGTACCTTATATTCTTCTAAAATTGCCAAGGCTCTTTTAGTGGCTTGTGTTGGAACTATTACTTTTGTCAATTCCTTTTTTGCTTGATTATATACATCATTACATAATTCAAGAATTTGTTTCATTAAATCATTCCATGATGGCAATCCCGAGTTCATTGATATGCCAGAACCAATGAACAGTACAAGCCGTTTTCTTTGCTTGATTTTAGTCAATGTGTCAAGTCCATCTTTAAGATTCATATTATTTATTTTTAATTTTATTGTTGATATCTTATCCATTACCGCAACCACCAATTAAAGTGTTCCGAAAAGTACGAGAAAATGTTAATAGTGTTGACATTCGCCCGCACTTTCACTTAGTCGTCCGTTGCATGTATGCTCACTTTATCACCCAATCTGACTCCGCTACGCCCAAAAACATGATACGCTTCTACTAACCCCCCAAACAAAAATGCGGATACCCGGCCCAACGACCAAATATCCGCACCAGAGGCGAAGCCAAAAGCAGATATTTGGAGTACTTGGGGTTGTACTTTGAATATGGGGTGCTGCAAATGTAAGCACTAACTTTAAATCTCCAAATCCTATCCGGGAAATTTTTAAATTACCCCAATTTTCGCACTCAGGCCACTTCCCCTAACCGCTCCCGCACTTTTGCCAGCATTATCGGTCGAATTAAACACCAATAAGCAGATCGGTGGGAATTCGCAACTCTTTATGCAGCGTTCTAATTTGTGCTAAAGACAAATCCCTTTTCCCACTAAATATTTCTGATACCCGGTTTGACCCTAAAATTCTTGATAAATCTTTTTTACTCAAATTCAATTGCTCCAACGTTTGTTCGATGACTTGAACAACAGTAAGTTCTATCTTATTGAATTGAAAATGTTTCGCTTCATAAGCTGCTATCAATGTTGTTAGTGCATCAAGATGGGCAAATTTCTTTTCTTCCTCTGCTTCCTCTTCAAATGTTAAATCATCTAACTCCTCTACCAATTCACAGAAATGCATATAAGTAGCTTCGTCAGTGATTGGAGTGATCGGGTATTTTGAACTTTGAAATTTTTTCATGGATGCTTTATTTTTAGACATGCTCAATGTCTTTTATTTTATCGTATTCGGCATGGGTGGATTGCTACCCTTTTCTGCCTGATTGAAACCGCATTTATTGATAAGACTAAAACAATTGCGTTGATCTTT
Source organism: Saprospirales bacterium (assembly GCA_031425155.1). Taxonomy (GTDB): domain Bacteria; phylum Bacteroidota; class Bacteroidia; order Chitinophagales; family Saprospiraceae; genus M3007. The sequence continues at coordinate 26,627 of JANPIV010000055.1, read as the reverse complement.
CATCATCGAAGTTGTTTTTACCGCTCTCAAAAATGCAATCCTCAGCGAAAATCCCGGCGAAGGCGTGTCTTTGACGGCCGAGATGAATGAAGCAAAGGATGGGGTGGTGATCGCCCTGAAAACGGTGGAGAAGCAGGGACAGGAGAGTGATCAGTTGAGTGCGTAGGTTTTTTGTTTAGAGATATTTATATTGGAAGAGCCGCCGTGTGTTTGCACGGCGGCTCTTTTTGCTAGCGGGTCTTCCCTTATTTTTCGCTAACAACAGTGGCTTGCTAAATACCGTTGTTTAGCAGGTAGTTGACAGAAAAACGGTAGTTACCTACGTCTTGATTTTTTGAAACATTCATTTTTCTCGCTAATTTTTTTTAAATATTCTTTTGCAGGTTCAAGTTTGTTTGAGATATAATCCCAAGTTACGTTGAAAGATCTATCTAATGTGGAAACTAGATTGACATAATCTGAAGTCTTAGGAATTTCATTCCGAAAAGTTCTCAATATATAATCTCTTCTCTCCTTTGCACTTGGATGTGAATTCTGACCTTTATAATATCCATGAACTAACTGTTCACTTTTTTGAAATATATCCAACCACATAAACCATAATTCAGCACTTGCAACTACTATTTCAGGATTAGTATTACTCTTTGAGTAACTTAATAATAAATCAAAAGCAAGACTATCAGCACTATATTCATTGTTAGGGTATTCAGCAATTTCAATTACTTCTTCCTTCGTACCAAATTCTGGAGTGAAAGCGAAAGTAGAGTATGAAGCACTATGTTTCAACAAAGCATGAGAATATTCGTGAGCAATGACAAAAAATTTCATTGATTGAAAAAACTCATTGTAGAACAAAACCTTATCTTTATCAATTTTTAAAGATTCATCATCTGGTGTAGGTTCAGCAAACAAATGTCCTACTACTTTAACCATAAAATCCTTCAATGTTGGTTTTTGTGATTGTATAAATGATCTAATCTCATCGTCATTTTTTACTGAAATTATCTCATTATCTTTGTATGGAAGGATACGTGAAGAGACTTTTGCCAATTCTCCAATATCCAAACTAAGGCCATTGTTTATTTCTATTAGGTAAATATCTTTAGCATTCCATTTCTCTAAAGAAATAGCCATTGCATTATAGCATTTACAATCTACTGGATAGGGATAAATTTTGTTTAGATTGTAACCTTTATGGGTATAAATAATATTTTCTACCTCGATCAAGTTGAATGATACGTAATATCGCTCAAGCAGTAATTCATAATCTGTTTTGGGGTGCCTAAGGAAATTTTTTATTACATTCATATATTTAATATCTTGCTCAGAGCAGTTGCTATCTGGGCAGAAATTTTCTACAAGTAGGGCATTTGCATAATTATCTAATTCTGGATTACGAAGTTTTTTTCTATATTTTCCCTGCCTACTTTTTATGAGTGTGTTAGCTATTTCACTCAATGGTTGGATTTCTTCATTCTTCCCTTGAATATCATTGCGTTTAGCTGCTTTACATGAGCAAAACGATATTGTTATTATAACAATATTCAATATTAAAAGTTTCATTATCGTTATTTTGGTGAAATTATCAGTGAAATTCTTCCGTTTTTGTGAAAATTGCTCAAATTATCAGGGCCTGTTATAGTTTTATTCCACAAAATCGCCCAATTTATTCCTGGCAAGGTAAATCCTAAGCTTATCTGAGAGTATCCAAATGAGCTGGCATCATCCCCAGTTAAGCCAATCTCTTCATAAAATTTCTCCCCTCCAAAAACTTGAGCAAATCTATAATGACCTATAAATCCTAGATTGTTTTGTGCTAATGGCATATTAAATTTTAATTCTAATCCAAAATCTAGGTTGACTGTTCCGTCATCGGAATTGGAGCCAAGGGCAGGAAAGTCAAAGCCAACTTTTGGATTAATCAATAAGGTTAGGTAAGATTTGTTTGTATTCCAACTGAGAGTTGGACCAATGAATGTTGAATTAATTATTGCAGAACCTCCTCCGCTTAAAAACTTTTCTATATTTTTATCTTCTTCAGTCCCCTCCTCTTTGTCGGTTGCTGCAACTGTAGATGATAATGCTATTCTTACAGGTCCTAAATAATCACTGATAAGATCTACATATGCAGATCCCGTCTCATTTGTTCCATTGATAGAAGCTGCGTTTAAAAAATTAAACCTTTCTCCCTTACTCCATATTGTTGAAGCATCTGTTGCGTTCTTGGCCGGAGCGATCGTAAAGCAGAATTTACAGCCCTCATCTACTAAACCGCTACCATTAACTCCATTAATAATGGGGTTGATTGGGTTTAAAATTTGTGATGAAGCTAGATTTGAAACTAGGCATGTTAGAAGAATAAAAAAGAGATTTTTCATTTTTTGTATTATTTTATTGATTGTAGATAAATATTGCGCTCCGCAACTTTGACTATAAAATTGCGAATGTACTTGCCTTGTTACTTCAGTTAAAGCTCACTCCATTGGTCCAAAAACAAAAATGCGGATACTCAGTCCACCGACCAAATATCCGCACCGCTGGCGAAGCCAAAAGTAGACATTTGGAGTGCTTGGGATCGCACTGTGAATATGGGGTGCTGCAAATGTAAGCCCCAACATCAAACCTCCAAATGATATCCGATATTTTTTTCAAATATTTCGTCGAAAAAGTTGCCGTAGGGTTTTAAAGCCACTTTTCTGTTTGTTGCGCTCCTACTTCTTCCCATAAAACTCCCCAAAGTGCCACAGCACCCCCGATGGATCATGCAGAAAACACTCCCGGCCCCAATCCTCTACTCTAATCGGGCTGAGTTTTACGTTTTCGTATCGAGCGGGCAGGTCCAACGCCAGCAGTTCGTTCCAGTAACGCTCCACATCGTCCACTTCCAAGAAAATCATGGAATTATCTATCCAATCCTGCACATACGCATCCTGTAAATAAAATCCGGTGCCCTCCGTATAGAAATAAGAGAAATTAGAGGCCAGCACACTTTCCTGAAAACCCAGGTCCTGGTAAAAACGGCGGGACAGGGCAAAGTTTTTAGCCCCGATGAATGGCCGAATGGAAATGGCTTTGTGTTTCATTCTTTTGTTTTTTAAATGGTAGGAAGGTTCAAAAATACAGTCATTGTGCTGCTCTATCTTAGTCGGGCGATCCTCGCGGCACCTAACTAAGGGCAACCGCAAGGGTTGCTCTACTCTTTCACCACTTCTGCCGTTGTTGGCGAAGCGTCAACAACGGCAGAAACCGGCAAATTATTCCAAACCACGCCAAACTTGACTACATCATTGTACGGGGCCTTGTTTCTGGTTCCCATACCCCAGCAAACGAGCCGTCGGCCCCAATAACCAACGCAGTACCTTTTGTACAGGTATGGGCACGTCGCTCGACCAGGTATCAAAATCATTGCCCTGGGCGGCCAGTTGCAGCAGAACTTTAGGTGATTTCACATCGCCGATTTTATCCATGGCCGGATACAGCAGGGCCAATCCGTACGCAAAACCGGCGGGCATCGCGGCATGTTGACCCGTCGGGTCAGCTAACACAACGACCTCGTTGGTCTCATTGAAAGGCTTATGCGGCGTACCCTGGGGAATCAGGAGGCTTTCGCCCGCTTTCAATATTTTTTTCTGCCCGTTCACCAGCATCGTAGCGGTACCTTTTTCTACCCGGAACATTTCGTCAAAATTCTCGTGGATATGCTCGGGCGGGCCGGCGGCAAAGGCCTGCATTTCCATGTGGCAATAAGCCCAACCGTTTTCCACTTTTTTGATTTCCTGATAAAAGCCCTCTACGTGGCTGACGAAACGATTATTTTCTTTAAGAAATGTCGCAAAATCGGGCTGGGAGGGTTTAAACAGATGGTTAAATAAAAGCCCACCGACGAGAAAATAACCGATGAGGAGAAGGGGAATGGCAAACATGATGTTCTTTTTCATGACGTTGAAATTGTTAAATGATGGCACAAAGTTGGGCCACTCCCGACGTGAGAAAATTGTAAAAACTGAACATCCTCTTACAAATAAATAATCCGGTTGGAATCGGGCTGCTGGATGAGCTGATATGCTTTGGGCGTCATGCCCGTCATCTCTTTAAAGTCATGGATAAAATGGGCCTGATCGAAATAGCCCAGATCATAGGCAATAGCGGTGAGGTTTTCGGCGTCGCCCATTTTTTGCACGGCCTGCATGGCCTGCTGCAGCCGGAATATTTTTTGAAACCCCTTGGCATTCATGCCGGCAAATTTTCCCAGCAGACGGTTCAAATGTTGTTGACTATACCCTGTTTTTTGAGTAATCTCCTCGATGCTTTTCTCCGGATGGCGGCGTATCAGATGGATCAATTGGGGGGTGAGCTTATCTTCAAAATTCTTTTTTAACCGATCGGACAGCAGTTGTGTCAATCGGGCAATGCGATTTTTGGGGTCCCTCATTTCGCCGATTTGCTCGTGAACAGCCTCAAAATAGCCATCGCCGAGGGCGGAGGTCTCGACGACCAGGTTCTTGAAATCAATGATCGGTTGCTGAATAAACGGATAAGCGCCCCCGGGTTTGAAAATAATGCCGGCCTGGGTATGTTGTGCGTGGCCGGGTTCGTAATGCAGCGTGTTATACGTTGAATTGACGCCGGCGAAAAGCGTTTTTTTGAAAAATGCATTACTGCCCAAAGCAATCGGACTCCCGAAGTTGAACACCAAAACGTTGGCCCCATCGGGCACGATGCGTTCCCGGGAAAATGGAGGTAGGCCGTCGCTGGCCCAGATCATCGAAATAAAATCAGCCAGTATCCCTTCTGGGTAGTACAGAAAAAAATGGAAGTCGGCGGATACTTCTAGTGGAATGATTTTTCCCATTGGCCTCGGTGAAAAAGGTTGGAATGACCATAATCTCCTGCTGTTGTTGGGCGCATGCGAGGGTGGGCAACCGCAAGGGTTGGGCGACCGCCAGGGTTGGGCGACCGCAAGGGTCGCCCCTACCGCTTCACCACCCGCATTACCGCAGCCCCGACCTGCAAAACATAGACACCCTCCGGCAAATGGCTCATCTCCAGCTGTTCCGGCACCACGGTGCTACTATACACCAACTTCCCCTGCCCATCGTACAACCGGGTAGCCTGCTGACGATCAATGACTTGTAAAGTAAGGCTGTTCTGCGTAGGATTCGGATAGGCCACCATGCTGTCGGCCTCTTTCCCATTCACCACCGAAACGATCGGGCTGAACGCAAACGAACCATCGCGGTCCACGCTTTTCAGGCGGTAGTAATGGGTTACCCTGGTCGGCTGATCGTGGGAAAAACTATACTGGCGAAGTGCATTGCTTTCGCCTGCTGCATCCACTTTGCCGAGCGCATTAAATTCCCGTCCATCATGGCTGTGCTGGACTTCAAAATACTGGCTGTTATGTTCCTGAGCGGTTTCCCATTGCAGGCTGTTGGCACCATCGCGGTACTGAACCTGAAAGTTGGTCAGGCTGATTGGCAAGCCCGTATTCGCCCGGAGATTGGCGGCGATTTGAATACCGGCGTTGGTGGTGGGTTCTAAATTACTGATGCTCCAACTTAGGGTGGTGCTGCCCGTTTGCGCCTTATACGCAGACGACTGCCGGAACGTAAAGAAAGGCGTAACCGTACAACTTGGGAATTCGGTTTGACTGCTGGTGGGCGTAAATACTGGCGGAGTAAGATTACTGGGTCCAAAGCAGGAGATGGCTTCCACGGTCAGATCGCCACTGGTACCGGCTACGGTGACACTACTGGAAGTAGCCGTGGTGGGAAACCCGTTGCCCGTCAGATTGTCCAGCGGAGTAGTTTGGTCCACGTTGTGCGCGGAGAGCACAGTCATGGTTCGATATATATTGTTGCCCGTCCAGACCACGTCAATATTGCTGGTAACTGGCGCAGCCAGATTGCCCAAAGCTAAATACCATACTTCCGCCCGGGCATTGAAATAGGTAAACACACTGCCCAACCGGGACAAACTCTGCCCATTAAACGTCAGGCTGCTGACCGTCTGGGTTTCGGTGCCTCTGACCAGCACGACCAGCACCGCACGGTTATTGGCTGGCACGGTGAAGTTGGCCAGAGAAAGGGTAGACCCATCGGCAGCACCTCCGGTGCATTGGGCATTGTTGTCATAAACGACTTGCGCAGAAAGCGACAGCCCGGTACAGATGAAATAAAGGACGACGAGGCTACGTAGAAGAAGATTGCTTTTCATGAGAAAAAAATTAATTTGCTCTGTCAATAGTGACGGAGCAAAAGTATAGCCGAACTAGTAAGAATGGGGTGTCCTGTGGTTTCATAATGGTAGCTTGTGGTTACATTTGGGACAGATGTGGCTTTATTCTTTCACCCTTTTATATTTTTCCACAATCAACCGTTCAATGCCCAGTGCTTCCACTTTTTCTATGCCTTGCTGAGTAAAAGTATCATTTTTAACGGTCACGACAAATGGAAATTTATTGTCTTCCCATTGCCGTTCATTAAAGTATTCCAAATGTTCGGTATATAGACTATCCACTAAAGTATAAGTACCGCCGCCGCCACTGAATGCCGCCGTCGCCGAATCTTTGCCCATTTTCAGATCATGATTAAAGAAAGCAAAGTGCGTGGGCGTAATAATTTTAATCATTTTATTATTCGGATTAAACGTGGAGAAAGTACTGTCTTTCTGGGTCATAGTCGCCGAGATCAATTGCCAGGTGCCGATAATGGGACTTGGCTTTACGTCATTGGTTTTCGGAGTCGGGTTGCAGGCGGCAAAGAGGGTGGCGAGCAGGAAGATGGCGAAGTTGAATTTCATATTTTGGTTTGAATATTAAAAGTTGAGAGATGGAGAATGTTGAAAGGTTGAGAAAATTTTGATCATCAGCCTGTTATCTGCTCACTTTGTTCATAGCCATTTGTGTTGACTATTAAATGAATAAAAATGAATGCGGATACCCGGTCAACCGACCAAATATCCGCATAGAAAACGACGACAGGGAAAGTTGCCGAAGAATGAATACGTTTTGTTAGTTGAATACTGCAAATGTAAATGCAAACCTGAAATCTCCAAATTTATCGCAGCATTTTCGCCTTCTCCAAAAATTTACCGCACAATCTGCCCATAAGCCCCGCTATACACCATCTCCCGCGCATTATCGGTCGCCAGAAAATCGTGTGGGAAACCCAGTTCGATGGCACTCACCGCGTCCAGTTCCTGCAAGGCATCTGCGGGCAGGGTAAAGTTCAGACAATCCAGGGAATCAGTCAGTTGTGCGGCATTTCGGGCCCCAATGAGCGGCACCACCGTCAGTCCGGCGATGCGCTGGCGCGTCCAGTTGATCGCGACCTGGCTGGCTGAAACGCCCAGTTTTTCGGCCACTTCCACCACTTTGGCGGCGATGGTGTTGGCGCGTTCATTGCGGCGGGCACTGGCTTCGGTCACACGGCCCGTTTCGCCTTTCAAGTATTTGCCGGTCAGTGCACCGCCGCCGATGGCTCCCCAGGGCGTTACGGCCAGGCCAAAGTGCTCGGCCATCGGCAGCAGGTCACGTTCCGGCGTGCGTTGGAGCAGCGAATACTCGATTTGCAGGGCCACAAACGCCGTCCAGCCGCGCAGGTCAGCCATGACGTTCGATTGGCTGACCACCCAGGCAGGCGTGTCGGAGATACCGATATACTGCACCTTACCGCTGCGCACCAAGTCGTCCAGACCGCGCATCACCTCCTCGGCGGGCGTGAGCGCATCCCAGGCATGCACCCAGAACAGGTCAATAAACTCGGTACCCAAGCGGCGCAGGCTCTCGTCCACCGAGCGCATCATGTTTTTGCGGTGATTGCCCGCGAAATTCGGGTCGCCCAGCCGATCACGCAGCGTGTATTTGGTGGCCACCACGAAATGATGGCGGTCGCTTTTCACGAATTCGCCGAGCCAGCGTTCGCTGGTGCCCTCGGTGTAGCGGTTGGCCGTGTCCACAAAGTTGCCGCCCGCATTGGCGTAAGCGTCAAATATTTTTCGGCTCTCCTCTTTATCGGCTCCCCAGCCCCATTCGGTGCCGAAAGTCATGGTACCCAGGCAAAGTTCGGAGACGCGCAGGCCGGAGCGGCCCAGAAGACGGTAGTTCATAGTTGTATCAATGGTGATGAATGGGGCGTAACAATGAGGACGGGAGGAAGGTTGTTTGACGGAGAGTTGCCATTGGATATTCATACAAAAATTCTATAAGATTTTTTAAAATCTTATAGAATTCAATGGCTTCATTTATGCAGAAAAATCTATTGCTATCGAACCAATAACCAATACACTAATACACCAGTCAACTAATCAACCACCCCTAATTCCCCCGCTGCCGCAACCAGGCCTGGAACCGTCCGGCATTCACCAGATGCGCGGCATAGGTGACCGCAAAAGCGTGGGTGCCGGAGTCGTCGGGTTTGGCACAGAAATAAAGGTAGTCGTGCTGCTGCGGATTGATGACCGCCTCCAGACTGGATATAGAAGCCATGCTGATCGGCCCCGGTGGTAATCCCTTGTACATGTAGGTGTTATACGGCGAATCGAAACTCGTATGGTACTCCGTCACCCGGTGGGTCGCAAAATCGCGGGTCGCAAACACCGAAGTGGGATCGGCCTGCAGGCGCATCCCGATTTTCAGGCGATTGAGATACACCCCGGCAATGATGGGTCTTTCCGCCTGCGAGTTGCTCTCGCGTTCCACAATAGAAGCGAGCGTGTAAGCCTCTTCTTCATTGAGGTTCATGGCTTTGATCTTCGCCCGGCGGTCGTTTTTGTCCCAGAAAGCCTCGTGCTCTTTGAGCATTTTTCGCACAAAACCCTTCGCATCCGTATTCCAATACATTTCGTAGGTATTGGGGATAAAAATGGACATCAGCGTCTCCGGCTTATAGCCAATCTCCGTCAAAAACACCGAATCACGGAAAGTAGTAATCAGCGCCAGCGAATCCGCCTCGATGAACCGCGCCACTTTGCCCGCCACCTCTTCCGGCAATCGTTCGTTGTTGAGGATCACCTTCACGGGAGCCTGTTTGCCCAGCCGCAGGTGACTGATCAGATCGCGGTTGCTCCAGCCGGGTTCTATTTCGTAGCGGCCCGCTTTCATGGTGTCGCGTTTGTACTTCATCTCTTCTGCCAGCCACCGAAAACTCGCTTCGTCTTCAATAAAATGCCTGCTTTTTAAACTATCTACCACTTGTTCAAAACTGGAACCCGTGGGAATCAGCAAATAGGATTTTTCGATGCCTTTGGGTACGCCGGAAAAGTAAATGGCCCTTAAAGGTGTCCAGGCAAAATAAGCACCAACGGCCAGCAGAATTAATACTATCAGGCCGATCAGGCCACGTTTGGATGAATTTTCTGGTTGCATAAAAGAAGGCAAAGGGTGATTAGCAAAAAGGGGCTAAAAAGGCACTAACAACGCACTAACAACGCAATCTTTACTATCCAGCGTCTAGAAGACCAGTAATTTTCTCTCACGTCTCTCACCCTCTCACGTCTCTCACCTAGTACTGCTCCGTATCATTCGGAAAATCCTTGGCTTTCACATCTGCAATATAGTGCTTCGTCGCCTCGCCCATCGCTTCAAACAGTTCAAGGTAGCGGCGCAAAAAGCGGGGTTTAAAATCCTTGGTGATGCCCAGCATATCGTGCGTCACCAGCACCTGGCCGTCGGCATGTTGGCCCGCCCCAATGCCGATAGTGGGGATTTCCAGACTTTCAGACACGATCTGCGTCAGCGTAGCCGGTATTTTTTCCAGCACCAGCGCAAAACAGCCCAGGGCCTGCAGCAATTTGGCATCGTCGCGGAGTTTTTGGGCCTCCACTTCTTCTTTGGCGCGCACCGTATAAGTACCAAATTTGTAAATACTCTGCGGGGTCAGCCCCAGGTGGCCCATCACCGGAATACCGGCCATCAGGATGCGCTTGATGGATTTCTCCACTTCCGCGCCGCCTTCCAGTTTGATGGCATGCGCGCCCGATTCCTTCATCACCCGGATGGCACTCGAGAGCGCGATCTCCGGATTGGACTGGTAACTGCCGAAAGGCAAATCCACCACCACCATCGCCCGATGTACGGCGCGTACCACCGATTGGGCATGATAGATCATTTGATCGAGCGTGATCGGCAGCGTCGTCTCGTGACCGGCCATGACGTTGGAGGCCGAGTCGCCGACCAGCAGAATGTCAATGCCAGCCTCATCGAGGATGCGGGCCATGGAAAAGTCGTAGGCGGTGAGCATGGCGATCTTTTCGCCGCGGTTTTTCATGGCCTGGATAACGTGGGTCGTCACCCGTTTGATTTCGCCGGTAGAAGCAGACATAGATGGTTTGGATGTTGGATGGTTGGACAGGTTACCTGCTGTAGCGCACAGGCAGGTGAAATGGATTTTTATCCGCCTTCGCCTGCGGCTATGGCGGGTAAAAAGGCGAAAGGTAGTGCGGCTCCGGCTATTAGCGCAGTAACTTTTTTTGGCCTGACTTGCTAAAGTTAAAGAAGCCGCACCTCGTTTGGTGCGGCTCTGTAACAACAAATTATAATCCCATGAACATTTCGAAAGAAGTGGCTCCGCAGCGGAGCGAGGTAGTGGGGTGGGCGTACACGTTGGCCGGGAGGCGGAATCGTGCAAGAATGAGCGTATGCAGGAAGCCGGTTAGCCCAGGTGGGTGCGTCCTTCTATCCAAAAAAGGACGCACCTGCGCACCTGAATGTGTATAATCCCATGAACATATCTCATTTGGCGGCAATTCATTAACTACCACCGTTCATGGTACAAAAGTGCGAGGCGGTTTTTCAGTTTGCAACAACATTTTTTGCTTCTTGTGAAATAAAAATACTCTATTTTAAAAATGAAAAATAATATAAATAATTGACTGTCAGAATTTTAAGTCAATAATTTAAGTTAATTTTTGTGAAAAATATTGCTTTGAAAACACTTTGTTTATCGTATAAGTTTTTCTAATCTTTAATGAAAATGCCGGACAAGTATAAAAAAAATGCCGGGTTCCTGTTACAAACAGGAACCCGGCGCAGGGTGGTCGGCAGTGCTGCAAACCTCCGTTTTTGCTATATTTAATCGCTCAATAGCGGAAGTTCAACCTGACTGCCCGCTCGTTGCGATTCATTTCATCTACCGTTTTACTTTCGATCTTGATATTTCCCAGGGTAGTACGGTTTTTACTGGTAAAGATGCCAAAGCCTTCGGAAATATTCGTGTAGCTGGGTATGGATTCGGCGCTGGTAATACCACTCGCCACGCTGGCCGTAGAAAGATACTCGGCTATTTCCCGGCCACCGCCTTCGAGGGTCAGATCAGCAAACTCGAAGTATCGGTAGCGATCATTGTTGGTCACGGCGGGGATGCTATCGGCCAGAAAATTGAAAAAATCCTGTCCATTGATCTCCGCTTCTCCGATGTACTGGCCGTTGGCGCCCGCCAGCCTGTCCGTGCGGCGTGTATTGGTAAAAGCCGTCCAGACCAGCGTCCGGTGGGCGAGGGTCGTGCCATTGGGCGCTTCTTCGCGGTAGCGTATTTTGACGTAGGCATTAAAATAAACGCCATTCACATCGGTGCGCCAGTTCAGACTCGTGGTCTGGGCATTGAAAAAGTTGAGCAAAGGTGGTGATTGTACCTCGTTGGGAACTTTGAACGAAAACTCGCCGGGAATCGTCGTCTCTGCGGTGATGTCGGCCTTGCCATCGGCCCGGTTGATGACCAGGCGATATTTTTCCCCGGCTGCCAGGGCTTGCCCACTGGGGGTTTTTACTTTGTACAGCCAGTTGGGTTGCGTGGCGAAAATACCGCTTTTACGTGGGAAACCTTCAAAATTGCCATCCACCCGCGTCAGTTGGATGCGGGTATTATTGCTGGCGCGTTCCAGGTAAACGCTGATAGCGTCGGCGGGGTAGTAGAGCGAATCGGCAATCTGGGCAACTTCAAGCCCACTGGTTTGCGGGTCCAGAAATGCCTTTTCGATACGCACGTATTGCGCGGTATCCTTAGCAGAGAGGATGGAATAGACCACCGGAATTTCTTTCCAGGGGGCAGCCACTTCAAAATCGTTGGAGCAGCCAGCCAATAGTGCCAGAACAGGCAGGAGAAGGAGTAGTTTTTTCATGTTTGTGTGACGTCAGCAGCGAGGATGACGGTTGGGTGGCAAAAGTAGATAATTTGCCAACTACTGCCAAAAAAAGCCTGCCAACCGGCGACGTTTGGTCGGTTATAATCGTTGGGAGGCGGGCACAGCCCGAAAAATGTTGGCAAGAAGTGGAACTTCGCGCCAGCGGATTAATAGTTTTTTGTCATTCGCAGGAATCTATTCAAATGCACGAAGCCCCGCCAAACCAGTTCCAACGGAACAGTCTGGCGGGGCCTCGTATATTTAAAGGTTTACCCGATTAGCAGGGCCACCTCATTGTTCAGCATTTCTACAAAACCGCCGTTCACCGGGAAAGTCATTTTTTCACCGTTGGCTTTCACAATACTCACTTCTCCTTTTTGCAGCGACGAAACAATCGGCGCATGGTTTTCCAGCATCTGAAAATAGCCGACAGTGCCGGGCACTTTCACCGATTTCACCGCGCCGGAGAAGATTTCCTTTTCGGGAGAAAGAATGGTTAGGTTCATAATTTTTTAATTATGAATTATGAATTACGAATTATATACTATGAGCAGCGCCATAATTTATAATTCATAATTCATAATTGGTTATTAGTTCTCTGCTTCCGCCATCAGTTTCTTACCCTTCGCAATGGCATCATCAATGGTACCCACGAGGTTGAAAGCAGCTTCCGGGTATTCGTCCATTTCGCCGTTCATGATCATGTTGAAGCCACGGATGGTCTCGTCAATCGGGACCAATACGCCTTTCAGACCAGTGAATTGCTCGGCCACAAAGAACGGCTGCGACAGGAAGCGTTGTACCCGGCGGGCACGGCCCACGACGAGTTTATCTTCGTCAGAAAGTTCTTCCATACCGAGGATGGCGATAATATCCTGCAACTCATTGTAGCGTTGCAAAATCTGCTTCACCCGCTGCGCACAGTTATAGTGTTCGTCGCCGATGATCTTCGGATCAAGAATCCGCGAAGTGGAGTTCAGTGGGTCCACCGCCGGGTAAATACCCAGGGAAGCGATTTTACGATCCAATACCGTGGTGGCATCCAAGTGAGCGAAAGTCGTCGCCGGAGCCGGGTCAGTCAAGTCATCCGCAGGTACATATACGGCCTGTACGGAGGTGATCGAACCGCGTTTGGTGGAGGTAATACGCTCCTGCATAATTCCCATTTCCGTAGCCAACGTGGGCTGGTAACCCACCGCAGAAGGCATCCGGCCCAACAGCGCCGATACTTCGGAACCTGCCTGCGTGAAACGGAAGATATTATCCACAAAGAAAAGAATGTCGCGACCGCCGGAAGGATCGCTGAGGTCGCCGTCGCGGAAATATTCGGCCATCGTCAGACCGGACAGGGCCACGCGGGCGCGAGCGCCGGGCGGTTCGTTCATCTGACCGAACACGAAGGTTGCTTTGGAATCCTTCATCGCTTCGTAGTCCACTTTCGAGAGGTCCCAGCCGCCCGATTCCATGGAGTGCATGAACTCGTCGCCGTATTTGATAATGCCGGATTCCAGCATTTCACGCAACAGGTCATTGCCTTCGCGGGTCCGCTCACCCACGCCGGCAAAAACCGACATACCATTATATGCTTTCGCAATATTGTTGATCAATTCCTGGATCAAAACGGTTTTACCCACACCGGCACCACCGAAAAGACCGATCTTACCCCCTTTGGCATACGGTTCGACCAGGTCAATCACCTTGATACCCGTGTACAGGATTTCGCGCTCGGTGGACAGGTCTTCATAAGCCGGTGGCTTACGATGAATCACATAAGAGGTGGTGCCTTTGGCGACCTGATTCAATCCGTCAATCGCTTCACCCACTACGTTGAAGAGGCGGCCACGCACCAATTCTCCGGTCGGCATAGCGATGGGAGAACCAGTATCTACGCATTCTATACCGCGGCTCAGGCCATCGGTAGAGTCCATAGCAATAGCACGAATACCTTCTTCACCGAGGTGACGCTGCACTTCGAGCACCAGTTTGGTACCGTCGGCACGGGTGATTTCGAGGGCGCTGAGGATTTCAGGCAATTTGCTGTCGGGACCGCTGAAGTCAACGTCCACTACGGCACCGATAATTTGCTTAATACGACCAATATTAGCCATAGAACGAAATGATGTTTGGTTTGCTGCGCCCTTTTTCCGGTTTCGACAGTAGATTTGATGGCCGAATAGCGCATTTTTCTTAAAAGCCGCGCAAAAGTACAGCGGTTTGGCGGAAAACAGTACGAAGCGCAGACTTTTTCTCGTCAAAATTTTATTTTGAAAAAAAGCGGCTTGTGAACGATTTTTAATTTAACACATTGGGAGCTACTGGGAATAGGTGCTTTTAACGACTTTTGCAAACTTCTCTCGAAAAAGCCTTCCTGGTGTGGTTCTTGCGCAGGGCGCATTTACTGGTTTCAAAGAATAAAAATTGGACATCCGCGTTTATTCGCCCGTGTCCTGAGAGCGCCCTAAGCCCATCTTCTTTTACTTTTAAAAGTATTTGACCCTCATGCAGTTGAGAAATCATGTCGTTTGCCGGCTCGTTTTATTGCTGGCACTTTTTACCGGCCCATTGATGGCGCAGCAAGTGGAAGTAGTACAAGATGCTGACCTGGCCGACCCCACAGACACCCTTTCCGAAGTAATATCAAGTGTTTTGACCGCCAAAGGCGGCGGGCCGCGCGCCCTGACCGAAGCCGAATTGCGCGAACGATTGTCTTACCTGAATGGATGCCTCGAACTGAAGGCCAACGGGACAGTGAAAGGATATATCAACACCTATTCCCTGATGAAAACCGAAAAGACCAAAGGTATGCTGGGCCGCCGGTTGACGTATTTTCCGCTCTTTGAACAAAAATTAAAAGAATATGGCCTGCCTACTGATCTGAAATATCTTTCGGTGGTGGAGTCCGCGTTAAACCCCAAAGCCGTCTCCCGAGTGGGTGCCACGGGACTTTGGCAGTTTATGCCGACCACCGGCAGCGACTACGGATTGCGCAACAACAGCGTGGTGGAAGAGCGTAGCGACCCGGTGAAAAGCACTGATGCTGCCGCCCGTTATCTGAAAGCACTATTCCATAAATATAATGACTGGGCCCTGGCCCTCGCCGCTTATAATAGTGGCCCTGGCCGCGTTAGTTCGGCCATCAAGCGCGCCCACAGCACCAATTTCTGGGTCATCCAGAAATACCTGCCGCAGGAAACGCGCAACTATGTACCCGCCTTTATTGCGGCGACTTATATCTGCAATTATTACCAGACCCACGCCATTCAGCCCTACGATCCTGATTTCGATCAGCAATTGACGTCTTACCTCAAAGTGTATGATGGCATGTCGTTCCGGGCCATTTCGGATGCCACTGGCATTACTTACGCCGTCATCAAAGGACTGAATCCAAGTTTCAAACGTGACTATGTGCCGCCGACCGTGGATGGTCACTACGTGATTTTGCCACAGCGCGTCATGCCGGCTTTTGTACGCTACCTGAATACGCTCGGTAGCCGCAGTTACGTGCTGGAAAACAGCGATATGTACACTGGCGCAGAGTTGGGCGATGGTCGTTACTGGGAATCGTCGGTCATGGTGCAAGCCCCGGAGCACATCAATGATTTTGCCGCCAAAATAGGTTGCAACGGCGAACACCTGAAAGCGTGGAACAAACTGAGTTCCAACTACCTGACGGTGGGCATGGCCCTTTCGATCTGGCACCCGGTCGTGATCCAGAAACACCAGAGCGGCCGTATTCAAGCACCTATTCAGCCACAGGACAAAAAGCCGGCCATTGCTGCTGCCCCGGACAAAAAGCCGGCTGCCGTGCCTTCCGCTCCTGCGCTGGCACCCGCCATTCGGCGCGACCCAAATCAGCCGGCTCAGTACGAATACCACACCATTCAGCGCAACGAATCGCTGGAAGATATTGCCCGACAATACGCCACCACGGTAGAGAGTTTGCGTAAAATGAACAACCTCGACGGTGTGAAAGTCGGCATGCGCCTGAAAGTGCGCCAACAGTAAATAAAAGGGCAAGGGGCAATAAACAATAAAGTAAAGAGCAAGAAGCAAAAAAGCAAATGGAGCGCAATGATATCCCGATTTTTATCGGGAAGACAAGGCGCAACAGGAAATTAAATCAAGAGGCAAAAAAGCAAAAGGCAATTATCTGGCAAAAACAAGCCATATTTGCCCTTGTTTTTTTGCCTTTTTGTTTCTTGCCATTTGCCTTTTGCCATTTGCTTTTCTTCTTAATTCGTTGCCTTTTCATTTTTCTAATCATCCTCCAATTATGCAAACAGTCATGCACAATCGCGCCATCGTCATCGAAGACGAACCCGAAAGCCTTCAGAACATGCTGAACCAACTGGCCACCTATTGCCCCGATGTGGAAGTAGTGGCCACTGGCGGCAGCAACGCCGATTTTCTCCGCCTGGTGGACAAATACGAGGGCCAGTTCGAGGTGGCCATTCTCGATATTCAATTGACCGACGGTCTGGTTTTCAATGCTTTAAAAGAACTGGACGAGCCGCCCTTCGATATTATTTTCGTTACGGCCTACGATAAGTATGCACAGCGGGCCTTTGATTTTGCGGCCATCCACTACGTGCTGAAACCCATCGAAGGCAATGACCTGATGAAAGCGGTCAGTCGTATTCGGCACCGCAACACGGAGACTAAGCAACGCCTGGAAATCCTGCAACAAAACTACAATCCCTCGGCGCCCAATGCCTTTGAAAAAATCGGTATTTCGGCACTGGATGGCATTCACTTCGTGCGGCTGCGCGACATCATCCGCCTGGAAGCCGAAGATAATTACACGCATTTCCTGATGATCGGCGGCGAACGCATTACGGCCAGCCGCACCATCAAAGCCTTCGAAGAGACGATGGTCAATCTGGGTTTTGTGCGGGTGCATAAGAGCCACATCGTGAATATGAATTACATGAAAACCTACGTGAAAGGCGAAGGCGGCTATCTGGTGCTGGAAAGCGGCGAAACCGTCGAAGTAGCCCGCCGGAAAAAATCAACGCTGATTGATGCGGTACGACGCGGACAAGGCAATTTTTAAAATGTTGAGGTGGTTGAGAATGTTGAGTTTGCTTCGCAAGTTGAGAAAAATCGCGTCAAACACTTGTACAGACTCAACCAGAAAGTTGTTGAGAATGTTGAGGTTGTTGAGGCTGCTTCGCAGGTTGAGAAAATCGCGTCAAACACTTATACAATCCCAATCCTCCCAACCCTTTTTTCTCAACAAGGCGAAGCCGTCTCGACCCTTTTTCTCAACAACCTCAACATAAACAATGAGTTTTTTCAACAAATTTTTTAGTCGCGAAAAGAAAGAAGACCTCGATAAGGGGCTGGAAAAAACCAAGGAAGGCATCTTCGACAAACTTACCCGCGCCGTCGCCGGCAAGAGTACGGTGGATATCGAAGTGCTGGACGAATTGGAGAATATCCTGATTACCAGCGATGTCGGGTTGGATACGACCATAAAAATCATCAAGCGCATCGAAGACCGGGTGGCGCGTGATAAGTACGTGAACACCTCGGAACTGAACCAAATCCTGCGCGACGAGATCGTGCAACTGTTGGCTGAGAACAACACTGCCGATGCCGATGACTACGAAATACCGGCGGGCAAAAAGCCTTATGTGCTGCTTGTGATCGGCGTGAATGGTGTGGGAAAAACTACGACGATTGGCAAACTCGCCTACCAGTTTCAGCAGAAAGGCTACAAAGTGGTGCTGGGTGCCGCCGATACTTTCCGCGCCGCCGCCGTGGAACAACTGAGCATCTGGGCCAAACGCGTAGGCTGCGATTTCTACTCCAAAGGCATGAACGCCGATCCTGCCGCGGTGGCCTACGAAACCACCAACTACGCCGTGGAGCATGGTTGCGACATTGCCATTATTGATACAGCGGGCCGCTTGCACAACAAGTCGCACCTCATGCAGGAACTTGGCAAAATTCACCGCAGCATTGAGAAAAAACTGCCCGGTGCGCCCCACGACGTGCTGCTGGTGCTGGATGCCAGTACCGGCCAGAATGCCCAGGAACAGGCCCGGCAATTCACCGAAGTAGCACCTATCACTGCGCTAGCCCTCACCAAACTGGATGGCACCGCCAAAGGGGGCGTGGCGATCAGTATCAGCGATCAATTCAAAATTCCGATCAAGTACATCGGGGTAGGGGAGAGTATTGATAAATTACAGATATTTAATAAAAAGGCGTTTGTGGAGTCGTTGTTTCAGTAGTATTTAAATAAATTCTATGCAGGAAGTAACTATAAAAGACTTTGCCGAACTGCTGAAAGTGGCGGTAAGGTATGGGTTTCCAGCGCAATGCGTTCAGGACATTAACACATGTACCTTCGACAGCGGGAGGCGATTGTATCCGTAGCTTATCAGTTCATTATCCGTTTGAAACGATTATTTTCGTGGTCGTACTCATTCCAATGGATGTATCGTCAAGTATGGCTTGAAAAAGGGATTGACCTGCGCTATACCCGCGACTTGCGGGCCACAAAAGCAGCAAAAACACAGGCATTCACCCTTCTATAACGAAGAAAAGTTGGGGGAAAATAAAAGAAACCTTGGATGATTTGGAAATTTGATCCTGTTGCGTACATTGCCGCCTCAAAATGAACGAAACATGCCCCACGTGTTCCAAGTGCTCTCTGCTGTTTTTGCCGTTGATGCGGATACCTGGTCGGTGGGCCGGGTATCCGCATCGGTGTTTTGGAGCATAGACGTACGCCTTTCCGGTTGCGGCCCTGCAACTGAATTTGGTTGTATGGCCGCAATTGGAAGGGCGATAAAGCGGATTTTCACGCAATTGGGGCTATAGGGCAGGGCTGTTCAGTTCTCCTGAATTTTGGAAGGTCAATAATTTTGAGACAAATTTTGTTTTGCTTTAACTTGTTTTGAAAGTTTTTGACAACGTTACAATGCTGTTTTCTTTCAAAAGCCAAATAAAATTTGAGAGTGGTTTAAAAAAAGTATTGATTCACTTAGAACTGAACAGCCCTGGGGCTATAGGGGGAGGTGACGGCAAACAGTAGTTCTGCGAAATAATAAAATAAAAAATAACGAAACTGCATAACTTTGCGGCTCATAAAATAGCAAAAAATGAGAATTAATAGTATAAAGTTTGAAGATAAATCTCGTGGGTGGTTCTTAGAAAAATTAGAACTGAATAAACTCACCCTTTTGGTTGGGGCATCTGGCGTTGGTAAAACTCAGATACTGAATGCAATTATGGGGCTTACTGAAATAGCCTCTGGAAAATCTTTAAATGGAGTAAAATGGTATTTAGATTTTCAAACAATAGACAATAAGAACTATGTTTGGGAAGGTGAATTTGAAGTTAAAGATAATTCTATTTTCTTTACAGATGAAGATGATGATGAAAAACAAAAAGATAAACCAAAAATTCTTTTTGAGAAACTGTTCATTGACGGCTTACAAATCATCGACCGTACTTTTGATAAAATTGTCTTCGAGGGCAAAGAGACAATTAAACTTTCGCAATACGAAAGTGTGATTAATTTACTAAAAGCAGAAGGCCTTATTGAACCCGCTAATTTGAGTTTGAATAAATTATTATTTAGTGACCAATCGAACTCTTTGCAAGCGTCAGGGATGTTCAAAGTAACCATGCTGAACGCAAATAAACTTGCAAAAAAATACAACACACTAACAAGAATTCAAGAAAGTGATTTGGACACAAGCCTGAAATTATTCTTAATTTCAAAGGCGGATAAGAAAATGTTCAATACAATAAAAAAAAGGTTTATTGATATTTTTCCGCAGGTCACAGATTTGAAAATTGCACCATTGGATATTATAAACAATGAGATGCCCGACTTTTTTAAAGAATACCCTTTTGTACAGATTAAAGAAGACGGAGTTGATAAGTGGATTCAACAAAACAAAATTTCATCAGGCATGTATAGGACGCTTATGCATATTGGTGAACTTTATTTGTGTTCAGAAGGAACTGTATTTCTGATTGATGAATTTGAAAACAGTTTGGGAATTAATTGCATTGATGAATTAACAAGTGATATCTTAAAATCAAAGAGAAAACTACAATTCATTTTAACAAGCCATCACCCTTATATAATCAATAATATTCATTTTGACAATTGGAAATTGGTAACTCGCAAAGCAGGTGTGGTAAGAACTCACAATGCCTCGGAGTTTAATCTAGGAAAATCAAAGCATGACGCATTTATGCAACTAATGCAATTAGAGGAATATCAAACCGGAACGGACCACCAATGAATATTTACTTTTTAGTCGAAGGCAAAAGAACAGAAAAGAAAGTCTACCCTAAATGGCTTTCAATACTTGTTCCAAAATTAACCGAGGTCAATGACCCTTATAGTGTATCCAAAAACAATTATTATTTGTTTAGTGGCAATGGTTTTCCGTCTTTACTTCACAACCACCTTACTAATTCGGTTTTAGATGTCAATGCAATAGGCGACTTTGACTATTTTGCAATTTGTCTTGATGCTGATGAATGTTCAGTTGAAGAAAGAAAGCAAGAAGTTATTGACTTTATGAATACAGAAGGTGTGGCTCTGAGTGCTAAAACTAAATTTATCTTGATTGTACAGAATAAATGTATAGAAACATGGCTCTTAGGGAATATGAAAGTTTTCAAACGAAATCCACATAGCCCAGAGTTGCGGGAGTATATTTCATTCTACGATGTATCCAAACAAGACCCAGAACTTATGAATAATTCGGGCGACTTTGAAACAACGGCACAATTTCATGAAAGTTATTTAAAGGAGTTACTATTAGAACGAAATATTCAGTATACAAAGAAAAATCCGAGAGGAGTTACAGAACAAGCCTACTTGCAGCAACTGATACATCGAACGGAGAAAACAGAGCATATCCGCTCGTTTGCCTATTTTCTTGAATTTTGCGATGAAATAAATAATAGTATTGATAAAAATTTGCCGAACTAAGTGCTGCCAAAAAATGCTCCTAAACGTCGCATCTTCGTCAGCACAACCGTCCGCCGTAACTATAAAAATAAAAATCTCCTACCTCCCCAATCCCAGCACCCTCCCCACCCGTTCCTGCTCCACCTTCCACAGTTCCTCCTCTTTCGACAACCGATGCCCAAACGAAGGAATCATCTCCACTAACTTCCCCTGCCAGTCGCCCATTTTCGCCGGAAAACACTGCCCAACCAAATCTAGCATAATCGAAACCGCCGTGGAAGCCCCCGGAGAAGCACCCAGCAACGCCGCCAGTGAACCATCGCCCGCGTGGATGATCTCCGTGCCGAATTCCAGCACACCACCCCGGGCCCCATCGTCCTTGATGACCTGCACCCGCTGACCTGCTATTTCCAGTTCCCATTCTT
This sequence comes from Saprospirales bacterium, assembly GCA_031425155.1. Classification (GTDB taxonomy): domain Bacteria; phylum Bacteroidota; class Bacteroidia; order Chitinophagales; family Saprospiraceae; genus M3007. The sequence goes on along the minus strand of JANPIV010000055.1, from coordinate 5,135 downwards.
CTGCGCGCGCAAGCGGATAAAAGACGCGCAGGGCGTTCATCCGGTCTTCCGGCGATTGCAGCACCTGCCCAATGAGGTAGCGCGTCAAGGGTACATTGTCCCAACCCGCCTACAGCATGGGCAAAATATTGTCCGTGTCAATGGAGCGAATAAGGTCGAGATAGGAACCTTTTTTTAGGAATTTGGTGGAAAACCCCGCAAAAGGCCCAAATAGCAACTCGTTTTTGCCATTGATCACCCGCGTATCCAGGTGGGGCATAGACATCGGTGGCGTACCCACATCGGCCTTGCCATACACCTTGGCGTGGTGCTGTGCGATCACTTCCGGGTTGGTGCAGCGCAGCCATTGCCCGCTCACCGGGAAACCAGCGTAGCCATCGCCCTCGGGAATCCGCGAGTCATTCAGCAGTTCCAGGGCTCCGCCGCCTGCGCCGATAAAGACGAATTTGGCCAGCAGCGTACGAGTTTCGTCAGCGATTTGATCGTGTACCGTCAGCCGCCAATGGCCGCTGAGCGGATCGCGATAGACATCCCGCACCTCGTGTTGCAGATAAATATCGGTATTGGGCTGCGCGTCCAGATAGCGAAAAAGTTCGCGGGTCAATTCGCCAAAATTCACGTCTGCGCCGTGCTCCATGCGCGTGGCGGCCAGCCGTTCCTGCGGATCGCGATGCTCCATCATCAGCGGTATCCATTCCCGCAACTGCGCCGGATCGTCGCTGAATTCCATCGCGCGGAACAGGTGGTTTTGGGTCAGCGCAGCATGACGTCTGCGCAGAAAATTTACGTCTTCTTGGCCGCGTACGAAACTGAGGTGCGGCACCGGATTGATAAAATCTGCGGAGGCCGGTAACACGCCCGCCTCCACCAGAAAAGCCCAAAACTGCTTCGACAACTCGAATTGTTCGTTGATTTTCAGGGCTTTGGAAATATTGATGCTGCCATCCGCTTCTTCGGAAGTGTAGTTGAGTTCGCAGTAGGCGGCGTGGCCGGTACCCGCATTGTTCCAGGCATCGGAGCTTTCGGCAGCCACTTGATCCAGGCGTTCAAAGACCTGAAAGTGCCAATCCGGTTGCAGGCGTTGCAGCATCACGCCCAGGGTAGCGCTCATGACACCTGCGCCGATCAGGACAACGTCGGCGGGTTGGTTGGTAGTAGTCTGTTCCATATTTTTCGGGCGGAAAGATAGATGGTAGGGGAATAAAATGCTGTGCCAATATTAAGCGGCTGCAATCATTTATAAAAGCAATTCCTCATGGAATACCTTTGTTCCAAACCTGGCGAGCCAAATCCAGATTTCTGGTAATGTCCAACACCGATTTCATGCCTGTATCGCGCCACGAGCCATTTTCGACCGTTCCAAATCGGACGCTCAAATTGCTTTTGGTGATCGCCATCTGCTTTCTATGGCTGCCAGCGCGGGCGCAAACCGATTACCGCATCGAAAAATACGATACGCGTAATGGCTTGCAAGGCCATTGGGTCAGTGCGGTACAACAGGATAAAGCCGGTTTTATCTGGCTGGCCTTGCAGGATGGACGGCTGGCCCGCTTCGACGGACAACGGTTTGAGCATTTTGCCATGAACACCGCAGAACGGCAGATTTTTGGCGGCAATTCGGTGCTGAATTTGCAAATTGATAGTGCCGACCAGTTCAGCGTAATGATCCAGCAGCAATGGGCGCGTTTCGATCCGGCTACCGGACGATTCTTCCGGCCCGATCCCAAAGACAGCCTAAGCGCTCCGCGACCCGACTTTTTCAAACTGACCGATGGCCGTGACTGGGAAAAAAACTGGCAAATACTGGACCATCCGAAACGAATTATTCGCCGGGCCGACGGGGCCAATTTTGTACTGCATGATGCCACGCTGATCTATGGCGTTTTGGAGACCAAACGCGAAATTTGGGTGGCGGCCTTTGAAGGACTTTACAAAATAACGCCTCGCAAACGATTGTTTGAGACCCCTTTTTCGGTTGATTTTGAGCTGAAAAACGGGCCAGTTACGGGCATGAGTTGCTACGGCATCGCCGAATCCGGCGACTGGCTCTGGTTCATCGGCGATAAATCCCTGTGTCGCACCTCGTTGCGTAATCCCGGCAAAATCGAGACGGTATTGCCTGCCGACGTAGTTGGTGGTACCTACCAAATGCTGCTGGATCGGCGGGGCTGGCTCTGGCCGGGGCGTTTTTCGCTGGAAATCGCCCGTTTCAATGCGCGATCAAATATGCCCTTCCGCCCTGAAAATCCGGCCCAGGTAACCTCCATCAAATTGCCCGCTACGGCTTTGCCGGAAATTCGGAGTTTTTTAGAAATGCCGGACGGCAAAATGTGGATCGCCACATCCACTGGCATCCTCGAAATAGCCGAACCGACTGGCCCGCCAACGCAAATCCTCGCTGCCGAAATTTCCGGCGTCTGGCATTTATATCTCGCTCCCGATGGTCAAATCTGGGCAGCGACCGAGCAGGGACTTTTCCGGCTTTCTTTTGCAAAAAACACCGGAAAATGGCAAGTAAGCGGCCATTTTACCGCCGAAAACTGTCATGGATTCGGGGCCAATAAAATCTTGAGCATCCAGGCCGCCGAGGGCTTTTTATGGCTGGGATCCGATGCCGGGTTGATCCGATTCCACCCCACCCAACTGATGGCCCGCACTTTCTCCCTGGCGGACGGTATGCCCCACCGGAAAGTGTATTTTGCAGTGCCCGACGGCGGTTTTTTGTGGTGCGGCACGGATAGGGGGCTGGCGCGGGTAACCCTGGCTTCGGCGGTGAAATCGGAGGGCCTCACCGAAATCCGCACTTTTCACGTGGACGATGGTTTGCCGCACGAAGAATTCAATACGCTGGCTTTTTTCAAAAGCCAGACTACCGGCAAAATCTATCTCGGCGGACTGAATGGCCTCACCATTTTTTCACCCAAAGATTTGGAGGATCAAAAAACGGACAGCGCGCCCTTGCACCTGATTCGTTTTGAAAAATATGACCGGCGGCTGGATTCGACGCTCCGGTTTTCGCTGATCGGCCAGCCGGAAACCACGCCGGTGGTGCTCGAACATTTCGACCAGTTTTTTACCCTGCATTTCGCGCTGCTGGACTACACCGACCCCAGCCACAATCGGTATCGCTATCGGATGGAGGGTTTTGAAAAAAACTGGATAGAGGCCGGCAACAATAATTTTGCCCGCTACACCGCCCTGCCGCCGGGTCACTACGTGTTTCGGGTGCAAGCCGCCGACCATAATGGCAATTGGAATCCCACGAAAATCAGCCTGCCCGTCGTGGTAAAACAGGCCTGGTTTCGGTCGTGGTGGGCCTGGCTGGGTTACTTGCTGATCGCTTTGGGAGTCGGCTTTGCAGTGTATCGGCAGCGGATGCAGCAGGTACGATTGGCTTCCAAAGCGCAATTCCTGGAAGAACTGGTGCAGTTCAAAAGCCGTTTTTTTACCAATATTTCCCACGAATTCCGCACGCCGCTCACGGTCATCCTGGGTACCACCGAGCAGGTGAAAAATGATGTGGAAAGGCTCGAAACCAACCAAAAAGACGCGGCCATTCCTCCGATTATTTCCAAACTGGGCCTGCTGCGGCGCAATGGCGAAAACCTGTTGCGCCTCATCAATCATATTCTGGATTTGGCCAAAATAGAAGATAACTCCCTGAAATTGAACTATGTACAGGGGAATGTGGTGGCTTATCTGCGCTACGTGGTCGAAAGTCTGCATACGTTGGCGAACGCCAAAAACGTGCTGCTCCGCATGGAAAGTACCGAAACCAACCTGTGGATGGACTACGATCCCGACCGCCTGCTCGCCATCGTCCACAACCTGCTGACCAATGCCCTGAAATTCACGCCGTCCGGGGGACAAGTGACGCTGTTGGCGCATTCGCTCGCCCACCAGAAACAATTGGAGATCAAGGTGGCCGATACGGGCATCGGTATTTCCACCGATGAATTGACGAAGATATTTGACCGCTTTTATCAAGTGGATCATCAAACGAATACCGGCGGCACTGGCATTGGGCTCGCGCTCACCAAGGAACTGGTCGCGGCCATGAGCGGCCAGATTTCGGTGGAAAGTGAGGTCGGCAAAGGCACCATTTTCACGGTTCGGCTGCCCGTCACGCACCATGCGAGCGCGCTGGCACTGGCTCCCCCAAACCCTTTTTATGAAAATATTATTCCTAAAACGCCACCTCCAGCGGATGCCCCGCATATTTTGCTCATCGAAGATAACCCTGACGTGGTGGCCTACCTCACGGCCAGTCTCGCCGAAAAATATCAGATCCACTTCGCTTACAACGGGCGGGTGGGCATCGAAATGGCCCTCGAAACCGTGCCCGATCTCATCATTTCGGACGTGATGATGCCGGAAAAAGACGGGTTTGAAGTCTGCCATTTTTTAAAAAATGATGCCCGCACGAGCCATATTCCCATCGTGCTGCTCACCGCCCGCGCCGATGCCGAAAGTCGCCTGACGGGCCTGCGGCGTGGTGCGGATATTTATCTCGCCAAACCCTTTCAGCCCGAAGAGTTGCTGGCCATCCTCGAAAATCTGCTGAAAATGCGCCGCCGGCTACAGCAACGGAATGCGGAGTTCGGAATGCAGAATACGGAATCCAGAGCGGCAGACCCGAATGCAGAATCAAATGTGGAATCTAGCGCGGCAAATTCCGCATTCCGTATTCTGCATTCCGCATTCGAAGATTTCGAGGGTGTTTTTTTGAAAAAAGTGCAGGAGATTTTTGAAAAAAACCTGGGCAATGCCGATTTCGGGCCGGAGGATATTTGCCGTCAGGTGGGTATGGGACAAACCAACCTGAATCTGAAACTGAACGCGCTAACAGGGGTGCCCGCCATGCAATATCTCCGCAAAATGCGACTCCACCGGGCAAAAAAACTGTTGCTGGAATCAAATTTGAATGTGTCGGAAATCGCCTGGGAAGTGGGTTTCAATGACCCCAAATATTTTAGCCGGGTCTTTTCGGAGGAGTTCGGTATGCCGCCGAGCGGATGGCGGAAAAATTGATTTTTTGTAACTATTTAGCAATGGGGCAGCGCCCTTAAATATTTGTAGTAAAAATGAAAAAACCCTCCTTGGAGGTGCAGCGCACCGGAACGTATTCCGGTGCG